>JAIPBU010000004.1 GCA_021738535.1 Bacteroidales bacterium | reverse complement strand
ACCATCTTTTCCTGTTAAACCTTTGCCTTCTTTTATCTTCTTGGCAAGGTCCTTCTTGAAATTGTCTAAATCAAATTTTTCGTCCATATTGGTGTCAATTTACAAAAGTTTATTTTGACACACTTATTTGAACAGTCTCTGCAAATCACTTAGTCTGTCAGTCGCTTAGTCGCTTAGTCGCTTAGTCCCTCAGTCGCTTAGTCCCTCAGTCGCTTAGTCCCTCAGTCGCTTAGTCCCCGCTAGTCCTCAGAAACCTCCATGAGCAGGTCACGGTAGGTGGAGAAAATCCTTGATTTTGAGATAAATCCCACATACTTCCCACCATCAAGCACGGGAAGATTCCAGGCACCGGTCTTGCGGAAAGTCTCCATGATGCTGTCTACTTTTTCGCTTTTATCTATATATGAAGGAGGCATAACCATAAGGTCACTGACCAATGTTTCATCATACAATTCGCGGTTAAACATAATATTCCTGACATTATCCAGCAGTACTACTCCTTCCAGGATACCTATCTCATCAACTACGGGATAAATATTACGCTTTGAGGCTGATATAACCTTCACCAGCTTCCCTAGTGTGTCTCCTGAGCGAACACTGATCAGATCAGTTTCTATCTCCCTGGTCCAGTCCATCCTGGTAAGAACAGCCTTATCCTTATGATGAGTTATCAGTTCTCCCCTGGTGGCAAGCCTGATATGATAGATAGAGTGTTTCTCAAATCTCATAATCGTCATATAGGATATAGTGGACGTTATGATCAGCGGAACAAGTAATTCATAGCCTCCTGTAATTTCAGCTATCAGAAAGATAGCTGTCAGTGGAGCATGCATTATACCAGCCATGGCACCTGCCATGCCGGCAAGGGTAAAACTACTCTCCGGCAAGCTTGTATAACCCAGTGTGTTAATTAAACGTGCCATAAAAAAACCGCTGACACCACCTATAAATAGAGAAGGAGCAAATATCCCTCCTACTCCACCGGCACCATTGGTTGAACTGCTTGCAACAACTTTAAAAAGCACCAGGGCAAGAAGAAAAACCAGCAGGAAAAAGGCATTGCTGCCATTAGTACCAAAAAAGCTATTTTCAAACAGTGCTTCTGTATTTCCATCAAGAAGCATCCTGATTGTGTTATATCCCTCTCCGTACAAAGGGGGCAGTATCAGGATCAGAATACCAAGGACAATACCACCGGTAATAAGTCTTATATATTGATTCTTTATATTCGAATAAAGGCCTTCAAGGAACATTGTTGTACGTGTAAAATATACAGACAGTAGAGCTGTGCCAATGCCAAGGGCTATATACCAGGGTATATTTTGCAGGAGAAAAGACTCACTAAGAGTGAACGAAAACAGCACATCTTTTCCCATCAAAAAATATGATACGGTAGCTGCTGTTACCGAGCTTATTAGCAAGGGGACTATTGATGAGATGGTAAGATCCAGCATTAATATCTCGAGGGTAAAAACCAGTCCGGCTATTGGAGCTTTAAAGATCCCCGCAACTGCCCCGGCAGCACCACAACCTACAAGAAGTGTAATATTCTTGTAATTCATTCTCATCAGCCTGCCTATGTTAGATCCTATAGATGCACCGGTTAATACTACCGGAGCTTCTGCTCCTACCGATCCTCCAAAACCGATTGTAAAAGTACTGGCAACAATAGAAGACCAGTTATTATGAGACTTAATCCTGCTGTTATTCCTGGAAATTGCATAAAGTATGCGGCTTACTCCGTGTCCTATCTTATCATTAATTATATAACGGACAAAAATAACAGTCAGCAACATGCCTGTAAGCGGATATGCCAGATACAGGTATCCTGCCTGATCGCTTTGAAACCAGGTTGTCAGAAATTGTTCGGTGTAGTGAATGGCATTCTTAAGTAATACGGCAGCTAATGCACTCAGCATGCCGGTAACAAAACTTAATATATATATGAAACGACGCTGGTCTACATTCTTTAATCTCCATTTAAGAAACCTGTTTATCAGTATCGACAGCTTAATCATCTATTCTTCCATAAAATTACGCATCATGGACCTGTATTGTGAAAACACATTTGCCCGTGATACAAAACCAACATATTTACCCTTATCCAGTACCGGAAGGTTATAATGTGAAGAGGTCTGGAACTTATATGCCACGTCTTCCATTGACTCATGAACAGAAACGGTTGGTGATGGCATAAACATCAGTTCCCGCACATAGGTATTATCATATAATTCCTGCTTAAATACTATATGACGAATATCATTTACCCAGACAACTCCCAGGAAATTATTTTCGTTGTCCACAACAGGAAAAACATTCCTGGAAGAACGGGAGATAATCTGCACCAGTTCGCCGAGAGTTGAACCAGGTTTAACCGTGCTGAAATTTGTTTCAATAAGGCTTGAGACATCCATCAGCGAAAGGGCTGCCTTATCCTTATCATGAGTAATAAGTTCGCCTCGCTGAGCAAGCTGATAGGTATAAACCGAATTCTTAACAAATATTTTAAGTGTGGCATAGGATATGGTGGAGGTTATCATCAGGGGTAGGAACAACTCGTATCCACCAGTAATTTCGGCAATAAGGAAAATTGAAGTAAGTGGAGCATGTATCACCCCGGCAATCATGCCGGCCATTGCAACAAGAACGAAGTTACTCACCTCAACTTCCAGTCCGAAATTATTCAGTAAAACGGCAAAAAGCAATCCTGCATGAGCTCCTGTAAAAAGCGATGGGGCAAATATACCACCTACTCCTCCACTTGCAAAAGTAACCGTTGTAGCAATTACTTTGAAAACTATTAGCAGGCTGAGCACCACTATCAGAGCAAAAAGGCTTTCCCTGTAATTATAGTAGAGCGAATCGGAAAAAAGATAATTGTACTCTCCCGTAAGTGCACTGTTAACACCCTCATAACCCTCTCCGTAAAGTGCAGGAAAAAGAAAGATCACGACCCCCAGTACCACCCCTCCTGAAATCAGGCGAATATGCCACTTCTTAATTTTCTGGAACTTATCGGTTATAAAAACATATATCTTGGTAAAATAAACAGAAACTAAACCGGTAAATATCCCGAGTAGGATATAGTATGGTGCATCACTTACCACAAAACCATGCTCAAGGGTAAAATCATAAAGGAAATTCTGGCCCAGGAAAACATATGAGGTAAGTGCAGCCGTCACACTTGATATTAGCAGTGGAACAAGCGATGCCATCGACAGATTCAGCATAATTACCTCGAGAGCAAAAACGATTGCTGCCACAGGAGCCTTGAAAATAGCAGACATAGCTGCTGCAGAAGCACATCCGAGCATTGTCATTATCTGCTTATAGCTCAGCTTAAGTTTACTGCCAAGATTGGAACCTATAGCTGCTCCCGTAGCAACTGTAGGCCCCTCAAGGCCGACAGAACCACCAAAACCAACAGTCAGGGCACTTGATAGTACAGATGAAAACATATTATGACCCTTGATATGACCATTTGACCTGGAAATGGCAAACAAAACAGCAGGTATGCCGTGGCCTACCTGCTGCCTGAGCAGGTAACGGGTAAAAATGACAGTTGCAAGTATCCCCAGGACAGGTAGCAGCAGGTAAAAAATATTATAATTCTCTAAACTGAAGCCCTGGTTTAGTATCTGATGTATGAAGCGCACAAGGCTCTTAATGATAACGGCAGCGACACCGGCTGTGAATCCAACCACCACGCTGAGTATCAAAACAAAGGTCCTGTCGCTGATATTCCTCTTGCGCCAGCTCAGGAACCTGTCTATTGCACGCCTTTTAGTCATAAATGCAAATATAAAAACAATAACAACCTGAAAAGCCTGTTTTTTAATTAAGTTTGTATCTGAGTCTTCAAAATGAAAGTATTTTTCAAACTAATAATATTATTATTCAGCTTTCTTTCTGCTCTGAATTTAAATGCACAGGAGTCTGAAAGGCCGCTGCCTCCCGTTCTGGATCTTCTGACTGTCAACCCACAAACAGGTCACAGCAGGTTAACATGGTCTCCCGGGGGCTCACCTGATGTGGCAGGATATATAATTTACCTCTTTACAAACCAGGAAGGATACCCCGTGGATACTGTTTATAATCCGGCGGCAAGATCATATACCTATTCAGGGTCAAATGCATCATTCTATTCAGAAAGTTACGTGGTTGCAGCAATTGACTCATCCGGAAATCCCAGTCCCCTGTCAAACTCCCTTAATACAATGTATCTTGAGGCTTCAATCGACACCTGCAGTAATCTTATCGAGCTCGACTGGAACAGCTACAAAAGTCCGGGTCCGGAAGTAAGCGAATACAGGATATATTACTCTTCGGGTGGTTCAGGATACTCTTATGAGGGCAGTGTTGCCGGAAACGACAGTACATACCGTTTAAGCTCATTCACATCTTATTCTGAGTATTGTTTTTATGTTGAAGCAAATTTATCAAACGATTCATTATCCACCTCAAACAGTTTTTGTGTTGAAACTGACCTTCCGGTGCCTCCTGCATGGATAAATGCCGATTATGCCAGCTATAATGATAAAGGTAATACTGAGTTGTCTTTTACAATTGACCCTGCTACCGAATATAATAACTACAGGCTTGAAAGAAGTAATGACAGTCTCTCGTCTTTTACTATCATAGAAGAGTTACAAACCTCAGAAAGAGAAATATCATACACTGATATGGAGGCACCGGAAGGCAGAAATTATTACAGGCTCTCGGCAGTTAACAGCTGCGGGGAAGCTATTGTGTTCTCAAATATTTGTTCAACTTTAAGGATGCTTGTTACAGTCGTGGAAGATAAGATTATCCTGAAATGGAACAGTTATTACCGGTGGAGAGGAGGCGTATCTTCTTATTCTGTTTACCGCAACATAAGTGGTTTCTTTGATAAGATTGCCGTATTGCCTGGTGCAGACACCACCTATACCGATGAACTGAGAAACATAATGTATGATACAAACCAGGGAGAAATATGTTATTACATCAGTGCGGAAGAAGGAATAAATCCATATTACCCTGATGCTGTAAGTAAATCAGTGACTGCCTGTATCGAACAACCTGCCAGGGTTACCGTCCCGAATGCTTTCACACCAGATGAAAACAACCTCAATGACCTTTTCAGGCCCTATCTCTCTTTTACCCCTGCTTATTACAGGCTTGTAATTAAAAACCGTTCAGGAATTGTGCTTTTCCGGACCAGTGACCACCTGGACGCCTGGGATGGAAAATCCCACGGCCAAAAGTTGCCGGAAGATGTATACATCTGGTTCCTCGAAACAGAAACACCGGGTGGACAAAAAATTAGCAGGTCAGGAACTGTCGCCATTATTTTTAACTAACATAACGCACTAGTAGTTTACATTACCCTTATTTATCTCTATATTTGTAAACGGGCGAATGAATTGTTTATATGGGGAACAAAAATGTATTTACAGAGGAAGATTTCGCGCTTATAAGTAAAGAATTTGATGCTTTAAAAGATAATCTCGTACGGTGTAATACGCCGGAATGCATTGAATTAATAACAAAAGCATTCAATCTTGCCAATAAAGCGCACCTTAACATGCGGCGAAGGTCGGGTGAACCTTATATTATACACCCAATTGAAGTAGCTTGCATCGTCAACTCCGAGCTGGGCCTTGGTGCAAAATCCATAGCAGCCGCCCTTCTGCATGATGTTGTTGAAGACACCGACTATACTCTCGCAGATATAAAAAAGCACTTTGGTGAGAAAATAGCATCTATAATTGACGGGCTTACCAAAATATCAGGCAATTACGATAACAGAGACACCAGTCAGCAAGCTGAGAATTTCAGAAAGATGCTGCTCACTCTCTCTGATGATATCAGGGTCATACTCATCAAGACGGCTGACAGGTTGCATAATATGCGTACACTTGACTCCCTGCCGGAAAGAAAAAAGATGAAAGTGGCAGGAGAAACAATATACCTGTATGCTCCACTGGCACACAGACTTGGACTATTTGCAATTAAAACTGAACTGGAGGATCTGAGCCTTAAGTACCGCCATCCCAAGATCTTTGATGAGATCACAAGAAAGATGAAACATGGCGAAAGAAAAAACCAGACCATGATTAACAGGTTCTCCCTTCCAATTATTGCAAGACTGGAAGCAGAAGGTCTGGATTTTGATATTACCGGCAGACCGAAATCCATATACTCCATATGGAAAAAGATGCAGACCAAAAATGTTCCTTTTGAAGAAATCTATGATATCCTTGCCGTTCGTATAGTATTCAAACCTGCTCAGGGGATTTCAGAAAAATCAACATGCTGGAACATATACTCCATTATTACTGATATTTATATGCCCAAGCCCGATCGGCTTCGCGATTGGGTAAGCAGGCCAAAAGCCAATGGCTATGAAGCCCTGCACCTGACTGTTATGGGCCCCCATGGCAGATGGGTCGAAATCCAGATCAGGAGCACCAGGATGGATGAATATGCCGAAAGAGGATATGCCGCACACTGGAAATATAAGGGTGATAAGGCACAGGAAAGCGAACTTGATAAATGGATCAAGAAGATCAGGGAAATGCTTGAAAATCCAAATAATGACCCCATAGAGTTTCTGGATGAGTTCAAAATGAACCTTTTCTCTTCCGAGATTATGGTCTTTACCCCCAAAGGAAATATTATTACCCTGCCTAAAGGCGCAACAGCCCTGGATTTTGCATATGAGATACATACTGAGATCGGGAACAGTGCCATCGGGGCAAAAATAAACTATAAGCTTCAAACCCTTAATTCTACCCTGCACAGTGGTGACCAGGTTGAAATAATTACAAGTGACAAATCAAAACCTGTAAAGGAATGGCTTGATTATGTTACAGTTGCAAAAGCAAAGTCAGCTATAAAACAAGCACTCAGGAATGAAACACGGGCACTCATTGATAAAGGCAAAAAACTCCTGGAAGCAAAACTTAAAAGCCTGAAAGTAACTCATAACTCTGAAGTCTATAAAAAGCTTCTGCCGGGTTATGAGTGTGTAAGCAAGGAAGATCTCTATTCAAAAATTGGTAACGGGACCATTACACTGGATAATATAAAGAAGATATTAAAAAAGAACCCCAGCAGCCGGATTATTAAATACTGGGAGCTGAAAATGTCGGGTACAAACAAAAGCGGGAAAAGCAGCAGTAACAGTAAAGCTGAGGCAATCGATAAGCAGGCTCCCTACCTTATCAGGGAAAGCATAGATGATTCAAAACCAGATTACGAAATAGCCAAATGCTGCAAACCCATACCCGGAGATGAGGTAATCGGCTATCATGATCCGGAAGGGAAAATTATTATTCATAAACCCAAATGCCCGGTGGCTGTAAGGCTTATGTCCAGGGAAGGAAACAGGCTGATTGCTGTTAAATGGACCATCCATAAAATGGTATCCTTCCTTGCTCAGATACACCTTGAAGGCATAGACCGGATGGGAGTTGTAAATGATATCACAAACATCATATCAGGTGAACTGAGTGTTAACATGCGTAATATCACCATCAATGTGCACGAAGGGATATTCGAAGGCACAATTGATGTGTACATACATCACACAAAAGACCTTAATAACCTAATAATGAAGCTTGTAAATATAGAAGGAGTGGACAGGGTAAAAAGAGTTGAAGACTTTAGCTGATAAATATTACTATATGCCCGGCAAGATTGTTTTTGCTATGATAAAAAATTACTTTAAATTAGTTTCCAGTACTCTTTTAATCTGGTTTAAATATGGTTAATGAAGAAACCAAGAAAACCGTAAAACAAATATTTACCGAATATCTTGAAAAGAATGGTCACCGGAAAACCCCGGAACGATTTGCCATTCTGGATGAGATATATTCCAGGGACGGGCATTTCGATATTGAGTCCCTTTATATATTTATGAAGAATAAAAATTACAGGGTGAGCAGGGCAACTCTTTATAATACAATTGAACTCCTGCTTGATTGTAACCTGGTCATAAAGCACCAGTTTGGAAAAAATATTGCTCAGTTTGAGAAAGCTTATAACTGCGGACAACACGACCATCTTATTGATACTGAAACAGGTAAAGTGATTGAGTTCTGCGACCCCCGTATCCATGAGATAATTAACACTGCATGTGAACTCAATGATTTCAGTCCTTTATACCACTCGCTATATATCTATGGTATAAGTAAAAAAAACAGAAAAGATTAAATATCTAAAAAGATATTTTTTATAAATATTATTCATCAGTAATACAGGGGCCATGTACAAATCAATGTCGGATGAATTGCATCTGGGTATTGATATTGGATCAATATCTGTTAATACTGTTGTTCTTGGGAAGCAATTTAAAGTAATTTACGAGGATTATACTTACTGCAGGGGTAAACCTTTTAATGTTGTTCTTGAACAACTGCAAAGCCTTGAAAAATCATTCTCTCTTAAGAGCTTTGACTCTCTGTCATTTACCGGTAGCGGAGGCAGCCAGGCATCAGATTTGATTGGGGGATCATTTATTAATGAGGTAATAGCACAATCTGAAGCAGTTCTGAACCTGCACAGCGATGTACGTACCATTATTGAAATAGGTGGTGAGGATTCAAAACTGATCCAGCTTAGCACAGATGGCAATCATGATTCAGCCAGGTTGTCTGACTTTGCCTTAAACAGTTTATGCGCTGCAGGAACAGGATCTTTCCTCGACCAGCAGGCAAAACGAATAGGAGTAAATATCGTTGATGAGTTTGGAAGACTGGCAGAAAGATCAAAAGACCCTCCACGCATTGCCGGACGGTGCAGTGTTTTTGCAAAAAGTGACATGATACATCTCCAGCAGGTAGCCACCCCTTTACATGATATTGTTGCAGGCCTTTGTTTTGCCGTGGCCAGGAATTACAAATCAACACTGGGCAGAGGGAAAAATATGGAAAAGCCATTTTCCTTCCAGGGTGGCGTGGCAGCCAATGCGGGTATGCGAAGGGCAATAAAAGAAGTATTTGACCTGGATAACAATGAACTCATTATACCACATCATTATGCATCTACGGGGGCTATTGGGGCGATTTATTATACAGTAAGAAATCAAAAGAGGCCGGAACCTTTCCGGGGAACCACTGAACTTGAGAAATACCTCACTAATGGAAAAGGCAAAACCTATTATCTCACTCCTCTTAAAGAACCTGAAACAGTATATAATAAGGACGTAAAAAAATTGCCTCCGGGCATTCACAATGTTTACCTCGGCCTTGATGTAGGATCTCTCAGTACCAATGTTGTTCTTATTGATGAAAAAAATGAGGTTGTTGCAAGGCGTTACCTGCCAACGGCCAGTAAGCCTCTTGAAGCAATAAGGAGAGGTCTTAAAGAGATTTACACGGAAGTGGGAAAACAGGTTAATGTTGTTGGTGCAGGCACCACCGGTTCGGGTCGTTATCTAACAGGCGATTTTATCGGAGCCGATATTATCCGGAATGAGATAACGGCACAGGCCACTGCAGCAATTGCCTGGGATAAAACCGTAAATACAATCTTTGAGATCGGGGGCCAGGATTCAAAATACATCAGCATAAAAAATGGTGTTGTGGTCGATTTTGAAATGAATAAAGTATGTGCTGCAGGAACAGGTTCCTTCCTGGAAGAGCAGGCCGAGAAACTAGGGATAAATATTAAAGGTGAATTTGGCAGGCTTGCCCTTGCCGCAAAAAAACCCGCCAGGCTGGGTGACAGGTGTACGGTATTCATGGAATCCGATCTTAACACCAATCAGCAAAAAGGTGTTGAACTAAATGACCTGCTTGGTGGACTGGCATATTCTATCGTACAAAACTACATTCAGAAAGTTGTTGGGGAGAAAATGATCGGGGATAATATATTCTTCCAGGGCGGTGTTACTAATAATCGTTCTGTAGTGGCTGCCTTTGAAAAAGTTACCGGTAAAAAGATTACCATACCCCCGCATTTTGATGTAACAGGGGCTATAGGTGCTGCAATGCTGGCCAGGGAGAGAATAGGTGACAAGAAAACCACCAGTTTTAAGGGTTTTGAGATAAGCAATAAAACCTATAAGGTGAAACGTTTTACCTGCCAGGGATGCTCTAATAACTGCGAAATTCAATCAGTAAAGATAGAGGGTGAGAAAAAAGCCCTCTTCTATGGAGGCCGGTGCGAAAAATATGAAAAGGAAGAAAGAAAGAAAAAAGAAAACAATATCCCCGATCTTTTTGCTGAAAGAAATCGTTTATTGCTGGGTGATTATGTTCAGAAAAAAGACAAAGAAAAGTTAACTATCGGCATACCCCGGTCACTCATGTTATTTTACCAGCAATTTCCATTCTGGAGGAAGTTTTTCACTTCCCTTGGATTCAATGTCATCATTTCAGATCCTTCAGACAGCAGCATGTTAAAAGAATCCATTGAGCTGATGGTTTCAGAGACCTGCCTCCCGATGGAACTGGTACACGGACATATCAAAAATCTTCTTGAAAGGAATATCGATCATATATTTATTCCTTTTGTAGTCAACATGAAAGCTGATGCCGGCAATCCAACCAATAACTGCAACTGCCCGTGGGTCCAGGCAGCCCCTTTTATGATAAAAAGTGCATTCAAGGATCAGTCCACCAGGGATAAGCTTATGATGCCATCCCTTCATTTCAGGCATTACAGAACTGCCCTGAAGAAAGAACTGGGCACATTCATGAAGGAAAGATTTGGTATAGCTCCGGCACTGACATGGAAAGCCATTATAGCAGCAGACAGGGAACAGGAAGCCTTTGAAACCAGTCTGAAGGCACGTGGAAGGGAAATACTCGCAAAAGATTATGGCCCCGGAATAAAAAAGCTTGTTGTATTGGGTCGCCCCTACAACACAGGCGACCCTTTGCTTAACCTGGACCTTATTGATAAACTTATAAACCTCAACACACTACCCATACCTGTTGACTACCTGCCACTTGACAGGGAAAATATCTTTGAGGATTACCCTATGATGTACTGGCCAAACGGACGTAAGATAATTGCGGCATCAAGAATTGTAAAGAAATCAAACGATTTGTATGCCGTATATCTGAGTAATTTCAGATGCGGGCCTGACTCGTTTATTTCTCATTATGTCAGACACGAAATGAGTGCGAAACCATACCTGCACCTTGAGGTAGACGAGCACAGCGCTGATGCAGGAATGATAACACGATGCGAGGCATTTCTCGACAGCCTGGCGGGCTACGACAAAAACAAAAGTATCCTCCTTGATAAAATGAGGAAGAAATCGGTTCCGAATAATATGCTTGAAGGTCGTACCCTCTATTATCCTTATGCCAATGATGTAGTCCATATACTGTCTGCTGCCACCCGCAGCTGCGGCATTGATTCGCAGGTACTGCCACAGCAGGATGAAAAAGATCTTGAAATAGCACAAAAACATACAACCGGGCAGGAATGCTTTCCTATGATCTGCACAACAGGCAGTTTCCTGAAAAAGCTGATGGAACCGGGATCCAACCCGGCTCATTGCTCCTTCTTTATGCCTGATCATAACGGACCGTGCAGGTTTGGTGATTATAACAAACTTCAACGGCAGATATTTGATAAACTGGGATATCATGAGGCATCAATCGTTACCCCGAGTAATGATAATGCTTATGCCGAGCTTACAGCTGAACATGCACAGAAATTCAGGAAAATTGCCTGGCTGGGATCCAACGGTGTTGATGTTTTAAGAAAATACAAGCAGGAAACCAGGCCCTATGAACTGCATAAGGGAGAAACAGACAGGGTTTACAATGAACAGCTGAATCAACTGATAAAAATTGTTGAGAATGGAGCAAAAGGAATACCCGGTTTCATCAAAGAATCAGGAAAAAAATTCAGTAAAATAAATGTTGACCGATCCATAAAAAAGCCGGTGATAGCCATTGTGGGTGAAATATTCATGAGGGACAATCCTTTTTGCAGCGCATATCTTGTAGACAGGCTTGAGGCGCTTGGAGCAGAAACAATGGTACCAAGGTTCTGTGAATGGCTGCACTACTCCACATACAGGTATACACGCGACAGCCGGTGGAAGAATGACTGTGCCGGCATTGTCAAATCCAAAATACAGGCTGCATACCAACACTATACATCCGGTAAAATGAATAAAGCAGCACAAAAGTATGTGCACCTGCATGACTATTTCAATGTTGATGATTTAATAAGGGGTTCGGCACCATATATTCATAAAGACTATGACGGTGAGCCTGTTGTAGCACTTGGTTCAGCCAGCTCATTAAGTACACTCGGAATATCAGGAGTTGTTTATATATTGCCCTTCACATGCATGCCAGGCACTATTGTTGCATCTGTGTCGGGCGACTTCAGAAAAGACCACAACAATTTACCATGGCTTAATTTTGCATACGACGGCCAGGATAGTGCCACTGTTGAAACACATATGCAGGCATTCATGCACCAGGCTAAAGAGTACTGTCACGAAAATAATTTTCACACTGCCAGAGCCACACAAGAGATATTATAAAGAAGAAAGGATTCTAATCGTCAAAGAGGAAAATATTTAGTATTTTTCGACGTTTTTTGTTTATTTAAATCCAGGTATGAAAAAAATTGATATTCTTTTAGGTCTGCAATGGGGAGATGAAGGAAAAGGCAAGATTGTAGACGCCCTGACCCCTGACTATGACCTTATTACACGTTTCCAGGGCGGACCCAACGCAGGACACACTCTCGAATTTGAAAATAAAAAATATGTACTTCATACGGTCCCGTCGGGTATCTTCAGGGATGATACACTGAATATAATAGGAAACGGTGTGGTTATTGATCCTTCAGTTTTTATCGATGAGATTAAAGAATTAAACTTAACTGAAGATGTATTGATAAAGAGGATAGTCATTTCCACCAAAGCACATCTTATACTACCAACACACAGGTTGCTGGATGCTGCATATGAACAGGCCAAGGGTAAATCAAAAATAGGATCCACCCTGAAAGGAATCGGGCCTGCATATACAGACAAAACATCACGCAATGGTTTGCGTGTTGGTGACATTCTCGAGAGTAACTTCCGTGAATTGTATGAAGTGCATAAGAAAAGACACCTGGATCTGCTTGCTGGTTATCCCGGAACAAACGACCTGGAACAAATTGAACAGCAATGGTTTGAGGGAATAGAAATGTTAAAAAAGTTCTCAATTGTCAATACAGAATACCTTATAAATAATAAGATTAAAGAGAACAAAACTATACTAGCAGAGGGAGCACAGGGAACAATGCTGGATCTTGACTTCGGCTCCTATCCTTTTGTTACTTCATCCAACACAATCAGTGCCGGAGCCTGTTCAGGACTTGGCATATCACCAGGAGCGGTTGGTCGTATTTTCGGGATATTCAAGGCCTACTGCACCAGGGTTGGCAGTGGCCCCTTCCCTACTGAATTGCATGATGATACGGGTAGTAACCTGAGAGACCGCGGACATGAATACGGGGCTACAACCGGCCGCCCTCGCCGCTGCGGTTGGATTGACCTGCCTGCGCTTAAATATTCATGTATGATTAATGGGGTTACTTCATTAATTATGACAAAAGCTGATGTGCTGAGCGGCTTTGAAAAATTAAACATTTGTACTGCTTACAGGATCAAAAATTCAATTACAGAAGAACTTCCCTATAACATAGCAGCAGATATAGATCCTGTATATATCCAGATGGACGGGTGGAAGGAAGACATAAGTGATATACGCGATTATGATGAATTACCGCAAGCTCTAAGAAACTATATCTCTTATATTGAAAATGAAACAGGCATACCGGTCGATATTATTTCAGTCGGACCTGACAGGTCAGAAACAATAGTCAGGCAAAAATAAAAGACAGGGACCTTACTCGTCGATATAGAGCCAGGATTCAAAGTTAACGGTATCCTGATAACGATGTAACCTGCTTGCTGCATCCCTCAGGTTATCATGCACCTCCGCGGAAACAAGGTGAAAACGATTCTCCGGTCCGTCTATAATTGTTGCATCATATCCCATTGATTGGTAATAATCCCGGTAATCATCAGCATACTCAGGGGTTAAAAAGCTACCAACTATAATATGATACCTGAACCTGGCTTCCCATTCAAGCCTGGCCTGCTCTTCGGCCTGTATTGAATCAAGCCTGGCCTGCTCAATAGCCTTCATCTTATCTATTTCTTTCTGAATAGAATCTGCTTTTCTAATGCTGTCCTGCTTTGCAAGATAAACAGCCATAGTATCAACTTTTGACTTTCCAAACCAGCCTTTCTCTTCAATAAACTTGCAGGAACCCGCCAGTAATGACAGAGCTACGAATATTGGTATTATCTTTCTCATTTTTATTTCATTTATTGTGCCTGTTATTTAACAAATATACAAAATAATTGGTAGCTGTGTACTATTCCAGGTACCGGCAATATATACTGAATAATACAAAATTTAGTATCTTCGCATGACTTTACACCAATCACAATCAGAAAATGAAATCAATAGTTCAGTTTTGCGAAGAAAACGTAAGTAAATATTCAAATAATGTTTATCTCTGGGAGAAGCCGGAAGACAAGTACGAAGGGACTACTTATGCTGAAGTTTTAAAGCAGGTACATGAATTAGGTGCAGGCCTGATGCAGCTTGGTCTCAAGGAGGGAGACAGGATAAGCCTATTGTCTGAAGGATGCAATAACTGGATCATTGGAGAACTCGGCACCCTCTATGCCGGAGCAGTAAACGTACCCCTTTCAACCAAACTGAATGCTGAAGAAATAAAGTTCAGGCTAAACCATTCCGAGTCCAGGTTTATTATGGTCTCAGCCATGCAGACGCCAAAGCTGATGGAAGTAATTGATGAATGCAAAACAATTGAAAAAATAATATGCTTTGAAAGAAAAGAAGAGTATGCCGACAATGAAATAAATATTAACCATGTAAAAAAACTTGGTAAAGAGTGGCTGGAAAAAGACGGTAACAGGGAGAAATTTGAAAAAATATATAAGAATATCACCCCGGAGCATTTTGCAAATATTTGTTATACTTCGGGTACAACGGCAGATCCGAAAGGTATTATACTTACTCACGGAAATTATGTTACCAATGTATACCAGGCTTATAGTTTAATGGATATTCCTCCTTACTGGAAGACCCTGCTTTACCTTCCGTGGGATCATTCATTTGCACACACAGCAGCAATATTTGCTTTCATGGGTAAAGGAGCAAGCATTGCATCGGTTAAACAGGGCAAAACACCGATGGAAACTCTGAGGAATTTCCCGGTAAATATGCGGGAAATAAAGCCCAACATACTACTCAGTGCACCGGCTGTAAGCAAGAACTTTAAGAAGAATATAGAAAAAGGAGTACGTGAAAAAGGCAGTTTTTCTGCTTTTATGTTTGATCTGGGGCTCAAGGTAGCCTACAGTTACAACCTTGAAGGATGGAACAAGGGTAAAGGAGCAAGGAAGCTGTTAAAACCACTGGTCAATTTTTTTGACAGGATGGTTTTTTCAAAGATACGCGACTTCTTTGGGGGTGAGCTGGACTTCTTTATCGGAGGTGCAGCCCTTCTGGATATTGAACTGCAAAGATTCTTTTATGCCATTGGGGTACCTGTTTTCCAGGGATATGGATTATCAGAAGCATCACCTATTATCTCTTCTAACTCAAAAACCAATCATAAGCTGGGTTCGTCAGGCAAGCTGGTAAATAATATGGAATTCAAAATCTGTGATGAAGACGGTAATTCTCTGCCAGGCGGTGAAAAAGGTGAAATAGTGATTAAGGGCGGTAATGTAATGCATAGTTACTGGAAGAATGAGATTGCCACCAAAGAGACTATAAGGAACGGATGGCTTCATACCGGTGACCTTGGCTATATTGATGAGGATGGATACCTGTATGTACTTGGGAGGTTCAAGAGCCTGCTGATTTCAGATGACGGAGAGAAATACAGCCCCGAAAGCATTGAAGAGGCAATAATGGAACAGTCAAAATACATTGACCAGTGCATATTACACAATAACCAGCAACCTTATACAGTCGGGCTCGTTGTTCCTAACCAGCACAATCTTAAGTCTTACCTTGACGACAAAAAGATCAGTTCAGATTCAGAAGAAGGCAAACGGGCCGTTCTGATGTTGATCGAGAATGAAATCAACGAATACAGAAGCAACGGAAAATACGGAAAGATGTTCCCGCAACGATGGTTACCCGTAGCCCTTGGTGTGCTCGATGAGGGATTCACCGAAGAGAATGGTCTTGTGAATGCAACGGCCAAAGTTGTAAGAGGGAAGGTTGTTAATAAACATAAAAACCTTATAGATTTCCTCTACACTCCAGCTGCCAAGGCCATATCAAATGAGCGGAATATAGAAGCTGTTGAGCGCATGAAGCTTGGCTAAATAACTGAACTAAACTTTAAGCCTGCTTTTGAAAGGCAAGAAAGTCATGAAGTCAGCGTGGTGAACTACATATGCTTCGGTTGTCCTCTTTACATGGTCACCTTCTCCCGCATGAGCTGCAATAATATGGCATACTGCAGGCGGCAAGCCACATTCTTCAGCAAGCGAAACACCCGAAAATGGATGCCGCAGATACTTACCGTATGTACCCTGTACAGCCCTGCCATCCTCATCTTTTACATACTCGAGCAACTTACCTACATCTGCAAGAATTGCCCCTGATATAAGTATATCCATATCAACGGGCAGTTCATCCCTGAAAAAACTGTTCATCTTTTTACCACTTGCAAGAGCAATATGCACCACACATCTCTTATGATCCATAAAACTGACCTTCAAATCAGGTCCGCATAATAAGGTAAACGGAATTTTTTTCAGGTCATCTGCGCTAAGAATGCTTCTCTCAAGGGCAAGCTCCCATGTCCTTGCTGTTTTATCACGTAAGTCGCCATCCTCTATCCAGTCCAGTTCAGGCCAAAGATCATAAACTTCATTATTCATACCAGAAAATTTTTATAATGCTGCAATAATTTCGTCTGCCATCTGTTGAGTTGTAGCCGCTCCCTGTTCAATAACGTCAGGCTTACCCGGCATTTTCATCATATCATATGTTTTTACTTTTCCTTCTTCAATAACTCCGGCAATTGCTTTTCTTATCCTGGAGGCAATATCTTTTTCGCCTATGTAATCAAGCATCATGCAGGCTGACTCAATCATTGCCACAGGATTTACAATTGACTTTTCATAATCAGCATATTTGGGAGCTGAACCATGTGTGGGTTCAAATACACCTACACCATCCTCTGAAAACTGTGCCGAGCAGGCAAAGCCAAGGCCTCCTATAAGACCGGCAAAAGCATCTGATACTATATCTCCAAACATATTGCCCGCTACAATCACTCCATAGTTTTCAGGATTCTTTGTAAGCCACATCATCTGGGCATCAATATTTGTATTCCATAAGTCGATCTCAGGAAACTCATTCTTATGTATCTGCTTTGCCAGTGACAGCATAAGGCCTGATGTTTCCCTGATAACATTCGGTTTCTCACAAACAGTAACAGATTTATAACCAAAATCACGGGCATATTGAAATGCTGCCCTTACAATACGTTCAGTTGCATTTCTTGAAAAAATGCGCGTTGAGACTGAAATTTCTTCAACAGGTACATTGCCAAAATTCTTTATGAATTTAGGATGTGTCATAAGGGCTTTATATACTAATGATGGTGGATTTGACCATTCAACGCCACCATAAAGGCCCTCTGTATTCTGCCTGAAAATTGCTGCATCAACAACCGGCTCATCAAAAGAACCTTCTCTGTTCCTCCTGATAAAATTCAAAGGATTTCCTTTATAGGTCCTGCACGGACGCAGACATACATCCAGGTTAAAATGTTGCCTCAGCCCCACTATCGGGCTTGAATATACAAATCCCTTGTCGCGCAGTGAGGGATCCAGTTCCTCTGCTGCCTCATCCTTAGGCTTGGAAGTTATGGCACCGAAAAGTGCGATCTTATGCTCTTCAATCAGGTCAATAGTCCTCTGCGGCAAAGGATTTCCTTCTTTACACCAGAATTCCCAGCCTATATCTCCGTGAACATAATCAGCTTCAAATCCAGCCGCCGTCAATACTCTGATTGCCTGTTCAAGCACTATACCTCCAATTCCGTCGCCCGGTAATGTTACAATTTTACGTTTTGTCATATCGATATTTAGTTTAGATTTTAGACCTTAAATTTGTTGAATGAAAATACTAATTTTTTTTTATTAACTAAAAGCTATAAAGTATAATAATATTTATATCTAAATCATTTTTTAATACATTTGCACTTAATATTTTTCACGTATCCAAGCAAAACAAATCTTTATGATATTCGACAATCTTGAACCACTGAAAGTATGGCAATATTTTGACGAGATTGGCAAAATCCCCAGGCTTTCAAAAAATGAAGACAGCATAAGAAATTACCTGATTGAATTTGCCGGCAGGCATAAGCTGCAGAATAAAACAGACAAAGCAGGGAATGTATTGATTGTCAAGCCTGCAGATCCGGGTTATGAAAGGAGAAAGTCAGTACTTCTGCAGAGTCATATGGATATGGTAGGTGAAAAAGATGCCAGCACTGATCATAACTGGGATAAAGACCCGATAAAACCATATATTGACGGGAACTGGGTCAGGGCAAAAGATACAACCCTTGGTGCTGATGATGGGATAGGTATAGCCGCTCAGCTGGCTGTATTGTCTGATCCCGGCATAAAGACCGGGCAGGTAGAGTGCCTTTTTACAGTAGATGAAGAAACAGGCATGACCGGAGCCATTGAACTGGAAAAAAACTTCTTTAAAAGCAGGATTCTTCTTAACCTCGATTCTGAAGACGAAGGTGAACTTTTTATTGGTTGCGCCGGTGGTATTGATACAGTGGCAGAAATACCATATACAACAGAGCCTGTTAAAAATAATTCAATAGCATACAATCTGGAGATTACCGGACTCCAGGGAGGTCATTCAGGTGATGAAATTCACAAGGGTTTTGCTAATTCAGTGAAGCTAATGACCCGTCTCCTGCTTACATTAACTGAAAAATATGATATAAGGATATCATACTTTAATGGAGGTAACCTCCGCAATGCAATACCACGGGAAGCTTTCGCCTCTGTTACCTGTGAAAGTAAATATGCAGACAGCATCCCCGGCGAGGTTGATTCCTTCCTTAAAGAAGTAAATGAAAAATACAGCGATACCGAGCCCGGCATAAGTATCAAAGCACTTAAAACAGATGTGCCCGGTACGCTTATTGATAAAAATACACATGCTTCACTATTGGATGCCCTGGATAAATGCCCCCACGGAGTTATAGCATGGTCTGAAGACATGGAAGGCCTGGTTGAAACTTCCACAAATCTTGCATCTGTTAAGTTTATTGATGATCACATTAAGATAGTAACCAGCCAGAGGAGCTCGGTTGAATCTGCCAAAAAAGAGATATCAGGACGAATAAATCAGATATTCTCAGTCAACAATGCAAATGTTTTTCATTCAGACGGATACCCTGGATGGAAGCCTGACACTAATTCAGAGATACTGGCTATTACAGCAAGTTCTTACAGGAACTTATTTAAAACTGAGCCTGTTGTAAGAGCTATACACGCAGGACTGGAGTGCGGACTTATTCTAGAAAAGTACCCCGGACTTGATATGATATCCTTCGGGCCAACCATACTGGGAGCACACACTCCTCAGGAGAGGCTTGACATAAAAACAACCAAAAAATTCTGGGATCTCCTGGTAGATGTACTCAAAAATATCCCGGAAAGCTGATCAGTCAGCTTTTTCAAATTCATCCTTACCTGCTCCACAGACCGGGCATGTCCAGTCATCGGGAAGATCATTGAATGCTGTTCCTTTTTCTATTCCACCGGAAGGATCTCCCTCTTCAGGATTATACTCATAGCCGCATACATTACATTTGTAGGTACTCATAATTATTGCTTTTATCGGGTGTATTATTCTTGTACTTTTACTTTTCTTACAATATCAATTACTGTTCCATCAACCCATTTTATAGCTGCAATGACCTTTTCACCGGTATCATTCTTTTCTGGTTTGCCACATATTTTTTCTGCCTCATCCTTTAGTTCATGAATTGATTTGAGCGGAAGACCGCTATCTTTAACTGCATCAATAAGATCTTTCCGCAATGGGTTAACAGCAATTCCTCTTTCGGTGACAATAACATCGATCAACTCTCCCGGACCGCAAAGAGTAGTAACTTCATCAATAATCACCGGTACACGGTCCCTTACCAGCGGAAGGGGCAAAATTACTGTTTTTGAGAAAAGACAATTCTGCCATCCTCCAATTCCATGTAAAAGATAGCCGTCTGAATGGGTCACTACATTAGCATTAAAGTTTACATCCACCTCTGTAGCTCCCAGGATTGCAACATCCACAAGTGGTGCAAAATTACCTTTACCGTGATAGTTATAACTTGTAAAGGGACTTGTCCAAACATGCCTGGGATTATCGCGCATCGACCTCACCCCATCAAGGTCAAACGTCTGCCCGTCAAGGATATAATCCACAAGTCCTTCCTCAAGCATGGAAACAAGGTATTTATTACTGCCTCCCCTGGCGAATCTTGCTCTTATTCCCTTTTCTTTCATCACGGACTTAAAGAATTCACCAACAGCCAGTGAGGTCCCTCCTGCACCACTCTGGAATGAAAATCCTTCTTTTATTATCCCGGCATAATCACAAAACCTGGCTGTAAGCTCGGCCAGCAGTAACCTGTCAGGACTCTTTGTTATCCTCGTAGTCCCGGAAACTATTCTTTCCGGTATACCGATTTTCTCAACTTCAACCGTAAGATCCACATTATTACCCTGTATTTGCCAGGGTATACAGGGGAAAGGTACCATATTATCAGTTACCACAATCACCTTGTCTGCATATTGTGAATCTGCCAGAGCAAAACCAAGAAGGCCACATGCAGAGTCGCCTTCAAGACCGTTTGCATTCCCAAATGGATCGGCTGCAGGTGCTCCAATAACAGCAATATCTATTTCCACTTCACCATCCTGCACTGCCTGGTACCTGCCACCGTGTGAGCGCAGGACCGCCATACCATGCATGTTTCCCTCCGACACATATTTTCCGAGCGGGCCATTCATACTACCTTCAATGTGATGTATGGTACCATCCTCAAGGTACTGGATGAGATGCTCATGGCAAGGAAAAGAAGCTGAAGGAAACCACCTTATACCTTTCACGCCCAGCTTCTTAATAGCATCAAAAACCATATTGGCAACCAGGTCACCATTCCTGAAATGGTGATGAGTGGATATTGTCATACCATCCCTGATACCAGCTTTAAGCAATGCTTCCCTGATGGAATCTACCTGTTTGTTACCATCGGCCGGATAATCTGAACAACTTGAAATATGCGGTGCATGCTTAATGCCTTCCGGCTTATAAGCACCCACACCCTGGAAAGGGATGGCTTTCTGACCATTTATTTCTGTTACTACTTCACGACCCGCAGCATTTCTGACCAGTTTTGTCATAAAATTGATTTTTTATTGTTCATCCACTTTGCTTTCCCAGCCGTCAGGAAGCAAGTTAAGCTTTTCAGCAAGATAAATTGTTCGCCTTGCCCTGTCCACTACAGGTGGATCTATCATTTTTGAACCAATGGAGACCACTCCCAGTCCCTTTTCTTCTGCAGCCCTGAAGGCCATTACTATTTTTTGTGCCTTTTCTATCTCATCAGGTTCAGGAGCAAAAGCCTTTTTTATTACCTGTATCTGTCGTGGATGAATACAACCCATTCCTTCAAAGCCATATGACTTGGATAACCTGGCAGTTTCTTCCAGTGCCTGCATATCGGTCACATCTGAAAAGACCGAGTCTATGGGCTGAACTCCTGCTGCCTTTGCTGCATTTACAAGTCGCATCCGGGCGTATAATGATTCATTCCCTTCTTTTGTTCTTTGCACACCCAGGTCAGCTGTATAATCCTCCAATCCTATAGCAAGGGCAACCACATTATCAGTTGAAGATGCTATCTCGTAGGCCTTTTCAACACCAAGAGCACTTTCAATGATTGGCATGAAAAACACATCCTGGATAAAATTATGTTTCTTAAGAATTTCAACAGTTTTGTCTTTTAGCTCTTTAAGGTACTCCCCGCTCTCACACTTGGGCACAAGTACCAGATGCACATTGTGCGGTAATACATACTCAAGGTCTTCCAGTCCTTTATCTCCCTGGTTGATTCTAACCATTCTCTCCGCACCGTAAAAATTGATCTGGCGTAATGCATTTCTGACCAGTAAACGTGCCTCGTATTTTTTTCGGGGTGAAACAGAGTCTTCCAGGTCGAGTATGATCCCATCAGGAGAATGGAGTCCGGCATTCAGCATCATGCTCGGGGTATTACCGGGCAAATACAATCTGCTGAACCTGAACCTGTCACGTGAGGAAGTGTAAGTATTATCATCAGACATTGCGGGAAGGAACTCCCTGTCTGTTTTGATAAGATATTTTACTGCTGCTTCAAGCCTGGCCATTATTACAAAAGGCAGGGCTCCCGAATCATGTACATCCAGTACAGCATTTTTCACTTCAAAAAATTCAAGCCCTTTCTTACACAGATCGATAATAGATCTGCCGTACATGGCCTTTACTTTAGATTCGAGATTTATTATTATTCCACCCTCTGATTTTAATTCAAGTTTCAACTCGCAATCAGATCTTATCCTCTGACCTTTATTTCCTGTTACTGAGAGCTTGTCCATCAGGGTAAATTTGAATACAACAATAATACAAACCTAAAGATAGTGAAAAATTTATCCAAGGAAACTCAATAATATTCCTGCAGCCACTGCGGAACCTATCACACCTGAAACATTGGGTGTCATTGCATGCATCAGCAGGTGGTTGGTAGGATCCGCCTTTAGTCCCTCAGTCTGCACTACGCGGGCGGAATCTGGCACTGCTGATACTCCGGCGGCACCAACCATAGGATTAATCTTGTTATCCCCTTTAAGAAAAACATTCATAAACTTGGCAAACAATAATCCACCTGCTGTTGCTACCATAAATGATATTGCCCCCAGCAGGAATATAAGCAATGAATCGGGTGTCAGGAACACATCTGCCTGAGTTGAGGCCCCAACAGTTAATCCCAGTAAAATAGTTACTATATCTACCATTGAGGTACGTGCAGTTTCAGCAAGTCGTTTTGTAACACCAGATTCCTTAAGAATATTCCCAAAGAAAAGCATCCCCAGAAGAGGTAATGAACTGGGTGAAATAAAGGCTGTCAGTAACAAGCCGATTATGGGGAATAATATTTTTTCCAGTTTTGAAACCGCCCTTGGAGGTTTCATTCGCATCTTCCTCTCTCTTTTAGAAGTAAGAAGCTTTATTATAGGCGGCTGCATAACCGGCACCAGGGCCATATAGGAATAAGCAGCAATGGCTATGGGCCCTATCAGGTTCTTCACCGTTGTACCGTCAGCCAGCATATTGACCCCGTTGGCCAGCCGGGAAGAAAGAAATATGGCGGTAGGACCGTCAGCACCTCCAATTATACCTATTGCACCTGCCTCAGGGGGCGCAAAACCCAGGATAAGGGCACCCAGGAATGTAAGGAATATACCTATCTGAGCTGCTGCCCCGAGTATCATTAACCGGGGGTTCGACAAAAGAGAGGAGAAATCTGTCATAGCCCCAAGTCCCAGGAATATCAATGGCGGATAAACACCTTTGAGTACCCCGAAGTAAAGGTAATTCAATACACTGCCTGACTGATAAATACCGAGCTGCAGGTTAATATCTCCATCCTGGTAGAAGGGAATATTTCCAATTATTATGCCTGTTCCTATAGGGATAAGCAGCAGAGGCTCATACTCATACCTGATGGCCAGGAAAATAAAGAATAAGCCAATGGTTATCATTATAAGGTGTCCTTTGCTCACATTCCGAAATCCTGAAAACTCCCAGAATTTCTTCAGTCCCTTCAAGGCACCTCCGGGTTCCTGGGTTTCAACAGTCTTTGCACTATGAACAAATTCCGTACGGGCTGTTTTTTGCCGGGGAGCCTCTTTACCGGGTTTTACGAATGCCGTCCATGCAAAGGAGAGTATTGCCAGGATAGTAATAACAGTAATAAACCTCTTCATAATAAATTCAATTCATTTCAATTAATACTTCATCCTGAAGAACTGACTGACCCTGGCTTACTTTTATCGTGACAATCTCACCGTCATTCTCAGCTTTTATTTCATTCTCCATCTTCATAGCTTCCATTACAAGTAATTTCTGTCCTTTTTTAACATGGTCGCCCGGTTTTACAGAAAGCTCTAGTATCACTCCAGGTAATGGAGCCTTGACTTCAACTTTGGGTCCGCCTTCTTTCTTATCTATACCTTTCTGTGGTTCTTTCAGTACGGGCCGCACCAATGTTGGTGTTTTAGCCTGCTTCACCTCCTTATGGATCTCCACCATGTAAGAGGTGCCGTTAACTTCAATCTTTGCAATATCACCCTCGACCTCAAGGATATCTACTTCGTATGTATTTCCGCTTATTGTAAATTTATAGTTTTTCATCTCACTGTTTCTTAGCGTTCAAGATTTCTCATGTTATAAAGCTTTGAGTTCCAGGGTGAGTATGATCTGGAAACTTTACGGATAGTAATAATATTACTTTCATAGTCGTGTATCTCATCATAGTAAAGATATAGCGCTGTAGCTATTGCAGCATTTACTTCACCGGTCAATACCTGTTTTTCCGAATCATCAAGGGCCCTGCCCTCTTTGGCCGCCCTGCGGTAAAGTTTTATCTTGAACAACCATGGCATAAGGTATCTGAATACCAGGTAAAGAATAACAAGGGCCAGAAAGACTATCATGTAGCCTATAAGTACAATTACTGCAGCCTGTTTGTCTATAGATCCGAATATTCCCGATAATGATAATAGAGTACTCATCTCCGTAATTTTTTATAATGGGATATTTGTATGCTTCTTCATTGGCCCCGGGTCTTTCTTCGTGGCAAGGGTTCTCAGTGCCCTGATTACCCTGAAGCGGGTATTACGAGGTTCAATAACATCATCAAGATAACCGTAGCGTGCCGCTTCATATGGATTAGCAAATTTATCTCTGTATTCATTTTCCCTTTTGGCGACATACTCTGCTCTTTCTTCTTCATCTTCAATCTCTGCAATTTTCCTGCCTTCCAGCACCTCTATTGCTCCTTCAGGCCCCATAACTGCTATTTCTGCAGATGGCCATGCATAATTTATGTCACCTTTTAATTGCTTGGAGGACATTACACAATGGGCTCCTCCGTATGATTTGCGCAGTGTAATAGTAACTTTTGGAACAGTAGCCTCCCCGTATGCAAACATCAGTTTGGCACCGTGTACAATTATTCCGCCATACTCCTGGCTGCTGCCGGGAAGAAAACCGGGCACATCCACCAGGGTGACAATCGGTATATTGAATGCATCACAGAACCTGACAAATCTCGCAGCTTTTCTAGATGCATTAATATCGAGCACACCGGCGAGGAAATTTGGCTGGTTTGCCACAATTCCAACAGATGCACCACCCATCTTGGCAAAGCCGACAACTATATTCCTGGCATAATTGGCATGCACTTCCAGGAACTCTTCATAATCCACGATCTTGTATATAACATCCCTGACGTTATAGGCCTGGTTCGGGTTTTCCGGTATTAGTATGTTAAGATCATCTTCAAGCCGGTCAATGGGATCATCACATTCAGTTACAGGGGGATCTTCAAGGTTATTCTGAGGCAGGAAGCTCAGCAGCTTCCTGATCATAAGTAAGCCCTCTTCCTCGTCTTCAACAACGAACTGGGCCACACCCGATTTTGTTGAATGCACCCTTGCCCCGCCAAGGTCTTCAGTTGAAATATCCTCACCCGTTACCTTACGTGTAACTTTCGGTCCGGTAACAAACATATAGCTGCTGTTCTCACTCATTATAATAAAATCAGTGAGGGCAGGTGAATATACGGCACCCCCGGCACAGGGACCGAAGATGGCCGATATCTGGGGTATAACACCGGAAGCCAGTATATTCCGTTCAAATATTTCTGAATAACCTGCCAGGCTCCTCACTCCTTCCTGTATCCTGGCACCACCGCTATCATTGATCCCTATTACAGGTGCACCTACTTTAAGAGCCTGGTCCATTACCTTGCATATTTTCTGGGCAAAAGTCTCGGACAGAGATCCGCCAAACACAGTAAAGTCCTGGGCAAATACATATACAACACGGCCATCTATTGTACCGTGACCTGTAACTACCCCGTCAGAAAGGAATTTTTTGTCTTTCAGCCCAAAGTCATCGGTGCGATGGGTTACGAACATATCAAATTCCTCGAAACTGCCTTCATCAAGTAAGATCTCAATCCTTTCCCTGGCCGTCATCTTGCCTTTGGCATGCTGGGAATTGATCCTCTTCTCACCTCCTCCCATCCTGGCCTTTTCCCTCAGTTCTATTAATTTCTTAATTTTATTCTGGCTGTCCATTATAGGTATTTATTGAGTATTATTATTTGGTTTTGTCTTCACAGAGCTCTGTAAGTACCCCGAATGTTGATTTGGGATGAAGAAATGCAATATCCAGTCCTTCCGCCCCTTTTCTTGGTTTGCTATCGATCAGCCTCACGCCCTTTTCTTCTGCCCTTTCCAGCTTCTCTTTAATACCGCTTACAGAGAAGGCCATATGGTGTATACCCTGGCCCCTTTTATCTATGAATTTTGCAACCGGGCCTTCAGGGTCAGTTGATTCAAGAAGTTCAATTTTGGTCTGCCCAACCTTAAAAAAGGCTGTTTTTACCTTCTGGTCTTTGACTTCCTCAATGCTATAACACTTCAGGCCAAGGACATCCTCATAAAATGGAATTGCATCATCAAGGCTTTTAACGGCAATGCCAATATGTTCAATATGTGTTGGTTCCATAATAGATCTGATAATTTTGAGATTTCCTGCAAAATTAAGCTTAATAATGACACATTAATAGAGACAAAAGTCATATTTTACCACTTTTTAAAATCTACTGTATCAACTACCCGGCATTAAATGCCTTTGCATGAATAATATTTCACCATGGAGACCACTGAGAAACACAGAGACGCACGGTGATCGCAAATTATCAGTTATAGAAAATTCTTGTATGTGCTAAAAAGGAAACTCTTCCAGTTCTCCTTCTTCTATTTCTTTTTCTTCCGGTTTTTTTGCATCCTGGTGCACAGGATTGCCATCCACATAGATAGCTTTGAAGGGTTTTGTAGGACAGGCGTATTCACATGCACCGCAGCCAACACATATTTCGTTATTAACCTCGGGTATCACCAGATTTCCTTCATAAGGTACCATTTTAACTGCCTTGGTAGGACAATGCTCAGAGCATGCTCCGCAATCTGTACCTTCAGTTTCAACAATACAGTTTTCTTTAATAAAATTAACCTTCCCAATCTGTGTAAGTTTTTTGGCCTCCAGGCTAAGCGGTAATAAGGCACCAGAGGGACATACATCAGTGCAACGTATACATTCAAAATTACAAAAACCCTTGTGATAATCCATCCTGGGCTGCATAATCCCCGAAAGTCCATACTCACTGAAAGATGGCAGTATTACATTATTCGGGCATGCACTTACACACAGTGAACAGGCTGTACAATACTTTGTGAAATGCTCAATACTGATGCCTCCGGGAGGACAAACGGGTGATGTTTTTTCTTCCGGGACCGTAGATTCTTTTTCAGGAACCGGAGCATCCTGTGCTCTTAGAACTGAAGGCAATGAGCCAATAAGCCCGGTAATCCCTGCAATAAATAATCTTTTACCCTTGTCCGGACCAGTACTTCCCTCCTTCGTACCTGTTCCTGCAATACCGTAAGAGATAGCATTATCAGGACAGGAATCCAGGCAGTTAAAACATGCTACGCACCTGCTAAGGTCAACCTGTTCATTCCTGAAATCAATACATGAGGCTTTACAATCTACTGCACAGCGTCCGCATTTAGTACATGTACTGTGGTCAATCCTGATGCGGAACAATGATATTCGGGACATCAAACCCATTAATGTACCCACGGGACATACTGTGTTACAGTACAAACGTCCACGGGTAAACGACATGTAGCTTACCAGAACCAGTAAAAGTGCAGGTATGATGAATACAAGAAAGGGTATCTTAAGGTAATCTACCTTGAAAAGAAAATATGTATCAAAAAAGGACAGTATAGCCGCCAGGATGTTATTAAGAAAAATAACAAGTGGTTGAAAAAAGTAAGTTGTACTGCGTCCATATATACTGTAGGGATCCAGTAAATTGATTAAAATCACTGAGCCTGAAAGCATAACGATCAGGGACAGTGCCAGCAGCGAATGTCGCAATATGGTGTGTGGCTTCTTGAAGCCAAAACGGCGGTTTTTCCGATTGAACCTCCCTCCCAGCCTGCTCATAACATCCTGGTAAATTCCGAGGGGACATATAACGGAGCAGTACGAGCGACCTGTAACAATTGTTAAGCCCAGAACAAAGAGAAAACCAGCACTAGCCAGTGCAGGCACATTCATAAAATCAAATACCGAAGGGATAAACTGGAGGTAGAGAACAACATTAAACCACTTATCAGGTATTAATTGTCTGAAATCTATAAACGACAAAGTTATAAGGACAAAAACCAGGCTGGCAAGTATTACCCTAATTTTTCGTAGTGAGAATGATTGCATGACAGCTTACATTGATATCCGGTGAATATTAATATTCTCAAGATCCATCCGGCCAATGCCCATTTCACTTGCCAGGGGCAAATAGTCAACCTGCTGAGGTTCTTTTTTCAACATTTTTGATGCTGCTGTATCAGCAGCCACCATGTCAACTGACAATATCTGGGCTTTCATATTAACTGCATCCTTTACAGAAGTACCCTGCGGACCATTACGCATCATGACCCTGTAGCAGTCAATTACATTAAGTGTTGGCTTCTTCTCATGTAATGCATAATCTGCTATACACTGGTGAAGGTTATTTGAGTGCCACCACCTCCTGTCCCATACATTACCCATAAGGTTTTTCAGTGAAGCTGTCATCTTAGTACTGGAATGATGCTTTAATACCGGCACATTGATAAAAACGTCAGACTCAAGTATCAACTCATGTATTTTAGTTTTCTTCAATACTTTTGCACCCGGTATTTCAACCTCATGATAATACTTCTCTGTATCTGCAGGAACTATCCTGGCACCGGCCCTTTTAGCCAGTTTCTCAATTCCTGAATTCTTATATGCTTTAACCCAGTTGTGCGTGGTATGGTCAAATACATAAACCTTATCGGCTCCTGCACGAATGCAGTGTTCAACTATACGCTCAATCAGCACCGGGTTTGTATTGGCCGCCACTTCAGGAGTTCTGTCCCAGGCCATGTTTGGCTTTATTACAACTGACTGGCCTTTTTTTACAAAATTAGTGATGCCTCCAAGGGCACTTATGCCCTTATCGAACATTGCATCCGGCTCTCCTCCCAGAACCGCAACCATATCGATTGCTTCTGCTTCGGGCGCTGATGCCCATAACTTAGTATATCCTCCCAGGCTCAATGCCGCACCTGCTGCAATTCCTGCTCCGGCAGATTTCCTAAAAAATTCTCTCCTCTTCATAGTATATTTGTATGCTTGTTACCCTGCAAATATTGCAATTAAATGTATACCCTCAAAATAGTAAAATAATAATCAGAAATAGTATGCTAAATATTATCTTAGCATTTGTTTAAAAATACTTCAATCATGAAAATATTATACTACGAATGTTTTTCCGGGATCAGTGGCGACATGAATCTTGGTGCAATGATAGACCTGGGTGTGGCTGCAGATTACCTGAGGAATGAATTGGAAAAGCTCGGTCTTGATGGCTGGAGACTGGATGTTGAGAAGGATCAGCGGCATGGTATAACAGGGACAAAAGCAACAGTTGTAATGACACGCGAAGAACAGGTACACCGGCACCTGGCTGATATTGAAAACATTATATCAAAGAGCACTCTCGATCCAGCAGTAAAGGAAACTGCCATGAACATATTTATAAAAGTTGCTGAAGCTGAGGCTAAAGTACATAACATTGATATTAACAAGGTCCATTTTCATGAAGTTGGTGCTGTGGATTCCATAATCGATATAGCAGGTGCAGCTATCTGTCATAAAAAACTGGGTATTGACAGGGTAATATCATCTCCTGTAGAATTGGGAGGTGGATTTGTAAAATGTGCTCATGGCACTCTTCCCGTCCCGGCTCCTGCCACTGCAGAGATAGTAAAAGACATTCCGGTACGCATGGGCCGGGTAGATTTTGAGGCTACCACTCCAACAGGGGCAGCCATAATAAAAACTCTTACATCAGAATTTAGTGAAAAGATCGACATGACCATCCTTAAAACAGGATACGGGGTAGGACAGAAAGACAATGATTCATTACCAAATTTAATGAGAGTTTACATTGGCCAAGCGTCTGAAGAGAAAACAGAGGGACATAAAGCATTTGTTATTGAGACCAATATAGATGATATGAACCCTGAAATGTATGAAAACCTTACAGCAAAACTCTTTGAAAAAGGAGCTGCTGATGTGTATCTTACTCCCATAACAATGAAGCGGTCACGACCTGCAACAAAAATCAGCATCCTTTGCAAAGAAAGCGAAATTGAAAATATCAAAGAGTTACTATACCTTGAATCAACCACGCTGGGACTGAGAATTTTTACGATAGATAAGCACACACTAAAGAGAAAAACAGGAAGCATAGAAACAGAATTTGGCAGGATAGGGGTTAAATATGCCTGGCATAATGATGTGCCGGTTTCGGCCAAACCCGAGATATCAGATTGCATAGCTGCAGCCCGAAAGAACAATTTACCACTTACTGAAGTTTATAATAGTATTATTGCTGCTATTTATGAAAACAAAGGATAAAATAGAAAAACTGCTTAGCGTATTTAAACCTTCAGATCGCATTCTTGTTGCATTCTCAGGAGGCGTTGACAGTACCTTCCTGTTACATTTACTGAGGACACGTTCAAATGCTGAAGTTTGTGCGATAACTGTAAAAACCCCTTATATTCCTGACTGGGAGATAGAAGAAGCCAAAAGCTTCTGCAGGACCTTACACGTTAAACACAAAATAATTGAACTGGCGCTGCCCGGTGCCATAAAAGAAAATCCCAGTAACAGGTGTTATTTATGCAAGACAATACTCTTCAACAGTATTAAGAAATTTGCAAAAGAAGAGGGATACAATATTATTGCCGATGGAAGTAATGCAGATGACATTAGCGATTATCGCCCGGGGTTAAGAGCACTTAAAGAGTTAAATATCATGAGCCCGCTGCTTGAAGCAGGTCTGGTAAAGAAGGAGATAAGAAATGAGTTGAAAGAATATGGACTTGAGATCTGGGATAAGCCTGCTTATGCATGCCTCCTTACACGTTTGCCTTATAACTATGAAATAAATCCGGATGATCTTCAGAAGATTGAAGAATCTGAATTGTTTCTGCACAGGCTGGGCTTCAGGGGAGCCAGGGTCAGGCTGCAGAATAAAAGCGCCAGGATAGAAGTCAGCCCGGAACATTTTGAAGAAATAATCAAAGAAGAAACAAGGTCCGGTATTATCCGTTCTTTTAAGGCAGCAGGTATAGACTACATAAGCCTGGATCTTGAAGGATACCGTACCGGGAGTATGAACAAAAATTTATAAAGAATGAACAGGGAAGAAATATTAAGAATACTTGAAGATCTGTCTGAGGGTAAAACTGATGTAAATAAGGCCTTTGAAAAACTCAAGTATTTTCCTTACACTGATCTTGGCTTTGCCAGGATAGATCACCACCGCGAGCTTAGGACAGGCTATCCAGAGATAGTGTTCTGCGAGGGTAAAACCTTGGAGCAGGTAAGAGACATTTTCAGGCATATATCACAAAGCGGGGAAAATGTAATTGGGACCAGGGCAACCCGGGATAAATATGAGGCAGTGTCATCTGCGGCCGGAGATGCCGTGTGGCATGAAGAGGCCAGGATCATAAGTATAAGCAATAAAAAAAGAGAGCCTGCAAAAACGAAAATTGCTGTTATTACAGCCGGCACTTCTGATATCCCGGTAGCCGAAGAAGCTGCTGTGACATGTGAATTGCTCGGCAATAATGTAAGCAGGATATATGATGCAGGTGTTGCAGGTATACACAGGCTTCTTGATAATCTGCCTGAAATCAAGGAATGCCGGGTGGCAATTGTAATTGCAGGAATGGAAGGAGCCCTGGCAAGTGTGGTTGGCGGGATTGTTGATATGCCCGTAATAGCTGTGCCTACCAGCGTGGGTTACGGAGCAAGTTTTAATGGTATATCCGCGCTCCTTGCTATGCTGACAAGCTGTGCCTCAGGAGTGAGTGTTGTAAACATAGACAACGGGTTCGGTGCAGGTTTCAATGCCAGCATGATCAATAACCTATAAGATGTTTTCAAGTGACTTATAAAAAAACTATCCTGTCCACTGCTTATTACCCGCCTGTAATTTATTTTAAGGAGTTAATTAATTCTGACAGTGTACTCATTGAGAAACATGAGAATTACTCTAAACAAACTTACAGGAACCGCTGCTGCATATACAGCGCCAATGGTGTATTACCACTTACAGTGCCTGTTGAAAGAGGTAGCTTCCATAAGGTTAAGATAAAAGACCTCAGGATTGACAACTCAAGGAAGTGGCAGAGAGAACACCTGCATGCAATAAAGTCTGCATATAATTCATCTGCCTTCTTTGAATTTTACAAAGATGATGTATTAAAGCCGCTGGAATCAGGTCATAAATACCTTCTTGATCTGAATATGGATATACTAATGACAATCAACAATATCCTTGAAACGGGTACTGAGATAGGCACAAGCAGCTCATTTAACAGTTCCTACAAGGATAATAATGACCTGAGATTTAGTATCACACCTAAGAAAGAGAGTGTCTCTGCTGCGCTTGAATACTTCCAGGTATTCAGTCCCATACATGGTTTCAAACCTAACCTCAGTATAATAGACCTTATCTTTAACATGGGACCTGAAACATGGTCATGCCTCAGAACCTGAGTCCCAGTGTAGCTGTTACCATATGCCTGTTATAAGTAACCTCTGCAGGATTTATATCCGGATGGTTATACATGAAATATTCCTGGGTATTACTTCTGAGAGCATATGAAATGTCAAAAGAGAAGTTGCGTTGCCTGAAGCCTATACCGGCTGAATAAACTGAATGAATATTATCTTCGTTATCTTCTCCCTGGACAAACGGGCTTCCATATAGTGCATATCCACCTCTTAAATAAAGTGCATTCATCCTGAATTCGGCACCGAACCTCAGGTTGTGTGCAACATCATATATATCCTTGATATCCTGGTTCTCATAGCTATAGTTGTAGTCATCAGAAGCGCGTGAAAAACGGGCCATCCTGTAATCAACAAACTCATAATCAGCACTCAGCATTCCTCTTTTACCCAGCTGCACTGCAGCTCCTGCCATTGCCCTTAACGGGGTCGTCAGGGTATAGGAGAACCTGTAGGGTTCATTCTCCCATGTATAATAATCACCATTGTCAAATTCTGAACGTATACCGTCATAATAATACTCATCTAGCCTGTAAACAGTAGGGGTGTGAAATGCAAAACCAAGTCTGAGCATTTTCACGGGCCTTACTATTACTCCCAGCTTAAGCAAGTACCCGGTACCATATGTTTCAACAACATCATTATAAGAAAAATTATTAAAATCAAAGATCTGGTCCTGGTTATCAGTTTCAGTATGTTCATATGTTGAATATGAATCTACCTTACTAAAACCGAGGGTTGCTCCCAGGTATACTTTGTGTCCTAAGTTTGCGGAGACACTGAATGCATGTTCTCCCATATGACCTTCTCTTGAGACAAGTCTTCTGACTGTTTGCCCGTATGTGGAGTTGGTGTTATCACCATATTGTGAGAATGTGGTTCCATAGCTGTAGCCATTTGACCCGCTCAGGGTGTCAATAATCCAAACCTCAAAAGCAGCACCGGGAGCTCCGTCAAGATCTGAAAAATAGGTTCCATCGGCAATATCAGTCCAGTAATCTGCCATTGAGCTGTTTTCATTTACTCCCCTGATAAGTGTATTCTGGTTAAAATTATTGGTCCTGTTATAGGAATAACCAAGGTTTAAACCGGCAAGGCCTTCTGTCTTTTCATTGGAAACGAGGGGAAAAACTAAACCTGCCTGGTTCATATTTAACTTATAGGCATACTCATTTGATTCTGTATTATTATAATTAGTCAAAGAGTTATTATAATACATCTGGGGCGACAGGTTAAGTTCCATTGACCTGTATACTGCCAGTCCCGCCGGGTTCTGGCTTAAAACTGAAAGATCACCTCCAAGTGCTGTAAAAGCTCCTCCCATAGCCTGGAATCTTGCTGAGCCTCCGTAAAAAATCTGAGAGTACCACAGAGCCTCATCAATAGTCTGTGCCCTTGCACCTGCAAGCGCAGTTATTGCTGTGATCAGTATTATTATTGCTTTTTTCATTTTCACTATATTTAATATTATCCTTGTCATCCTTTTTTTTGGGACGATATAATAAACATTATTGTACAAAAAAATTAAACTAACGGCACCATCATTCCTAACGCCTTCTTGATCCGCTTGATCCAGAGCTCCTGGAGGAAGAGGATGATGAAGACCTGCTTGAAGAAACTGAACCTGATGATCTGCTCACGGATGATGAGGACCTGCTGCTTCCAATTGATGAAGAGCTGCTTCTTCCGCTCGACCTCACTGATGAAGACCTTGTATTTCCAAAACTACTGCTGCTCCTTGAAGAAGAGCGGTTTATAATGGAACGCGAAGAACTTCTTCCTGATGAGCTGTTGATTATTGACCTTCCTGAGGAACGGTTAACCGAGGAAACGTTTGCAGAACGACTCCTCACTGCACTACCCGGGTTACTGCTTCTTACAGTAGAGCTCCTGTTGTTGGTACTGTTATATGCAGGCCTTGTACTCATCCTGGGATTTGAATAAGTAGGTTTGTATGTTCTGCTACTGTTGCTATATTCAGGTTTGGAAGCTGCCCTTGTAGTTGCATTAACCCTTGTACGCCTTGCTGATGAGCTGCTTACTGACCTTTCACCAGGATCTGTTGCATTACGCACATTGGTGTTATTAGATACAATTGTACTCCTGGTAGTCCTTCTACTGCCTTCACCTGAACTGACATTTACAGATTCACCGCTGCTTGCCGTTCTTCTTGATGAAGAATTTACAGCAGTATTGCTTCTCTGGGAAGTTCCGCTGACATAACGGTTAGATAAAGTGCTGTAAGAGGACCTTCTCCTGACAGGTGTCTGGTAATACTCAACATTGCTGGCATAATTCCTGTAATAGGGACTAATACCCCATCCTCCGTAACCGCCATATCCATAGTATGAATATGGACTGTAGTAATAAGATGAGCCAAAGTAGGGAGAATAGAAAGGATCCCTGTAATACGAGTAATAATATGGGCTGTAAAACGGATCATAATATCTGAAATGTGAATAATACGGGTATCCGAAAGACATGCCATATCTCAATCCACTGTAGAAAGGATCTCTCCAGTAGGGATCAAAGTAATTACCGTAAAACCTGTTTATATAGTTTGAATATGAGACGCCGCTATAATAATCAAAGGCATCCCTGCTGTCGCTGTCGTAATACTGAAGATCCTTGTTATATTCGGCAGGATCAAGGTATGTGTCAGCCACAAGTGTATCAAGATCATATTTATCCTCTATCTCTGATATGGATGAATATGCCTGCTCAGGAACTGTTGATTCTGCAACATATACTTCCTGAGGTGCAGGTGTATAGTAGAGATCATCATATTCCCCGCTAACATAAAGCGATGAAGAACAGCTACTTAAAAGAAATATTGCTAATACTGCTATGTAAAGATAAGTTTTCATTTTGACCTCCGATAAAATTGTTTCATCCACTTAATTTAGAAGCAAAAACCATACCAACTTAAAAGTGTAAAATTATTATGCTTAAGAACAAATATAAGATTTTTCCAGGGACATCATAAAAACAGATGATTTTTAGAATAAAAAAAAGCAGGCTTTTAACGCCTGCTTCTTCTTGAACCTGTTGATTTGCTTTTTTTCTCTGAACCGGAACTCTTGACTGCACTGCGGCTTGAGCTTCTTTTACCCGAGCTTTTTACTGCACTGCGGTTTGTGCTTCTTTTTCCTGAGCTTTTTACCGCACTGCGGCTTGAGCTTCTTTTACCCGAGCTTTTTACTGCACTGCGGCTTGAGCTTCTTTTACCCGAGCTTTTTACCGCACTGCGGTTTGTACTCCTGCTGCCTGAGTTTCTCACTGCACTGCGGTTTACATTCCTTGTGCCTGAGCTTCTTACAGCGCTGCGGTTCGTGCTTCTGGTGCCAGAGTTTCTGACCGCACTGCGATTTGTACTGCGTGTGGCAGAACTTCTTACTGCACTACGGTTATTGTTTCCCGTCCTGCTGTTTACAACTGTGTTTGCCTGCCTGTTAACTGCCCGGTTATTTATCCTGGTATTGGACTCCCTGGTAACATTTGTCCTTCTGTTATCAACATTTATTATTGTTGTTTTATTGGCCTGGTTATTTCCACGGTTTGGATTGCGATCATGATACCTGTTGTTATTGTTGTTCTCATTACCCCTGTTAGGGTTCTTATCATGATACCTGTTATTACCGCGGTTGTCCCGGTTGCCGTTATTCCGGTTACTCTGACCGGGGTTATCCACATTAACCCTTGTACCTCTCCTGCTCTGGGTAGCCCTTAGATCACCTGACGGCCTCGTTGTGGCATTACGGTTATATGTAGCTGTACCCGCTGACACATTACGCCTGCTGTTAGCCGGCCTGTTGTAAGATGCATACTTACTTGCAGGATAGTTATAGTAACTGTCGTTGCTAAGGTAACGCTGATAATGATGCCCTGGTCTTGAATAATAATTGGTATAATAATTATGATTATGATAGTGATAACTGTTTCTGATCCTTACCCTGTGAGTAAACCTGGGATAGCTCCAGTAAGAATAAGAATACCCGGGGTAATAATCATATCCATAATAAGAGGGATAATAGCTACCGTAATATGCCCATGGTGAATATCCACCGTAGAAATAGTAGTCAGGATAACCAAAGCTGTATCCCATACCGAAGGTAGTATTACCTGCATATATACTTACACCCCATGTTGCGGGTCGATAAGTATACCAGTATGCTTCAGTATACACCGGTGAATAAAAACCGAATGAGACATATGATCTGTGAAATCGTCTTATTCTTGATGCATAGAAGTAATCGTGGCCTCTTACCGATGTACTAACAACAACTCCTGGAGTTGTTTTCGGGTAAGTTGCCTCTGCAGGTGCTTCTGCTGCTCCTGCCGGTGCTGTAAATGCCAGCAGTCCTGCTATTATTCCGGTTAAATATTTTGCTTTCATGACACCCTCCTGCTTTTATATTAATTGTAAGTTTATTTACTTTGTCCGATATTTTCAGTATTAATTTCATTTAACAATTTACAAATTCCATACCAAATAACATGGCAGATTTTTTAACAAAGAAGGAAGACAACTACGCCCAGTGGTATAACGATCTGGTTATCAAGGCAGATCTTGCTGAAAACTCAGCAGTACGTGGATGCATGGTAATAAAACCATATGGGTATGCCATATGGGAAAAAGCCCAGGCAGAGCTGGATAAACTCTTTAAGGCAACAGGACATGTAAATGCTTATTTTCCCCTTTTTATTCCAAAATCCTTCTTTGCAAAAGAGGCCGACCATGTTGAAGGATTTGCCAAGGAATGTGCTGTAGTAACGCATTACAGGCTAAAAAACAGCGAAGATGGCAAAGGTATTGAGGTTGATCCTGATGCAAAACTGGAGGAAGAATTGATCGTAAGACCCACATCCGAGACCATAATCTGGAATACTTACAAAAACTGGATACAGTCGTATCGAGACCTTCCCCTCTTAATTAACCAGTGGGCTAACGTGGTAAGATGGGAAATGCGGACAAGACTATTTCTCAGAACAGCAGAATTCCTGTGGCAGGAGGGGCACACTGCCCATGCTACCAGGGAAGAGGCTGAAGAAGAAACCAAAACCATAATTGATCTGTATGCTTATTTTGCTGAAAAATTTATGGGCATACCTGTTCTTAAAGGATTTAAGTCCGATGCTGAAAAATTCGCCGGTGCAATAGATACTTATGCTATAGAAGCTCTTATGCAGGATGGCAAAGCCCTTCAGGCAGGAACGTCTCACTTCCTTGGCCAGAACTTCGCAAAAGCTTTTGATGTTCAGTTCACTGACAAATCCGGAAAGCTGGAGCATGTATGGTCAACTTCCTGGGGAGTTTCCACAAGGTTAATGGGAGCCCTGGTGATGGCACATGGAGATAATAATGGTCTTGTGCTACCCCCTAACCTTGCCCCAATACAGGTCGTGATTGTCCCTATCTATAAAGGAAATTCTCAACTCGATTCAATTTCCCAAACGGCATTAAAGATCAAGTCAGAACTGGAGGCCAAAGGTCTCAGCGTAAAATATGACGACAGAGACACTCATAAACCCGGGTTTAAATTTGCTGAATACGAGCTAAAAGGTGTACCTCTCCGACTGGCAATTGGTCCGCGCGACATTGAAAATGGTACTATAGAACTTGCAAGACGTGATACTCTAAGCAAGGAAACCATTGCTATTGACAAGGTAACGGATTATGCCGTTAAGCTGATGAAAGAGATACAGGAAAATATTTATAACAAATCACTTCAGTTCAGAAATGATAATAGCTATACCGTTGATTCCTGGGAAGAATTCAAGGAATCAATAAACAACAGGGGTGGATTTATTTATGCTCACTGGGATGGTAGTGCTGAGACAGAAGAAAGAATAAAAAACGAAACAAAAGCTACTATCAGAGTTATCCCGGTGGGCAATAACAATGAAGAAGGCAAATGCGTTTATTCAGGCAAGCCGTCAAAACAAAGAGTAGTTTTCGCTAAGGCTTATTAGAATTAAACGGCGCGTTTTTTTTTAATCATTTTTTAGTACATTGCCCCTCGCTGGAGAAACACCTGTCCGCACAAAATCAGCAGGATAAGTGCCACGGCCGTTATGTTTTGAATAAACAGCAAAATGTCATATACGAAGTACATACGGGCATTGTTATTTACACTTATACTGTACTGTTTAGTCACTGATTTCTCAACAGCACAGAAAAACATTTTCCTTAAACCGGTAAGAGTGGAAAAAGGTTCCTATGTGAATATTAATGACTCTCTGGTTTACTTTAATAAGGATACTGTTATCTACGTATCGAATAGTTACATGCCTGAAGACACCAATGCCTATAAGCAAACTATAATATTTTACGACTCACTAAAGGCAAGAGCTCAAAAGAAGAAATTCACCAGCTTTCTTTATGATATTGTTGTTATACCCCCTGCCAGGTTAAATCCCTCAAAAATAAACAAAAAGAATATAGATAATTTTGCTGATCACGATGGAAAGAGGATAAGGCACATTTACGTTAAAAGACTGAATGTATTCGGAACCACCGTGGCTGATCCTGAATCCTCACTGAAGAATGAAAAAAACTTCTTCCTTAATAAAACTCATATCAAAACCAGGGAAGCAGTTATAAGAAGCTATCTTATTTTCGATGAAAACGATACACTTACTCCCAACAGGCTCTCGGAAAGTGAAAGGCTTTTGAGAAAACTGCCATACATATACGATGCCAGGATAATAATAGTCCCCGTATCTCGTGAAGACGTTGATATAATGGTTATTACAAAGGACGTATACTCGCTGGGACTTATGACTGAAATCCATGGTTATAATGTTGGAAAAGTATCTTTATTCGAAAAAAATATGGTTGGCCTCGGCCATGAACTGCAACTGGAGGTTCCATATGACTACAGGAAATATAACTCAGCAGGGTTCAGTGCATCATACGAGATGAAAAACATCAGTCAGACAATGATAGATGCAAAACTGAGCTACAGGAATGCATTTATGAGGAGAATAAGAAAAGTAGAGGTTAAGCGTGATTTCCTGACAGCTTATACACAATATGCAGGAGGCATTTCGATACGGGAATCAAATATACTGGAAGACCTGGACACTCTTCTGGTACCTGAACCTGTTGAATCAAGTAATATAGATTTCTGGCTTGGAAGATCATTTCTTCTGAATGATATCAATTTTACACGTGCGGTTATTTCAGCCCGATACGTAAACAACAATGTATGGGAAAGGCCGGAAATATCCAGCAACTCCTATTACAGGTACCAGAAATACAACCTGTACCTGGCATCTCTTTCCTTTGTCTCCCAGAGGTTTTACAAGGCCAACCTGATATATAATTACGGACGTAATGAAGACATTCCCTACGGTGGCATGCTGGAGATGACTTATGGTAAGGAATACAATGAATTCAGTCCGCGCGATTATTTTTCGATAAAATCAGCTTTCGGATCCTTTGTACCGGGAGCAGGATATTTCTACGGGCGAGGCCAGGTTTCAGCTTTTGTTAAAAACAACATGACCGAACAGGGTTTGCTGAACTTTAACCTGAATTACATATCGGATCTTTACGATATGAAATCATACAAGTTAAGACTATTTGCAACTCTGGATTATAAAAGGGGATTTTTTCGCTTCGATGATGAATATCTTTTTGTAAGAGATGGTTATGGAATAAGAGGGTTTAAGAATGATTCAATAAAACCGGACCAGAGAATATACCTGAATCTTGAAACTGTTGCATTCAGTAAAATGTTTGTCTATGGATTCCGCCTGGCATTCTTTGGCTTTGCCGATATGGTATTATACAGCCGTGGTTCAAGGTTTTATGAATATCAAAACATGGTTTCCGGATTCGGTATCGGTCTGAGAGTTAGAAATGACAACCTGGTATTTAACACCTTCCAGATCAGATTTGGTATATATCCCGGTGCCCCGCCTGGTTCCATATTACAACATGTAGATGTTGAAGGAGAACGATTGCTTGATCCTCCGGGATTTGATCCGGGACCACCGGGAATAACAAAATTCAGATGATAAACGTATGAAAGATAAACTTGAAAAATACAGGGTATCAAAATCATTATTTTCCGCCGGTGATAAAATTATTGTTGCACTAAGCGGTGGAAGAGATTCCGCAGTTCTTCTTCATCTTCTGAATTCATCAGGATACAAAGTGGCTGCCGCTCATTGTAACTTCCAGCTCAGGGGTACGGAGTCAGAAGAAGATGAAAAATTTGTGGAGAGATATTGCAGCTCACTAAATGTGAAATTATATAAAACACGATTTGCTACATCAGAATATGCAGAAAAACATGGAATTTCAATTCAAATGGCCGCAAGAGATCTCAGGTACGAATGGCTTGAAAGAATACGCTCAGGTGAGGGATTTGACCTGATTGCCATTGGTCATAATCTTAATGATTCCGTTGAAACCCTGATAATCAACCTGATCAGGGGAACAGGTTTGAAGGGACTTACAGGTATTAAAGAAAAGACCGGAAGGGTAATCAGGCCTCTTCTTTTTGCAAGCAGGGAGATGATAGACCAATATATTCGTGAAAACCGGGTAGAGTACCGGGAAGACTCAAGCAATTCCGAAACAAAATATACGAGGAATAAGATCAGGCATGATGTACTTTCCATATTCAGGGATATAAATCCCTCTTTCCTTGAATCAATAAATGAAACAAGTGAGCACCTGTCGTCTGCCTGGGATATTTACATAAGTGCCATCCGGGAAAAGAAAAATAAAATAGTTAAAGGGACTGAAAGCAGGTACCGGATTTCCACAGATAGTCTTTCTTCATTGCAACATCCCGAAACCTGGATTTTTGAAATTTTCAGGGATTGGGGATTCGGAAGATTACAGGCAAAGGAAATTTCAGGTCTTTTAAAATCCGCCAGTGGCAAACAATTACACAGCGACACACACACTATTACCCGGGACAGGACAGAGCTGATAATTACCAGGAAAAGCAAAAATCCTCCTGACAAAATAATTGAAATCAAATCCCCGGAGGAATTGAAAGACTCCTTCCTGACAGACAATGCTGAAATTATTAAGGCTGATCAATTCTCGATGATAAGTGACAACAACTATGCATGCCTTGATGCCTCAATGATATCATTTCCCATAACAATCAGAAAATGGGAGGAAGGAGATTATTTCTATCCACTGGGTATGAAGGGCAGGAAAAAAATAAGTGATTTCCTTGTCGACATAAAAGTTCCCCTGCCTGATAAAGACAGGATCTATGTACTGGAAATGAATGGTAAAATTATCTGGGTAGCAGGATACAGGATAGATAACCGTTTCAGGGTTAAGACATCCACAACTGAGATTTTGCTTATCCGTAAAAGGCCGGGCTAATTATCCATTCCGATATTACCCCTTAGCCTGTTAAAAAGATCATGGAGGGCCTGTTGATCACCATGTTCAAGCATATCAATCAAATCGCTGAGTTTTTCCTTTATCTCGTATAGTTTATCAACTGAATACTTGTTCAGCAGGATACCACTAAGCAGGTAGTCATCCTCAGAAAGAAGCCCCTGGGCAATACTGAGATGGTGCCTGAATGTTGTTCCCGGTACCTGTAATTGCTTCATACATGCAGAAAAAACTATACTTGAACTGAAAGGTATTGAAAGTGAATAAGCTATAGTCTGATCATGCTCAATAAAATCATACTCGTAAAGTTTCAGACCCAATCCCCGGTAGAAATCCCTGAAAAACTCCTTCCCTTCGGGATCTGATTCTTTTATTATTATCGCATTCTGACCTTTGAGATCCCTTATATTCCCAAAAGTAGGACCAAACATAGGGTGAGTGGAAACATACCTGAAACCACAACCGGAATAATATTTTTCCAGGCCGTTCTTTACGGAGGCAAGATCAGATATTATACAGGCAGGCGGCAGATGAGGCAGCAATTGTTCAAAAGCTTGCACAGTCTGTTTCAGGCCTGTTGCATTTATTAGCAGGTCAGGCTTATAAGCATCAATCTCAGCCGGCTCCCTGAACCTGTATGTATTAAAAAGGTACTTTAGTTTTTGCGGATCCTTATCATACACCGCCACCTCATAGTCAAGACATAGTGTCTCCGCCAGCCAGGAACCCATTCTCCCTGCCCCTGCAATTAAAATCTTTTCCATTTATTCTTTACCTCCGTATATTGCTTTATTTATCAGAACCAGGTCGGCAAGTGCCAGGCTAACGGCCGATTCAATAATAACCGGTATCCTGAGTGCAATGCAGGCATCATGACGACCTTCAATTTCAAGCAGGTCAATCTTTCCTGTCTTCCTGTTATAAGTCTTTTGTGGCCTGGAAATACTCGAAGGAGGCTTAACTGCAACCCTCAGAACTAAATCATTACCATTGCTGATACCACCATTAACACCACCGGCGTTATTTGTTTTAGTTTTTCCCGATTTGTTCTCAATAAGGTCATTATGCTCAGATCCTCTCATAGTAGCAGCCCTGAAGCCTGAACCAAACTCAAGACCCTTGATTGCAGGTACTGAATATATGTAGCTGCTAACGGCTGCTTCAAGTGAATAATACAGTGGTTCTCCAAGTCCCACCGGCATTCCGCTTGCAATGCATTCAATTAATCCTCCTACTGAATCCTTCTCACTAACGGCCCTGTCGACTTCCTCTTCTATATTCTCATTACCTCCCACGCTCAAAATCCCGGCTTCAACAACTATGGGTTCAATTATTTTCCTGGCAATTGCCCCGGCAGCAACCATTGACCAGGTAAGTCTCCCTGAAAAATGCCCGCTGCCGCGTGTATCTGAGAACCCTCCGTATTTTTGATCTGCCACCATGTCCGTATGCCCCGGACGCGGGATATCAGAAAATTTATTATAATCCGGAGATCGCTTGTTCGTGTTTTCAGTCATTATCATTATTGGTGCTCCCGTTGTATACCCTTTGAAAACGCCACTCATTATCATTGGCATATCATACTCCTTTCTTGGCGTAGTGCCTTTTTTACCACTCTTGCGCCTGTCAATATCCCTGAGCAGCATTGCCTGATCCACCATAATACCGGGAGGACAACCATCAATAATCACCCCCACGCCTTCACCGTGAGATTCACCGAAAACAGATATTCTGAAAATTTTTCCCAGTGTATTCATATATTAACTATTAATTCAGTAACCATTTATTATATCTTACAATTTTGAAATACTTATTCCCAGTCTCCTCATATGATCGTAGAAATCAGGATATGACTTATTAACTGCTTCAGCACCTGATAAAGCTATCTTTTGTTCTGCGCCAACGGCCAGTGTCACCAATGCCATGGCTATCCTGTGATCGCCATGTGAATCACACATCCCACCAATAATTTCTGAAGGACCGGCTATCTCCATGTGATTATCATAATTGACAATTTTAACACCCATTTTTCCCAGTTCTTTTTCCAGAACTTTACCCCTGTCACTTTCTTTTACCTTTAGCCTGCCGGTACCGGTCAGTATAGTCTTGCCATCACAGAAAGATGCAAGAACAGCCAGTGGAGGGGCAAGATCAGGACAATCAGATATGTCAGCAATAAAACTATCAAGTCTGTTCTTCTTCACTTTAACTGAATAATCATTTACTATTACATCAGCTCCCGCCCTCTTTAACAGATCAACTATATACTTATCTGACTGGGATGAGGAAGGGCGTAATCCCCTGACCTCTATATTCCCGGCAACTGCACCAAGAACAAGAAGGAACGCTGCACCACTCCAGTCACCTTCCACTCTGTAAGTTCCCGGTTTGTACTGCTGTGCACCATTAATAAAAAAAGACCGGTAGTCCCGGTTATCAATACTTATTCCAAAATCATGAAGCACCTGGATAGTAAGATCAATATAAGGTTTACTGCTGAGATTATTTACGATAAGGTGAGAATCATTCTGAACAAGGGGCAAAGCCAGCAGCATACCGCTAAGGAACTGGGAACTGACAGAACCGTCGACCATGGCTGTGCCTCCCTTTATTGGTCCTTTTATCTTTACCGGCAGTAAATCTTTATTAGAAATCACTTCCACGCCCATAGGCCTTAGGGTATCTGCAAGCATATTAAAAGGCCTGCTGAGTATTGAACCCTCACCTCTTAATTCTATCCAGTCGTCATGGAGGGCAGCCAGGACTGAAAAAACTCTTGCTCCCAAACCTGATTCTCCGCAAAACAACTTATTGCATTGCGGTTTAAACCCACCCTGAATAATAATCCTGCCGGGTAGTTCCGAAATATCTGCCCCCAGGCATTCCGCCATGCCAATGGCAGCCCTGGCATCATCACAATAAGAAGGATTCAGTATCTCACATGTACCTTCAGCCAGAAGAGCACAGGCCACATACCTCTGCATGGCGCTTTTTGAAGCGGGTGCAGTAATGCTTCCACCTGAAAAAGAAGGATCTACGGTCAGCCTCATTTCTTATTGGATTTTAATTTTAATCATCTTCAAAATCTTATCAAGCGGATACTTTACCTGTATTGCCCTGCCTATATCCTCCAGGAGAATATAGTAGATATCTTTTCCTTTTCTTTTCTTATCAGCCATGATTTTATCACTTACATTATCCCAGTCAGGGCTGATCTGATCAAACAGTTTTAGTTTTTTGAACAAGCTGTTTATTCTATCCAGGTCTTTATCACTTATATATCCCTCATCCCTGGAAATTGAAGCTGCAATGCTCATCCCATAAGCAACAGCAGATCCGTGAACTATTCCTTCAGCGGCTTCCACTGCATGCCCGAGGGTATGTCCGAAATTCAGGAGCCTTCGCAGTCCTTTTTCCTCAATGTCTTTTTGAACCACAGAGGCTTTCAGTTGTACAGACCTGTAAACCATATCTTCAAGAAGGTCTGTATCCCTGTCTATTAGTTTTTCCGTATTTTTCTCAATATCCTCAAACAGTTTACTGTCCAGAATAAGTGCGTGCTTTACCAGTTCACCAAGGCCTGAAATATACTCTGCCTCATCAAGTGTTCTGAGAAGAGATGTATCGCATATTACGAACTCAGGCTGGGTAATACAACCTGCAATATTTTTTATGCCGTTAATATTAACTCCATTTTTACCACCAACACTTGCATCCACCTGTGACAAAAGAGTGGTAGAAATAAAACCAAAATCTATTCCGCGCATAAAAACAGAGGCAACAAAACCGGCAATATCACATACTATACCGCCACCAATGCCGAGAAGGAAAGTTGATCTGTCAGCTCCAGCGGCCAGCAAATGCTTAATAATTGTTTCAACCGTATCAGGCTCTTTCACCACTTCTCCCGTACCAATTGTTATGGTGGGAAAATCAGGAAAACAGTCACCATAGAGCCTTTGTACATTGATATCGCTTATAATAAAAACATTATCATGAGGAATCAAGTCCTGTACTAACCGCCAGGCTTCTGATATATAGATGTTTGAGCCTGACCCTTTATAGTTTATATCAACAGTTTTCATATCCGGAAAATATTCTTTAAAGGTAGAAAATCAAATTAACTAATTCATTACCCTGTTCTGGAAGCTTATTGATTCCTGGTGAATATTCTTAAACAACTGGGTGATAAAACGGTCGCTCATACCCATTTTCCTGGCTTTGCTCAACCTGTCCTCAAGTATTTCAGACCAACGGTTTGTTTGCAGGATAGTAATATTCTCCTTTTTCTTGTAATGGCCTATCTTCTCAGATATCGCAAGCCTGTTATTAAGAACCCTGATCAATTCATCATCCCACTGGTCTATCTGTCTCCTGTACTCATTAAGTTCTTCCATTTTCCTTGTATTGACAATCTCTGACTTCCTGTGAATAAGACCGGACAGAACGTTTTTAAGATCATCAGGACTGAGCTGTTGATCTTTATCGCTGAGTGCTTCTTCAGGTCGGTAATGTGACTCGATGAATAATCCGCTGAAGTCAAGGTCAAGTGCTGTCTGTGCTATCCCGAATATCAGCTTACGGTTTCCGGATATATGGCTGGGGTCAGTAATAACAGGCAAATCAGGGACCCTTCTTTTCAGTTCAACCGGTATTTCCCATTGAGGCAGGTTCCTGTAAGGTGACTGTCCATAAAAACTGAATCCCCTGTGAATTGCAGCAAGGTTCTTAATACCTGCTTTATTCATGCGCTCAAGAGCACCTATCCAGAGTTCTATATCAGGATTTATCGGGTTTTTCACAAACACCGGTTTATCTATGCCTCTCATACCATCTGCCAGTTCCTGCACGGCAAAGGGATTGGCTGTAGTACGTGCCCCTACCCATAAAATATCAATATCATGATTAAGTGCTTCCTTAATATGCCATATATTAGCTACTTCTATAGCCGTCAGCATCCCTGTTTCTTCCTTCACCCTGCGCAACCATGGCAATGCAACAGAACCTAGACCCTCAAATGTTCCGGGCCTGGTCCTGGGTTTCCAGATTCCTGCCCTGAATACCTTAATACCAATTTCTTTCAGGCTCCTTGCTGTTTCAAGAACCTGTTTTTCTGATTCAGCGCTGCATGGACCTGATATTATCAGGGGTTTATCCTTTTTTCCGAACAAACTGCTTTCCTTCAGATCAAGATTTTCATTCATATTTTTTTAGTTTTTATCCTGTTAATTGCTTCTTTTATCCTGTTATCATTTACACAAAGTGAGGTTCTTACATACCGATGGCCATTTGATCCAAATACAAGTCCCGGAGTAATAAAAAGATTATATTTCTCCAGGCAATAATCTGAGAATTCGTAAGAGTTTATGAAATCCGGGGGTATTTCAGACCAGACAAACATTCCGGAACTCCCGGTCTCAGGCCTGCATCCCAGTAAAGACATTAATTCAAGAACAAGTTCCTGCCTCCTGCCATAAATATCGTTTAAGTCTTCATACCATGATCCGTTCAAATTAAGTGCTTTCACAGCAGCTTCCTGGATTGGCAGGAACATGCCCGAGTCCATATTACTCTTCACTTTGAGCACATCCCTGATATAATCAGCATGACCGACAAGCATTCCCATTCTCCATCCTGCCATATTATGAGACTTACTCAATGAATTAAGTTCAAGCACAGCTTCATGCGAATAGTCTGCAGCAAGAAGGCTGACCTTATTATTATTTAACAAAAAACTGTAAGGATTATCGTTAACCACGAGTATGTTATGCTGCTTTGCAAAATCAACAATATTCTTAAAATCTGACAAGGACGCCACGCTGCCTGTTGGCATATTGGGATAATTAATCCACATCATCTTTACTCCGTTAAGGTCCTCTTTTTTGAGACTGTCCAGGTCCGGCAACCACCTGTTATTTTTATCAAGGTCATAATAAACACACCTGGCCCCGCACATACCGGCCGCTGCTGCATAGGCAGGATAGCCCGGGTCAGGCACAAGCACAGCATCCCCCCTGTTAAGGTAGGCCATACTTATGTGCATTACTCCCTCTTTTGAACCCATAAGAGGCAATATCTGGGTTTCAGGATCCAGGGTAACATCATAAAACCTCTTATACCAACCCGCAATTGCCATTCTTAACCTGCCTGTTCCCAGGTAGGGTTGATACCCGTGCACATCTTCCTTACCGCTCACATTCATAAGCTCCTCCACTACTTCAGCCGGAGGGGGAATATCAGGGCTTCCTATCCCCATATTTATAACGTCAATACCCTTGCCTGTCATTTTCCTTATTGAAGCCAGTTTCTGCGAGAAATAGTATTCTTTAACCGTCCTGGCCCTGTCTGCTAACTGTACTCTCATATTTGCTCTTTTAATTTATCCTGGTTCATTGTTATTTTGTCACTTATAAAAAAAAATCCCGGCGCCGGCCGGGATCATGTATATACTATATGCCTATCAATTGTGGATCCCGGATCACAAAAAGAATAATAGTAGTAATAATAATATCTTGCCATTTGTACCATAAAAAAACCCCTCGAATGGAGGGGCCTGTCTTTTATATTTTAAATAAACTAATAGCTTCCTCCTACTTTTCTCCCAAAAAGTAATAATAGTAGTAGTAGTGGTAGCTGTTAGTTGTTATCATTCTCTATTAATTTCGAGCAAATATAAGTCAGATATATTTACTGTCAAACTAAATACCTTAAAAAAAATATTTTTTCAATATTTATAGCGAATTATGTATAATTGCAAACTGATTTATGGAATTAGCTGACAGATATAAAGCGGTAATTAATTATTTCCTTGATAACAGGCCTGTTGCAGAAACAGAACTTATTTATACCAACCCTTATGAGCTTCTTGTTGCTGTTATTTTATCTGCACAGTGTACTGACAAGCGGGTGAATATCATTACCCCTGCTCTTTTTAAAGAATTTCCAACTCCTTCAGACATGGCGGCAGCAAGTAAAGAAGAAATTCTGTCATTTATCAAATCCTGCTCATATCCAAACAGTAAGGCAGGGTACCTCAAGGGCATGTCTGAAAAACTGGTAAAGGATTATAAAGGAGAAGTGCCATCAGACACTAATGAGTTGCAACAATTGCCAGGGGTGGGACGTAAAACGGCTAACGTGATAGCGTCTGTTATATACAATAAACCTGCAATGCCTGTAGATACTCACGTATTCAGAGTTTCAGCACGTATTGGTCTGACAGAGAATGCCAGGACGCCTTTGGCTGCCGAGAAACAGCTAACAGCAAATATTGAACCAGGCCTGCTGCCTTTAGCTCATCACTGGCTTATACTGCATGGCAGATATATATGCAAGGCAAGAAAACCACTTTGTAATGACTGCGGCATAGCCAGGTACTGTAATTATTATAATGAAACTTAATGAATTAATATTTAAGCTGTATTACAGGAATATTTATATAAAAGTGTATTTTTGATGATATGAGAATCAAAAAAAGGAATGATATTTTACAGCAGGAGAATCTTGATCTGAAGGACAAGATTAGTAAGCTTGAGAAAAAATTATCGCAAAACGACAGACTTAACATAAGAACCGAAAAAGTCCTTAAAGAAAGTGCGGTATTTAAGACCCTGATCAATATATCTCCTTCTGCCATAGTACAGACCACCACCGGCGGAATTGTTGAACTAATAAATGACGGGTTCACCCGGGAATTTGGATATAAACCGAAAGAGGCAATTGGACGGCACATTGATGATCTTATAGTACCCGGCGAGCAAATGGAAGAAGCAAGCACATATACCGACCGCATTGCGAAAAATGAAATCATAAATACAGACACCTACAGGATATCCAAAGACGGAGAAAGAAAATATGTAAATATGGTATTGCAGCCCATAACGGAGGGAAATACCGTTAAGTCACTGTATGCTATTTATACAAACATTGCAAACAAGAAAAAGGATGACGATACTAAATCGGTAATATATAATATCTCTGCCGCCGCCCTTACGATGACAGATTACTCTGACATCTTTAACTCAATCAAAGAGGAGATTGGCAAGGTATGGGACACTAAAAACTTTTACATAGTACTGTACAACAAGGATTCACAAACTCTTTCCCTGCCTTTTTACCAGGATGAGAAGGACTATTTTGAAGAAATCCCGGTAAAAAACACAATTACAGGCTGGCTGCTTAAGGAAAATAAACCTTCTTTACTTACTGAAAAAGACATTGATGAACTTGAAGCTGAAGGAGAAGTTGCACTTGTCGGGACTCCATGCAAAGTATGGCTGGGAGTACCATTAAGCATTGAGAATGAAATAATAGGAGCCATGGTGCTCCAGGACTATCATGATGAAAATATTTTCAATAAGGACGACCTCCGCCTTTTAAGCCTTATTGGCAACCAGATAGCACTGGCCATCCAGAGAAAACGCATGTTGAACAACCTTATCATTGAGAGAAGGAAGGCTGAAGAGGCTGCAAAGCTTAAGCAGCAGTTTATGTCTACCATGAGCCACGAGATAAGGACTCCTCTGAATGAAGTAATTGGAATTACAAATTTGTTATTGGATGGTAAACCACGCGATGACCAGATGGAGTACATAAAGACTCTCAGGTTTTCAGCCAATCACCTTCTTACACTGGTAAATGATGTGCTTGATTATACAAAGATGGAATCAGGCAGTATAAATTTTGAGAAGGCTACATTTAATATCTTTGAATTCCTGGACGAGATAAGAAGATCATACTCCTTCAGAACAGAAAGTAAAGGCCTTCAGTTCAGTTTTGATGTTGATAAAAAAATACCTGCTAATATTATCGGTGATCCCATAAGGCTTAACCAGATATTATCCAACCTTCTTTCAAATGCCATCAAGTTTACCCCGGAAGGATCTGTTGGTCTTGAGGTAAGAGAGATATCACGCAAGAATAAGGAGGTAAATATAAACTTCAGTGTCAAAGATACAGGTATTGGTATAGCTAAAGACAAGCAGTCAATAATATTCGACAGCTTTAAACAGGCATCTGATGATACAACAAGAAAATTCGGAGGAACGGGCCTGGGTCTGCCAATAAGTAAGAAGCTTGTTGAACTGCAGGGCGGTTCTCTCAGTGTTGACAGTAATCCTGAAGAAGGATCAAATTTCTTTTTCAGCATTAAATTCACAATAGCAGCCGCTGAAGAAGACAAAGAAAAGATTGGTGAAGAGGAGGAAAAATGGGATGAGCTTAAAGGTAAAAAGGTTTTAATAGCAGAGGATAATAAGATAAATTTCTTCGTTGCAAACAAGTTTCTCAAAAAATGGGAAATTAATGTTACCCATGCTGAGAATGGCAGGGAAGCAATTGATGCAATAAAAGACAATGACTTTGACCTCATACTGATGGATCTTCATATGCCTGAGATGGATGGTATTGAAGCCACCGAAATAATAAGGAAATCAGATGATCCGGAGATCAGTTCACTGCCTGTAATAGCTCTTACAGCAGCTATCATGTCAGAGCACGAAGCCCAGATAGAAAAACTTAAGATCAATGATTATATATTGAAACCCTTTAAGCCAAGAGACCTGTACACCAAAATACTTAAGCACACGAAATAAAGGTCATTTAATGCAGTACTTGCTTATCATCTTTGCCGCTTTCCTGTTATCATAGCGCAATGCCATCTTAAAATCATAACATGCTTTATTGTTGTTCCCTTTTCCCATTAAGGCTAGCCCCTTGTTGTAGTATGCATCTGCATCACGAGGCGACAGGTCAAGGGCCATTGAATAGTCATAAATTGCAGCATCCCATGATTTCAGTTTAAGATAGACCCCGGCACGATCAGTAAAGCATTCAGCTTTCCCCGGGTAGTTTTCAATATTTCCGGAGTAATATCTGAGTGCTTTGCTGTATTCTCCCCTCTGGCTGGCAACGAGTCCTGCCTGGCGATTAGCATCCTCAGCACCGGGATACAACCGGAGATAGATTTCAGCATATTTGCCGGCGCCATCCCTGTCGTTTGCCTTCAATAGACAGGCAGATGTTTTAAGTATCAATTCTGTTCTTTCCGGGAAAATTTCCATAGCTTCTCTGGAAGCATTTGCAGCTGCATAATAGTGGCCTGACTTTATAAGTTCACTAATATATAAATCCCATGCGGGGTAATACCTGCTATCCTTTTCAATTGCACTCCTAAGATGCTCAACAGCTTCTTTTGTATTGTTTTCTGAGCTTTCTACAAGACCCTGCAAATAGGACACTTCCGCACTCTCAGCAAACATGTTTTTAACAACTGCCAGTGCTCCGGAAGCCTCTCTGCCGCGGCCTGATGAAACGTAGTACTCGACATTGGCTGTTGTCTTTTCCAGCTGCGTATACCAGTCATTTTTCCATAAATCTTTCCACCCTGCTTTGGTCTCCAGCTTTGATATATATTTATCCAGCAGAATTTTTTTCCTGGGCAAACGATATTCTGAATCAAGGTGCTTCCTGAGATAAAAGAAAGCCCGTTCATAATCTCTCCTGAGGATAGAGCATATGGTCAGGCCAAAGAAACCGCTGCCATAACTCTGTCCGTTTGCCAGCTTATAGTCTTCAACTGCTGCGCTTACATCACCTGATTCAAGGTAGGCAAGCGCTCTTCCCGTGTACAACCTGTAATCATTATGACTCTTTAAAGCCTCAGAGTAAATATTTATCGCTTCAGCATATTTTGACCTGTCAGCAAAAGCCTTACCCTCCCTGATATAATCATTCAGATCCTGCGACTGAGCAGAAGTCACAAGAGAAACAATAATAATTAATATATTAACTACCGATCTCATTTATTTATATTCAATTTTAACCGGTTCAGCTCCTTTCTCAGTAATAACATGTATAAAGCCTGCAAGGCTGAACTCTTCCAGTCCTGTAATTCTTCTTTCAAATACATCACACTGGTAAAAATACACTCCGGGGCTTACAAGATCACCCTTGTATGTACCATGCCAGTTTAACCGAGGAATATCAGTACGGAAAATCAGAACTCCTGACCTGTTATAAAGTTTAAAATCCACTTTTTCAACAAGGCCTGAGGTTTTAGCCCTCAGGATATCATTGCTTCCGTCATTATTTGGAGTAAACACATTTGGTATCTCGTAAAAATTGCATGAGTCCACACATATTACCACAGATAACGGGCTTTCATTGCCTGCATCATCAAAAGCAAGAATGGCATAACATCCTGCAACTATGTCTCCGGGGTAGTGAGTATATTCAAGAATATTCCTGTTGTTGAAAACAATAAGCTCTTCAAGGGTGCCGTCAAAATCAGGTTTAAAAAACAATCGGTAACCAGCTATATCATTAAAGCATGCTGTATCATCAACCGACCAGCTTACGTAGTTATAAAGACTGTCACAATTTGTTGAAACATTGAGTGCGGGCGTACAGGGTGCTTCGTTATCATAAGGAATCATGCATGCTTCCTGGGAAAGATTTATCAGGTCCTGAGGAAAACCTTCCTTCTGATATGATCCTGCAGAACTAACATAATAACAATATTCATCCCCGTTTATCAGGCTTTCATCTGAATATTCAGGCAGGGAGGAGCTGGCAATTGAGTCAAAGTCAGAAGTCACTTCATTATACCTGTAGATATCATACCTGTAGTTAACCCAGGGAACATTCCTCTCAACTACAAGTTGGATTTTTTGGTCGCCGGGTATTAAACGGAGGAAAGTTGATGAAGCAACGGCCGGTTCCCCGACAAGAAACCTGTTTCCGGCTGCATCATTATAGAACTCTATCATATAAACGTAAGCTGTATCTATAGTATTTAGCTGCAGGTCAGTATAAACTGTATCGTTCAAATCGGCAGTCTGGATTGAATCAATAGCAACAAAACTATCTCCAACTATACCTTCTGCCCTGTAAATAATATATTCATAAGGACCGGTTGCTCCGGGTATAGTATCAAGGTCCTGCGGTTTTGCCCATGCAATGAATATTTCACCGTTGACATCATCTGTATTAACAACACTTACATTAGTAATCAGGGGAACTCCTGATACAAGTGTTGTTGTAATCTCATTTGATGTTTTACTCTCAGTGCCATTTGGATATACAGCAACAATTCTGTAAGCATATTCCACGCCGTTCTCCAGACCCTCACCATCATTTGTATCAATGAAAGACACCGTGGAAGACCCTCCCGCAAATCCAATTTTTTCAAATCCGTACTCATCCGGTATCCCGCTGGTACAGCTGTCGGGAACAAAATCAGTTGGGCCTTCCCTCCTGTATATGTTATAGCCATCAATAACATCAGTACCATATAGTTCCCAGTTCAGCCTTACATATTTACCCTCAGGAACCGCTGATAACAAAACGGGTGGCGGTCCCAGTACAGTAATCCTGAAATTATCCAGATCAAACAATTCCAGGTCTTCATTATTATCCTCGGCTTTTACCAGTACATCGTAGGGTTGTCCCCGCACACTTTCATGACATGGGATCCAGTTAAGTTCAGCCTTAGCATAACCGTTGCCATAGTCGATGCTGTCAAAAACAGCCGGACAGTCATCAAGCCTGTATATTCCCGAGGTAGAAAGAAGCGACACATAATCACCGTCAGGATCTGTTGCACTAACACCGTACCTGAGCGTATCTCCTGCCTCAATACAGAAATCTACCAGTGTGTCATTAACAGGCGGATTGTTATCTGTCTCATACACCTCAATCTGCATATCACGGACAACGGTACCAATTTTTATACCGTTACGCCACTCATTTATCTCCATTGCAACATTGTATTTACCCAGCTCTGTGGGAGAGTCCCAGACAAGGTCACCCGTTATACTGTCCACATAAAATTCATTTGATGCCGGTGGATAAGTATAGTTTTCAATTGGTTTACCATCTTCCCTGGTACAAACGGTAAGATTATATGATAAGCTGTCTCCGTCAACATCAAACGCGCCGGGGTTATGAATAAATTTATAACCCAGAGCTGCTTTATCATATGGAGGGTTCAGCAAAACAGGTGTACTGTTCAGACCGGTTCCCGGGTTTACCATCAGTACTGTGCTTATTGAAAAAACCACATTTACCGAATTGGGAATATTATTTATTCCATAATTACGGTTAGGGTCCTGTACAACTATTTTGTAGATACCGGGACCGGGATAGGTATGTTTTATCTTATAGATATTTTTCTGGTAATAATTAGGCAGCTGGCCTTTAAAACTTCGTTCTGCCGTTGAAATTGTTCCATCACCCCAGTCTACATCCAGGAAATCCCTGTCGGCCTGGCTTAAAACATAAGTGAATGTTGTGATAGTAATTTCATAGCTAAGGTCTGATATCTGCTTATAAGTTATTTCACCGGCCCTGTTATGAGTAGCGTGGGCACTAAATATGACAGAGAAAAAAAGCAGGGATGACAATATATATTTTGCGGAGCTTATCATAATGACTCTTTTGGTAATTGTATGAATCAATTATTTAATTTTTTCACTTACATAATCACCTGCAAACCTGTAAGCCAGTTCATTGTTCTTATCCTTGTAAATAAAAAGGTTTACCTGGTCCATGTAAATATCATTCAATATTGTATTACTAATATCTAAACTACTTACTTTCCCGGTATGTTCAATAAATAGTCGTATCACGGTCTCGATCTCCAGTTTTTCAACACTTCTTAGTTTTGCCGCTTTTTGTTTTCCGTTTATCATTATCTTAAGCCTGGAGTTGACATAATCCCCGTAAATCTCATCGGGGCCTGTATACACATGATCTTTTATATGGACAGATGGCAACTCATACAGTGACATAAGATCCAGCAGGAGATCATCGCTGTACATCCTTACTGTAACCCTGTATCCACTCTCTTCCTGTATATACTCCATGCCTGACATAGATACATGTACCGGGTGAAGGAACAGTGAAACAATAAAAACGAAAACAAATTTCAGCATGATTTATTTTAAATTGAGCACTTAATATACGCAAAAATCACGCCATTCGAATCATTGTCAGCTAACTCTTTCTTTGAGGTACTCAACCGACCCCACCTCGATATATGATGAACCGGCCCCCCTGTTAAAATTACCGGCCAGCACAACAATCATATCACTGTCTTTAAGTTCATGTGTACCAAGCAGATTCTTCAGTGCTACCTTAAGGAACATGTCTGTTGATTTATGCTTTTCCTGCAGACTGGGATATACCCCATATGATAAAGCCAGTTCTCTCATCGTTCTGGGGGTATAACACTGGGCCATAATATAATTTATCCCCCTGAATGATGACATATTCCTTATTGTACGTCCCCGCACTGTATCTGAAATAATACATTTGGCACCAACCCTTGAAGCTGTTTTTACAGCTACCTTCGCAAGATAGGCTGACACTTCACCGGTAAGGTCTCCTGCCGGCAGTTCAAGGAACTTCTTGTTATTTTTCTCAACTTCTTTTGCCACCTTATTCATTGTCTCCACGGCTTCAACAGGGTACTTGCCATAGGCAGTTTCACCGCTTAGCATTATAGCGTCGGTCTGCCAGTATATTGCATTGGCAATGTCACTGATCTCAGCCCTTGTGGGCCTGGGATTATCGATCATTGAATGCAGCATCTGGGTTGCGACAATAACAGGCTTCCTGCGCTTAATACACTTATTAATTATTCTGCGCTGGATATTCGGGATTTTCTCATAAGGTATTTCAATAGCAAGATCACCCCTGGCAACCATGATACCATACGAATGTTCCAGTATTTCGTTAAGATTATCTACCCCTTCCTGATTTTCGATCTTTGAAATAATTTTGATCTTACTCTGTTTTTCATCAAGCAGTTTCTGAACATCCTTTACATCCTGGGCCGACCTTACAAAAGAATGAGCAATAAAATCTATATCATTTTCAATGGCAAATTCTATATATGTAAGGTCTTTTTCGGAAATTGATGGAAGCTTAAGCTTTACATTGGGCACATTAACGCTCTTCCTGGAGGAAAGAACTCCATCATTCATTACAGTACATTCCAGGGTGTTTCCATCTTTTGATCTTGCTTCAAGCTCCAGTACCCCGTCGTCAATCATAATGCTGGCTCCCAGGGGTATATCACCTGCAAAACCCGGGTAATTTACAGCAATAACAGACTGGCTCGTCCTGGTCTCCGGTTCACCTATAATCTTAACAACTTCACCCTTTTTAAAGGGGATAGGCATCTCGCATACCGTTGTTCGCACTTCAGGTCCTTTTGTATCCAGCAGGAAGGCAATCTTATCGGATACTCTCCGGACATTCTCCATCACCCTTTTTGTGCCTTCTATATCCTGGTGAGCAGTATTGATCCTTACCACATCCATTCCTGCTTCATAAAGCTTTTTTATGAATTCCGGTTCGGCTTTCTTATCCGAAATTGTAGCTACGATCTTAGTCCTTTTCCACTTCATTTTTTATTGTTTAAAATGTGTATTAATGCTTCAGTTGCAAGCCTGTATCCATCCAGCCCAAAACCAAAAAGGCTGCCGCTGCAATTTGGAGCTATCAGTGAACGGTGCCTGAATTCCTCCCTTTTTAAAATATTACTTATATGCACTTCTATTACAGGCACTGTCACTGCAGTTACAGCATCAGCAACAGAAACAGATGTATGCGTAAAACCTGCAGCATTCAGTATTATACCATCACTTTCTTCAGAAGATTCCTGTATATAATCAATCAGTTTACCTTCAATATTAGACTGGTAATATCTGAATTCTGCATCAGGGTAGAGCTCCCGCAGGTATTCAAGGTAGTCTTCAAACCTTCCGTCACCGTATATATCCTTTTCCCTGTTGCCCAGCAGGTTGAGGTTTGGACCGTTAATTATTGTAACAATCATGTAATTAAGTTCTGCGTTCAGCTTACAAAGATAACAAATTTGATACTCCGGGGGCAAGCAGGCCAGTCTCTAATGCAAAATTTTGAACTTATTGCCGTTAATAATACTTTTGGATATAATATACTGAAGCAATGAAAGAGAACTGGACAGATTGCATCAATGAGTTCAGCAATTATCTCAGGATTGAGAGATCCTTGTCAGAGAATAGTATTGGGGCCTATCTCTCTGATATAGACAAACTGAGAGATTATTGTGAAAATCTTAAACCGGCCCTTATGCCTGTGGATGTCAAATATGATACCCTGGTTGCTTTCATTACCTGGCTGCGGATTGATAACCCCAGGACACAATCCAGGATCCTTTCCGGCATAAGAAGTTTCTTCAGGTACATGCTTATTGAGGGCAAAACTGAGGAAAACCCCGCTACACTGCTTGAATCGCCCAGGCTGGGTTCAAAATTGCCCGACGTACTCTCCGTGGAAGAAATAGACAGGATTATCTCTGCCATTGACCTCAGTAAAGCAGAGGGACAAAGGAATAAAGCTATCATGGAAACGCTTTACGGATGCGGTCTTCGTGTTTCTGAACTCGTTGATTTAAAGTTGACTGATATTCATTTCAATGATGAATACATATCAATTACTGGAAAGGGAAATAAGCAAAGGCTTGTACCTCTCAATGAAAATACAATAAAACACATAAAATTTTACCTGGAAGACAGGAATAAGCTGAAGACCATAATTGACAGGAATATAGTATTCCTTAACAGGCGGGGAAGAAAACTGAGCAGGGTAATGATATATACAATCATACGCGAATTGTGTGTAAGAGCCGGTATAAAAAAGAAAGTGAGTCCTCATACTTTCAGGCACTCATTTGCCACTCACCTGGTGCAGGCGGGAGCTGATCTCAGGGCAGTCCAGGAAATGCTGGGTCATGAATCCATACTCACTACAGAAGTATACACCCATATTGACCGAATATTTTTAAAGGAGACAATCGGCTTGTACCATCCCAGGGCCGGGAAAAGATAATCGAATAATACCGGTGTGCCCGGCTTACTTTTTTGTTGTAATTTCAATGGCACCATTACTGGCAAGAGAACCATATTTTGCTGCCTGTGCCCCATCAACAAACCTTACAGATGCAACATTCAGAGGAGACACGAATGAAATGTCATCTACTACCATCCCGTCAACTACAAGAAGGACTTGCTGTCCCTGCGTTATTGAACTTATTTTCCTTGTGGTAATTCTCTGACCGTTCACATTTACATCAAATATTTCTGTATCAATCAGCTGGTAAATATTGGTATAAACAGAATAGTCTTTCTGATTTTCTTTGAGATAATTATCTATTGCCGCCTGCAGGGTATCTTCAGAAATATGACCGCTGTTTACCGCAGCTGAAAAGCTGCTTTTCTGGTTGCTGTAAGCAAGTTCTACCAGAGGTCTGTCTATCTTTCTCACTTTTAACTTAACATCATTGAATCCTGAAGCATTTATCCTTAATTTATCCCTGTCTGAGCAACTAATGGAAAAAATCCCAAGCGAATCTGTAAAAGTCTTCTTTTCCGATCTCAGGACTCTCACCTCTACATTATTAAGCGGTATATTTCCAAAAGCAACAACCTTACCCTCTACGATCCTTTCCTGGGCTCTCATTCCGGCAGGAACCATTACAAGGCCTACTATTACAGAAATAAGGATTTTATTATACAGTTTCATTACAATAGTTTTTCAAGTTAGGATATAATTAATAACGTGGTCTTAAAAGATTTAGAGGCAGTTATCCTAATTAATAAAGGTAAGAATTTTAATGACTAAAACAAATAATTAGTCGACCCTGAATAATGGTGGATTAAAATTGAAATGATAAATAAAGCAGAATAAGTCTATTATTGTAACCGGTCAATCAGTTTTACATGTATATCCTGCACCTTCAATTCCTGACTTAATTTTTTCAATATCATAGTTGCTGCCTGTAATGGAAACCTTCCCTTTTGCAAGATCCACAATTGCAGAATCAACACCTTTTACTGATGATGCAGCGTCTTCGACGCTCTTCTTACAATGGTTACAGGTCATACCCCTGACTCCCAATGTAAGGACATCTGATGACAGGGTATTTTCATTTTCAACACTTACTTTCTTTCCGAAAAACTTTTTCATATAACCGTTTATTATTAATAAAACAAGAAGGACTGCAGAGCCTGCACTTAACCATGCCGGTAATATCTCATGCTCATGTGACATCATATGTTCGGGCACGATAAACCACTTTTCAGGGAGAAAGGTATTTATTAAGAACCCGAACAATAGTGCTCCTCCTATAATTGAGGACAGATAGCCCATAAGGCTTTTCCTGCCCATAACCTTAGCTATCATTGTAATGGTGGCAACGTTTGTAGCCGGTCCGGCCATCAGTAATACAAGTGCAGCTCCCGGGCTTAGGCCCTTAAGCATCAACACTGCTGCAATAGGAACTGATGCAGTTGCACAAACATAAATTGGTATCGCCGCCAGTAAAATGATAAATAACTCAAGTATATCATTACTCGCCTTGCCTGCAAAGAAATCATCAGGTATAAAGACTGCGATAAGCGCCGCCAGCAGCAGTCCGATAATTAACCACCCCATAATATCCTGAAGAAATTCCACAAAAGCATATCTCAGCATTGCCTTTATTCTTGAGAAAAAACCTGATGGCAGTTTTTCATTACTGGCAGTGCTATCAGACTCAGCATACTCTTCTTTTTTTGTAAGCCTGTTGGTTACCAGTCCACCCGTAATGCCTGTAAAAAGTGCAACAACCGGGCGAATAAGCGCAAACGGCAGACCCAGCATTGAATAAGTAACCAGGATGGAGTCTATTCCTGTCTGGGGAGTGGAAATAAGAAATGAAACAGTTGAACCCCTGGATGCTCCGTTCCTGTAAAAAGAAAGACCCGTAGGTATAACACCGCAGCTGCATAAAGGAAGAGGTATCCCAAGAATAGATGCGTTCACAACTGCCCCATTCCTTTTTCTTCCCATATACCTCCTGACTTTATTTTTAGGAAAAAGCAGGTATAATATACCCGCGAAGATGAAACCTATCAACAGATAGGGAGCCATTTCCATTGTAATAAAGTATAACTCATTCCAGAATTCCCTGATATAATCCATCTAATTAATCCTCCTTACTACTTAAAAGGTTTCACAACCCGGATTTGTTCAATGAAAAGTCCTCTTTTTAAGCATTCAGACCATTTCTTAAATCTTAAATCGTAAACCGGGAATTACGAGTTTGCCGCAGGCAAGCGAGTTATTCGAGCTCACCGTAAGGTAATCTTCAATCTTCTATTTCTGTTTTTGCCCCCGGTTCAAGGTTTTCAAGCCAGAACTTTTCCATAGTCTGCCTGAGGTGATAAGAAGTATTCTCCCTTTCACGTATGCCATGCGAACGCATAGGGTAAATCATCTGGTCAAACAGTTTATTATGCTTAATAAGTTCATTGGTAAGCATTTCAAAACTGGCATAATGTACATTATCATCAGCGGTCCCATGCATTATAAGAAGATTACCCTGCAGGTTATGCGCATGGGTAATGGGTGATCCTTCCCTGTATCCCTCAGGATTATCCTGGGGTGTGCTCATATATCTTTCCTGGTAAATAGTATCATAATTCTTCTGATCAGAGACGAATGCCACTGCTATACCTGTTTTATACAATTCAGGATATCTGAACATACAATTCAGGGTCATTTGTCCTCCACCGCTCCAACCATGAATACCGATCCTTGATCCGTCAACGAAGGGGTATGTATTTATGACTTCCCTGACAGCAGCAGCATGATCTTCAGGTGCAACTATACCAATTTTCCTGTAAATAATCTTTCTCCAGTCTCTTCCCCGTGGTGACCTGGTACCCCTGGGATCAATACTTAATACAAGGTAGCCCTGCTGCGCCATATACTGATGCCAGAGGTCGCCTCCGCCCCAGTTATTCTGTACGGTTGCCCCTGCCGGCTCTCCGTAAATATATATTATGACAGGATATTTCTTTGAGGGATCAAAATCCCTGGGTTTTATCATCCATGCATCGAGTTCCACCTCACCTATATCAACCCTGAAAAACTCTTTGGGATTTAAGTTCAGTTTATCATACCGTGATTTAGCTTCTTCATTACTTACCAGCAACCTGCTTTGTGCATGTCCCGGTAGTTTTACAAGTGCAATCCTGGGAGGTGTAGTGACATTCTGGAAAGTGTGTATAGCCCATGAAGCGTCGGCTGATACCTGGTATGAATGCTGACCGGGCATACCCTTAGGGGTAACCCTCTCTGCCTTACCTCTTCCATCGAGGCGACTTCTGTACAGGTAGCGATCAACAGGCTTACCCGGTGAAGCTATGTAATAAACATAACCTCCTTCAGGATCAATGCGACTGATATTTACCACATCAAAATCCCCCTTCGTAATAAGATCCATTTCACTGCCATCCCTTGAGACCTTGTAAAGATGGCGCCATCCGTCGCGCTCACTTGTCCATGTAAAATAACGCTCTTTGTCCAGCCACATAATATTATCATGAATATCAAGAAAAGCCTCATCACGGTCTGTCAGGATATTAGTTAGATTCATTGAGTTAACATCTCCAATCCATACCTTGTTGGTATTTTGCTTCCTGTTGAGTTGCTGAATCATGAGCTCATCAGAACCGGGGATAAAGTCCATTCTTGCAATATAATTATTACGCGGATCTCCGGGTACTTGAAACCACCGTGTATCACCACCACTTGAAGAGATAACGCCTACCTTAACTGCAGAATTGGTGGTCCCTGCTTTAGGATAGGGTAAAGGAATGGGTACAGAATAAACTGAGTCCACGTTATTTATCATGTAAAATACACCGGTTCCATCTGTATCTGTCTGCCAGTAAGCAATATGCTCGCCATCGGGACTCCACCTGAAACCATCCCTGCAATCAAGTTCCTCCTCATAGACCCAGTCAAAAGTACCATTAATGATGTTGTCTCCTCCATCAAAAGTAAGCTGGGTAATATGTCCGTTATCAAGTTCTTCCACGTAAATATTCTTCTCACTTACATAAGCTACCCTGGAAGCATCAGGTGAGAATTTCGCAAACTTCATTGTTGTTCTCTTAACATCCTTGCCCAGTTGCTGTAATTTTCCACTATCAAGGTGTAATACCCAGTAATCGCCCCTGGTATGGTACCTCCACACCCTCCTGGTATTGGTAAATATCAACAGTTTATTATTGTCCTCGGACCATGTGTAATCAGCAATCCTGAGAGGATGATCTTCTCCTGCGGGGATCAGCTGCTGACTTGATATCAGCACTTTTCTTTGTCCTGTAGCTGCATCATACCTCACTATGTCGGGTGCACCGGTTTCACTGTTATACTCGAGTGTTGAATAACCCTCTGAGTCTTTCATCCACCTAACAGGACCAAAACGGTCCTGGGTGTAAACCCTGTTTTTATAAATGTCTTCAAGCATTAATTGATCATGACCCTGTGAATATGATGCATAAGTCAGGAAGATTGTAAAAGCCAGGAGCAAATATGCTCTGAATTGTAATTTCTTCATCCGGTAATATTGTTTAAGTTTAACACTAAATTATTTTTTAAAACTGGAAAGTATACTCATTGCCTTTTTCTGTTTCAAACTCTATTGATCCATCATTATATTGTTTTGTTACTAATGGCCTGCCATTGCAGAAAACACCGGATACGGGACCTGCCTTCACTCTGCAAATATTGCCTGCTTCAGAAACAATTTTCAGCCCTGTTAATCTTCCATCAATCCATTCCATATCCAGTTCAAAGCCACCCCTTGCACGTACTCCGCTGAATTGGCCTGCCGGCCATTCATCAGGTAAAGAAGGCAGTATATCAATAAGCCCTTCATGCGACTGCAGTAGCATTTCTGTAATACCGGCTGTAACGCCAAGGGTGCCATCTACCTGTAATGGAGTAAAGCATTTTGCAAACAACTGGGGATAAGCCTGTTCCTTAATATAACCTTTAAAGATACTGTTTGCCCTGTTACCATCATACAACCGTGCCCACAACGCCATTTTCCATCCCCTCGAAAAACCGGTACCGCCATCTCCCCGCTGCTCAAGCACAGCCTTGCAGGCATCCACAAGCCCGGGAGTTCTTTCAGCCGAAATAACATTCCCGGGATAGAGCCCGTAGAGATGAGAAAAATGCCTGTGCTTTTCCTCCATCTGTCCATAATCCTCAGTCCATTCCTGCAGAGCACCATCAGAGCCTATTTGCGGCGGCACAAGCCTTTTGCGGGCCTTTTTTACTAACCGGGCAAACTCCTTATCCCTGTCCAGCAGATCAGCAGCCTCAATGAAATAGCCAAACAGGTCGTGCAGTATCTGCATATCAATTGTAGAGCCATAGCAGATAGTTGTAAAATAATACATTCCCGTTACTTCATCATAAAAATACTTGTAACCGGGCCCTTCAGGTGGATTTTCGGGTGAATTTGAGGGGTTTGTTACAAGCCACTCTCCATTAGGGTGCTCAACAAGAAAATCCATAAAGAACTGAACAGATCCCTTTATTATCTCATAAACATCTTCAAGGTATTTAATATCACTCGTATACAAAAAATGTTCCCACAGGTGAGTTGTTAACCAGGCACCGCCGGTTGTAAACGTACCCCAGGTTGGTCCATCCATTGGTGCAGCAACTCTCCATAAGTCAGTGTTCTGATGGAATACCCAGCCTCCGGCGCCATAATGTTCGCGGGCCACATCAGAACCCTGGTCGCTTAATTCTCTTACCATTTTGATCAGTGGTTCAGCGCATTCTGACAGGTTACCTGATTCGACCGGCCAGTAGTTCATTTCGGTATTGATATTCGTGGTATATTTTGAATCCCACGAAGGGTTCATGTCCTCGTTCCATATACCCTGCAGGTTTGCAGGCTGAGTGCCCTGACGGGAGGAAGAAATAAGCACATAACGCCCGAAATTATATGCCAGTGCTGCCAGGGCCGGGTCAGGGCTATCAGTAAGGGCTTTCATCCTCTCACCGGTTGGCAGGTATGAATTATCGGTAACAGGTAATTCCAGGCACACCCTGTCAAAAAGGCCTTTATAATCTTCAACAGCTGAAATTTTCAGCCGGTCAAAGCTTTTGCCTTTAATATTGTCCAGGTAATTCTGTATCCGCAATTCGGGATCTGCACTCACATCCCTGTAGTTTACAAAATTTGTGGCTGCCACTATACATAAAGTAACTGCATCGGCATCCTCTACAATCAGCTCTGTTCCTTCAACCCTGATGGTACCTCCCTTATTAACAGCCTTTAAGCGGGCTCTATACCTCAGTTGCCCCTCAACACCCAGGTAATCAGCTGATTTTCCGTATACCACCAGCCCGTCATCACCAATACCATCCATCCTGAAATAATCAGTGGCATAATTTGAATGAGCCATATTACGCACTCCCCGGAGCTGAGCCCGGAAGCTAAGAGCATTTTCACTGTCACTGCTCAACCTGATAATAATTACCTGGTCAGGCTCAGATACAAACACTTCCCTGTGATATCTCACTCCTCCCGACTCATATTCTACGTGTACTATACCGGTACCCATGTCAAGCCACCTCCTGTAGCCTGAGGTTTCTTTATTCTCCGGGAAAAAAAGATGAAGGTTGGCTGTAGACTGGTATTTCTGCTGCTCCACGGGATAACCCATCAGGTGCCTTCCAAAAATCTTGTGAGCTACCAGGGGCTTACCTTCAAATATATTTTTTTGTATCTCAGGCAAATACATGTATCCTCCTTCAACAGTAGTTGAATACGGGCCTCCGGTCCAGTGTGTTTCTTCGTTTATCTGCACCCGCTCCTCGGCAATGCCACCAAAAATCATAGCCCCCAGCCTGCCGTTTCCCACGGGTAATGCCTGCTCCCATTCTTCGGCAGGACTCTCATACCAAAGCGTAAGGTAGGGATCAAATTGTCTTTCCTGGCACAGCGTGGAAAAACTTAAGAACAGAAATAAAAAACAATTCAGTGAGGTTTTCATAAAAGGTCTTTTCAGGTCAACTTTTCAAATATGATTTATCAAACCAAAATAACATATAATATCTATATAGACAGCTTAAATTGTAAAAAGAAAACCTAAACTTGATATTAAACATATTTAATTACACACTTCTTGATATTCAACACTTTATATGTATACCAAAAATGCTTTATCTTCATATTTTTTTTGTATATTTGCGACTTAAAAATTTTTTGAAAAACAGTTAATATCTAAAAAATAGAATTTATGGCTAAGGTAAAAAGAGTTTACACTTTCGGCGACAAGAAGGCTGAGGGTAATGCAGGTATGAAAAATTTGCTGGGTGGCAAGGGTGCCAACCTGGCTGAAATGAATCTTACAGGGGTACCGGTACCTCCCGGGTTCACCATAACAACAGATGTGTGCACGGAGTATAATAAGATAGGCAGGGAAGAAACTGTTGAATTAATAAAGAGTGAAGTTGAGGCATCCATTAAGAACGTTGAAAAAATAATGGGAACAGAATTCGGATCAAGGGAAAATCCCTGTCTTCTCTCTGTTCGTTCAGGTGCCAGGGTTTCCATGCCCGGGATGATGGACACTGTTCTTAATCTGGGTATGAACGATGATGCAGTTGTAGGTCTTACCAATAAAACCGGTAACGAAAGATTTGCATGGGATTCATACCGCAGGTTTGTTCAGATGTACGGAGATGTTGTAATGGATCTTAAGCCTGCCTCCAAGGAAGATGTTGATCCGTTTGAAGAAATTATCGAGGGGCTCAAGGAAGAAAAGGGCATTGAAAACGACACTGATCTAACAGTAGACGACCTTAAGCTGCTGGTTTCAAAATTTAAAAAAGCTATTAAAGAGAAAACAGGCCAGGATTTCCCTACTGATCCGTGGGAGCAGTTATGGGGTTCCATTAGTGCTGTTTTTGACAGCTGGATGAACCAGAGGGCCAAGTACTACCGCCAGATAAACAAAATACCTGGTGAATGGGGTACTGCGGTTAACGTCCAGGCCATGGTATTCGGTAATATGGGAGAAACATCCGGAACAGGAGTAGCATTTACACGTGATGCAGCAACAGGAGAAAATATTTTTAACGGGGAATACCTGATTAATGCACAGGGTGAAGATGTTGTTGCAGGTGTAAGAACACCTCAGCAGATCACACATGAAGGATCACTGCGCTGGGCTAAGCTGGCCGGTGTTGATGAAGAAACAAGAGCAGGTAAATTTCCTTCACTTGAAGAAAAGATGCCGGAAGTTTACCAGGAGCTTTTTGATACACAGAAAAAACTTGAAGATCATTACGGTGATATGCAGGACCTTGAGTTTACAATACAGGAAGGTAAACTATGGTTACTGCAGACAAGGAATGGTAAGCGTACCGGGGCTGCAATGGTAAAAATTGCCATTGACCTTCTTAAAGAAGGAAAGATAGATGAAAAGACAGCCCTTCTCCGCTTGGAGCCGAATAAACTGGATGAACTCTTACACCCGGTATTTGATAAAAAAGCTCTGAAAGATGCTGTTGTTATAGGTAAAGGCCTGCCCGCTTCGCCCGGAGCTGCTACAGGCCAACTGGTATTCTTTGCAGATGAAGCCAACAAGTACCCGGAGACAATACTCGCACGTATTGAAACATCACCTGAAGATCTTGAAGGAATGAATATTGCCAGTGGTATACTTACTGCACGCGGAGGCATGACCTCTCACGCAGCAGTAGTTGCCAGGGGTATGGGTAAATGCTGCGTCTCAGGAGCCGGAAATATTTTAATAAATTACAAGTCACGTACACTTAAGGCCGGGGATAAAACATTCAAGGAAGGCGACTGGATCTCTCTTAACGGAACAACAGGTGAGGTATATGAGTCCAAGATTGCAACCATAGATCCACAGATGGGTGGTGATTTTGGTGAGATAATGAACCTGGCCGAGAAATACACCAGGATGAGTGTACGAACAAATGCTGATACACCTGCTGATGCACAAACAGCAAGGGATTTCGGAGCCAAAGGTATTGGTCTTTGCCGTACCGAGCATATGTTCTTTGAAGGTGAAAGGATCATGGCAATGAGAGAAATGATCCTGGCTGAGAATGAAACTAAGAGGCGCAAGGCTCTTGAAAAACTGCTTCCCTACCAGAGAGAGGACTTTGAAGGTATCCTTGAAGCAATGAATGGATATGGTGTAACAATCAGACTTCTTGATCCGCCACTCCACGAGTTTGTTCCTCATGAGGAAGCAAACCAGGCAGAAATGGCAAAGGAACTGGGTATAAGTGCCGAGGAAGTTAAAGAGAAAGTTGAAGCTCTTCACGAATTTAACCCGATGCTGGGACACAGGGGTTGCCGCCTGGGTAATACTTACCCGGAAATTACTGAAATGCAGGCCAGAGCCATCATTGAAGCTGCATGCAACCTCAAGGAAAAAGGTGTTGATGCAAGACCTGAGATCATGGTTCCCCTTATCGGTACTGTTGAAGAACTAAAACTGCAGGCAGATATTATCAACACTGTTGCTGAAAGAGTATTTGAGGAAAAAGGCACCAGGGTTGACTATCTTGTGGGTACTATGATTGAGATTCCAAGAGCAGCGCTTACAGCTGATAAGGTGGCTGAGACAGCTGACTTCTTCTCATTTGGCACAAACGATCTGACCCAGATGACTTTCGGATATTCAAGAGACGATGCCGGCAAATTCCTGCCCGTGTACCTCGAAAAAGGAATCCTTAAGAACGATCCCTTCCAGGTTCTTGACCAGGAAGGTGTTGGTCAGCTTGTCAGAACAGGTACCGAAAGAGGCCGTTCAACAAACAATAAACTCAAAGTTGGTATCTGTGGAGAACATGGAGGAGAACCTTCATCAGTAGAATTCTGCGACTCCGTTGGTATGGATTACGTAAGCTGTTCACCTTTCAGGGTGCCAATAGCAAGGCTTGCAGCTGCACAGGCTAATGTGAGGTAGGTAGGTTTAAACTGGATTAATGGATTAATGGATTAATGGATTAATGGAATAATGGAAATATTTGCAGCTTACTGCTTGTTAACCAACATTCCAACAATTCAACAATCCATTATTCCAACAATCCAGTCCATTAACATTTCCTACTTTACCAGGTAAAGTTCATATTTCAGGGTAAAAATATCATCAATTGCCTTGTCGCCTATCCTGGCAAAGAACTTTTTTGAACCATACCTTACATCGAAGAGTGTACGGTCAATATCCATTGAACCTCTAAAAATAAAACCACCGTCTTCTTCCTCCATCTGAGTTAGGAATTCATATGGCTGTGTTTTACCTTTAATTGTCAGATCACCTTTTACCATTAGGCCATCAACAGTCTTTTCAGAAGAGCTTATACTGAAAACAGCTTCAGGATGATCAGCGACTCCAAAGAAGTCGTCTGACCTCAGGTGTTCCTCAAGCTTCTTACGCATTCCGTCATTCTTGATGTCTGTATCAACAATTGTTGTCATATCAATCACAACCGAACCGGAAACAGGCATCTTGTCTTCAATCTTAACCCAGGCAGATTTAAGATCAATTGTACCATCATGTGCACCTCCTATTTTTTCACCATGCCAAAGTATAGTGGATCTCTCGGTATCACCCTTTAAACTCTGAGCACCGGCTGAATAAAATGGTGCAAAAACGAGTATCGCAATAATAAAATAACTTACCTTTTTCATTTTTTTAATATTTATTGATTTCTTTCTATAAGACAATCGAAAGATCAAAAGGTTTTATTCCAGCTTATTATGCCATACATACCAGTGCTTTAAACTGTTTGCCCGGGGCCATCAATCCATCGGCTGGCAGGGTTATTTGTATCAAATAACATATACCAATAATAATAAACCACAGATAATATTTTTTAACTTTGAGCTTTATAAATCAAAATATGTAGTAATGGTCATAAAAAAAGATCTCCTAACCTATAATATCAAAGAACCCGCAGAGATAATTTACAACCCCGGATATGATCACCTTTTCGAAGCTGAGACAGATCCCTCACTGGAAGGCTATGAAAAAGGTATTGTGACAGAAACCGGAGCTGTTGCTGTAGATACAGGCATTTATACAGGCAGATCACCAAAAGACAAGTACATCGTTTATGACGATAAAACGAAGGACACCGTCTGGTGGAAGTCTGAGAAAGCACAGGTTTCTGATAATAAACCCATAAATAATGAAGTATGGAACCATTGCAAAAAGCTGGCCTCTGATCAGCTTTCAGGTCAGAAGCTGTACGTGGTTGATTGCTATGCAGGTGCCAATGAAAGCACCAGGATGAAGATCAGGTTCATTATGGAAGTAGCCTGGCAGGCACATTTCGTAAAAAATATGTTCATCAGGCCCACAGAAGAGGAGCTTGAATCTTTCGACCCTGACTTTGTCTTCCTGGTGGCCTCAAAAACAAGCAATAAAAAATGGAAGGAACAGGGGCTTCACTCTGATACTTTCGTGTTATTTAACCTAACCGAAGGAATGGCTGTCCTGGGAGGAACCTGGTATGGTGGTGAACTGAAAAAAGGAATATTTTCGGTAATGAACTATTATCTGCCCCTGCAAAAGATTGCGGCAATGCATTGCTCAGCCAATGTTGGAAAAGATAATGATGTAGCAATCTTTTTCGGGCTATCTGGTACCGGTAAAACAACACTTTCAACAGATCCGGACAGGGCTCTTATCGGGGATGATGAACATGGATGGGATGATGACGGTATATTTAACTTTGAAGGAGGATGTTATGCAAAAACCATCCATCTGAGCAAAGAAAAAGAACCTGATATTTATAATGCTATACGCAGGAATGCATTACTTGAAAACGTAGTGGTCAATAAAGACGGCAGTATTGATTTCGATGATGACAGTAAAACTGAGAACACAAGGGTATCCTACCCTATTTACCACATTAACAATATCGTTAAGCCGGTATCCAAGGCAGGACATGCAACTAAAGTTATCTTCCTGACTGCCGATGCATTCGGAGTACTGCCTCCGGTAGCAAAGCTTACTGCCGGACAAACCAGGTATTATTTTATTAGCGGCTACACCGCCAAGGTAGCCGGGACAGAAAGGGGCATCAAGGAACCGCAACCATCATTCTCAGCCTGTTTCGGTGCAGCATTCCTGCTCCTTGATCCAATAATTTATGCCAATGAACTGGTGAGAAAAATGCAAATGAGCGGAGCCGATGCATGGCTGGTTAATACAGGATGGATAGGTGGTCCGTATGGTACAGGTGAAAGAATAGACCTTCCTTCAACAAGGCGTATTATTAATGCAATACTTGACGGATCTATAAATAAGAGTGGCTTTAACGAGATCCCGGTTTTTAAGCTGGCAGTACCTGATAGCATAAAGGGAGTTGACTCAAAGCTCCTGGTACCCGGCAATACCTGGAAAAACGAAGAGGACTGGAATAAGCAGGCCCGGGTACTTGCAGACAAGTTCATAAATAATTTTAAGAAATTTGCAGTTAATGATGATCTTACCGAACTGATAAAATATGGACCCCAGTTATAAATTATTCATTCTTGCATGCCTCCTGGCATACGGGCTGGGTTCAATTGCCACTGCTGTATGGACAGGAAAATTATTTCATGGTATGGATATCCGGCAGCATGGGAGCGGTAATGCAGGTGCCACAAATACCATAAGGGTACTGGGCTGGAGCACAGGCATACCCGTTTTGCTGATCGATATAGGGAAAGGCTGGCTTGCTGCAGCATTGCCATCCTTGATGAACCTGGCTGAACCCGGATCAGCCGAACTGATAAATATGCAAATAGCAACCGGTATGATTGCTATTGTTGGTCACGTATTTCCCATCTTTGCCGGTTTTAAAGGAGGGAAAGGTGTGGCAAGTACTTTTGGTGTACTGCTTGCCCTTCATCCTCTTGTTACAGTATCATGTATGGGTGTATTTCTTATTGTGCTGCTTGTAACAGGCTATGTTTCTTTGAGCTCAATGTCTGCCGGTATTGCATTTCCAATATTTCTGCTGGTTTTCTTTGACACACCTTCCATTATTTTCAAGATTTTCTCAGTGCTGATATCCCTGGCCCTGGTATTAACTCATAATAAGAATATTAAAAGATTATTAAATGGAGAAGAGAACAGATTCCTCTGGAAAAAAAGAAATAATAAATAGATTCTTCATGCGACGAATTGTTATAGGCCTGGTTTTCCTGCTTGGTCTCATCTCCGGAGCAAATTCACAGGATATTAAATATGTTCGCAAACAGCTTGGTATACTTTGCGGACCAGAATTTCATGGTCGGGGGTACTACAAAAATGGCGACAGGATCGCAGCAGAACATCTTGCGGGAGAATTCAAAAAGGCCGGACTGCAGAAGTTTGGCCCTGATTATTTCCAGGAATATTCATTCAATGTAAACAGCCTGGAAGAGGTGTCATTCAAAATTAATGGCGAAGACCTTGTTTTTGGAGATGATTACATGATGAATGCCACAAGCGGTTCATCCAGTGGGCTTTTTAAACCACTGATCATAGATGCCGGTTTAATGAGAAAGCCGGATAGTTTACTGGGGATGCTCAGGGAAAAGGGACCGGACAACTTAGTAGTAATTGATTCCGCAGGCCTTAATAACAGGGATCTTTTCAGCTTCCTTAAAGCCCTGCTCCTATCAGACCAGCACGATATCGCAGGACTTATCGAAGTATATTCAAAGACCCCCGGCTGCAGGGTTGGGAGAGATGAGATGCCCTGGCCATACGTTCAGCTAAACAGGAAGGCTCTTCCTTCAACCTTAAAAAGCATTGAACTGAATATAGAAAATAAATACTACGATCACTACACTACAAGGAATGTAATAGGATTTATACCCGGTCAGACAAATAAGACCATAGTTTACACTGCACATTACGATGGCATGGGATCATTCGGTGAAGGCAACTATTTCCCGGGTGCATCAGATAATGCCAGCGGAACTTGTATGGTGCTGGATCTGGCAAGGCATCTCTCATTAATTGACAAACCATATTATTCATATGTATTTATGCTGTTCTCCGGTGAGGAGGCAGGCCTTATGGGCTCCAGGCACTATGCGGAAAATCCATTATTTCCACTGGAAAATATTAAACTGGTGGTAAACCTTGATATGGTCGGAACCGGACAAAATGGCGTGTTGCTGTTCAACGGTCCTCAAAGACCGCTTGAAGCAGCAATTGTTCAAAAGATCAATGAACAAAAGGGCTATATGAAAGAGATAATACAAAGAAACGGTTCAGCTAACAGTGATCACTGGCCATTTCATCTGAAGAATGTGCCTGCAATATTCTTCCTGACAACAGGAAGAGCCGGTGGCGGTCATAACATCTTTGATACTGCAGACAAATTACCCCTTTATGCCTATGAAAACCTGTTCAGACTTGTACTGGGAATAAATAAGGAACTGCACAGACAGGAAACCGAATAGTTTACCTTATTCTTTATAGATTATTTTAACCGGCCCCATCAAACCAGAGTCTTGTATCCTGTAGGTCTCATCGCCACCACCGGCCCAATTGTCATTTCTGACATAAGGATGATTAGTCCTGCAGTATGTTTCACCTGTCTCTGAAAGCATATCACCTGTCAGCCTGTTAACCCACATATTGGTTATCTCAATATCAAGGTCATTCTCACCGCCGGCAATATAATCTGTTATATCAAGCTTATATGGCTCTTTCCAGAGTATTCCTGCACTCTGACCATCAATAAACACCTCAGCAAGATCTCTTACTTTACCAAGATCAATGAATATCCTCCTGTCTTCTTTAAGCTGATCAGGATTGATATTAAGTGTTTTAGAATAGCAGGCTGTTCCCGAGAAGTACTTAACCCCGTCTATCTCAGAGTCAGTCCATGAGATAAGATTGTTAAATAATACTTCCCCGGGAGCCCCCCATCCCTCAGGGAAATATATGCTCCATGGTCCTGATATTTCTTCCTGTCTTACTACCGACAGTGATTTACTTGTTCTGATATCCGGTCTCCTGTTTTCGGTGAAAATCACGAAAAGGGAGCCTCCCGGAGCCAGGTCTATTGGGATACTTATCCTTCCACCCTCCTCCGAGAAGTTTTCAATACTTACCTGTTCACCATCAGACGGATCCCATATCTGAGGGAACATATCGTTTTGCCTGAAAATACATTCGCCCGAATAGTGAATATCAGAGCCATTCCTAACGAAGTAGGCATGACCGTCAGCTAATTGCCTGTGAATAAAATCCAGGTCAGGATTAGCTCTATAAGTGAAATCCCCGGGAATATCATCATTCTCAAGCAGCCGGGTTGCAGTTAAACCATATATCACCCTGCCTTTTCCATAATTATTAACTTTATTGTTTTCACCATCAAGACCATTCCACAAGGCGTCTGCCAGGCTCTTTAGTTCTTCTGTATCATCCGGATTATTATAAAGCCCCGGCGTAAACTCCGGTTTCTTACCTATTACCGTGGCACCCTCACGCACCATCTTTTCCAGCTTTTGAAGGACAGCCAGAGGCATATGAACCTGGTCGGGTAAAACCATAACATGGTAGCTCATTCCATCAGGAAGAGTTATCCTGCCATCCTTTACAGACATCCTGTTTAATATTACATCCGTATTAACCACATCAAAATCATATCCCTTATCAAGACAGGGTAAAGTGGGTTTGACAGGGACATCATGATACGGTGGAAAAAAGTTAGGGGCCTGATCGCCATAGAAATAACAGACGTCTGCTACAAATAATCCCTGCTGAAGCACATAGCTGCATCTTGAGAGATAATCCATAAAAGGAGGCGACTTTTCCCACCATGTTGTCCCGGGATTGATATCTACCCCTGCATGGTATGTTCTTCCGGGAAGTCCGTCTTCAGGGTTTGTACTGGCGAAGGTATGAATGGTTACATAGTTAAGACCTTCACAAAAAGCCCTGTCGACTACTTTCTTCAGGGCATATGGCGAATCTTTCCATCTTCTCCAGGTTGTGAATGATTCGGCATCAACAAATTTCTTTCCGTAAATATGAGAAGCACTGGCAACCTCTTTGACCAGGAACATATTCCTGTGTCTTATCCAGAATTCCCCCCTTGGTATCGTAACATTCCCAAGGGCTTTAAGTGCATCCACAGGGCATGTATTCCATATAGGAGGACCGGGCCCTCCTGCTTCAGCAACAAGATCAATACCATATGATTCAAGGAAGCGGCGACCGCTTTCATAATGACTGTGAATAAGTTGATCACTAACTGTAAGCTTCCAGTCATAAAGTAACCTTTCTGTGTCATCGCCTATACTCCATCCTGCAAAAACAGGCAGGTACTTGATAATATCATACCCTCTTAACTCCCTGAAAATACCAGGCATTGAGTCTGTCCATACAGTACCTTCATCCAGCTCCATACTGTCAAACTCAATATAGGCCAGACTGTTTCCTGCAGTGTCACTTTTAGTAAATCCAAGCCTGTCCATAATATGTTTCAGATGCCTGCGTGTTGCATCCGGGTCAAGAAAATCGATAAACAAACCTGAGGAATTGGGACTGGGAACTATTAGTCTCTGCCCGGAATTGGAACAGACAAACCGAAGTATATCCCACTCTCCGTCAGGTAGTTCACAATTAAGAACTCCGTCAACAAGACTGTCAGAAAGATCCAGGGCAGATTCAACTGATTCCAGCCTTCTGTCCGTAGTGGAAGGAATTGCAAGTACTGCTACCTCTTTCATAAATAAAGGATTCCCGGAGTTATCCCTGGGTGCATGCTCCGGTACATCCGGAACAGGCAGTTCAATAACACCACTGTGGGGTCCACGGACTTTTAATACTGAATGATACAGGGCTTTGGATGCCCAGTCAGGCTCAACCCACTCCCCACCGGCATTCCAACCACTTGACCCCACCATACCAATCCTGATACCGTATTTTTCTCCTTCATCCAGAGCATGTTTTATGAGTTCAACAGATTCATCACTTAAAAAGGACGGTCCGGCAGGTATATAGTTATCCGGGTTATTAACTGCGGCCACATCCCATATTTCTGCCCTTCGCAGTCCTTTTTCACTCATTTCCCTGAGATCCCTGGTAATAGACTCCTTACTCATATTTCCATTCAGCCAGCACCAGAAAGCACCCGGTCGGGCTTCATCAGGAGGGTTAATAAAATTCTCCGATATGGTACTAAGGCTGGATAATTCATGTTGGTCAGTACTCCTGGTACATGCAGAAAGAATAATAATTAAGAGTGCAGGAATGATTAATCTGTTCATATTGATATTATTTGAATGATTTATCCGATTTTCATTTTACCAGCCTCAATCTCCCCGTCATGACTGAGCTGTTTTTTCTTCACGATTATAAATCCCATTTTAATCATGCAACTTAATCAAAAAGAATATAAAGAATCAATTTTAAGTGCAAATTGGTAGTCAAAAATTACTTTTCATGGTTTGAATTGTTATAATTGTATAACAGAGTTTCATAAAAAAGATAAAATCTTTATCATTCAGTAATCATCAAAGACTATGGAGATATCAGGAAAGGAAATGCTGACACTAATAGGCAGAAGACAGAGCGACAGGGCTTACCTCGACAAGGAGGTTGAAGAAGAAAAACTAAACAGGATACTTGAGGCAGGGAGGCTGGCCCCTTCGGCATGTAACTCTCAGCCCTGGAAATTCATAGTAGTTAATGATCCTGCACTCAGGGAAGAAATATCCAAAGCCTCATCAGCCAAAGAGCTGGGCTTTAACAAATTCACCTCCCAGGTACCGGTGTTCATTGTGATTGTGAGGGAAAAGCCCAAGGTAATCAGCCAGGTTGGCGGATCGATAAAGAATAAAGATTACTCGGTAATAGATATTGGTATTGCATCTGAGAATATCTGTTTACAGGCTGCTGCAGAAGGACTGGGGACCTGTATGCTGGGTTGGTTTGATGAAAAAAGAGTCAAGAAAGTCCTGGCAATACCGGATAATAAAAGGGCGGAACTGGTAATTACCCTCGGCTATCCTGCCAAACCGCACAGAGCGAAGAAGCGTAAGGATCCGGGAGAAGTTATTTCGTTTAATAAATACTGACTTTCATCCTGCTCTGTCATCCTGAGCGACTTGTGTTGAGCTTGCCTGTGCTGAGCGAAGCTGAAGTGTCGAAGTAAGCGAATGCCTGTTCAAACTCTCTCACTCTTTCAAACTGTTTACTTTTCACTCAGCGACTTACAAATCCTGAGGTTAATCTCCCGTACTCTATCCGCTTCCATCTTTACTATTTCACGATCATAAGTCATTAGTCCATTCACCTCAATCTCAACATCTGTTGTCTGGGTATAAATGGCACCCGAGTAACCGGCTTTGATTAGTTTCAATAATTGCTCAGCATACTCCACGTACTGGTCAGTTACTTCTCCGGAGTTCTTAAACTGCACATATCCCCAGTTCCTGTCAGGTTTCCAGAGGTGACCGTCAATGGCCAGACCAATACCTCCGTATTCACCCAGCACATTTGCTCTCATTGCATCAAAGAGATATAATTTTGGCTCCGGGTAATTATGCACATCAAGGATATCCCCTACCGGGAAGAAATTGCCACCACTGGCAGGGTTAACAAGACGAGATGGATCGAATGATTTTGTCCACCCGGCTATCTCAGCTGTTCTGAACTGTCCCCACGATTCATTAAAGGGCACCCAGCAGATAATTGAAGGATGTGAGTAAAGGAAACTCATGATATTCTTCCATTCATTCCTGAAATTGTTGGCTGACTCAGTACTTCTGTCAGGCTCTTCACCGGAATAATACCTTCCTCTCTGCCAGCCAGGTGAGCGGTCTCCATTAGGCATATCCTGCCATACCAGGATACCAATCCTGTCGCAATGAGTATACCAGCGAGCCGGTTCAACCTTAACATGTTTTCTTATCATATTAAAGCCCAGCTCTTTTGTTTTGAGTATATCATACTTAAGTGCCTCGTCGGTGGGGGCAGTGTACAGCCCATCAGGCCACCAGCCCTGGTCAAGTGTTCCAAACTGAAAATAGTCCCTGTTATTCAATTGCATTCTGATAATACCGTTCTCATCTCTTGAAGTTGATATTCTCCTCATGGCAAAGTAACTTTCCACTTCATCCACAACATCATTATCACTTATCAATTTAACCTTCATATCATAGAGAAATGGAGATTCAGGGCTCCAAAGCCTGGCATTCTCAATGGGCAATTCAGCAATCTCACCTGCCCTGGCCCTGGCTATGGCAATATTCCTGTTTCCCTCACTGGCTATTATCTCAAAATAGTCTTTATCAGAAGCTTTACCGGAAATTACTTTTACAGAGATTTTATTATTATCAATATCCGGAACGCTATGGATATTCTCAATATGCTTTTCGTTTACAGGCTCAATCCAGACTGTTTGCCATATACCGGTAACTGCTGTATACCAGATACCTCCCGGATTAGAAACCTGTTTACCTCGTGGCTGATAACTTCTGTCAGTGGGGTCCCATACCCTTACAACCAATTGTTGCTCACCATCTTCCTTTATAAAAGGACTGATATCAAAAGAGAAGGGATCATATCCTCCCTTATGACTTACTGCTTTCACACCATTGATCCATACATCAGTCAGCCAGTCGACTCCGCCAAAATTCAAAATTATCTTTCTGTTCTTCCATGACCGTGGGATACTGAATGATCTTTCATACCATACTTCCTTTTTTTCTCCAACGGTTTTTTGCACACCTGAGAGACTTGATTCAACAGCAAATGGCACCAGGATTTTACCATCGTACTGTTCTGGTTTTTTAGCTCCTCTGTCAATAATTGCATAATCCCACAGCCCGTTGAGATTAAGCCAGTCCCCTCTTACCATCTGTGGACGGGGATATTCGGGCAACGGGCTGGAAGGATTAACTTCATCAGCCCATCTTGTTTTGATCTTATCACCGGCAGGTTCCCAGCTCTGAGAAAAAGCTATGTTACATAATAAAATGCCTGTGATTAGAAAGAGTAGTTTTTTCATTTTGAAATTTTATTTTAGTCTGGCTAGTGCTTCTTTTATCCTTTGGCAGGCCTCAATCAGTTCATTCTCCGATGTTGCATATGACAGCCTTAAACAATCCGGGGCACCAAAACCTGCACCACCTACAACAGCTACGTGGGCTTCTTCCAGTATATACATTGCCAGGTCAGTAGAATCATTAATGGTTCTGCTTCCATCGCTCTTACCAAAGAAGCTGCTGACATCAGGAAAAACATAAAATGCACCCTGCGGAACCCTTATCTTCATTCCTTCAATCTCCATCAGCAGGCCACAAATAAGATCCCTGCGCTTTAAAAACGCATCTCTCATCTCCTTCCTGGGACCGTCATCAGACTGGATTGCTGCCAGTGCTGCCCTCTGTGAAATTGATGATACACCTGAAGTAAATTGTCCCTGCAATTTAGTCACTGCTTTGGCAAGCCATATTGGAGCACCTATATACCCTATGCGCCAGCCTGTCATCGCATATCCCTTCGATACACCATTAAGTGTAATGACACGGTCAGAAATAAAATCAAAAGAAGCCATGCTTTCATGCTTGCCTTCAAAGGTTATATGTTCATATATCTCATCGGAAATCAAAAAGAGGTCTTTTTTCTTCTCCACTACCCTTGCAAGTGCTTCCATCTCAGAACGTGAATAAACCATTCCTGTAGGATTGGAAGGAGAATTAAAGATAATTAATCGTGAACGATCCGTTATTGCTTCTTCCAGTTCAGGAGCTGTAAGTTTGAAATCATTTTCAATACCGGTTTTAAGAACCACAGGCTTACCCCCTGCCAGGATTATCTGGTCATAATAACTTACCCAGTAAGGAGCTATAATTATAACCTCATCACCTGGGTTTACAAGGCTCAGCACAACATTAATAATGGAATGTTTACCACCTGCAGAAACCACAACCTGTTCAGGAGAATAATCAAGCCCGTTCTCTCTTTTAAACTTCTCTGATATGGCTTTACGCAGATCCGGGTATCCGGGTACCGGGGGATAGTGGGTATAGTTATCATCAATGGCTCTTTTTGCCGCTTCCTTTATTTCATCAGGTGTATTAAAATCAGGTTCCCCTATGCTGAGATTAATAACATCTATTCCGCTTTCCTTCATATCACGGCTCTTTTGAGCCATAGCCAGTGTCTGGGAAACTGATAAGGATTTAATCCTGTCCGATAAGTATTCCATTGGTGTTGATTGTTTTTGTGAAAAATCAAATGTAATTAATTTTTGCCTATTGTCATTCTGTGCGAAGCGAAGAATCTCAATGTTGCAGGGCATGTTTCAGGAAAGGGCTAAGGTTCATTATATATGGGATTACCTTAACACCCCTACCTTGACACCCCCGGCTTTGTCCGACGAAGCCCGCAGGGCGAAGTCGGAAGGGGGTGAATAGAAATAGCCCCGGTACCACCCGGGGATTGGACCACGCGGTGGAAGGCAAAGGCTAAATCATGTATTGCATAAGACTTTTTTCCTGAAAATTAATTAGGTTTGCATAAATAACTTTATAACCATGAGTGTAATGGAAATAGTAAAAGAAATATTATTTGTAACCATCCCGGCTCTTCTGGTATTATTAACAGCTTACCTCCTTATAAGAAAAACCATTGAGAATGATCGTGAAAAAAGACGCCATGAGGTAATACTTGAGAGTTCTAAAACCATAACCCCGGTCCGTCTCCAGGCATATGAACGCTTAACTCTTTTCCTGGAACGAATATCCATTGAGTCCCTGATCATGAGAACAAACAAGAAGGGAATGGATGCCAGGACACTTCATTCGGCATTGTTATCTACCATACGATCTGAGTACGACCACAACCTGGCACAACAGATTTATGTATCGCCCCAGGCATGGGAGGTAATAAAAATAGCAAGGTCTAATACAATAAAACTGATAAACACAATAGCTGAAAAGATCCCCCCCACTGCAACCGGAGCAGATTTTTCAAAGAATCTCCTGGAAGCAGTGATGGATATGGATGAGGAACCTGCAAAAATAGCCCTGGAATTTCTTAAGAAGGAAATTTCAAGGATGATCTGATCAGAATGAGTTTGAATGAGTTTGAATGAGTTTGAATGAGTTTGAATGAGTTGAGAATGAGTTTATTGGCACTCATTCTCAACTTTATAGAATATTGTTTAGAGAAGTTCAATGCTTCGCTTGACGAAAGTACTTAGTTTTTCACCTTTGAGCATATTGTTTGCAAGTAATGCAAGATCAATAAGCTGTTGAACAACTGGCTTCTTGTCGGCATATTTACCTACTATCTCTTTCTTCTTAGCCTCAGCATTGTCTTTTTTCTTTCTCAGGGCTTCAAGTTTATCTTTCTCAGCCTGGCTGACTTCTTCATCTTTCTTCCCTTCCTGCGCCTTTTCTGTCTCGCCTATCTCCTTTTCGAATGAAGAGATTGTTTCATTTTGCTTCTTGAACTCTTCACCTATTTCTTTCTGGGCATCTTTTGCCAGGTCTTCAATTATTTCATGGTTCGTATTAATACTCAGGTTGAATGAATCCGGCATCTCACCGTAGAAATTCATACCACCGCCCAGTTTCGACATATCTTTCATTCTCCTCATAAACTCAGACTGAGTAATTATTACAGGAGAATCTGACTTCTGCATTGCTTCAGTTACGGGTATAAATGAATCACGTCCTTTAAGCTGGCTCTCAAAAATCAGCTTGATGATATCCTGCTGTTCCTGGTCCAGCTCGGATTCAATCTTTTCATCTTTTTCGATCAGCTTCTCAACAACATCTGAATCCACCCTAACAAAACGACTGTCTTTAAACTTGCTTTCGAGGTGATTTATCAGGTGTGTCTCAAGTTCACCATCCATAAGGAGAACATCATAGCCCTTTGCCCTGGCTTTATCTATATAACTGTACTGTGATTCTTTATCTGTGGCATAAAGATAAATCAGGGTCTTATTCTTATCTGTCTGGTTATCCTTAATGATCTTTTCATACTCATCATAGGTAAAATATTTACCTTCCGTATTCTTGAAGAGAGCAAACTTAGCAGCCCTGTCATAGAATTTTTCCTCCGTGATCATTCCATACTGTATAAACAGCTTCAGGTCGTCCCACTTCTTTTCAAAGTCTTCCCTGTTCTCGTTGAATATCTCATTGAGCCTGTCTGCCACTTTCTTATTAATGTGACTTGAAATCTTTTTAACGTTAGAATCACTCTGCAGGTAGCTGCGGGATACGTTAAGAGGTATATCGGGAGAATCAATGACACCATGAAGGAGGGTCAGGAATTCAGGCACTATACCCTCTACACTGTCTGTTACAAATACCTGGTTGCAATAAAGCTGTATTTTATTTTTCTGTATCTCAATATTGTTTTTGATTCTCGGGAAATATAGTATCCCTGTCAGGTTGAATGGATAATCAACATTAAGATGAATATTAAAAAGCGGTTCATCACCCATCGGGTACAGTTCACGGTAGAAAGCATTATAATCTTCTTCCTTCAGCTCTGCAGGTGAGATAGTCCATGCCGGCTTTGTATTATTGATTATCTTGTCTTTATCCGTATCAACATACTTATCATCCTTCCACTCCTTCTCCTTACCAAATGCTATTTCAACCGGAAGGAAGCGGCAATATTTTTTCAGCAGTTCTTCAATATTTGATTCTTCAAGGAAATCTTTTGAGTCCTTATCAAGGTGAAGAATCACATCAGTACCTACCCTGTCTCTGTCAGCATCTTCAATTGTATATTCCGGGCTGCCGTCGCATGTCCACTTAACGGCCTTTTCATCTTTCTTCCATGATTTACTGATAACTTCAACCTTATCGGATACCATGAAAGATGAATAGAAACCAAGTCCAAAATGACCAATTATGGCATTTGATTGTTCCTTATACTTGTCGAGGAATTCGTTTGCACTCGAGAATGCTATTTCATTGAGGTACTTCTGAACTTCCTCAGCTGTCATTCCAATACCATAATCCGATACGCTTACTGTTTTTTTCTTCTTGTCAACAGATACTCTTACAGTTGTATCACCAAGTTCCTCCTTGTAATCGCCAACCGATGCAAGTGTTTTAAGTTTCTGGGTTGCATCAACCGCGTTAGAGATAAGCTCACGTATGAATATTTCGTGATCAGAATAGAGAAATTTCTTTATAATAGGAAAAATGTTCTCTGTAGTAACTCCAATCTTACCTTTCTGCATTTTTTATTAATTTATATGTTAAACATAATTTACACGTGCTCAATTTCAAAGCTCATGCCAATTATGTATCTATGACAAATAGTCACATAAGAATGAAAAAAGTGCAGAATAAAAGCAGGAGATTAATTGATTATTGTCAATTGTCAATTGAGGTATGCAGCAATTGATCAATAAATAAACAAATAATCAATCATCAATTATCAATAACAGTGGTATCTTGTTTTGCCCTGAAGTCAATATCTTCCACCGGGAAAAGCCTGCCGGACCTTATTTCCAGGGCATCATATGAAAAGTCAGGACCATAATATCTTAATTGCCCCGTAAATTCAGGAGAAGGAGGAGAAAGATGATCATAAACAATACGGTGGCTTTCTTCCTGGTATTTAAGCATCATTGTAGCGAGAGGACTATATTTAAAGATCATCCTTTTCTTATCGTCAGGACTATCAGCAAATACATCCTTTCCAAAGAACACATTGCCGTCCTGGTCAAAACCAAGAACTTCAATTACTTTGGAATTTAACTTATTTGCCGGGCAATAACCAAGCAGTACATAGCTGAGGCTGTCGCCTTCATTGATCTTAATAATTTCGTAGTAAAGAGTACCATACCAATCGCCGGCACCAATCACTTCATCCTTTTCCAGGTCAAGTAATCCCTCATCATTTTTAAGGGGAATAACCTTATCACGTACACGGTCATAGATAATACAATTATAAATATTAGTGCCATTCTGAAGTGGGATATTCCATGAAAAGACCTTTACCATGCTGTCTTGGGATGTAAGTTCTCCAAGATAAGGGATATCAGGATAATCCCAGGGATTATTCACTGTATCATTTTCCAGGTATTTTGTAAGCACATACGTGATTGAATCATTAAGTGATATTTTAGCTTCGTCCACCCCGGAAAGCGAAATACGATTAAGATAGTCCCTTACCTGGTCGAATGATTGGGAGCGGGAGGTAAGTGAAGAAATCAATAATAATAAAACAGCAAGAGTTTTACCGTACTTCATCAATAGTTTGTTTAATGACATCAACTGCATAATCTATCTCTTCATTTTTTATTACCAGGGGTGGTGATATCCTGAACGAGTCGTTACAAAAAAGGAACTGATCAAGTATCAGGCCATTCTTTGTTCCCTGTTCAATAAACCTGGAAGCGAGCTCTGCCGAGGACAGTTTAACTGCCATGAACAATCCTTCTCCCCTTATCCCTGCTATCTCTTTATGCTTTAGTTTTTTCCTGAACCTCTTTCCTTTATCCACAGATTTAAGATGCAGCTCATTTTCTGTTATATACTCAAGGCCTGCCAGGCCAGCCGCACATGACACAGGGTGACCGCCAAATGTGGTTATATGACCAAGTGCAGGATTGGAAGAAAGCGTTGAAATGATCTTATTGGAGGAGACAAATGCGCCCAGGGGAAGTCCTCCTCCCAGTGATTTTGCAAGGCAGATAATATCAGGAACCACATCATATCTTTCGTAGGCAAAAAGGGTTCCTGTCCTGCCGAACCCGGTCTGTATCTCATCAAAGATCAAAAGGGTCCCGCTTTTATTACACTTTTCTCTTAATGTTTTAAGAAAATCATTTTCAGGATTTATTATCCCTGCTTCTGCCTGTATTGGTTCAACAATGACTGCAGCAACACTATCATCAATTACGGACAGTGATTTTTCATTATTGAATTCAGCCTGCACTATGCCGGGTATAAGTGGCATAAACTGTGATCTGAAATCTTGATCACCGAAGAGGCTCATAGCCCCCATTGTTGAACCATGGTAAGCATTTCTGAATGAAACTATCCTTGATCTGCCTGTATATCTTCTTGCTGTTTTGATTGCACCTTCAACCGCTTCTGATCCACTGTTCACAAAATATACTGTTTCAAAGTGATCATGCATCAGCTCTGTGAGCCTTCTGGCATAATTTACCTGCGGCGACTGCACCAGTTCGCCATATACCATCAGGTGGGCATATTTATCCATTTGATTGTTAACGGCAGTTATTATATGCTCATTGCAGTGACCTGCATTACTGACAGACACACCGGAGACCAGGTCAAGGTATTTTTTACCATCAGGTGAGTACAACCAGATACCTTTTGCTTTTTCTATTTCAATCAGCAAAGGTTCAGTGGAAGTTTGCCCGACATGTGAGAGGAATAAATTTCGACTGGAGATCATAATAACCTGTGGTTTTATCTTAACATAACATTAATTTCTTTCAACAGGCTGTCACGGTATGATTTTCCAATGGGTATATTGCTGATTTCAGGTTCGCCGCTTAATTCCACCGAGTTATCTCTTATCATCTCTATCCTGCTCTTGTTCACAATGTATGAACGGTGCACCCTGACAAAGATAAGTGAAGGCAGCTGTTGCTCTATGGCCTTCATGGTAAAGTGGATAGTATATTTTTCCTTATCCGTGTGCACAACCACATAATTCTCGAGGGCTTCAACAGCTACTATATCGATCAGCTTTAACTTTACGAGTGTTGATCCTTTTTTGATAAAAACCTCCTGTTGTCCCACATTTTCCCTGATGTTTTTATTCTGGTACCGTATTACTTTATCAACAGCCTTACAAAATCTTGAATAGCTGACAGGTTTGATAAGATAGTCTATAACATCAAGGTCATAGGCTTTTACTGCCATTTCCTCATTCGTGGTAACCATAATTATTGCAGGTGGCCTTTCCAGGCTGCTGAGAAGCTCAAAGCCGTCCATATCCGGCATCTGGATGTCAAGAAGAACCAGATCAATATCCTTTTTGCCTGTAAGTATATTCCTTGCCTCAATTGCATTATCATAGGCTCCGGAAAGATTAAGGAAGGAAGACTTCCTGATATGTTCTGACAGAACCTTTCTTGATAATTGATCATCATCTACGATAATGCAGTTCATAGGTTATAGTTTCAAGCAGTCTGAGTTAGAACCCAAAATTATAAAAAAATACCGAAAGTTTTATTTTTACCTGTTTTTCATCTCTCTGAATTGCTTTTCCAGGAGTTCAGATTTTTTTATTGTCTTCCTGAGCCAGTTCAGATAAACACTTTCCTTTTCATTTTCTGTTAGTTGCCAGTTAATTTCAGACCGGTGAAGACGGGAAACGAATTCATGCATTATAATAGCTGCCGAAACAGATATATTGAAGCTTTCTGTAAATCCATAGAGAGGAATTTTCAGGTATTCGTCTGCTTCCTCAAATGCGATATCGCTGAGTCCGTGCATTTCAGTTCCCAGTACAATTGCTACTTTTCCTTTTTCAAGCTTAAAATCATGCAAAGCTGTTTCATTTCCTTTATGAAGTGAGGTAGCGACTATCCTGTAACCATTTTTTCTAAGCTTGTCACAGGCTTTCTTAGTATTATTCCCCTGTCCTTCGTATTTTGTCATGTTTAACCATTTATCAGACCCGAGAGCAACATCAGGGTTGACCTGGTATTGATTCCTGTTTTCAACAATATGCACATCCTGGATCCCGTAGCAGTCGCATGTTCTCAGCACTGCACTTGCATTATGTGGCTGATAGATATCTTCAAGCAATACAGTCAGGTACTTTGTCCTGTATTCCAGGACACTCTCAAATGCAGCCAGTCGTTTCGGTGAAACAAACTGCTTCAGGTATTCGATTAACTGTTTATCATTCATGGCCATTAAAAAAGGGGGTGTGCACACCCCCTTAAGCAATCATAGAAAAAAGTTTTTTTAGAGCTTTTCGCTGAGTGCGGGTGCAGCTTTGAATTTAACTACCTTCTTGGCAGGAACGTTGAGTTTCGCGCCTGTTTGTGGATTTCTTACAACCCTTGCACTTCTTGTGTCAACCTTAAATGTACCCATACCTGGTAGCTGGATCCTTTCACCCTTTTTCATTGCATCGCCAAAAGCATCTACGAAAGAGTTAAGAGCGTTATTAGCATCCTTCATTGATAATCCTGTCTTCTCAGCGATAGCATTTACTAATTCCTTTTTTGTCATGGTAAATAGTTTTTATGGTTAGTGAAATCTCTTTAATAAATACAAATATATTTTTTTTTCGACGAATAGCAAACCTTCAGCCCCATTTTTCCACGAACAGAGCAAATTATTATATTAATTATTAGTAAAATTCCTTAAAATTTTCATTTATCCATAATGGAATTTGTGATAAGATTTTGTTAAATAAAAAAATTACTATCTTTGCGGTCCGTATGGAGAAATGGCAGAGTGGTCGAATGCGGCGGTCTTGAAAACCGTTGTACCGTAAGGTACCGGGGGTTCGAATCCCTCTTTCTCCGCCAGAGCAAAATAAAAGCCATTCGCACAAGCGAATGGTTTTTTGTTTTATGGCTTTACGAGCCGAGCTTGCTCGAGCGAGTAAATGCCTGAAAACAAAATCAATGCCGTCAGGCATTGCTTTTATTTTGCTCTGAAGCTTCTCCCTTATGGGATCATGAGCTCTGCCCTCCTAAGCTTTCAGCGCAGGAGGGAGAGCGAATAATCCAATGCTGTATTGGGATGATTGACTGTTGCCCAGGGCAAGCTGTTCAGAATGGTAGCCTACCGCATTTCCGCCACATCTTCCGGCTTCACAAATTCACCCGAGTTGCCAAATGAATTACGCAGGTAATTAAGAAGATCAGCAACCTCATGGTCGTCCAGAACACCTTTCTGGGGTGGCATAATACTGTTATATTCCACCCCTTTTACAACTACAGGTCCTTTCATTCCTTCCAGTATGATATATATCAGGCTGTCAGTATTACCAGAGATATAATCTGATTCAATTACCGGTGGATACATATTGGGCACCCCTGACCCGTCTTCCTGGTGGCAAACCAGGCAAACCCTGTTATATACTTTTTTGCCGGCTTCCATAAAGTCCGGTTCATCAGTGGACGCCGACTGCTGCAAACTTTCAGCTACTGCAGTCTCCTTCTTTTCTTCCTCGGTTTTATCTTTGTTACTATTACCTGTATTATTACACGAGGCAATTAAAACAGCAAGCATGCTGAAAATTATAATCTTACTTATCTTCATAAATTATCCTCCATATTTTTCCTTTTTGTGAATCACAAACATATAATGAACCATCTGTGCCCATGGCTATACCCATAGGCCTGTGCTCAGCCTGGCTTGGACTCCTGACAACTTCCTTGCCGGCAAAATCGTCTGCAAATATTTCCCATTCGCCCGAGGGAAGTTCACCGCTAAATGGCACAAAAGCAACGAAAAAACCTTCCTGCTCCAGCGGGGCCCTGTTCCATGAGCCATGAAAACAAATAAAGGCTCCGTTCCTGTATCTTTCCGGAAACTGCACTCCGTCATAAAACATAATATCATTAGGTGCAAGGTGACCGGGAAAACCCATAACAGGATCTTCAACCTCCACAGGGCCTTCTGTCTTATCCCCATCACCTCCGTATTCAGGTGCCAGCACCATCTTTCCCTTGATCTGGTCATAGTAATAATACGGCCAGCTGAATACGGAACCCTCTTTAACAAGCAGAAACTCTTCAGCAGGCAGTTCGGCATTCTGCTCTTCAGTATACAGGTCAGGATAAAACTGGCTCAGCTGGTCTCTTCCGTGCATTACAACATACAGGTTATCAGTCACATCACTCCATGTAAGGGCTATTGAATTTCGTATCCCGGAAGCATACCTGTAGCCATCATCCACCTGTGTCTGATTTATGCTGTCAACACTGAACTTCCAGATACCAGCCTGTCTCTCCAACTGGGGACAGGGATACATTCCCGGTGATCCCATGGTCCTGGTCTGCTCCATACAGGCATTGGAAGGTGCTCCCACATTAACATAAATGTTTCCTGCATTATCAATTGCAAAAGGTTTATCACGGTGCTGATTCTGATCAGGAAAACCACTTACAACAATTTCCGGTTCGTTATCAGGAACAAGTTGTCCAGGGCTCAGCTTATAGCGGAGTACCATCGTATCACCCCCAAAATAGAGGTAACCATTATAGATTTCCATTCCTGTACCGGGGTACTCGCCAAAATACCTGACTATGTCAGCCCGGCCATCTCCCGTTGTGTCACGAAGAGCTGCAATCCCTTTTCCGTTTTCCAGTCTTCTCAGGGCCATATAAATATCGCCGTTATCATTAACATCTATATGACGGCCACGACCAATATCATCAGCTACAACCAGGGCTTTAAATCCCCCTGGCAGCTTTATTCCGCCATTATCCTCATCAGGAGTCAGCCGGTTCTCACTATCATTATCCTTAGGGTTACACTGTGTCAGGAATACCGACATGGTAATCAATAAAGACATAATTATCTTTTCTGTAATTCTTACCATCCTTTGAATATATTTAAGGTTTTGTCACCATAATATACATAAAAACAGGCGAACTATGACAAAGTGCCTTAAGCTTTATAACATAGTCACGTTAAAGAGCCTTGTTATTTCAGTATTTCTTTTTCCACATTCTTACTGTACTGAGCTGTTTTGTACTGAGATAAAGATTTGATGCTCCTTTACCGATGATGTAAGAAATAGCAGCCGCAATAACTCCAACCATATTAAAATAAGCAATGCATATCAGCAATGCAGTAATTATGGTTACAAGTTCAATGCCTGTAGCAAGCGATATAGGTTTTGTATTACCTGCGATCACCAGTGTTGAGCGCTGGAAAGAAAGCAGCACTGACAATGCCGGCATAACGATCAGAATGCGCAGGGGCAGGTATGCAAGATCTGCCAGGTCAGCCTGGAGACCTGATACTTTAACGAACCATATTTCAGCCAGGGGAGTAAAAGCAATTATACCCAACAGTACTGTAACTGCTGCGCCAAGGATTGTTGCGAAATTGCGTAAATAGTTATAATTCTGCTTACGCTCACCAACCAGTGCAATAAGGACTTCCTGGTACGACAAGCCCATACTTCTGAATATGAATACCAGTGAATTTACCACGGGCAATACCGCAAGAGATTCAACAGGCATCTGGCTCCTTCCCAGGAAAAATGTCACAAAGGGATGAACGCCGAGCGACAATAATGATGTTAGTGCCAGGGGAGTATAGAACCGTGTAATAAATTTATAACCCAGCTTAGTATTTGGCTCCCCGTTCTCATCCCGCTCCGGTTGATCTCCACCTCTCACAATGGCCCTTACCGTTTTCCTGGCCATCAGCCAGCTGGCCACTGCTTCTGCCGTGACAGCCAGGGAGAGTGTTGCACCGCCAACATAAGCACCTTCAAGACCAGCGAGGTAGAGTATGAATCCTGCAATAGCAATTACGGTCAGCCTGATTACCGTTCCATAGGTAACCCTCCGTGTCAGGTTATTGCGGATCAGTATCCCCTGGTAAAACCTCCGGTATCCTATGGCAGGAGGCCATAATATCAATAATACCAGCGAAATATAAGTAAGCTTTGCAACGTTATCAGGGACACCCATCAGATCATTGATGATAAAATTGAAAACAGGAGGAATAAGAACGAGGACCTGAACAACAACTACCGATATATTGAGAATATCTGTAAATCTCTTCATCTTCCTGTAGGAATTCCTGTCAGTTACCAGTGCTGTTGAGGCGCTCATAAGCATAATAACAGGTGCTTCAACTATCAGTGCAAAAGAGAATGCTATCCCGAAGGCAGCAAGATTATATTTTGCATCCGGAAGCCTTGCAATAACAGATACCAGGAAAGGCTGCTCAAAGGCCATCATAAGCCACGTAAGAGCCAGCGGTCCCCAGAAAAGGAATATTTTACGGTATGATAAATTCTCAGTTATCTTCACGGCATCAGAATAATCTGCAAAGGTAATTAAAAGATATGAGCAGTGAGCAGTGAGAGCCAGATTATTGAAAATGAAAAAACTATCCAAAGGCGGCGCAAAGGAGAAGGCTAAGGCGAAGGCTGAGGCGAAGGCTGAGGCTAAGGCTAAGGCGAAGGTTCGTTATAGAAGGGATTACCTTAACACCCCCGGGGGTGAATAGAAATAGCCCCGGTACCACCCGGGGATTAGGCCAGTGGGCGGGGGTACCACCCGGGGATCAGGCCAGTGGGCGGGGGTACCACCCGGGGATCAGGCCAGTGCGGCGGAAGTCTGAATATGCAGATAATTACATCCCTGCACAACTCACTTGTTTCTTCCGTACTTGTTTCTTGTATCTTCTTCACTCCTCCCTCAGTGTATCTGCCGGGTTAAGGTTAGCTGAGCGGAGTGAATGAAACAGGATAGTCAGAGCAGCTACCATGCTTACAAGAATAAATGTAAGGATAAAATACTGTACCTTAACAGTTATATGGTAAGCATAGGTCTGGAGCCATCGGCTTATAACATAATATGCAAGGGGAAATGCAATAAGGGATGAAATAACTATAAGGTACCCGAATTGCTTTTGAAGCATAAATATTATACCGGGGGGTGAAGCCCCGTGAACTTTCCTGATACCTATCTCTCTTTGTTTGCTGCGTGTAGCGAAAGCGGTCAGGCTGAACAGCCCTATTGATGAGATGATAATACTTATCAGGGTGGCAATATTCAATAGTTTATTGAGACGGCTCTCGTCCTGGTAATAGTTATCCATTTCCTCGTCAAGAAAGATAAAGTTTGCCGGGTAATCAGGATTAAACTCATCCACCACACCTGCTATTCGGTCAACTATATCATGACCACTCCCCGGAGCCAACTTAACAAAGATCTTTCTTCCCCACCAACGATCAGGCTTATAGATAAAAACAGGCTTCACCTCTTCCTTCAGCTTTCTGAAATGAAAATCTTTTAACACACCTATGATCTCATATTCAAGTCCATCCAGGTATATGTTTTTACCAAGGGGAGAATTCATTCCCATCATCTTTACAGCAGACTCATTTATTATGACTTCATTATTCTGCTGTCCCTTATTAAACTGTCTCCCCTGTGCCATTTTGAATCCAAGCAGGTCAATGTAATTATCGTCAACCTGGATCAAATGAAATTTCAGTTCCTTATTTTCGTCATTACCATCCCAATCTCTAAGAACCTGCCAGCCACCCATATTAACAGGTACATTATTACCTATGGCTACATTTGCCACACCCGGCATTTTTTTTATTTCACCAGCAATAATCTCTGCATCATCAGAATCGGATCCGGGATAAACGACCATGGTATTTTCTTTATCAAAGCCAGGATCATAGTTACGCATAAAACTGGTCTGCCTGTTCATCAGGATCACACAGAAGATAAATAACACAGATAGTGTAAACTGGAATAGAACGAGTATTTTTCTCAGACCCACCCCATTTTTTGCCCTTCCATCCAGTTTAGATTTAAGCACTTTTACCGGTTTGAAAGAAGACAGAACAATGGCAGGATATATCCCGGATAGTATGGCAGTAATTGTTGTAATTGCAATAACAGCAAGAATATTTACAGGTTTTATCATATCCCCTGCACTCATATCCAGTCCTGTTATATTATTAAATACAGGAAAGAGCAGCAAGACAATTACCAATGCAACTGTCATGGAAATAATTGCCTGGGTAAAAGACTCTCCGAATAATTTATAAACAAGGTTTTCACGGCTTGCCCCGGCAACTTTACGCACTCCAATTTCTTTTGCCCTTGTTGCAGAAACAGCAGTTGAAAGATTTATAAAATTGATGCATGCAATCAGCAGCAAGGCGACACCTATTATGGAAAACAGGATAACTGTAGAAATAGGGCCTTTACCGGCGGAAGGATATATTTGTGATTCAAAACCCGGATCCCTGTAGAGGTGTATTCTCCGTAGCGGGTTAAGCAAAAGTTCACCGGCATCCTTTTCAGCTTTTCTTGAAAGGTATGTCTTGATTTTCTTATTAAATTCCCCGGCATCAACACCTTCTTTCAGCAATATATAGGTATAAAAATTATATCTTGTCCAACTGTCCAGTTTCCTGTTATCCTCAACTAAAAAAGAAAAGGGAACAATGTAATCCAGTTTAATATGACTGTTTGAAGGAATATCTTCAAACACCCCTGACACCGTCATAAGATGCTCATTATCATATATTATCTCCTTACCAAGGATGTTTGTTGTTCCGAATAATTTAAGTGCTTTTTTTTCAGACAACAATATTGAGTAAGGTTCTGCCAGGACACTCCCGGGATTCCCGTAGATAAGGTTAAAAGAGAATAGTTTAAATAATCCGGGTGAAGCAAAATAGAAATTTTCTGCATTAAATACTTCCTCTCCTGATTTTATCAGGGGAGAATAACCCTTTTTCATCCTTACTGCCAGTTCAACATCCGGATAATCCTTCACAATATTCTGAGCAAGGGGAGCAGGTGTTACCTGCCAGACAAAGGGGTCACCAGTCCAGTTAAGAAGAGACTCCATCCTGTAAATCCTGTCTGAATTTTCATGGAACCTATCGTAACTCAATTCATGGTTTACCCATAGGGCAATAAAAATGACCCCGGCAAGCCCTATTGCCAGGCCGGCCATATTAAGCAATACAATACCATTAAACCTTTTAAGGTTTCGTAGAAAAGAACTTCTTCTGACAAACATTTTAGACTGGTTTTTTAACTGACACGTTTGCTTAATAGACTCAGGTAATCAGAAAATGCTGCCTGTTTAATCATATTTTATTTTACCGGTAATATTGTGCCACCTGTTAACGATCAATCCAAAAATAACAGCATTGAAGAAGGTAAACATGCCGTATATAACGGCAGGTATTGCCATGGTGGTGTTGTTGAGAAAGACAGCAGAGCTGGCTATTGTTATTGCAAGCGCACTGTTCTGTATGCCTACCTCTATTGAGAGAGTGATGATTTTTGGTTTCCTGAATCGCAGCCACCGTCCGGCAAGGTAGCCTGAAGCCATTCCCAGCACATTTAGAAGGAAAACCAGCGGTGCTATCCTGAGGTATAGCTTAAAAGGTTGTTCGCTTTCGTTATGACTTGTGAATATCACGAAAAGGAATACTACAGCAAGCAAAAATGTCGTAATGTACTTCATGTATTTTTCTGCCACCTTAGCCTTACCGGGAAACCTGTATCTTATAAGTATACCCAATGCCGTAGGCATCAATATCATAAGAAATATTTTCAGTATTGTTGGCAGGAAAGGCAAAGTAACATAGCTCTGCTCATCCATAAAAAGGTTTGTGGCCAGCATAAGGAAACCGGGTATGGTAAAAAGAATAAGTATGCTGTTAATGGATGTAAGTGATATTGAAAGGGCAACATTTCCCTTCAGCAGGTAGGTTATCAGGTTTGATGTTGCTCCTCCAGGACAAATTGAGATCAATACAATACCTATTTTGATGGCAGCGGGAAGATCACTGAGGTAAGCAATTGTAAATGCAATGCCCGGAAGCAAGATCATCTGGCAGCATAAGCCTGTAATGAGTGCTCTGGGCTCTGAGAATATGAGCCTGAAGTCCTCAAAGTGCAATGATAAACCCAGGTTGATCATTATCAAACCCAGTGTCACGGGCAAAATATACTGCGAAAAAAGGCTGGCTTCCATTCTTCTTAGTTACGATTACAAAGTTTCAAAGATAATAGTATTTGGAACAATGAATAATGGATTGATGGATTAATGGAATACTTAAATCCCGAAAGCTTTTCCAATTTGCTGTTTGTCCAGAATGCCTTCTTCCTCAACCACCTGCATAATGGTTTTACCCTTCCTGTAAGCCATTTCAGCAACATCAGAGGCCCTGTCATAGCCTATATAGGGGATAAGCTTCACAGCCATATCGAGGCTGTTCTCTACATTATAGTTGCATTTTTCAATGTTGGCAGTGATTCCGTCAATGCACTTTTCTGCAAATACCACGGAAACACTAGAAAGGATTTCCACCGACTGTATAAGGTTATAGGCAATTACCGGGAGCATAGTATTCAATTCAAAATTCCCTCCTTTTGCTGCGGCCGTCACAGTAGCATCATTCCCGGTAACATGTGCCGCTACCTGCAGGACAGCCTCGGGCACCACCGGGTTTACCTTCCCGGGCATTATTGATGATCCCGGCTGCAGTACAGGCAGGTTGATCTCGCCCAGGCCGGCCCGTGGTCCTGATGCAAGCCATCTTATATCATTTGCGATCTTTGCCAGGCTTACTGCTATTGTATTTAAAACCCCGCTTACAGCTACCGAAACATCCTGGGACGATTGTGATGAGAAGTGATTTTCTGTTTCCCTGAAACTTATCCCTGTAGCTTCGGAAAGTAAAACGGTCAGTTTAGAGGCAAAGTCCGGGTGAGTATTTATTCCTGTTCCAATAGCCGTTCCCCCGAGACTCAACTCAAGCAAATATTTTTTTACATCAGAGAGTAATTCAAGGTCTTTGTTTACCTGCCCGGCATAGCCTGAAAATTCCTGTCCCAGCGTCATTTCAACAGCATCCTGCAGGTGAGTACGACCAAGTTTCTTAACATCGGCAAATTCATTGCTCTTTACAGAAAGGCTGCCTGACAGTTTTTTAAGTGCGGGCTCAAGCTTGTCCTCTATTAGCTTAAACACCGAAATATTAATGGCGGAGGGAATAACATCATTACTCGATTGCCCCAGGTTAACATGGTCGTTGGGATGCACTTTTTCTGATGATCCTTCTTTACTGCCTGCTATACGATTTGCCCCTGTAGCTATTACTTCATTAATGTTCATATTTGTTGATGTACCCGAACCCGTCTGGAACACATCAACAACAAACTGATCGTTATGCTTACCTTCAATTATTTCACCGGCTGCTTCTGATATTGCTTTTGAAAATTCAGTTTTGATCAGGCCCAGTTCACCGTTAACAATGGCAGCATATTTTTTTATAAGGGCAAGTGCTTCAATAAAAGGAAACTGCAGTTTCAGATCGCTTATCCTGAAATTCTCAACAGCACGCTGGGTCTGGGCTCCATACATTGCATCAGCAGGCACTTTTATTTCACCCAGGGCATCCTTTTCGGTACGGGTTTTCATAATAATGTTTTATTTAATTTACAATGAACCATGGATTATGTTCAGGCCCTCCAGCCATTTTGCATATTTTTCCCTGTAAATTTTTGCCGAAGCTGGATCCGGTGCTGCTTTATCCAATACCTTCAGACCTGCAGGCAACTCAGAAATATTCTTGTAAATACCTGCACCATAGCCTGCACCCAGAGCAGCGCCTTTTGCTCCATCAGTGTCATATAGCCTTATCTCTGAACCGGTAACATCTGCAAGCAGGGACCTGAAGAGAGGACTTAAAAAGAGGTTAGCATTCCCTGCATTTATTGTACTTGCTTCTATTCCCATATCTTTCATTACCTGTAAGCCGTAATTCATAGCATAAACGATGCCTTCCTGGGCGGCCCTGAACATATGTGACCTGTTATGAATATTAAAATCAAGATTTGTTATCCGGGCACCGGTATTCCTGTTATCAAGTATTCTCTCTGCCCCGTTCCCGAAGGGATATATTTGCAGGCCATTGCTGCCAGGGTCGATCTTCCCTGCAAGCACATTCATTTCATCATAGCTTATATCCCCGCCATAATTAGATCTCAGCCAGGAATAAAGAATGCCTGTTCCGTTTACACATAGCAAAGTACCAAGCACAGGGTTTTCAATACTGTAATTAACATGAGCAAAGGTATTCACCCGTGTCCGGTCATCGGGTTTTACAGATTCACTTACCCCGTATATAACTCCTGAAGTTCCGGCTGTAGCAGCAGCCTGTCCGGGGTTTAAGACATTAAGTGAAAAAGCATTATTGGGCTGATCACCTGCCCTGTAAGCAACAATTGTTTTTTTACTCAGCCCCAGGTCCACGGCCACATCCTTCGAGATATTTCCCTGGTTTGAGAAAACAGGTACAATACCCGGTATTATATCTTCCGGTATCCCATAATAGTCCATTACGGATTCAGCAGGTTTACCATTAACAAAATCCCATAATACAGCTTCTGAGAGCCCGGTAATTGTTGTGTTGATATTGCCGGTAAGCCTCATCGCCAGGAAATCGCCCGGAAGCATTATATAGCGTATCATCTCATATATACCCGGTTCATTATCTTTCACCCATTTGAGTTTGGAGGCGGTAAAGTTACCCGGACTGTTATATAGTTGTTTGAGACACTTCTTTTTTCCAATTTCCTCAAAGGCCTTATTACCTGTAGTCACTGCCCGGCTGTCGCACCAGATAATAGACGGTCTCAGTACTTTCATGTCTTTATCAACCAATACCAGTCCATGCATCTGGTAAGCAATCCCTGCAGCTATAATATCATCCTTATCAACCCCGGACTTGCTCATCAGTAAGCTGAGAGCCATTTTGAGATGATAGTACCAGGTATCAGGATCCTGTTCGGCAAAGCCCTGTTCGGGTGACATTATCTGCATTTCTCTCTCAGGATGTGATGAAGATGCGATAACTTTCCCCTTAGAGCTGTCAATCAGACTCGTTTTGACAGAAGAGCTGCCAAGATCAATTCCGAGTAAATACATATTGAACTATTAGATATTTTCTTTCGAAAATACTAAAAATTAATTCAAGGCGTCGATAAATTGAGACTATAAACCCCTACCTTGTTTTTATCACCGGGAACTCGGATATCCTCAGTGTTGTGCAGCCATAAGGAATCAATTCTATATCTTCCTTCTCAATATTTCCCAGTTCACTTGAGAGATTACGGACAGGCAGTCTAGCTGCTGAGTTCTTATCCATGTTCCAGTAAGGCAGCCGTCCTCCTTTTGTTTTTAGTGTTATGGGTGCATTCTCAAGGTTCCAGGGCATATCCGGTACATCACTACTCTCTTCCACTGCAATTTCATCAAGGCTTCCCTTCGGCTCATAAAGTGCATAATTCCACGGGCTTTCAGGCAGTACTTCAAAGAAGCTGTGAGGCCACTGCTCTGTTTTTTTCTCCACCCAATTTTCTTCTATCCTGAGACCATATACAAGGGGGCCTCTCTCTATTCCCCTTGAATCATCTGCCCATTCAGAAACCCTTATCTCCATAGGGAAAGTCATTTCAACCCTGTCTCCTTCAGTCCACTCCCTGTCAATAACAACAATATTGTCCTGATCTGATATTTCCACAGCTTCTCCATTTACAGTTACTACAGGCTCATTACACCAACCCGGGATTCTCAGGTGCAGGGGGAAAGTTACCTTTTTCTTGCTTTTATATGTAATATTTATCTTATCCCTGAAAGGATAATCTGTTTCTTCAACAAGCCTAACCTCCTTACCATCTGCCACAACAGCATTAACTTCAGACGGCCCGTAAACAAGTGCAGCAATACCGTTATCGGCAGTGGCATACCACAGGTTCTGGATAAACCTGGGCCATCCCTGGTGCATGTTAGCTGTACAACATGGATATCCTGTCAGGACACCATAAGCTATCCTTGCATTTCTATCATTAAAGAAATTCCGTTTTACATCTGTTACAAGAACCTGGTTAGCCTGCTGAAAATATTGTCTGCGCGTATAATCGTCATTATGTTGAGCCGGAAGCACGTTATACGCTACTTTCTCAAGGTAATCTGCATAATAAGTATCCCCGGTAACCGGTAAAATATTCTCAAAAGAATACATCATCTCAATAGCAGAGCACAGTTCAGAACCCTGTGTGGGATCATTCCCATGCAGGCGTTCATCGCCGCCATACATTCCATTTACAAAGCCATGTATTTCTTTTAAAGAATTCAGTCCTTTCTTTACCGCTTCAAGGTACTTCTCTTCCGGGTGCTGCTGGTAATAGACAACCGGTTGTTTAAGTCCCTGCGCTACATTAACGCAATGCAGATGTGGCAGCGGGCTAATGGTTCTGAGGTCATTTCCTGAATAAACTTCTGTCCAGTTATAGGTCTGTTCAAACAATACTTCAGCCAGGTCAAGGAGAAATTCATCACCTGTTATATTATAGAGCCAGTAAACAACAGCCATGTTGTCTCCTCCCCTCCTGTTAGCCCAGTAAGTCCAGTTACCCAGGGGGTATTCATCCAGATTATCAAGCTGATACCTGAAATAACGGGTCATCAGCTCTATTACCCGTTCATCATTTGTTGCTGTATAATACTGCTGTAAAACTTTCAGCATCACCATCTTCGGCCACCAGTCCTCACGATTACCCTGCTGGGTACCTTCTATTACTTCGTAGTCATCAGGAAGGGGTTTCGGTCCGAAATACCCGTCTTCTCTCTGGTTGGCGATACTCCATTCTATCCACTCCTGTGCCTTTGCTTTCAGTTGCTCATCATCCAGGATATAAGCAAGAGGCACAAGGCCATCTATCCAGTAAGGTCCTCTCTCCCAGCCATCACCTGTACCTCCAAGCCATCCGTTATTGGGTCCGCATACCACCTCGTATATTGAATCAAGATGACCTGTAAGGCCATCGCGCTGGAGTTCAAGCATCTTCAGCAGGAAGCCGTTTGGCTTTATGCTGCCCAGGGGCAGTGACGTATAAGGCTGAGCCACCAGGGGAGCCTGGTTAGTAATGTAATGATCATTGCGTGTTTCCGGTCCTTTATTGCAGCTTGCAATAAGGAACAGCATGGTTAATGTTAATAATAGGTTTCTCATAATATTCAAAGTTATATACTCAGTCTTTGTTACAGGTATGTTTTATAAGTTATTGGTCAAATATTCAAAAATAATCAGAATGCCTGATTGATATTAATCAGGGTTTTATAGCTTTAAATTTTCCCAGGATTTTTTCTGCAGCTTCAGTATATGCCCTGTGAGCACCTGCATTATTTATTTCTTTACCTGAATTCTCATTCATCCCTCCCGGTGTGGCAGCATGATCTGACAATATTCCAAAGTCTGTTTCAGAGCTCACACCTGCCGCAAATGAAAGAGACATAAACATATCAGCAATGTACTTATCAGCAATTTCTTTTTTGACTCCATTATTTACAGACCAGTCGCTTAAAGACGATAACAGATCATAAAATGGTGTAATCAGTCCAGTAAGGGTCCATAGCACATGCAACTGGTCCTCATCATCAATTACCAGTGGTTTACCAATGGAGGAAAGAATGTTCATCACTTCTTCTACAGGAGAGAAAACAGGAATGGGGCAATTATGGTTAACCACAGCCGGAAGGGGAATTGCCCGTGTAACAGATTTTGCCGGCTTAACCAGGTCTTGAACGATGCTTTTATTTGTATACGGAACAAGAGATACCACTATATGATGGTTACTGAATGAAAGCTCATCAATTACCTTGTCATATACATCCGGCTTAAGGGCAATGAAAACGATATCTGATTTATTTAAAACTTCCTGGTTCGACTGCCATCGGTTAACCTCAGGATATTTAGCAGCCAGTGTTTCTGATCTCTCTTTGTTCCTGGGAGAAAGGTTAATTATGTTATCTCCCTGTTTGCTTTTGCATATTGCTTCAGTTACAGCACTGCTTATTTTTCCGGTACCAATAAATCCAATTTTCATAATTCAGGTTTAAATATCCTCAGGGCAATGAAGGCCGCTAATTATTTTGGCTAATATAGCCATTATGTCCAAAAAGTATATATGTTCAGGGGTGGAGGAAAGAGAAAAGGCTGAGGCTGAGGCTAAGGCTAAGGCGAAGGCTGAGGCTAAGGCTAAGGACAAAAGACAAAAGACAAAAGGCAAAAGACAAAAGACAAAAGACTAAAGGTTGCTTCGCTTAGTCGCTGAGTCGCTTAGCCGCTTAGTCTCTTCGTCTCTAAGCCACCCCGCTACCTGGCCCCTCGCTAAATTTGCCCACCGGGCAAATTATTAACGCTCGGTCCTGTCGCTTCGTCACTTCGTCACTTCGTCACCCTCACCCGGGGATTGGCCAATGCGGTGGATGCACCACCTTGCATCTCCCAATATGCAGATAATCAACCCCCTGCACAACCCACTTGTATCTTCCGTACTTGTATCTTGTTTCTTCCTGTTATACATCAACTTAGCCACTCAGGCACAAAGTCACTATTTGATACAGAAGCCTATTCAAACCTGAGTGTTTCTGCGGGATTCCGGCCTGCTTCCTTCAGTGTGGCAAAACCGATTGAAAGAAGACCTACCAGCATCGCCAGCAGTCCTCCTCCCAACACAATCCAGATACTGATACCTGCTTTATATTCAAAATTGGTAAGCCATCCCTTCATAATAATATATGATACCGGAGCAGCAATAACAAAGGCAATAAAAATCCATAACAGTAATTCACTCGTGAAACGACGAACTATATCTTTTATCATAGCCCCGTTTACTTTCCTTATGCCAATCTCCTTTTTTCTTACCTGTGTGGAGAAAGTGGCAAGTCCGAACAGCCCGAGGGCAGAAATCAATATAGCAAGCAGGGATAAGATAAAAAAGATCAGGTTCAGGTTTTTTTCCGCTTTATACTGTTCGCCAAGGGAATCCTCCAGCATGTTGTAATTTAATGGATTACCGGGATCTTCCTCGGTAAATATTTTCTCGATCCGGAATTTAAGATTCTCATCCGGTTTGTGCTCCAGCTTTAGCAGGACTATATTGTATGCACCCCATTCATTGTTTAACGAGATAAACAGGGGCTGTATCTTGTTATGCAGTGAGGAGGTAAAAAAGTCTTCAACAATGCCAATTACCCTGTATTCTGTTCCGTTCCTGCTTATGCTTTTTCCGATTCCTTCTTCCCATCCTGCTGATGCCAGGAAAGTTTCATTCACCAGCACATTATCTTTATCACCCTTGTTATCCCTGAAGTCGCGACCTTTTTCAAGCCTGATACCGGTAGTTTCCAGGTAGTCTTTATCCACGTAAACTGCATTGGAAAGAAGAGGTTTTTCCATTCCCTGGACGGTATAACCGTTGCTGGTAAAATTAAGCCCTGGTATCCCTCCGGCAGAGCAGGTTACTGATTTTATGCCTGACACTTTTGCCAGCCTGTCTTTTATTACATCAGTCCGTTCAGCAGCTTCTTTCTCGAGCACTATCATCATTACATTTTCCGGGTCAAATCCCGGATCGGTTTTTCTTACAAACCTCATCTGGGAGTAAATAACGAGACAACTTATTACCAGGCATATTGATATTGCAAACTGGAAGGTCACAAGTATATTCCTTGACACCTGCCTGCGCCTGCCTCCTCTTTCTTTCCTGAGGATAGCCATCGGTGGTATTGATGACAGGTACCAGGCTGAATAGAAACTGGCAAGAAAAACGCAGAATAGCCACAATAAAAGAAGCATTAGCCCCCATTCAAGGCTGGATAAGAGGGAAAAAGACAATTCTGAGCCAACCAGTATATTGAAATAGCCCAGGGTAGCTTTTACCAGCAATAATGAAAGTATTATAGATATGAGAATAGACAATCCTGATTCAAAAATAAAGTACAAGACCAGTCGCTTTCGCCCCGAACCATAAATCTTCCTTACACTAACCTCTTTTGACCTTTTCATTGAAAGGGCAGTACTGATATTAACAAAATTAAAACAGGCAGTCATCAGGATCAGCAGGCCAACAAACGTGAAAGAAATTATTCTTTTCCAGCTGCCCAGTCCAGAAAAATCAAAATCTGTACCGGAACCAAGATGTATATCTTTCATCTGCTGAAGATAAGGCACAGTTTCAAAACCATGCCTGAGATACCTTTCATTAATTACATCAAAAAGGTAATCATTAATATCTTCAAGCAGTTTTTCAGTATCAGTACCTTCTGTGAGCCTTAAAAAGGTCTGGCAGCGCAATCCACCGTCCCAGCCTACATAGGACCTTGCCTCAAGAACAGACATCCGGCAAACCGCCTCAAACTTAATGGAGCTGTTCAAAGGAGGATCATTTGCAACAGCACTTACAACGAAGTCATTATTGTTAATACTTATTACTTCACCTACCGGGTATTTGGTGCCAAATATTTTTGTTGCTGCCGACCGGGTAAGAACTACCTTGTCGGGTGCCGAGAGGCAGGATGCTTTATTCCCGGAAAGCAAAGGAAAATTAAACATCGAAAAAAAGTTTGTATCTGCATACATCATGTCCAGGGCATAAAAATCATCTTCGTATTTTACATGCGACTGGCCTGCTTTGCACCTGACATACTCCTCAATAACCGGGAAACGCTCTTTAAACTCCGGACCGGCAGGTGCATTGATTCCTCCCATATCCATTACCCTGTTTGGTGTACGGAAAAGATGATTAACCCTGTAAATATTTTCATGACCGGGATGAAACCTGTCGTATCCTGTCTCTGCCTTAATCCAAAGAAGTATTAATACAACGGCAGTAAGGCCTACAGTAAGCCCTATAATGTTTATTATGGAATACGGCCGCTGGTTAATAATAGATCTGTAGCTGTTTCTTATTATTCCTTTCATTTTATATCTGTTTTCTGTTTTTGCTTTTTCAAAGCATGTACCAAAGTCACAACAGGCTATATATATGAATATTACAAATACAAACCGGAATTAAAACAACAATAAATGTCAAATAATTTTACAGTAGTGTAAAATATCCATACTTATATGAAATGGATTGATGGATTGTTGGATTAAGGGATTAATGGAAGCAAGCCACTAATGTGAGGCTGAGGATGCGGCGGCTGACACTGCAGCGGTAGCTGCAATGCTGGCTGTTATGGCAGCCTGCATTTCAATAATGGTTTTACTGATATCTTTAGCAAAAGCGTTGTCTTTAATAAGCTCCACAAGCTTCTTCCTTATTTTCCTTCTTTCAGGACCAATACCTGATAATAACTTATGCATTTTACAGGCATAAATCAGTCCCAGCACCATGATCTCATGCTCTTCAGGCTCCTTCCCATACAGAATTATTTCTTTATATCGTTTGATAAGGGTTTTTCGGTATCCGGGTTTTGCAGGATAATGAAGCTTATAAGGGATACCGATAAACCTTTTACTTTCCTGCCTCAGGATACCTTTTTCAACAAGGTGCTTTTGTAATTCCTTCCTGTACCATGATGATCTGCGTCCTGATTTCTGAACCCATTTTTTAATTGTTCGTGTGCGGTTTGAATCTGTTATTTTCTCCAGCATTCTGTCATAGGAACTGATACCCGGTCTGGACCTGTCGTCTCCTTCCAGTATATAGCGATCCTTTATTTTAATCTTTTCATTCAGGGCAAGGTCCATTAACATAGCCCCGGTTATCCCGTAAGTCAGGTAATTACCAAGCACTGCATACCTTCCTGAATCGGGATTCAGAGACAGGCATATAAACTGTTCAACTACTTTAGGATCCATGATAAAAATTTTTACCGCTTGGCTTATGGTTCATAAGTTAGTAAATTATTATGTCATTTGCATATTATAGAACTTCTTATACAGTCCGTTCTTCTTACTCATCAGTTCTTCATGCGAGCCATGCTCAACTATCCGGCCTTCATCTATAACAACAATCTGGTCTGCCCTTTGAACCGTTGACAGCCGGTGTGCAATAACGATAGATGTCCTGCTCTGCATCAATCTTTCTATTGCATCCTGCACCAGTCTTTCGGACTCAGTATCCAGGGCTGAAGTTGCCTCATCAAGGATTAATATGGGTGGATTGGCATAAACGGCCCTTGCAATACTAATCCGCTGCTGCTGACCACCGCTGAGTTTGTTTCCTCTTTCTCCTACCATATAATCGTATGTACCCGGCGACTCCATTATAAAGTCATGGGCATTTGCCACTTTGGCGGCTCTTTCAATATCTTCATCCGAAACAAGATCTGACCCAAAAGCAATATTATTCCTGAAGCTGTCATTAAAAAGAATTGGTGTCTGGTTTACTATGCCCATTATATTTCTCAGATCCCTTATCTTCATGTCCCTGATATCAATTCCATCAATGGTAATACTACCTTTATTAACATCCATAAACCTGGGCAAAAGATCCACCATGGTTGATTTACCTGATCCCGATTTACCAACAATTGCAACCGTCTGGCCTTTTTTTATTGAGAGAGATATATCTTCAAGGACATAATCATCTGTATATGCAAAACTTACAGAATCATACCTGATCTCTTCATTAAATGATTTTACAGGAACTGCATTTTTCTTTTCTTCTATTCTTTCTTCTGCGTTCAGTATATACTCTATCCTTTCAAGGGATGCCAGGCCTTTCTGAACATTGAAATACATGGTAGTAATATTTTTCACGGGAGGTATCAGTTGTGAAAAAACTGCAAGGAACACAATTAGTTGCTCCGGGGTCATTTCACCTGTTTCAGTAAGAACAATTGTACTGCCAAAGTACATTACTCCCATAAGCACTGTGGTTGAAAGGAACTCGCTTAAAGGTGATGCCATATATCTTCTTCTGAGCACCCTCCTGTAAAGCTTTGTAAAGAAGTTATTTGTTTTATCAAAGATCCCCTTCATCTTACCCTCTGCATTGAAGGCCTTTATTATTCTCAGTCCACCCAGTGTCTCTTCCACCACGGAAATAAGTTTACCCAGGTTTTCTTGTCCCCTGAACGATTTTGACCTTAGGTTTCTCCCCACCCTGCCGATGAGCCATCCACTGAGGGGCATTAAAATCAATGAAAAAAGAGTAAGCTTAAAACTGCTGATAAAGAGAAAAGTAAGAAATATTATAATTGTGACAGGGTCTCGAAACAGCATTGTTAATGAGCCCATTACAGACACCTGTATCTCTTCCACATCATTTGATATACGGGTCATTACATCACCTTTCCTTGACTCTGTAAAATAGGAAACCGGTAGTCTGAGCACTTTATCATACAATTTCTTCCGCATATCTTTTACTGTTCCCGCCCGGAGGTAGGCCAGGGCATTATTACCGGCAAAAACGAAGATATTCCTCAGAAAGCTTGCACCAATAACAAGGAGGCATACCCCGACCAGTGCTTTAACCTCTCCAAACTTATCTATATAGGAGCCCATGTAATAATTAAGTATATCCCCGAACCATTCCCTGCTTACCTCAAATTCCCCGGGATGCCGGGTAGGTTCCACTGTAGAAAAGAGTATTTTGAGAAATGGTTGTATAAGATAAAAGGTAAAGAGAGAAAAAATTGCAGCCAGGATATTGAATAATATATTCTGACCGGCAAACCACTTATAGGGCAAAATAAATGAAAAGAGAACCTTGATTTTTTTCATGCCGTGATACCTCCTATTTTCCCGTGTAGTTATAGGGAGTAATAGCTTTCAATTCCTTTTTTATAGCTTTATCCAGGTTAAGTGTATCAATAAAATCGCTTATTGACTTTGCTGTAATCTTATCATTTGTCCTGGTCAGTTCCTTGAGTGCTTCGTAAGGTTTCGGATAGCCTTCCCTCCTGAGGACAGTCTGTATAGCCTCAGCAACAACCGCCCAGTTAGCATCAAGATCCGCTTCTATTTTATCCCTGTTAACAATAAGTTTGGAGATTCCTTTTTTCAATGAAGAAATGGCGACCTGGGAATATGCAAAGGGCATGCCTGCATTTCTCAGGACAGTTGAATCCGAAAGATCTCTCTGCAATCTTGACACCGGGAGTTTCTCTGACAGATGGCTCAAAAACGAATTAGATATACCAAGATTTCCTTCTGCATTTTCAAAATCAATTGGATTTACTTTATGTGGCATCGCTGAAGAACCTACTTCTCCTTTCTTAATTTTCTGTTTGAAATAATCAAAAGAGATATACAGCCATATATCCCTGCTAAAATCTATCAGTATGGTATTTATACGTGCAAGAGCATCAAACAGGGCAGCCAGGTTATCATAGTGCTCGATCTGGGTAGTAGGCGATGAGCGGTCAAGCCCGAGAATATTATTCACAAAATTATCTGCAAATTCGTTCCAGTCGATACCGGGATATGCCACGTAATGAGCATTCAGGTTTCCACTGGCACCCCCAAATTTGGCCGACCAGGGTATATCTTCCAGCTGATCTTTCTGCACCTTAAGCCTTTTTACAAAAACCATCATTTCTTTACCCAGCCTTGTGGGTGAGGCCGGCTGACCATGAGTTCTTGCGAGCATCGGTATATCCTTCCATTCTTCCGCCACATTCTCAATGGCCTTTATCAAATCGTCCAGGCCAGAAGAGAACACATTTTCATAGTATTCTTTAATAGATAAAGGAGTAGCTGTATTATTTACATCCTGGGAGGTAAGACCAAAATGAATAAATTCGGACCAGTCCTGCAGGTTTAATTCCAGGAATTTTTCTTTGAGGTAATATTCAACTGCTTTTACATCGTGATTTGTAACGCTCTCAATTTCTTTCACCCTGCCGGCATCACCAACCTTGAAGTCGCGGTACAAAGACCTTAGCACTTCATATTGAGACCTTTCAAACTTTTTCAATGGAGGCAGGCCTGCATCACACAAAGCTATAAAGTACTCCACTTCCGACTTCAACCGGTATTTTATCAATCCGTATTCAGAAAAATATTCAGCCAGTTCGCTTACCTTGCTCCTGTATCTCCCGTCAATGGGCGAAATAGCTGTTAATGTATTGATATCCATTGTATAACAATTAATTCATCACTCACTGAAAATGTAAATTTACTACTTTACGGCATGAAATAAAACTGATTTTTTGTAAATTCGGGCATTTAAGCCACGAAGCAGGAGAAAATAAGATGCAAAAAGTCAGGATTTCGGCGGTAAAATATTCAAATACCTATCCCCTCATATACGGATTATTAGAATCAGGAGAGAACCTTAACGCAGCAATTGAGATAGACCACCCGGCAGATTGTGCAAGGAAGATTCTGAGTAACGAAGCAGATATAGGACTTATTCCGGTTGCCACCATACACTCGTCGCCCAGTTTAAACATAGTTAGTGATTATTGTATAGGAACCAACGGTCCGGTAAGAACGGTTCTTCTTTTAAGTAACAGTCCCCTGTATGAAGTGCGCACTATTTACCTTGATTACAGGTCAAAGACATCTGTTGCGCTTACAAAGGTCCTGGCTGCCAGGTTCTGGAAATGTAATTGTAAGTGGGCCGACACATACCCGGGATTTGATTTCAAAAACATAGCTGATGATGAAGCTCTTGTTCTTATAGGTGACCAGTGTTATGAGATGGAGAACGATTTTAACTACCGTACTGATCTTGCAGTGGAATGGAATAAATTCACAGCTTACCCATTTGTATTTGCTGCGTGGGTATCTAATAAGGATCCCGGAGATTTGTTTATTTCCAGGTTCAACAAAGCCCTTGCTCACGGTGTTAATAATATTGACAGGGTGGTTGACTATTATTCCGGAACCGGCTCAATGCCTGCAGATGTTTTAAAAGATTACCTTAATAATAACATTGACTATTACCTGGATGATAAAAAAAAGATGGCCATGAATATGTTTTTTAGTTATCTTGAAGATCTCTAATATTAACGGCTGCAAAAAAAATTACAATGAAGAGGTATATAATAATATTGGTTTGTCTTTTGTCGGTTGCCGGTGCAAGCGGGTCAGCTTTCTACAATACTGCAGACAGCATAGCAGGGGATGAGGAAACACTGGTTTATAAATTCGACATAAAGAAAATGATTGCCGCCCCCGTTTGGAGGACAACAAAGAAGAGTCTTGCTGCAGCCAGGGAAATGGAAGCAGATATTGTACTCATACATATGAACACTTATGGCGGCCAGGTAGATATGGCTGACTCCATCCGCACTGCCCTTTTGAATTTCCCGCAACCTGTGCTTGTATTTATTGATAACCAGGCTATCAGCGCAGGTGCACTTATATCAATTGCCTGCGACAGCATTTATATGAGGCCCGGTAGTAGCATAGGAGCTGCCACTGTTGTCAACCAGACCGGGGAGCAGGTTCCGGATAAGTACCAGTCATTTATGAGGGGGATGATGAGATCAACATCAGAAGCACACGGCAAAAAACCCGTTGTGAAGGACGGGGATACAACATATGTCTGGCACCGCGATCCCAGGATAGCAGAATCAATGGTTGATCCCAAGGTCTATGTTGAAGGTGTAAGTGATACCGGAAATGTCCTTACCTTAACAACTGATGAGGCCATAAACCTGGGATTCTGTGAAGGCAAAGCCACAAATATTGATGAAGTTCTTGCCATGGCAGGTATTGAAGAATATACAATTGAAGAGTTCAGGCCCGGTGGAACAGAAAAGATAATCCAGTTTTTAATAAATCCTGCCGTATCAGGGATCCTTATCATGTTAATAATCGGCGGCTTGTACTTCGAACTGCAATCGCCGGGAATTGGCTTTCCCATTCTTGCATCCATACTGGCAGCAATTCTGTACTTTGCCCCTCTGTACCTGGAAGGCCTGGAGGCAAACTGGCAGATAGCAGTATTCATAGCCGGTATAATACTTATACTGGTTGAGTTGTTTGCCATTCCCGGTTTTGGCGTAGCCGGTGTGCTAGGTATTGCCGGTATTGTCACCGGCCTCACCTTTACAATGATAGACAAAATCACCTTTGAATTCGGACCTTCACCTGACGGGCAGGGAATGAAAGAAGCCATGGCCTCTTTTGCCATAGTGATTGTATCAATGTTTGCTTCGTTTATTTTATCCCTCTGGTTAAGTAAGAAACTATTTGCACCAAACAGGCTTTTTGGAAAACTGGCACTTCAGAAGATACAGGATATAAACGAGGGCTATATCAGTTTTGAAAAAAGGCAGAAATCAATGGTTGGGGCTAAAGGCAAAGCCTATACCGTTCTGAGACCATCAGGAAAGGTGATTATCGAAGGTGAGATATATGATGCCAGGTCAGATATTGGATTTATTGAGAAAGACGCAGATATCAGGGTCATAAGGGATGAGACCGGGCAGTTGTATGTATTAAAAGATGAATGAACCTAAAATGAAAGAATTTATTATCCGCGACTACAGGGATGAGGATTATAACGAAGTTATTGAGCTATGGGGTTTAACAGGTATGGGCAGACCAGAGAGAGGAGATGACCGCGAGACTATTGAGCGGTGTAATGATCTTGGAGGAAGGCTTCTATTATTGGAAGACAGGCTTAATAATAAAATCGCAGGCAGCTCCTGGATGACTTTTGACGGCAGACGGGTTTATATGCATCATTTTGGCCTTTTACCGGAATACCAGGGTAAAGGACTCTCAAAACCATTGCTCGAAGAATCGCTTGAGCATGTCAGGGACAAAGGCTTCCAGGTAAAACTTGAAGTACACAGCACTAACATAAAGGCAATTGAGCTCTACAAAAAATATGGATTTGAATACCTGGGAGATTACCGGGTTTTTATTATAAGGGACATTGATAAAACAACCAGCGCTAAAATATAAGAGTTGTAAATTCTTAAAACTTTGTTAAAATCAGGGTCCTTTTTTTTATGGAAATGATAATTTATGTAATTTTATAAAATGATGGTTTTTTAAACGAATTTAGTATAATGAGCAGAACAATTACATTTAACAAGTTAAGGGAGATAAAAGATCAGCTTCCCGAAGGAAGCGTAAAATCAATAGCAAGTAAACTGGATATGCATGAAGAGACCGTCAGAAACTATTTTGGAGGGTGGAATTACGATAAAGGAGAAAGCATAGGCATACATCTTGAACAGGGACCGGATGGAGGACTTGTTACTTTTGACGATACAACCATACTGGAAATAGCAGAGGAAATGATTTCTGCCGGATAAGATAAATCCGGCATAAGCTGTTTTACAAGTACCCGGTACATTTATCTCATTTAATATTTTTTATTACTTTTCCGGAGAATTAATTATCTCCAGGTAATGAAAAAAGCATTATACATAATTGCAGCTATAACTATCTCTTTATCTGCCTGTAAAGTTGCAGAAGAACCCGATATAATATTAAGGTATGAGGAAAACCTCAGTCTTGAATATGACGAAGTGATTGACGCCTACAGGCAACTGGCCGATTATTACCCTGAAGCAAGGCTGGTTGAGATGGGAAAGACAGATATAGGTAAACCCCTTCACCTGTTCATGATCTCAGGTGATCATGATTTTAATCCCGCATCACTGCGGGAGAAAGGAAAATGTATAATACTTATTAATAACGGCATACACCCCGGCGAACCTGAAGGGATTGATGCAAGCATTCAGTTTTCGTGGGATATACTCAGAGATATTGACGGAATGCACGAGCTTCTTGACAGGGTTGTTATAGGAATTATTCCTGTTTACAATATTGGAGGAGCACTGGACCGCAGCAAGTATTACCGGACAAACCAGGACGGACCGGTTTATGTGGGCAGAAGAAGAAATGCGAGAAACCTTGATTTGAACAGGGATTTTGCCAAACAGGAAACAAAGAATGCCAGGAGTTTCGTACGCACTTTCCATTTTCTGAATCCTGATGTTTTCCTGGATACTCATACTACCAATGGTTCAGATCACCAGTTCACAATAACATTAATTGCTACCCTTTACAGCAAGCTGGATACAGCAATGGGTAAATTCTTTAAAGAAGAAATGCTGCCGGGCCTTTACAGCAGGATGGAGGAAAACTCTGACTACGGTATGATACCGTATGTACAGATGAAGAACTACTATGGTGACATCAAAAATGGTATTATGGCCTATAATGATGCCCCCTACTATTCAACCGGTTACACATCAATGTATAACTGCTATTCATTTATGACTGAGAATCTGGTTTATAAACATTTCCCTGACAGGGTACGATCGGTAATTGATTTTCTGAAACAGCTCTCTTACTACACATATGATAATTCTGATACCATCAGAAAGCTTAAAGACATAGCCGATGAAGAGGTAAAGGAACAGGATATTTACCATCTCGACTGGAAAATTGATATGTCATATTCAGAGAAGCTTTTGTTCAGGGGTTATGAACATGTACGACCTGAAAACTCTTCAGGTCGCAGATGGAACAGGGGCTACTATGATCATGATAAACCATGGACTGACAGTATACCCTACTACACAAAGTACGACCCTTCTCTGACTGTAGAAAAGCCATGGGCATATATAATACCACAGGCATGGAGCGACATAGTTGAAAAACTCAGGCACAACGAGGTGGTTGTTTACAGGCTGGAGAAAGACAGTGAACTCACAGTTGAGAATTATTATATTGAAAATGCTGAGCCGGCACAAAGGGCCACACAGGGACATCATGTGAACCAGAATACAGATGTGCGCAAGGTTAAACAAAAAATGCAATATTACGAGGGTGATTTTGTTATCATAACCAATCAGCAATCGAACAGGTATATAGTTGAAATGCTGGAACCTCATGCTCCTAATTCTTACTTCGCCTGGAATTATTTTGATCCCATCCTGGAAGCGCATGATTTTTATTCTATCTGGGGCTTCGAAAGCCATCTGATGGAAATGCTGGAAGAGAACCAGGAGCTACGGGAAGAATTAGAGACTGCCATGGCAGATGATGAAGAACTGGCCAATGATCCACTGGCACGATTGAGATTCCTGTACCAGAGAGCGCCTATGTACGAGATTGAAAAATACAATAAGCTGTACCCTGCAGGAAGGTTGATGAGCCACCCCGGTAACCTGAAGCTATGCAGCGACCAGGAACCTGTTTTTACTATTGACTAACAATACTATTTTACGAGCAGGTCTATTAGTTTTTTCGTACCCATATAAGCAGTCAAACGATCATTCCGTTGTACTGGTCCCACTCCTGCGGGCGTACCGGTAAATATTAAATCCCCGGTCTTAAGTGTAAAGTATTTTGAAACATAACTTATAACAGCGTTAAAATCAAAAATCAGGCCCGAGGTATTGCCCTCCTGCACAGTACTTCCATTACGTTCAAGCCTGAAAGAAATATTATTTAAATCGCCTGCCTCCTCAACGGGGACAAACTCACCAATGGGAGCAGAACCGTCAAAAGACTTGGAGATATCCCAGGGCATTCCTGCTGATGATAAAGCTGACTGCATATCCCGGGCAGTCATATCCAGTCCCAGTGTTATACTGTCAAAATACCTGTGCGCATATTTCTCAGCTATTGCCTTACCTAGTCTAGATATACGCAGTACTATTTCAAGCTCATAATGTATATTTTCTGAGAAGGCAGGTATAAAAAAAGGTTTGTTATTCTTCACGAGGGCGGAATCGGCTTTCAGAAAAACCACAGGCTCTTTGGGCAGGGGCCTGTTCATCTCACGGGCATGATCAATATAATTCAGGCCAATGCAGATTATCTTCATAGGCTGTTTTGCTTTAATCCTTACTTGTTAAATGACCTCAGTTTTATCTCCGTAAGAACCTTCTTTGTATATTCAGGAAAATCGCCGTCAAGCATCCATGCAAAATAGCTCGGTTCCTTTTGCAGTACTTCCTCAACAAGCCTGCCCTTATGCTTACCGAAATTAAAGACTTCCTGTCCTTTAGCGTTATATACGATACGTCCAGCCAGGTCAGCAGACTTATTATGATGACTGAACTCGGACAATTTATCAATCTCGTTATCCAGGTCATCATACATATCAAGCTGGGCTTTCAGTATTTCATATGTTGCCTGTGTATCGGCCCTGGCGCTGTGTGCATCAGTAAGATCCTTATTACAATAAAATTTCAGGGCTGCACTAAGGGTTCTTTGTTCCTTTTTATGGAAAATAACCTGGACATCCACATACTTTCTTTTCCGTATATCGAAATCAATTCCTTCACGCAGGAACTCTTCAGCCAGCAGAGGTATATCAAACCTTATGGCATTGTAACCTGCCAGGTCGCAGCCTTCAAGAAAACGGGCAAGATTTTTTCCAATTTCCTTAAAAGCAGGACAGTCTTTCACATCTTCATCAGTAATACCATGAACAGCGGTTGCCTGCGGACTGATAGGCATGCAGGGATTAATCCTCTCGGTAAACCACTCCTCTTTACCATTAGGATGAACCTTCACTACGGATATCTCAATGATACGGTCCCTGGCTACATTTATACCGGTTGTTTCAAGATCGAAAAAGGCAAGTGGTCGTTTCAGATTAAGTTCCATATAAAAATCAGGCATTGATCATCATGGGCATGAGAAGCATAAGCACATCCTCATCATCATTATCATTTTCGGAAGGCAGGAACAAGCCTGCTCTTGTAGGATCAGCCAATTCAAGCACTACATCAGATGACTCAATGTTGGATAATATTTCAAGGAGGAATACAGATTTAAAACCTATCTCCATTTCATCTCCTTCATATTCACAGTTGAGCCTTTCATAGGCCGAAATCGAGAAATCAATATCCTGGGCAGACACTTTGATCTGGTTTCCGGTAAGTTCCAGTTTAACCAGGTTGCTGGCCTGGTTTGAAAAAACAGAAACTCTTTTCATCGTATTCAGAAGTTCCACCCTGTCCACTGTTACTTTCCTGGGGTTATTGGATGGGATAACTGAATTATAATTAGGATAATTACCTTCAACCAGCCTGCAAACAACTTTGTAATCAGAAAGGGTAAAGAAAGCATTTTTATCATCAAATTCGAGGGCAACCTGGCCATCTTCCTTAGGCAGGATATTTCTCATCAGGGTAGCAGGTTTTTTAGGCAGGATAAATGATGCTTCATCATCAGACCTGGCATCGCTGCGCTGGTATCTGACCAGTTTATGGGCATCAGAAGCAACAAATGTAATTTTATCCGGCCCGGCTTCCACGAAGATGCCGCCCATTACCGGCCTGAGTTCGTCATCAGCAGTTGCAAAAACAGTTTTACTGATCCCTGAAAGCAATATACCGGCATCAAGGTTAAAGGCTACTTTCTTATCTTCTTTGATAGATGGTAAAACAGGAAAATCCACTCCGTTTTGTCCCACAATGCTAAACTGCCCCTTTTCTGAATTTATGACAATGGCCATAGTTTCAAGATTAATATCAAAGGTAAGAGGCTGCTCTGAAAACTCCTTGAGTGTGTCAAGTAATATCCTGGCCGGAATAGCAATACTGCCGTCACCTTCCGTGTTTTCAAGGCTTATCTGTGTAATAAGTGTTGATTCAAGGTCGGAAGCTGTTATTTCCAGTTTATTATCTTCCAGTTTAAAAAGGAAATTATCTAATATTGGAAGTGTGTTTTTTGTACTTATCACCTTACTGATACCCTGAAGATGCCCCAGGAGTTCTGTACTTGATACAACGAATTTCATGTTCTGTTTTATTTATGTTAATCTATTATCCTTTAAATTATAAAATCAATTAATTGCCTGAATTATATGCTGCAATTAAATAATATACAGTGTATCAATATTAGTAAAAAAACTTATATCCTCAAATAAAAATCAGTCTGAAATAAAATAAGACGGAAATTTAATTACAGGATCTATATCATAATATCGCATAACGAAGATATCGTGCCCCCCGTTCAAGCTTCCCCATAATCTGTCTGTATCCTCCATGCTGCCATTATCCAGCTCCAACTGCCTCTTCCAGGCAAAGAGCCTGATAGTATCATTCCCGGCTGTAATAATCTCAAGATCAAAATAGGGAGATGTATTTTGGATCAATGAGTCTGCGATTTCGCCCTCCTCATCATTAACCCACTTACTGAAAGGCACATAAGAAAAATATGAAAGGTACCTGTTCAGAGTAAGGCTGTCAGTAGCAGCTTCATTATAATGCTCATTGTAAAATGCAGTCCCATCCTCCTCCCTTCTTATGATAAAGGATGAGTCCTGCAAACCGGGATATGACAGTTTAACGACATCCAGCTGTTCAGGGTGCAGTGAAAATATATTATACGGCAACCAGAACTTCTCCTCTGCAATAAAGTAAGAGCAGGGATCCATGTCATAGCCGGGAAGGTGCATGGTAAATGCCTTATTGCTCCTTGTTTTCTTCATGATGCCCGGGAAGTCCAGGCTGTCATTAACAAAAATACTAAAGGACCTGAGCATGCTCTTCCCCTCGTATATCTTCACCCTGGTATGTTCAGTACCGGGATCTGACACAAAGGCTTCATAGCGTTCATCTGATACCGGTGATTTTATGCGCATATCCTCCATTATCTCAAGCAGCATCATAACCGCGTTTTTCCTGGCTTCTTCCTTCCCGTTCACCTTCCATTTTTTCATACGTCTTTCCAGTTCAACCTCACCCTTGCCATCACTGATCAATACTTTAGTAACAGGCTCAGCATTTTCTATGTACAGCAATGAGTTGCGGGCACCAAAGGGCTCTCTTCTGCTTATCAGATAAAGGGCAATAACTGCAAGTGCAATCAGCACTGTACCCACAATCCATTTATAATAATTACGCTGCATATTTTCTTTTTCTGAGTAATCCATAAATGCTTCCTGCCAGCAATACCAGGAGTAAAGGTCCCAGGGTATTGATTAATTGCCACAGCAGCCTGTTATCACTGATTTTCTCTTTATCGAGCAATCTGACTTTTAATTCGCGTGAACGCAGATCAATCAATCCCCGGTCATCAATAAGATAGTTAAGGCAGTTTATAACAAAATCCTTATTCCCGAAAGTCTGGCCCGAGTACTTGTCCAGGCCAAGTCTTTCAGGTTCAAGCCTGTTACCGATCCGGCGAACTTCATTCCTTATAATATCACCATCAGCCACCACTATCATTTTTGTTGTCTTACTTTTCTTTTTCAACTCACCTCCCTCCCATGAAACCATCCTGTTGGCATACAGAGAATTAAAACGTCCCTCTAAGAGAGCTGCCACCGGTATATACGATCCTGTAAAGCTCTCCGCCGGCGGCGGGTTCTTATAATCCTCGAGGCTTATCAGCGTGGGGGGGCTTACCGTTCTGCTTTCGGCAGGACTGGCAAGCAGTATTGTCTTTTTTACAGAGTTATCTCCTCCTACAGTATCAACAGGGTTTACAAACTCAGACTTGACCCTGTTAATATTCCTTGTCACGGGATGATCTGAATTAGGATACAGAAATGGATAATATATCCATGGCACAGGTATAACCTGCCTTGAATCCCTTATCATTGTCCGTACCGGTATAATAAGACAATCTGTTCCCTGCACCAGTACGGGGTCTATCCTTACGCCGTATTTAAACAGCTGATCTTCCAGGTTAAGAGGCCTGTATAATGCCACAGACCCGCCTCCTGCCAGGCTGTCTTTACTTACCATTACCTCGTCAATAAACCATAATACTTTCCCGCCATTCATTATGTACTGGTCAATAACCAGTTTATCTTCTTCGCTGAACCGTTTTTGCGGGCCTGCCACCACAATGGCAGAATAATTATCCAGTACCCCTGCCCTGCCATTTATCGTTCCCCGGTCTACTGTAAAGTACCTGGCCATTTCAAGGGTAATATCAGCTACCTCCACTTCTGCCAGCTCACCATGGCCTTCTATAAAAGCTACTTTACGGATAGTATCGGAAAGGGCGGTTGATATTGGCTGAATAAGCTCATATTCAAGCCCTTCAACTGAATTTGACAGGTTAACTGCGGCTGGCAATGAGGGATTATTTTTCAGGAAGTTTACTGGTATTTCGATATTATTATAATTCATTATCATTGAGGGGAATATCCGCTTCTCAGTCTTACCACCCTCATTATCATTATCAAAAACAGTTACCGGTTTAAGGCCTTTGTTTATAAGTGATAACTGGTACCTGTTCCGTTTGGTCTCATCCTCTTCTTCAGCAGGGTTAATAAAACTGTAATCCACTTTTCGGTCTGATCCGGTACGAAACTCATCCAGCATCGCTTTAACTGAGCGTCGTAATTTTTTAAATTCAACCGGCATCTCCCCATCCAGGTATACCTGGAAATAAACTTCATCATCGAGACCTGACAATACCTCCCTGGTTTTATCAGAAAGAGTATGTCTTTTATCAGATGTAAGGTCAAAGCGGAATGAGTATTGTGAAGAAATAATCGAGAACACTACTGCTGCAAGCAACATTATAAAGAAAGCCGCAATACTCTTTTTGCCTTTTGCAGTGGCAGTTTTAATTAACCCGGAGCCCTTCCATTTGCCTGAGCGCAGCAAGAGGGCGGAAAGCTCAGTGAATATAAGCACAGTAACAAGGTAGTACAGGATATCCCTTGAATCCACCACACCCCGGCTAATTGATTTATAGTGTTCATTTATCCCCAGTCTTATTACCAGTTCATCAATATTTTTCAGGCCAGGGAGCATGGCAAATGAATCAAAACCGATAAAAAGTATAAGACCGGTAATAACAGAAATGATAAAAGAAGCCACCTGGTTTGAGCTCAAGGTACTGGAGAAAATCCCGGCAGCAGCATAGATAGCTGCGAGGAAGAACAAGCCCAGGGCCGCTCCCATAGTACCGCCGCTGTCAATATTCCCGGGAGACTGTCCCAGTAAGCTGACAGAAACGTAGTATATAACACAGGGAAGCAGGGCAAGCAACACGAGCGTCAGCGAAGCCAGGTATTTACCATATATTATTTGACGTTCAGATACCGGTCTCGACAATAATAATTCAAGCGTTCCGCTTCTCTTCTCTTCTGCCACCATACGCATTGTAACAGCCGGTACCAGGAAGAGAAAAACCCATGGACTAATAATAAAAAGAGGTTCAAGACTGGCATAGCCTGTATCCAGAATATTCCACTGGCCCGGCAGTATCCACATAAGCAGGCTGTTGATAACAAGGTAGACCAGTATTACAATATAGCCGGTCAGGCCGGTAAAAAAGCTTCCTATTTCTCTTTTATATATTGCGAACATTTCCTCTGAGTTTGAATTACAAATGTACTTAAATTGCAGTAGTTACATCAAGTCTGCTTTTGCATCTTTTATATCCATTACCAGAAGACCACTGAAATAAAAATTCAATATCTCCCGCATCCTGAACCCCCTGTCGGCCATCACCCTGGCTCCATCCTGGCACAAGCCCACTCCGTGTCCGTATCCGCGACCATCAAGGTATATGCTGGAGTCTTTTACTTCAACAGCAAAAAAAGCAGACCTGAGATCCCAGTCAAGGCGTATTTTTGAAAGGGGAAAAACAAACTCACCTGCCCTGTAATACTTTTTCCTGCTTAACTGATCAAACCCGAGGTCAGATAATTTGTTATGCCTGTAGCCATGTCCGGACAGGTAATCCAGCCATTTTTCCAGGCTGATTTCCCTTGACCAGGCAGCACTTGCTGAAAATCCGCAATAAGGATCAGTTACACTTTTCAGATGGCCCTCATTATTTAGCCACACATTACCTGACACCTCCGTTTGGCCTCCGCAGTTAGCATGGAAAGGTGCAAAAACAAGAATACTGTCTTTATTTGTCAGAACCATTCCTCCGGTAATAAGCACTGCATTATTGATTATTTCAGTAACCGACATCCCCTTGTACACCTGGCAATGTGTTCTGTCGCAAATATTATAACCATCCTGCATATGCCTGTCTGAATGCATGTAGAAGTAGGTTCTTGCAATAACAGCCTGTGCCTTAAAATACTCCAAACTTCCCTTATACCCTGCCTCTGACTGAACCACTCCTGCGAGATACCTGTTAATATCAACAACATTAACAGCCAGCAATGACCTTATCCCCGGCTTCACAACCAGGTCATCATTGTATTGCCCGGGTGGTCCGGGAACAATATTATTCCGTAAAGAGAAAACAGCATCAGCACCTTCTGAATGCCGTAATATCAATGAGTCAGCAACTATGGTCTCCTGCCCGGCAACACTGACAAACAGCCTCTCACCTGCTTTAGTTACAAGTATATTCCCGCCCGGGGTAAGAGTAAGCATTTTTCCGCCGGCGGAGAGCTCATATCTGCCAGACTGTATCTTTATTGTAAGAGAAAACAGGTCTTCGTAACTAAGGAGGCCAATTCTTACATCCCTGCCGTAGCCCAGTACAGTGCAGAGTACTAACAGTACGATAAGGAAGATGTATCTCCTGCGGCTAGTTGACATTCTCCACCAGTTTAAGAGAGTTGTATATATCAACTGCTATTCTTTCTGATGCTCCCTTGCCGGAGAGTTTATCCTTAAGTATTGCATAATTTTCAAGCATCACTTCTCTCTTCCATCCTCCCGGCAGGATTGAGTTCAGTTCCGAAACCATTCTCTTTTCATTAAGGTCGTGTTGAATCAGCTCCTTCACTATCTCCCTGTCCATTATAAGGTTAACAAGCGATATAAAACGAATTTTTACCAGCATCCTTGCCAGCCGGTATGACAGCCAGCTGGTTCTGTAGCACACAACCTGGGGAATACCTGCTATTGCAGCTTCCAGTGTAGCCGTTCCTGAAGTCACCATTGCTGCTTCAGAATTTCGCAGAAGATCATAAGTCCTGTCATAAACAACTTCAATACCTGTATCTTTCAGTATGACTGAATAAATACCGGGGTCCACGGACCTGACACCTGCCACGGCAAACATGTAATCAGGATAATACTTTTGCAAAGAGGCCATCGCGGGCAGTATCTTTTTTACTTCCTGGGTACGACTGCCTGCCAGCAGTGCAATTAAAGGTTTATTATCGAGCGATTCGGCAGAGATAAGCTTATTATAAGGCAGGGCCTTTTCGAGTTCTCCCTCAACATGTTCAACCAGGGGATTACCGAAATAATGAACCTTATAGTCGTAGCGGGAGAAGAATTCAGGTTCGAAAGGAAAGATCACATACATACGGTCTATATACTCTTTGATCTTCTTTATTCTTGAACTTTTCCATGCCCACACTTTTGGACTGATATAATAATAAATCCTGGTATTGTATTTTTTCAGCCTTCTGGCAATTCTCAGGTTAAAACCCGGGTAGTCAATAAGTATTACGATATCCGGTTTAAAACTAACAACCTGTTCAGTACATATCCTGAGGTTTGTGAATATGCTTCTCAGTTTTAACAGCACTTCCCAGAAGCCCATAATAGCCAGGTCCCTGTAATCTTTGAGCAGGTAAGCACCTGCCTTTGACATTTTATCGCCGCCCCAGCACTGAATTTCAGCATTGTCATCAACAGCCCTGAGCTCCTTTACCAGGTTTGCACCATGCAAATCCCCACTGGCTTCTCCTGCGATTATAAAATATTTCAAGTCCCCTGCTATTTAAGTAAAAATATACACTTTATATATTGATATCACAGCAAAACTAACTACCGGCCCTGTCGCCATTCATCTGTTTCTTCAGAACATTTATATAGTCATGCGAAGTCATATCCACGGATACGGGCACTACTGACACATAATTATTTGCCAGTGCCCATTCATCGGTATCTGAGGCCTCGGGCTCATGGTTCTGAAAAATTCCTGTCAGCCAGTAATAGGTTTTACCCATGGGATCCCTTCTCTTTTCAAACTCTTCCCTCCAGTTCCCCCTGGCCTGCCTGCATATTCTCACACCCCTTACCTGCTCACTTTCACAGGAAGGTATGTTAACATTCAAACATACTCCTTTGGGCAATTTATTTGCCGCAACATTTTCCATTACCTCCCTGACATATTTCTTTGCCGGTGCAAAGTCGGCTCCTGATGAGAAGTTATTCAGAGAGAATCCCACTGAATCTATCCCATAAAGGCAGCCCTCAATTGCAGCCGCCATTGTGCCGGAATAGATAATGCTGACTGAAGCATTTGCACCATGATTAATACCGGACACAACCCAATCAGGTTCTCTTTCAAGAAGCTGGTTTATAGCTATCTTAACACCATCTGTAGGGGTACCGCTGCAGGCATAAACCCTCTTGGTCTCTGTTTCATCAAGCAGCTTGACCCTGATAGGCATTTTAACGGTAAGTGCCTGGGACATCCCTGAACGACTCTCCATGGTAGATACAACAACTACCTTACCGAATTCCTGCATCACTTCTGTCAATGTACGCAGACCTTCTGCATATAAACCATCGTCATTTGTTAATAGTATCAGCCTGTCATTCTTTTCAACCTTCATTATTCAGCCTTGCCTTTAATAATTATTACATTTCACAGTTCAATTATGCAAAGATAGATAAATACGGCAAGTTAAATAAAGTAATTTTACGGCTGCATACTTAATCCAAAAATCCTTACTTTTGCGGAACCTGCATATATAAAATTCTGCAGTGGTATAATTTTTTAAGAATAAATTACTTTCCGGCATGAAGATTTCATACAACTGGTTATTACAATACCTTGACACAGACAAGAAACCAGAAGAACTGAGCACCATACTGACCAATATTGGACTTGAGGTAGAGGGAATGGATGACTGGGTATCTGTAAAGGGAGGAATGAAGGGAGTGCTGACGGGTGAAGTAAAAACATGCGAGAGGCATCCAAACGCAGACAGGCTGTTTGTCACAACGGTAGATACAGGCGATAAGGAACTCCATAAAATTGTTTGCGGTGCTCCTAATGTTGAGGCAGGTCAGAAAGTAGTGGTTGCCACTCCGGGTGCAGTCCTGGATTTCAGGGGTGCAGAATTTTTAATTAAGAAGACGAAGATAAGAGGTGAAGTATCCGAGGGTATGATATGTGCGGAGGATGAGCTCGGCCTGGGCGAATCACACGAAGGGATAATCGTGCTGCCGGAAGACACACCTTTGGGCATCCCTGCCAACAGGTACTTCGATGTGGAGTACGACACGGTATTTGAAATCGGGCTTACTCCCAACAGGATAGACGGAGGGTCTCATTTCGGAGCTGCAAGGGACCTTGCGGCATATTTCAACCTGTTCAGGTTCAACAGGGCAAAACTGCCTTCGGTTAAAGAGTTTAAGGAAGAAAGTGATTCGTTGCACATACCGGTTATTATTGAAAATGAGCAAGACTGCATAAGGTATTCAGGACTTACAATATCGGGGGTCGAAGTAAAGGAGTCTCCGCAATGGCTTAAGAACAGGTTAAAAGCAATTGGGCTTGCCCCACTCAATAATGTTGTGGATATTACAAATTATGTACTTCACGAATCAGGTCAACCGCTGCATGCCTTTGATGCAGACAAAATAGCCGGCGGGAAGGTTATTGTAAAAAACCTCCCTGATAAAACAAAATTTGTAACACTCGATGAGGAAGAAAGGGAATTATCTGACAAAGATCTCATGATATGCGATGCTGAAAAAGGAATGTGTATAGCAGGAGTCTTCGGCGGACTGGGATCAGGGGTAATCGGAAAAACAAAGAACATATTCCTGGAGAGTGCATGTTTTAATCCTGTATCAATACGTAAAACATCGCGCCGCCACGACCTGCAGACTGATGCGTCTTTCAGGTTTGAACGCGGTTCTGATCCGGAAATAACTCTCTGGGCATTGAAAAGAGCTGCCCTTCTTATAAAAGAACTGGCCGGTGGCACTATCAGCTCCCGTGTAGTGGATGTATATCCCAGCAAGGTGAAAAAAGCAATTGTTGAGGTCTCTTATGATAATATTACACGCCTTACGGGCAAGTCCATTAAGAAGGAAGAGATAATGAAGATCCTTGATTCGCTGGATATTGATGTAACGGCATACGACAATGATTCCTTTAGCTGTGAAGTTCCCGCATACCGGGTGGATGTCACCAGGGAGGCAGATATTATCGAGGAAGTGCTCAGGATCTACGGCTACAACAACATTGAAGTTCCCCAGCATGTTAATTCAACACTCAGCTTCTTTGATAAACCGGAAAAAGAAAGGGTAATAAACACCATATCCGATATGCTCTCAGGAGCAGGCTTCAGTGAGATCATGTCTAATTCGCTTAATCCTTCATCATGGTATGAAGAGAATCATGATTTTGAAAACGATAAAACCGTAATGCTTGCCAACCCTTTAAGCAATGATCTTGACTGCATGAGGCAGTCCCTTTTATTTGGAGGATTAAGTGCAATATCAAGAAATATAAACAGGCAAAATCCCGATCTTGCATTTTATGAATTTGGCACCTGTTACTTTCTCAATTCAGATAAAAAGGAAGCAGATCCTGTTAATAATTACACGGAAAAACTCTCACTCGACCTGTTTTTAAGCGGTTCAAGAAGACCTGAAAGCTGGGACAACCCCGGCGAAACAAGTGATTTCTATTCCATTAAATGGGCAGTTGAGATGGTGCTCGAAAAACTGGGATTTAACAAAGACTCCTTCACCACCAGTGAAATGCACTATAAATACTATGATGAGAGCCTGGAACTGAGTGTAAACAATAAGCAGATTGCTCACTTTGGAAAAATCAACGCCGGGTTCCTTGAAAAAAATGATATTAAACAGGATGTTTTCTATGGGCACATAGAATTTGACACTGTGCTGAAAAGCCTGAAAAAGCATAAAATCACTTACAGTGAACTGCCTAAATACCCCAGCGTAAGAAGGGATCTTGCTTTACTGGTTGATAAAGATACCAGGTTTGAGCAAATCAGGCAGCTGGCTTTCAGGAGTGAAAAGAACCTCCTGCGCCAGGTTGGGCTTTTCGATGTATACGAAAGTGAATCTCTCGGCAAAAATAAAAAGTCTTATGCAGTCAGTTTCATCCTGAGAGATGACAAGAAGACTCTTACTGAAAAGATTATAGATAAGGTAATGAACAAACTTCAGAAAGCTTACCGTGACGAACTGGGAGCACAGATCAGGTAAAAATTTATGAAATCTATCTTCAGGAACATCAACAACTACCTGTCCCTGGTAAAATTCTCACATACCGTTTTTGCCATGCCTTTTGCTTTGCTGGGTTTCTTCACTGCCATCAATACAGGCGAGGGAGAATTCAGCTGGAGACAATTACTGCTGGTAATACTTTGCATGGTCTTTGCCAGGAATGCAGCAATGGGCTTTAACAGGTACGCCGATCAGCGGACAGACAGGATGAATCCCAGGACTGCCGGCAGGGAGATACCTGCAGGAGTTATTAGTTCCCGCGCTGCCCTGCTCTTCGTAATAATAAACTCTGTTCTTTTTATTGCAGCCGCAGGCTTTATAAACATGCTTACCCTGGCACTTTCTCCTGTTGCCCTGGCTGTTATACTTGGATACAGCCTGACTAAACGATTCACATCACTCAGTCACCTCTTCCTGGGACTTGCATTAAGTCTTGCCCCTACAGGTGCCTACATTTCCGTAACGGGCAAATTTGACATAATACCCATAATGTACAGTTTCGTGGTATTGTTCTGGGTTGCAGGATTTGATATTATTTACTCATTGCAGGATTCAGAGTTTGACCGCCGCAATCAACTGCTGTCAATCCCCGTTAAACTTGGACCAGTCATGTCACTCGTACTATCTGCTCTTTTTCACCTGGCAAGTGTGGCGCTGGTTGTTATTGCAGGTTTATTATCAGGTTCAGGAATCTTTTTCTGGACAGGCACAGCTATTTTTGCACTGTTACTGACCTGGGAGCATATAATTGTTAAACCGGGAGATAATTCCAGCATCCTGAAAGCATTCGGAATAATGAACAGTTATGCAGGGTTGCTATTCTGTGCACTGGCGATTGCTGATCTTTTTGTATAGCCTCAGCCTAAACATTTCGTCTTCCTAAAACCTGAAAATCACGGACAGTCCGATCATTTCCTTGAACTGCACCATTGGTACTTTTTTGGGACTGCCATCGGCATTGTTTACCTGTTCGTCATTTTCATCCTTTACAGGTATCAGCGTATCATCATCGTAGATAAGGTGGGTATTTAGCCTGATATCTGTAAACCAGTTCAGCTTGGCTGTGGCAATCATTTCCCAGTCGATATCAATATTCAGGGGATCATCAATATAGTTAGTAAACAATCGCAGCTTATTAACCACCTTGATATCATTAAAAACTGTCATTTCATGGTTTATCTGTGCACTCATACCGGGTTCATGCCTTGATCTCTGGTCAGCCTTAAGACCATGGTTTGTGGGATCAATCATAGCTGTGTCAGGCACAAAGGTTGCCTTATAGGATAAGGGCGCAAAGTTGATTGATGTATTTTTATTTGGCTTATAATCCAGACCAAGACCAAGTGTGAGGGAAGCCGGGTTAAAGAACTTTGAAACAACCACGGAATCGTTAGGGTATTTATAACCAAAAGCAAGCTGAGTCTTGAAAAGCATGGTGGCACTGAAATCAAATTTCCCGAAGGCTTTGCTGTTGAACTTTGATATAAGGTCCAGCTCATCAACATTCTTACGTACCTGCATGCTTTGTGGTGTTGATGCTGTTATCAGACCAAATTTAAGCCTGGCCTGGTTATTCCAAACGGTCTTAGCGTCCTTGTTGGTATAATTGGCATTACCTGTAATATCGAGCAGGGTGGACACATTACTCTCCCCCCCCTTCACCCAGTTCTTTATCATAGCCTGGTTAAAAACAAACGAAGCCTCAGAAAGGAATTTCCAGTACTGTGGCTTCACTTCTGCTTTTCTTGCTTCCGCAAGGCTTGATTTATCAACCGACTTAATTTCTATTTTGGCATCGGCAATATTGGTCCTTTTATCGGGTCTCCTGAAATGAACGCCTCTCTCCACCAATAGATCTATAGAATCCCTTGATGTGCTTCCTATCCAGACCGATATTTCTTCATCCCATTCATTCCTGAGCCAGAGCCTTGTCATCCGTGAACTGGTATTACTCATCCACACCGGTATTGTGTTATCAGAACCCGTAAACATTACCCTGCTTGAATCATTATCGGCAATATATTCAGTCACCCGCTTTATTGCCATTTGAATTGAATCGCCTGTTCCGGGATGATCATAATAAAGAAAGGGAAAATCGGGGTTTGAACTGATTACTTTTTCCAGGGTATCACTTATTACAAGTATAATACTGTCATGAGATACTCTCCTGTCCCTGTCCCTGCCGTTATTATTCCTCACATATATATTATTCAGCTCCCTGTAATCCACATTGCCATATCTTTCATTTAGCACAGAATCTGCATAAACAGTGTCCCTTCCACTGACAGCGGCCAGTGTATCGGCCAGCAGAGGGTCATCGATCTGTATATCACTGTCCTGATAGCGCTGCTTATCATCATCCCTGGGAATGGGAATATGAAGAGTATCCCAGAGGTAAAAACTCCTGGCAGGTATTTTAATCGTTTCCCATTCATAATTTCGTAAATAATCCTCTGCCACATAAAAAGGATCATTAGTAACCTCGAAGAGGAGCCTGCTGATAGACTTTCTCAGAGGATGATCATCATCATTCCAGGCATCGCTCCTGTACCATGAAGTAAGATAGTCGATGGCTTCCCGGGCATTAAATTTAACATCAGGTATGGTATCCGGTGCATCATATAGTTCACTTATAGCAATAGTATCTGCACTTAAGTCCTGATCGCGTGAATCAACAACCGGTCTGAGTGTGTCCGTTTTTATCCTCAGAGAATCAGTTTCCGTTTCCGTTCCGGTCTGGCCGTATGCAGAATAGACAACCGCCAGGAAAACACTCAGGATAAGCGGTAATCGAAGATTTGTTTTAAAAGAATTGAACATACCCATTTTTTGGTCAAGTGATGCTTAGTTTAATTTTTGATTTACAAATGCAATGCCAAAAATATAGCATTTATAGCATATAACGTAATATGGAATAAAAGATATATACCACATAGTAATATTTTGTTCTTGCTTCTATTTTAGCTTCTTTTGCAATTCATTTCAGGATTTGTATATGAAAGACATGACCGAGGGCAAAGAAGGGCGTTTGATTCTGCAGTTTGCATTACCCATGCTTGCCGGAAGTCTTTTCCAGCAGTTTTACAATATCGTAGACAGTATCATTGTAGGCAATTTTATTGGTAAAGAAGCCCTTGCAGCAGTTGGAGCCTCTTTCCCCGTAATTTTCGTGCTTATTTCAATGATAATAGGCCTGGCCTCAGGAGTAACAATAGTAATATCACAATATTTCGGAGCGAAGGATTATAAGAATGTAAAACGTGCTATAGATACCTTGTATATAGGTTTATTCTTTGCATCAATAATAAGTTCCATTGTAGGTCTCATTTTCAGCGAGGAGATATTCAAACTGCTCAACCTGCCGGAAGAAGTAATGCCAATGGCACTTGAGTACCTTAATATTTTCCTGATGGGTTTGATAGTTTTTTTTGGTTTTAACGGTACCAGTGCCATACTGAGGGGTATGGGTGATTCAAAAACACCACTTTATTTCCTGATGATTTCCACACTCACCAATGTTGGCCTGGATCTTCTTTTTGTCATAGTATTTGAAATGGGCATAAAGGGAGTAGCGCTGGCCACCGTAATATCACAAACGGGAGCACTCATAACAGCCATCATATACCTGAACCGTTATCACAGTATTATTAATTTCGATCTCAGGAAGCTTGTATTTGACAGGAAAATTTTCCGTCACAGCATACGCATTGGTGTACCTACCGGGCTGCAGCACACATTTGTATCGCTTGGGATTATGGCAATAATGGGTGTTGTAAACACTTTCGGGACAGATGTAATAGCAGCATTCTCAGTAGGGGCCCGACTTGATGCTATAGCCACAATACCGGCGATGATAATGGCCCAGGCACTTGCAACCTTCGTAGGACAGAACCTGGGGGCCAATAAGACAGGCAGGGTAAGGACAGGTTTGCTTTCAACAATATTTCTCACTACCATAGTGACAATAGCCACCACGGCACTGATAGTATCTTTTGGTGATGTGTTTATGAGGGCATTTACAGATGACCCGGCAGTTATTGATATTGGTTCTGAATACCTCACCATAGTGAGCCTCTTTTATATAGTTTTTGCTTTTATGTTTACTTTCAACGGCGTAATGCGTGGAGCAGGCGATACATTTATTCCAATGATAATCAGCCTTATATCTCTTTGGCTTATACGTATTCCCTTTGCGGTCTTCCTCTCAGACAGGTTCGGTGAAACAGGTATCTGGTGGTCTTTTCCAATGAGCTGGGCAAGCGGATTGATCATGTCATGGATTTATTACATGACCGGCCGGTGGAAGAAAAAAGTCATTGTAAAACCTCAGAATAACTGACTATCTCTAAATTTTAATAAATTTGCTTTACAAATACACTGACTATGATAAGATCTATGACAGGCTACGGTTCTTCTTATGCCGAAACAGCCGGAAAAAAAATCACTGTTGAACTGAGATCACTCAACGGCAAGCAGACGGATATCAATACCAGGATGCCATGGTATTACAAGGAGAAGGAGATAGAAATAAGGTCACGGATAAGCCAGGGATTAAAACGGGGAAAAGCTGATCTGACAATCTATATTGACAGTATGGATGAACAGAATGTTCCCAACCTTAACGAGGCAGCTATCAAAAGCTATTATAACCAGCTTATGGATATTGCCGGTCAGCTGTATATTGAGAACAGGGAACAACTATTGTCCATTATAATGAGACTGCCCGAAACACTCAAAACTGAAAGACAAACTATAAGTGAAGAAGAATGGGACATGATCTCAGGTCTTCTTGATCAGGCAATCAGCAATCTGGATGAGTACCGGTTAGAGGAAGGGAAGTCCATGGAGGCTGATCTGAAGAAGAGAATTGGCCTTATTGAGAAATACCTGGAAGAAGTGCCTCAGTATGAAGATAAAAGAATTGAAAGGATAAAGGAGAGGATTGAAAGCAGTCTGCAGCAACTTGATAATGAAAATATAGACATGAACCGCTTTGAGCAGGAAGTCCTTTATTACCTGGAGAAACTGGATATAAATGAAGAAAAAGTGAGGCTGAAGAAGCATTGCGATTATTTTACAGAAACAATCGATGACGCAAATGCAAATGGTAAAAAGCTGGGCTTCATCTCACAGGAGATAGGAAGGGAAATCAATACACTTGGTTCAAAAGCAAATGATGTACATATACAGAAGATTGTTATAAGGATGAAAGATGAACTCGAAAAAGTTAAAGAACAGGTATTGAATGTATTATGAAAAAGGGTAAAGTCATAATATTTTCTGCTCCATCGGGTTCGGGCAAGACGAGTATAGTAAAATATTTACTGGAGAATGAGCCCGGCATTGAGTTTTCTGTTTCGGCAACCAGCAGGAAGCCCAGGGCAGGAGAAGAACACGGTAAGGATTACTACTTTATCAGCCCGGCAGACTTTCGCAGAAAGGCAGATACCGGTGATTTTATTGAATGGGAAGAGGTTTATGAAGGCACCTACTACGGAACATTAATGAGCGAAGTTGAAAGCATACTTAAAAAAGGTAAACATGTAATTTTTGACATTGACGTAAGCGGCGGTGTTAACCTTAAAAAAGTTTTTGGTGACAGGGCACTTGCCATCTTTGTAAAGCCCCCTGATGTTGATGAACTAAGAAAAAGACTTATAAACCGGGGCACGGAAGACCTTTCACAGATTGACATGCGCATTGCCAAGGCAGCACGTGAAATAAAAAAGGCAATAAATTTTGACGAGGTAATCATTAATGACAACCTTGAAGAAGCTCAAAGCAGGGCACTAAATCTTTGCAGATCATTTATTAAGGATTAGAAAAATTATGAAAACAGGTCTATATTTCGGCTCATTCAACCCAATCCATATAGGGCATATGGCAATAGCCAATTATATATATGAATACAGTGACCTTGATGAGCTCTGGTTTGTGGTAAGCCCCCAGAATCCTCTGAAAAAGAAGAGCAGCCTGCTGGCGGATCACCACAGGATGAGGCTTGTTGAAATTGCGATTGAAAACGACAACAGGTTCAGGGCATCTGATATTGAAAGCAAATTGCCGGTTCCCTCCTATACTATTGATACATTAACCTGGCTAAGCGAAAAACATCCTGCCAGGACATTCGAACTGATTATGGGCAGTGATAACCTGCTTACCATTCACAAGTGGAAAAATGCAGGGATGCTCACCCGTTCATACAAGATAATTGTTTATCCACGCGACACACGTAACAGCCAGCCCGGTGAATCAGCCAGGGAACTTATAACCACTTCGGATATTGAAGTTGTGGACGCACCAAAGATAGAAATCTCCGGCACATTCATCAGGGAAGCAATTGCCGACGGCAAGGACATCAGGCATTTCCTGCCTCCGGGCGTGTGGCAGTATGCCAGGGATATGCATTTCTATGAGTAAATGGAATAATGGAATACGTATCCTAATCTACTAGTTCAGCTTCTTTATAATCTCCATGCCTCTTGAGAGAGCTTTCTCATTCATGGGCAGGAGGTGATGGTATCTTTCGGGAAGCGATTTCTTAAGTCCCGTGATAACATTTTCCAGTTTAAGTACCGGTTTAATCTTAAGATATCCGCCCAGCACCACCATGTTAAAGGTTTTAGAGCTTTCCAGCTTTGCAGCTTCTTCGGTAGCATCTATCCTGTAAACGGCAATATCATCCCTTTCCGGGTGGCGGGTAATACCATTACCGTCATAAATAAGTGTACCTCCCGGTTTAACAGCTTTCTCAAACTTATCAAGCGACTGCTGGTTGAGTATTACTGCTGTATCAAATGTTCTCAGTATAGGGCTGCTTATCCGCTCATCGCTCAGTATAACTGTCACATTAGCTGTTCCTCCCCTCATCTCAGGTCCGTAAGAAGGCATCCAGCTGACCTCCATATCCTGCATGATACCTGAATAAGCCATTATTTTTCCCATTGAGAGGACTCCCTGTCCCCCGAATCCGGCTATTATTATTTCTTCTGTCATAAGTTGTCAGTTTTCAATTTGTTGTTAAACTACTTATCCTCGGGAACTTTAAAATCGCCCAGGGGATAAAACGGGAACATATTTTCCTCCATCCACTTATTTGACTCCACGGGTGTCATTTTCCATCCTGAAGGACAATTAGATACTATTTCAATAAAGCATGTTCCTTTATTAAGCTTTTGATATTCAAATGCTTTACGTATTGCTTTCTTTGTTTTCCTTACATTAGCGGGTTTATGCACACTCTGGCGTGTTACATAATAGGTACCGGGCAGGGTTGCAACTATATCAGTCATTTTAAGGGGATTACCCATCATCTGTTTATCTCTTCCGTAAGGTGAGGTAGACGACTTCATTCCCTCCAGTGTTGTCGGGGCCATCTGGCCTCCGGTCATACCGTAGATACCATTATTGATAAAGATTATAAGTATATTCTCGCCCCTGTTACAGCTGTGAATGGTCTCAGCCGTTCCTATAGCTGCCAGGTCGCCATCACCCTGGTATGTAAAAACATACTTTTCGGGAAGCAGTCTTTTTATTGCTGTTGCAAGAGCCGGGGCACGACCGTGGGCTGCCTCCTGCATGTCAAGGTTCATGTAATTATACATCAGTACAGAACAACCTACAGGAGTCACACCAATGGTATCCTGTTGAATATCCATTTCTTCGATCACCTCTGCTAACACATTATGTGCGGTTCCATGTCCGCATCCCGGGCAATAGTGCATAGTATTATCGGTAAGCACCGAAGATCTTTTATGGACAAGGTTTTCAGGTTTTATTATTGTTTTTGGGCTTATATTTTCTGCCATGTTCTTATCCTCCAATGATTTTAGTTTTCAAACTTTCCACAACTTCTTCGGCATTTGTCACAATGCCTCCCATTCTTCCAAAATGTTCAACGGGCACTTTACCATTTACGGCAAGCCTTACATCTTCGACCATCTGGCCTGCACTCATTTCTACTGAGAGCATCCCTTTCACCTGGTCAGCCATCCGGCGTATCTCCTTTGTTGGAAACGGGAAAAGGGTAATAGGCCTCAAAAGCCCTGCTTTGATACCTTCTTCCCTGGCCAGTTGAATAGCTTTCTGGCATACCCTTGCACTTGTGCCATAAGCAACCAGCAGGTACTCGGCATCATCGCACTGGAACTCTTCGTATCTCACTTCCTTTTCCTTCATTTCACGGTATTTATCCTGAAGCTTGATATTAAATTGTTCCTGTTTATTTGAATCAAGGTCGAGTGAGGTAATAATATTTCTTTCGCGGTCAGGTGTCTTCCCTGTTGTAGCCCATGCGGGAGCTTCTTTTGATCTTTCCTTCTGTGGTTTAAGCCATACTTTTTCCATCATCTGGCCAATAGCACCATCAGATAATATCATAGCCGGGTTCCTGTATTTAAAAGCAAGATCATAAGCAAGCTCTACAAAATCGGCCATTTCCTGCACTGATGATGGTGCCAGTACTATAAGATGGTAATCGCCGTGTCCACCCCCTTTGGTAGCCTGGAAGTAATCAGACTGTGCAGGCTGAATGGTTCCCAGGCCGGGACCTCCTCTTACAACATTAAGTATCAGGCAGGGCAGTTCTGCACCTGCAATATAAGTTATTCCTTCCTGCTTCAGTGATATACCGGGTGAGGAAGATGATGTCATTATTTTTTTTCCGCATCCTGCACCTCCATAGACCATATTAATGGCAGCTACTTCACTTTCCGCCTGCAAAACAACCATACCTGTTCTTTCGTGAGGCTTCTCCGCCATAAGATATTCAAGTACTTCACTTTGTGGTGTGATGGGATATCCGAAATATCCATCGGTACCGGCCCTTATTGCTGCTTCAGCAATGGCCTCGTTACCTTTCATTAAACGTAGTTCCTTTTCCATATTTGATTATTAAGCTTTTTGTTAATTAAACCTTCATTCGGTATACGGTTATCACTCCGTCGGGACATACCACCGAGCAGTTTGTGCAACCGGTACAGGCATCCATATTCACAGCTTCGGCATAATTATAACCCTTACTGTTAACATCGTCCGACATGGCTATAACCTGCGTCGGGCATGCTGTGACGCAAACACCACAACCTTTACATTTTTCCTTATCGATAACTATCGATCCTTTAAGTTTGGCCATATTCTCTATATTAAATTATAAATCAATTATTTAAAATCATTATTAAATCTCTTCAATCTTTCTTCCAGGGTGGGGAACATATCCCTGGGTATAAGTGATACACAGGCCCTTAAGCCTTCAGTCCTGTCGCTACCGGTAATATTCAGGGTGATGGCACTTATCCCGTAATAGAGAAGTTTCTCCAGCAGTTCACCACTGCTCATTCCCGGGTATGATATCGTAAAATAAAAACCATCGGCAATAGGCTGGTCAATATCTGTCTCATAAACTATATTGAAACCATTTGAAAGGAACATTTCCTTCATAATTTTTGCCTTCCTGCCATACTCCATTACTTCAGACCTGTAATCATACTCGCCGTCATTAACTGCTTTAAGCATTGCATGCAATCCGTATTGCGCAGTATGAGTAACGCCTGCTGTAAGACCGTATAAAGCCCCGAAAACGAGTGCATGCCCAAAGCGATCGCTTGTGTAATATCTTAGAAGGTCAGGAAATTGCCTGTTATAGAGGTAGTCTGAGACAACCAGCATTCCAACCCTCTGTCCTGCATAACTGAATGCTTTTGAGCTGGAAATCAGCATCAGGTAATTCTTGCAGTATTTTGCCACTGTTGGCTGGAATGGTTCTTTGCCCGGTGTACCGTAGTCATTCCGGAAGTCCATTCCGAAATAAGCAAGATCCTCTATCACCACAGCATCATATTTATCAGCCAGTTCACCTATTATCCTCAGTTCTTCATCGGTGAAGCATATCCATGAGGGATTATTGGGGTTTGAATACAGTATGCTTGAAACCTTACCCGTCTGAAGGTATGACTCCAGCTTATCCTTAAGTTTCTTACCACGATAGTTATATACATCGAAAGAACGGTACTCATGGCCAAGCATCCTCACCTGTTGTTTCTGAACGGGAAAACCGGGATCCAGAAAAAGCGTGCCTTCCTTTGAACTGTTATTTCGGTTAACAACCAGGAAACTCACCATCCCTCCCATTAGTGAACCCACTGTGGGAATACATGATTTCGGGCTCACATCAATATCAAGAAAGAGCTTGATAAACCGTGATGTTTCCTCCTTCAGCTCAGGTAGGCCTTCAATATTGGGGTATAATGCCGTAACACCACTGTCGAGGGCAGCTTTTTCTGCTTCAATACCAACAGTTGGTGAAGGTAAACCCGGAACACCCATCTCCATCCTGATATACTTTTCACCTGTTGCTTTTTCTATCTGGTTAACCAGCTTCACAATCTCCCTGATACTGGCATTATCCAGTGAAGAGAGACCACTGTTTTTAATTTTGTCTCCGACTACTGAAGGATCAATTGGTGTATTTCTCATAAAAAAATTCTTTTCAACCAGGGTTCTCAAAAAACAGGGGCAGTTATACTTAACCGCCCCTGCCTGTTGAATTTATTCGTTTACCAGTAGTAATACTATATTACCCATAAGCATAATATTTTCCACGGGCAGCAATAATTGGGTACTGTAATTATTAACTTTTTTTTTCATCTCCCGTTATTCAATTTGATATCCTTAATGGGACCTTAAATATACAAATAATAGATGCAATTAAAAATATGTTAAGCATCAGTTTTTGATATCGCGGCAAAGGCCAGTATTATACCCAGTATTATACCATAGACGGCGGCAATCAATACCCTGAACTGCTCAGGCATAAGGAAATTAATTGTTTGTGCCGGTATCCAGAAAAGAGGAATGGTCCTTTTTAGTACAAATCCCCAGTGAGTATCCCAATCGATATTTTTCATTATCTCAGCCACCCGTATCTTTCTGAAAAATCGTTTCAGGCTGCCATCACTCATATCGATATGTGAATCTGTAATCTTATGAGCTGTCATCAGTACAGGAGCATAAAATATATTCAATAAAAGACTTATGCTGAAAGCCACCCCCACTTTTGCCGCGTTAAGTGGACCGTTAATGACTTCAACGGAACTTTCAAAACCGGCAAATTCAAGCAGGATGGGCACTCCTCTCGCAAATACAATAAACGCAGCCTGTATGGTCATGCCCAGTATACCCCATACCAGTGCGCGGGGCAATATGCCATATCCCTTCATAAAATACCGGCCTGTTTTAATCCTCAATCCTATCAGTTCACCCGTTGTGGCCAGAATTGCGAACTTGATAAAGCTCCCGGTGAAAGGGTAGCTTGCATAGAAACTGTCATAATAGCTGTAAAGCCTGTCACTTACAATAAACGGTGTAAATACTGCAGCCAGGAACAATAACAAAAGAAGGTCGGATCTTTTCATGGTTTACTTTTCTATTCGTATTCTTGCATCCACTGCCTCAACCTTCTCCGGTGTTCCAATGAGTGGATTAAGATCCATCTCGGCTATCTCGGGTGCGACTTCTATCAACGCGGAAACCCTTACCAGGACATCTTCAAATGCCTTGATACTGACACCCTCCTGTCCACGCGTACCCTGCAGCATTTTATATCCCTTCAGGGAGTTAATCATTTCTTCAGCTTCAGTCTGACTGACAGGCACCAGCGATGTATTAATATCTTTAAGAACCTCGATAAAGATACCTCCCAGGCCGGCCATAACAAGATGGCCGAAATCACCCTCTTTTATTGCACCTGCAAAAAGTTCTGTTCCGCTTATCATAGGCTGCAGGAGAACGGCTTCCACCTCTCTGATCTTCATCAGTCGCTCAAATACAGATACTGCTTTTTGCTCGCTGTCCACATCCAGAACCACTCCCCCCACATCGGATTTATGGACCGGGCCTACTACTTTCATCACCAGGGGATAGGCAAGGTCAGCCAGTTCATCCCTGAGATTCTCAGGCGTATCAACAACAGCTTCTTTTACCCTGGGCACTCCGGCTGCATCCAGCAGCGATTGTACCGATACAGGATCAAGATAACCATCTCCTGATCTTTCAATTACCTGTCTTATTTTTTCTGAGTCCACGCCATAATTGGAATGTTTCTCTGCCTGTGGCTCGGCAGTATTCATTACTTTAACAAGCGCATCAGCAAAAACTACCTCATCGGGAAAATTAACATTCCCCCCGGCCAGGAAATCATTTACTTCTCTTCCGGCGGTAATAAGTGAAGGCAGGATTGGATAAACCGGTTTTTTATTAGCCTGCATTTTTTCATGCAAAACCCTGTATACATCATCAACGGGGAACAGGCCGGGACTGCCAAAAATAACTGCCACGGCATCTATTTCATCAAAATCATTCTCACAGGCATCCAGTATTTCGCCCAGTTGCTCTGCATTTCCCGTTGCCAGGAAGTCGATTGGATTGGCAACCGACGATCCGGGGTATAGTTTTTCGAGCAACCTGTCTGCTTTCTCTCCCCTGATATGCGGTATTTCCAGTCCGCCTCGTGAAAGAGCATCCGTCATCATTACTGCCGGTCCGCCTGCATGAGTAACAATTGCAAGCCTCTTACCTTCCGGTTGGGGCATAGTAAGAACGGCAGCCACAGCAGCCAGCTCATGCCTCCCGCTGCACCTTATAATACCTGCTTTCCTGAACAGGGCATCTACCGCGGTATCGGGATTGGCCATAGCACCGGTGTGCGATGATGCGGCCCTGCTGCCGGCATCGGAAGATCCTGCTTTTATAGCTGCAATCCTGCAACCCTTACTTACCAGGGAAGATGCATGTTCCAGTAACTTTGCAGGCTTACTTATGCTTTCTATATATAACAATTTAACAGGAGCACTCTTCCCGTGTTCATAGGTCTCATCCATGTACTGAAGGACATCCTCCACCCCGGCCTGGGCGCTGTTTCCTACTGAAAAAACACTTGAAAACCTTACCCCGTTGGGAATGGCTGATTCCATAATAAAAACAGCCGTTGCACCGGAACCAGAAATAAAATCAACTCCCCCGGCGTCAAGCTCAGGTATGGGAGTTGTGAATACACCATTGTAATTCCGGTTCAACACCCCGATACAATTAGGACCAATAAGGCATCCGTCAACGGAATCAATTATTTCAACAATCTCTTTTTCAAGGCGAGCACCCTCTTCATTTTCCTCGCTGAATCCTGCAGATAGTATGATAAAGGCCCTGGTCGATTTCTTCTTTGCCAGTATTTCTACTGTCTGCTTACAGTACTTGGCAGCAATGGCTAATATGGCCAGGTCTGTTCCAGGCACATCTTCGGGACTTTTATACGATTTTACTCCCTGTACACTCTCAGCTTTGGGATTGATAACTGACAGCTGTCCTTTGAATTTACCGTCAATTATATTCTTCAGGATCTTGCCCCCGGGTTTGCCTGTGTCATCTGACCCCCCAACGACAACAATACTGCGGGGATCAAGTAAGTATTTGTTAATCATAACCTTAAAGCAATTAAAAAATAGGTTCAATTGTGAGGCAATGTATAAAAATCATGGATAGTAAACAATGATTAGACGTAGATTATTTGAAGGCGAAGGACGAAAGACGAAAGGCGAAAGGCTGAGGAAAAAGGAAAAAGGAAAAAGGAAAAAGTAAAAAGGAGCTATGTCACTTAGTCACTTAGTCGCTTCGTCGCTTAGTCACTTAGTCGCTTCGTCACTTAGTCGCTTAGTCTTCCTGATTATCCCTTCGTGGTGGGTGATAAAGTACAGGTAATCATCGCTGATAGTTATTCCGCGCGGATAAGCCATGCTGTCCAGGCGGATAAGGGTAGAGACATAACCGTTGGCAGATATTTTCCTCACCCGGTCCCCATAAGTATCTGAAAAATAAACAGTACCGTCATCATCAACATGCAGCTCGGTAGGACAATTAAGTATGGCCTCTGAACTGCTGCCGTCAACAGACTCCCTTTTCCCGGCAATACCCGCCAGTGTAACGACATTACCATCCGGGGTAATTTTCCTTATACAGTTATTGTTTGCATCGGCCACGTAGATATTATCATCATCATCCACTGCCATTCCGCAGGGTGCATCAAACCTGGCAGCTGTATCCCTGCCGTCTTTCCAGTCGTTTACAACCAGCACACCTGTTTTGCCACCGCCGGCGAAAGTGGAGACCCTGCCATCTTTTGTTATTTTCCTGATGCGGTGATTCCAGCAATCGCCAACATACAGGTTGCCGCGTGAATCAACAGCTATGCCCCGGGGAGAACTGAACATTGCGCTGTCGGCTTCACCGTCGCGATACCCCTCTATACCCGTACCGGCAATAATACTGACCTCTCCGCCTGGTGAAATCCTGCGGATATCATGGCTTGCAAAACCGGCAACATAAATATTCCCTTCATCATCAGAACAAACTCCCGAGGGGTAGTTAAAAAGGCCTGCTGACATATCAGCACCGGTAATAAAAGTAAACCTTCCACCGGGAGTCATTTTTACTATCCTGTCATGACCTGCATCAGCCACGTAAAGGTTACCTTCCGGATCTGCACACATACCAAAAGGCTCGCTGAAGAGACTGGTGTCTTTTTTCCCTGCTACAATTTCTGCAGTAAAATCCCTGTCCTGCCTGCAGGCACCGGCTGATATCAGAATGACGGGGATAAGCAGGGTAATTATGTTAACTTTCTTCATGTTGCTGATACTATGTATATTAAATATTGGCAATTGATTACTGGCAATTGGCAATTGATTATTTAATATTGTTAATTGCTAATGGCTTGTTTTCAATTATCAATTGACAATTATCAATAATAAATGATCAGTCTGTACCGATCATCACATTTGAGCCCTTAATAATGGCATATGCTTCTTTTCCTTCTTCGAGACCCAGGTTATTGAAGGATTCTTTTGTTATAACAGATGTAATCTCCATGCCGGGCGCTATTTCAATAACCACCTCAACATTTACCGCTCCTATCTCATATGAGAGGACGGTGCCTTTTAATACGTTACGTGCACTGATCTTCATTGCTTTGTTTGTTTTAAATTATTTATTTCAGCAGGTCTGAGAGAATATCTATTGAATCGGCAATACACACTTCACAAACCTCTTCAAAAACATTAGCTTTAACTGCTTTATCATGTTCTTCTGGTGAATCGAGTTCATATTTTATCAGCTCCCTGCAGCAGGTTGAGCCATGGCGACTGGTAAATTCAGAATTAAACTGCCTGATAAGTCCGTACGCTTTATTAGTACGCTCATCGTTGTTACTGTATTTGTTTCCACAAAAGAGGCTTATAGACATAAAACTGCCTGTTACAGCCCCGCATGTGCCCTGCATATGCCCCATTCCGCCACCAAAACCGGAAGATATCTTTTCCAGGGTTCCGGTACCGGTATTAAGCACGGGTGCCATTGCGGCAAGCACTGACTGGCTACAGTTAAAGCCTGATTTGAACCTGCTGACAGCTTCTTTCTTTATCTTATCAGTATCCATAGTATCTGAAAGTGTAATTCACGTTACCAAATTTAATCAAATATCAACAAGCATCAAACTCATGAGTATTCTTCAGGTAAACATAATACTAGTATATTTGTAGACTTATTTACAGGAATGAAAGACAGCATAACACAGATATTAAAAAAAGATGAGCTAAGCAGGAATGACATAGTCAGGTTGTTAGCTTCAGAAGGAGAAGAACGTCTTCAGTTATTCACTGAATCAGAACGCGTAAAGAAAGAAAATTCGGGCAACAAGGTTTATTACCGCGGACTGGTTGAGTTTTCGAATATATGCGACAAGGATTGTTACTACTGTGGAATAAGAAGAGGCAACAAAGAAGTTGAGAGATACAATTTATCTGATAAGGAGATCCTTGATGCTGCCCGGTACGCCTATGAAAACAAGTACGGATCTGTTGTTTTGCAATCAGGTGAACTCAGTAATCCTGCTTTTACAAGGAGGGTTACACGCCTGCTGGAAGGGATTAAAAAGCTATCAAACGGGGAACTGGGGATAACCATCTCGCTTGGTGAGCAGAGCAGGCAAACTTACCGTGAATGGTTTGAAGCGGGCGCTCACAGGTACCTCTTACGCATTGAAGCATCCAACCCTGAGCTGTACTCTAAGCTGCATCCAAACGACGAGCTTCATGATTTCCACAGCAGGCTTAACTGCCTTAAACTACTACGTGAAACAGGTTATCAAACAGGTACAGGCGTAATGATAGGTCTGCCATTCCAGTCAGTGGATGATCTTGCCGGCGACCTGCTGTTCATGAAGGAAACCGACATTGACATGGTTGGTATGGGCCCTTATATTGAACATGCCAGTACACCACTTAAAAAATATAAGAATGAGCTCCTGCCTCTTGAAGAGAGGTTTGACCTTTCCCTTAAGATGATAGCCATACTGAGGATAATGATGAAAGACATCAATATTGCTGCAGCCACAGCCCTGCAGGCCATTGATCCTATGGGAAGAGAAAAGGCCATAAAGATTGGAGCCAATGTTATTATGCCCAATATAACACCGGGGATGTACCGCGACAGCTACAACCTCTATGAAAATAAGCCCTGCACTGACGACTCAGCAGACGACTGCAAGGGATGCCTTGATGCCAGGCTCAGCATGGTAAATGCAGAACCGGCATACGGCGAGTGGGGCGATTCGAAACACTTTTATAGAAGACAAAAGATAAAAGGAAAAAGATAAAAGGAAAAAGTTGGAACGAAGGAGGCTTTGTCGACTAAGTGACGAAGAGACGAAGTGTGACTAAAAGTGATACCTTGTCAATAGCCAATTGACAATTGACAATAATAAATACCTTAGCCCTAGCCTTAGCCTTAGCCTTAGCCTTTTGTCTTTAGTCTTTAGTCTTTAGTCTTTTGTCTTTAGTCTTTTGTCTTCCTCCCCACTACCTGGCCCCTCGCTAGATTTGCCCACCGGGCAAATCATTAACGCTCGGTCCTCTTTTGTCATTCGCCTTTAGCCTCACAATATTTGTCCAAACATCACGGCATTCATAAAGATCCGGCTGGTGCCATACCATATGGCCCTGAAGTTGGTGTTATCATAAAGAGATATTATTCCGCCCCTGCCTGATGAGTGTACGGTACAGAATGCAGACCCGGCAATACGTTCTTCATTCTCTTTGGAACAATAACCACTGATCAGGGGATCATTGTCGTATACGGCAGGATTGGCAAAAGGACTATCGCTTTTGGCAACCGCATCTGCACCTGATTTAAAAACAGGTATATGATCTTTCATATAACCATAAAACAGGGGATGTGTATTATCAATTTTTACATTGAAAATACTTCCGGGGATCCTGTGAAGAGAGTACTGTGATCGCCTGTCGCTATACTTAACATTTTCACCTGAAGCAAGAGATGCAGAGGGTATATATTCAATATCAGCCAGGCCTGTCCTGTCAATAAATGAGTTTCCTCTTTTATAAGCAATTATCACGCCTCCCCTCCTGTTCCATCGCTTAAGCTCCTCAAGCTGTATCTCGCTTAATGAAGGGCTGCCTGCAATCACTATCACGTTATATTCAGAAAGGTCGCTTACCCTGTTTTCCTCTGCATCAACCATGGTAACCGGCATAGCGAACCTCTGGTCAAACATATGCCATACCTCCCCGGCATCGCGACTGCTTATGCCATCTCCAACGAACATCATTACCGATGGTTTATCCAGCACCCTGAAACTGTTACTGCCCAGGTCAATACCTTCAGGTGTATAGCCGGTCTTCATACCGTAGATTGTGACAGCAAATTCGCCTACTATTTCCTTCATAAGCTCATAAATCTCATCCCTGCCAGGCTTTTGGTTATAGGCAGGCACCATGATTGTTCCCCTTTTAAAGTTCTTCCGCAGGTCGCCGTCATCATAGATAAAATCTTCGGTGGCAACACGTGCATTTATCCCTGCATCCAGTATCCTGTAAAGGGCACCCGGAGAATAATACTCATTCCATTCAAAGATCCATGCATAGGCATCCCTCTCACCCCTCAGGCTGCCTTCAGGGTATGGGGGATAAATAACTTCAGGTCCGAGCAGGGCATCATCCATCCGGCCCGTATACTCAGCATAATCTATATTAAACGAAAGAGGTAAGATCCATGTAGATATATCGTAGAATACATTTTCCTCAAACCCGGTAATTTTCTCAAACATGCTCTTAACATAATAATATTCCTTCTGAGCCATGGGAACCACGAAGCTGTTTTCAGCTTTAAATACCTTTCCGTCGCATACAATATCCTTTCCGGGCCTGTAAACCTTCACCTGGTGCTGCAGCAGGTTTTGGATAAAACGCGCATTCCTTGATTTATCAGCCGGTGTGCTGAAGACATAGGCTTTAATCTCTTCCTCGCGGGCATTCTCAATTGCTGTCCTGTAAAAATCAACCTGGTGCTGAAGCAATTTATCCTTCAGTCTCAGACCTGCTTCAAGAGTCGACAATGAAACGGTAAACTGGTTTTTAATGGCAAAGGGAAAAGAGAGTTCTCCCGACGAGGTATTTCTCAGATGCCCCTTAACTCCGGCCTGCTCAAAAAGGATACCCACAGATGCATGTATATCGGGATATGCAGAGCCTTTACCCAGGTAGAAATCATCAAAACCTTCTTCGGTATAATAAAGACTTCCGATTTTATCAAGGTATTTCTGATGGTAGCGGGCTATATCATTGTGAAGGGCGTAATTATCTTTGGGTGTATGAGGATTCTCCCTTGTTTTTACACCCGGCTGGAAAAAGAATGTAGAGCTTGATCCCATTTCATGGTGATCTGTATTAATATTTGGTCTCCACCTGTGAAAAGAGGCAACCCTGCCAACGGACTCAGGGTGCTGAAGCATGATATAATCACGGTTAAGATCAAACCAGTAATGATTGGTTCTGCCACCTGGCCACACTTCATTGAACTCCCTTGAATTATCGTCGGGATTAAGATGCAGGCTCTTATGCATATTCACCCATGTTGAGTGTCTCTGGAAACCATCAGGATTGAGACATGGGTCAACAAGAATAACAGCATTGTCCAGAAGTTCTTCCACCTCATCACCCATTGCTGCCAGTAAATAATACGCAGTCAGCATGGCTGAATTCTGCGAACTGGATTCATTTCCATGCACACCGTAACCCAGCTTTATAAAAACCGGCATTCCTGATATGTCCATCCCTGCCGAAACGGACGGATCACTCAGCTTGAGATGGTCAAGCCTGAGCTGCTCCAGGTTCCTGATATTCTCTTCAGAGCTGATAATCAGGTTACCGAGCGGACGGGCCTCATGGCTGCGTGCATATTCTTCCCATACGGCTTTGGGCGACATATCTGCCAGCATCTTCATATAAAAATACAGCTTGTCATGCGTTGCATGCCATTCACCCACATCATGTCCCAATATTTCTGAAGGAAGTGGTATTCCGGGGTCATAGGATAAATGTTTTGGCATGTAATAGCTGATGGGATACTGACCCGACATCCCCATTACTATAAATAAAAAAGCTGACAGGAATAATAATCTTTTCATGATGGAGTGAATGTATTGATTTAAGAACGGCAATTTGCAAAATATTATTTATTGCCCGCTATTAATAGTGTTGTTTTACAGCATAGCCTGCTAAAATAAATAATGATTAACTTTATTCTGAATTTAAAATCATCAGAAATGAAAAATAAGATAGTAGTCCTGGGCACCGGCCTGGTTGGTTCGGCCATCGTTAAAGATCTTTGTAAAGATTACCGTGTAACAGCAGCAGATATATCACAGGAGAATATTAATTCGCTGAAAGGGCTTGAAAACGTAAAGGCCGTTACGGCTGATCTGTCCGACTCAGAAATAGTCAAAGATATTGTACGCGGCCACGACCTTGTGATAGGCGCCCTGCCCGGCCCTATGGGCTACAAATCGGTTAAGGCCACTATTGAGGCAGGCTTAGACATGGTAGATATTTCCTTCTTCCCGGAAGATCCCTTCGGTCTTGACAGGATGGCAAAGAACAAGGGTGTTACCGTAGTAACTGACTGTGGCGTGGCACCGGGCATGGGAAATATAATACTTGGTTACCATCATGCACTGATGAATGTTGAAAAATATGAATGCTACGTTGGTGGTCTGCCTTTCAAAAGGCAGTGGCCCTGGCAGTATAAAGCCGTTTTTTCGCCTATTGACGTAATTGCAGAATACACAAGGCCGGCGCGCTACATGATCAATGGTGAGATAGTAACAAGGGAAGCTCTCTCAGAGCCGGAATATATTGAATTTGATGAAGCAGGCACCCTTGAAGCATGGAACTCAGACGGCTTAAGAAGCCTGCTGAAGACTATTCCCGTACCAAATATGATAGAAAAAACACTCAGGTTTCCCGGCACAATTGATTATCTGAGGATGCTGAGGGAAGCCGGCTTTTTCAGAGAGGACGAGGTAGAGGTAAAAGGGCATAAAATAAGGCCCATTGACCTGACCTCAGAGCTTATGTTCCCGCAGTGGCAGTTAAAAGAAGGCGAAGAAGAATTTACTGTTATGAGGGTTATTATCGAAGGACGTGAAGGAGGGGAAAAGTACAGCTACCGTTATGATCTTTATGACAGGTATGACAGGGTGAATAAAATCACATCCATGGCACGAACCACAGGGTACACCGCCACGGCAGTGGCAAACCTGCTTATCGAAGGGATGTTCGATTCGCCAGGGATTAATCCCCCGGAATACGTAGGAAAAACGGAAGGACACCTGAAGTTCATCATTGAATACCTGAGGGAACGGGGTGTGAAATATGATATCAGTAAATAGGCTCCCTGCTCTCAGTTAAAAGAAATAACCTCCACCGGGAAATCACCTGTCTCGTTAAGCCTGTTTACCAGCTTGTTCATCTCATCGTGTTCACCGGTGAGCTCCAGCAGTATCAGGCCCAGATCCTCGCCATGTTCCCCTTCATTAATACCGAGCCGTGTCCTGACTCTTTTATCCTGTCAACTACGCGGATAGCAATAATTCTTACCATAGTAAATGCAGTATATTAAAAATAAAGGTCTCTTTCTCCTTTCTTTATGCGCTCAATTCTTTCCCTTGTCCTGTTTGCAACGTCCTGGTCGAGCCGCGACAATCCTCTCTCTATTGCTTTCCACCCCTTTGCAGCCAGGTCGTCATCAGCATAGTCAACAATATACTCAGCCAGTGTCATTGCTGCGTTGGGCGAGCAATACCTCTTAATAAAGCCCGGCACTGAAAACTCCATAAAATGTTCACCCGTACGACCAAGACGATAACAGGCCGTGCAAAATGAGGGCAGGTAATCATCGTCAAGCAACTCATCAATAACCTCGGCCAGCGACCTGGCATCATTGATCATGAACTGCTCACGGTTAAGGTTCTGCTTTTCATTTTTCAGGTCAGCATATGAACCCAGCTCTATCTTGGTTCCGCCATCAATCTGCGAAACACCAAAACGCATCACTTCCCTCCTGACATCGTGATTCTCTCTTGCAGTAAGGATGAGCCCCGTATAGGGCACTGCCAGTCTCAGTATTGCAACCAGCCTTTTAAAATCGTCATCGTTAACTTCGTACTTTTTATCAAGGTCCAGTGTGCTGGCATCTTTTATCCTTGGGAATGATATTGTATGGGGACCAACATTATAGCAGGCCTCCAGGTGATTGGTATGCCTCAGCAGTCCCATAACCTCAAAGCGCCAGTCGTACAAACCGAAAAGAGCACCTATACCAACATCGTCAACACCTGCCTCCTGGGCCCTGTCAAGGGAGGTAAGCCGCCAGTTGTAGTCGGCTTTCTTACCTGCAAGATGGTACCACTTGTAGGCCTCTGGGTGATATGTTTCCTGGAATACCTGGTAGGTACCTATTCCTGCTTCGCCAACCGTCCTGAAGCCCTCTACGTCAAAAGGAGCAGCATTGATGTTCACTCGGCGAATCTCACCGTTACCTTTTTTAACATCGTAAACAAGCTTAACGGTATGAGCTATATACCCGGCTGAATATTTTGCATGCTCACCATAAACCAGGATCAGCCTCTTCTGACCGTTATCCTCCAGGGCCTCCACTTCCGTCACAATCTCTTCATCGCTGAGTGTGCGCCGGCTGGCCTCTTTATTACTTGACCTGAAACCACAATACCTGCAATTATTATTACAGTAATTACCAATATAAAGGGGTGCAAAAAGAACTATCCTGTTACCGTATACTTTCTCCTTCAGAGCCCTTGCCCCTTCCTTAATCTCTTCAATCAGTTCAGGATTGTCAGCATTGATCAACACAGCCGTCTCTTCCATGGTAAGCCTGTTTTTGTCGAGCGACTTCGCTATAACCTCCCTGACCCGTGCTTTATCAGGTTTCGTGTTATTAAGTAAATCCCATATCTCACCCGGATCAATAAAAGGCTTCATCCTCTGATCCCTGATTGATAATTTCTCAGGATTGAATTTCATATACTAATTTATATTTAAACCAATTATAATTAATACAAATTAACTATAACATACTTAAACAGGCAATGAAATATGTCATGTCCGGTTAAAAAATGAGCTCTTTTGTTTCATTTATCACTTTTTCAAGCATCCGGGATGAAGACTGTAATCCACCCGGTATAATACCGCTCATCCTTTTATGGAAATTTAATCTTATCCTGCTCCGGTCTTTGATGCATATACCCTCCCCGTCAAATAAAAGAAGATCGACCTCTGCAGGCATGGTTTCAGTATCCCGGATATAAGCAAATCCCCTTTTTATTGTATTGTCCAGCGGAATACTGACTGCATAGGAACCACTCAGCGGGAACATTTTTTCATCATCATCAATTGTAATCCTTATCCTTGCATCTCCGTTGATACCTGCTACTCCATCCCCCATTGAGGGTTTGCCACTAACAAAGTAATAGTGATCCAGGTAGGCATTTGCTTTCTGTATATATCCTTCTGACAGTGCCTTCCTGATCTCGGTAGAACTAACAGTTTCATTCTGCACCTCCTGTTCAGGAATTTCTTCAGCCCTGAAACCATATTCTGAGGACACGGATTGCAGGTAGGCATAATCACCTTCCTTGTTATGGCCAAAATGATGATTGAAACCTACCACGACGACAACAGGGGACAGCCTTGCAAACACGTAATTCTCAATAAATTCCCTGCCTGACACTTTTGAGAATTCCCGTGTAAACTCAACAATTATAAGATTATCCAGTCCTGCTTCTTCCAGCAGCTCTATCTTCTCCTCTTTTGTTGAGATCATCTTAAGGTTCTTTCCTTTTGTCCCAGGATAAAGAACTTTGCGTGGATGAGGGTAAAAAGTGATCAGTACGGATTCGCCGTCATTTTCAGCGGCCAGTCTCTTAAGCCTGTTCAGTATGGTTTTATGGCCCAGGTGCACCCCGTCAAAGGTACCTGTTGTTACAACAGGATTTTTTATTTTTCCCGGTTTATCAAATCCATAAAAAACCCTCATACTCTAGCCCTGGCCCTCTTTTACAAAATAAGCTACTTTTTCTATTGATGTAATCATATCATATTCCTCAAGATACACATTGGGTGGCACATTGAGGGGCACCGTGGTAAAGTTGAGGAAACCCTTGATCCCTGCTTTTATGGCAGCATCTGCAGTGGCCCTTGCAAAGTCAGGTGGTATGGTCAGTATGGCAACGGTGATATCATGTTGCCTGACTATCTCCTCCATATCATCCACCGGGTAGCAACGTACTCCTGCTATCACCCTGTTGACCTTCCGGGGATCGGTATCAAAGGAGGCCACGATATTGAGCTTTGACCTTTTCCCTTTAAAATATGAGGTTACAGCGCGTCCCAGGTTACCAATACCAAAAACGGCTACGTTAAGGCCCTTTTCAGAATCAACAATCTCACCAATTGTATTGATAAGTTCCTGTATATCGTATCCTTTTTTCTGTACGCTGGAATAACCTATAAGCATCAGGTCTCTTCGTACCTGTACAGCGGTAATATGAAGCAGCGCCGCCAGTTCATGGGAATAAATGTACTTATTCCCTGCGGCAAGGTAGCCAAGCAGGTTTCTCCTGTAGCCACTAAGTCTTTCAACAGTCTTTCCTGGTAATCTTTTCATCTCTGTGGATTTGTAAACGTCACAAATATACGAATTAGATTAAATCTGGTCTAGCTTCTCTTTATCGGCATCCTTATCCTCTTTCACCTCCAGTCGTATCCTGGTAAAATCAAGGAGATCCATTATCAGGGTCCTCATCTCCTGCAGTCGCTGTACAGACATCTCAATCATCGTGGTATAGTCATTGATATTATCACCTGCCTGTTTATCCCTCATCATATGCATGTAGCCTTCCACGTCGTTGAGAGGCGACTTAAGCTCATGCGACAGCACTGACAGGAACTGGTACCTTATCTTTTTACCCTCTTTCTTCATTTCACGGGTAATCCTCTTGAGGTATTGTTGCTTGGTAATATTCTCGATAGAGGATTTCAGTTCCTGGGGTGTAAAAGGCTTGGGGATAAAATCCGTGGCACCGTCGCGCGTGGCCCTGACGGCTACATCCAGTGAGGCATAGGAAGTGATCATAGCCACAATGGTATCATAATCCTTTTCCCTTATGTACTCCAGTATCTCAACGCCCGATATCCCGGGCAGTTTATTATCCAGCAGAATAATATCAGGAACTTCATTATCTATTATTTCCATACCCTCTTCCCCTGTCTCTGCCTCGATAACATGGTAGGTATAATCCTCATCCATGAAGGGATAGGTAACCCTGAACCTGTTCAGTATCCTGCTGACACCTGAGCGTATGCCCGGCTCATCATCAACTACAAGTACATTAATTACTTTCATCTTTTAATATGCTTTTACTAAATGTTGGTGTTGATCTCCAGATCAACGCCATAATACCGTTATGTTGGTGTTGATCTCCAGATCAACGCCACATCTACCGGCGTTAGGTTGGTGTTGATCTCCAGATCAACGCCACATCTACCGGCGTGGGTCAGAGACCCACACCAACACACTACATCATTCACTATTACGGGGGATCTTCACCGTAAACTCCGTCCATGTCTCACCATTTGAGCTGTCATCATCGGACTGTACATTAATCTTCCCCTTGTGCATTTTAACAATGCCATAGGCTGTTGCCAGCCCCAGGCCGGTACCTTCTCCTGTACCTTTCGTTGTATAAAAAGGTTCAAATATCTTATCTCTTTTTTCCTTAGGTATACCGGGTCCGTTATCCCATACAGATATTATGGCATTATCATTATCACCGCTTAACTCAACAACTATCCTGCCCTTTCCGCCCATGGCGTCAACCGAATTTTTGACCAGGTTTGAGACCAGCTGTGTCATCTGCTCGCTATCGACCATTGCCGAAGTATCCGGTGAGTTCTCTTTAACCTCAACTGTTATCCCCGCGGGTACTATAACCGACTCTATTCCCTGTTTCACCACCATATTAAGATCCGTATAATCACGGTTAACCTGGTTCTTGCGGGCAAAGTTCAGGAGGCCGGAAACGATGGTTTTGCACCTGCCTGCCTGGTCAACGATCAGGTTCAGGTCTTCCCTTAGTGGATCATCCTCGCCGCATTCCTCAAGCAGTATATTGCTGTACATAATGACCACACCCAGCGGATTATTCAGCTCATGTGCTATACCGGCCGACAGCTGCCCCATATGTGCCAGCTTCTCTGATTGTCTCAGGGCCTGCTTCATTGAACTCAGCTTCTCATTTGAGAGGGCAAGGTCATTAACCGAATTGTGCAACTGCTCTATTGTATAGGGCAGGCACATCTCCGTCTCGGCCAGTCCCTTGCTGATGGCAACGGCATGCTCAATGCATGTTTCATAACCACAGGCACCACAGTTGAGATGATCTTTAACACTGTACTTACCCATCTGCCTGAGCACATTCTCTATCTCTATACTTTCAGGGCTCTTAAGCCTCCTGTCGTCCGGTTTATGGGTAACTGAAAGATCCAGGCTATCCATCTTATCAAAATATTCCTGCCACTCTTCATGGTTTATCTCTTCCAGCTTCTTCCTTGCATACCGACTTACCAGGGCACGGCGATTGTAGTACTTTCCATCATCAGACATACCGGGTCCCATAACGCAACCCTTGCAGCACAGCAGCTCAAGGTGCTGATCATGCACCAGTCCTTCCTCAAATTCCCTGATAGCCTCCTGGAAGAGTATCCTACCCTCGGCAGCAATAATATTACCTGACACGGCATCATCATTGATACCTGCTGTCTGCAGCAATCCCCTGGCTACCGGGAATATGGCGCCTTTGGCTCCCAGGGGGGGATCAAATTCACCTGGTTCCACGGAAGCGGGTTTGATATTTTTTTCACTGAACATATCCCTGAGTTCAGTAAATGTGAGCACTTCATCGATTTCCTCGCTTTCATCTTTTTTTGCCACACAGGGACCAATAAAAACAATCTTAAGGTCATCGCCATGTAATTCACGCATGGTTCTTGCCATTGCCACCATTGGTGAAACCACAGGGGCAAGGTTCTTTGTTATATTGGGATGATAATACCTTATATACTTGGTTATTGAGGGACAATCAGAGGATATATAATAATTCCCGTTAGCCTCTTTCAAAAGTTTATTATACCTGTCAGCAACAAGGTCGGCACCAAAGGACACCTCGCTGACGTATTTAAAACCCAGGGCCCGTATCATTGACACAAAGGTTCTGTGATCAAAAAAATCATTGAATTCGGCCGGGAAGCTGGGAGCAACTATGGCAGCAGTGTCTTCTTCAGCAAGCAGGTCATAAACCACATCGGTTGTACGCATAAACACCTTAGCTCCCTGGCTGCATACACTGGTGCAGTTACCGCAACCTATACATCTTTCATGGATCACCTCTGCCTGGCCGCTTTCAATCCTGATAGCCTTGGCTGGGCATTCTCTTACACAGGTATAACATGTGCGGCACAGCTCCTTCCGGGTATAGACCAGTTTTTTATTATCCTTCTCCCCTTTCATAACAAAACTTCCTTCTTTGAGTAGCTGTTCATCAATATTTTCCTGTCTGCAAGGTCCGCATTCCCGGGTATCCACCTGTCATAATAATTACGTATTGAGGGGTTGTCTGCGGGCAGTTTTATAACATTTGCCTTGCTGCTCTTACAGATGGACCTGACGCGTTCCTTAACAATGCTTTCTGCTTCGCTGCCATCCATGCCACCGCCCCTTACACAACCTGAATCGCAGGCCATCACCTCAACCAGGTCATAATGAACCTTTTTCTGCATTTCTTCCAGTTGTGACAGCCCCTTGAGGCCGTTAACAATAGCAAAGTTGTATTTAAGCTTTCCCCTTCCGAGTGTTATCTCCCGGAAGCTTCCAACGGTGCGCAGCTTCCTTATCTCGCCGGGGCTTAATTCTATCCCGTGCCTTTCCGATAACACCCTTATTACTGACTCCGTTAATCCCCCCGACAGGCTGGTAAGCAGGGAGCATGAACTCTTCAGATTAAATGGTTCATCCGCATGCCTGCCGTCAAGCATATTCATATCTATACCATAGAGTCTCAGCAGGCGGATCATCTCTCTCACAGTTAAAACTGTTTCGATATCACTTATGCCCTTCCTGGTGTTATCATCCCTCCTGGCATCGTATTTGGCAGCAGTACAAGCCGTTACCGACACTGAGTAAATCTGCTCCGGTTCAACTTTTTCAAGCTGCGGCACGAGGGCCTTTATGACTGCGCCGGTTACCTGCTGCGGCGATTTGAAGCCCGACAGCTTATCAAGAACACCCTCCATTGTTTGCTCGGCAAACTTTACCCATGCCGGGCAATGCGAGGTAAAGACCGTGGCTCCTGATTTCTTACTTTTATTCTTCGCGAGTTGCTCAGAAAGCTCGGTAATCAGCACATCAGAACCGAAACCGGTACTGTAAACACGGTCAAATCCCAGCCGGGTAAAAGCTTCATTCAACTTTTCTTCAAAGGAGGTTGAGTACTTCATACCCAGTTCTTCGGCTATGGACCGGGCTACCAGCGACGAATACTGGACTACCTTCAGCATATCATCCCTGTCAAGGTAGTCCTGCACCTCTTTAACATTATACCGCTCATGCATAGCCCCGGTGGGACAAACATTCACGCACTGACCGCAATGGATGCAACTTGAAAAGTTAAAATCCTTGTCCATTGTGGTACCAACATGTGTTCCCCTTCCTTTTCCTATGAAGCCTAGTGTGTTAATGGTCATTACTTCCTCGCAGATCCTTACACACCTGCCGCAGAGGATGCATTTTGCAAGGTCTCTTGTGATTGCGGGGCTTGACTGGTCAAGCATGACGGGCATAGCATCACTGCTAAGCCTTCTTTCACGTATATTCAGCTCATAGGCAATGTCCTGCAGCTCGCAGGCCAGGTTCCTGTCGCAGTAAAGACAGTTATCGGGATGATTCGAAAGCAGCAGTTCAACAATGGCCTTGCGGGCCCTGATGACCCTGGGCGAATGTGTCCTTATCTTCATCCACTCCTTAACCGGTTCAGAGCATGCCGTTACCAGCATAGCCTCACCTTCAACCTCAACAACGCAAAGCCTGCATGCGCCGGTAGGACTCAATCCTTCAAGCCTGCACAGGGTAGGAATGTTTATACCGTTCCTGTTCAATGCACTGAGAATGGTTTCTCCCTTTTCAGCCCTGAGTTTCTTATTATTTACTTCAATAGTGATCTGCATAAACATTACTTTACTGATACGGCATCAAACTTGCAAACATCATAACAGATACCGCATCCTGTACACTTATCCTCAACAATAAAATATGGCTGCAGCCTTGTTCCGTATATTGCATTTACCGGGCATCTCTCAGCACAAATAGTGCAACCCGTGCATTTATCAACATCAATGATGAAGGTCCTGAGGCCATGGCACCTGCCGGCCCGGCACTTACGGTCAAAAATATGCTCTTCCAGCTCATCCCTGAAATCGGACAGAACTGAAAGGAAGAGGTTTGGTGCATTCTGCCCCAGCCCGCAGAGCGAGGTCTCTTTCATCACGTTGGCAATATTCTCCAGTTGCATTACCCCTTTGAACCTTTCGAGGGTCGACATAGACGACTCCACAGGGGGTTTCTTCACAACACCGGAGAGTATATCATACATTTTCGAGGTGCCTTCACGGCAGGGAATACATTTACCGCAGCTTTGCCTGTGCATGTAATCCATCTGGTACCTGGCCAGGTCGACAAGACAGGTGCTTTCGTCAAGAGTTACCAGTCCGCCCGAGCCAAGAGCAGCACCTGCAGCTTCCAGATCCTCGTAATCAACCAGCAAACCTGTTTTTTCCGCGGGAATAATATTACCCACCATACCACCTATCAGCACGGCTTTTAATTCCTTACCACCGGCTATACCGTCGGCAATATCTTCTATAATTGTGCTTATCGGGGTGCCCATTTCAACTTCAATTATGCCCTGCAGGGCTGAGCGACCGGAGAGGTAGAATACTTTTGTTCCCTTGCTTTTTTCTGTGCCGGCTGAAGAAAACCACTCGGGACCGTTGCGCATAATGAGCGGAACGTTCATAAGGGTTTCTGCATTATTTATTACGGTGGGATAATTATTCAGGCCTGAAGTGGATGGGAAGGGTGGCTTGACCTGCGGCATGCCCCTTTTACCTTCGAGGCTGCCGATAAGAGCGGTTTCCTCACCGCAGACAAAAGCACCGGGATCAACCCGCAGTTCAATATCCAGGTTAAAGCCACTGTCAAATATATTGTAACCCAGCAAGCCATAATCAGCTGCCTGCCTGAGTGATTCCCGCAGTACGGCTGTTGTATGGTCTGCACCGTTCTGAATATAGATATAGGCCTTTGAAGCCCCCATGGCATATGAAGCAATGGCTATTCCTTCTATTAGCAGGTGAGGCTGACCTTCTATCAGCATCTTATCTGTAAATGCACCCGGATCACTCTCACGGGCATTGCATATAAGGTATTTCAGCTCCGAGTCTGAGTTAAGGGCAAGTCTTAATTTTTTTCCGGTGGAGAAGCCGCTGCCACTGCGGCCCCTTAAACCGCTTTCCTCAACAATATCACATACCTCCTCTATAGTATAGCTGTTAAGTGTCTTGATCAGTGTCTTATATCCCCCTCTTGCTATGTAAAGTTCTATATCAGATGGCTCATAATACTCCCTGCTGTTCAGCAACCACCTCTTCTGTGATTTTAAAAAGCTGTGGTCTTCCAGGAAGTCTGTGCCCGGCCATTTCCCATAATCGTCATTGCCCTGCTGCCCCAGGAGGTCGTCTTTGGGTATCTCGTTATGCAGTACACTGTTGAGCAGGCTCTCAACCTTTGACTCAAAAATGTTCCTGAAATAGAGCATGTTCTTTCCCGGCAGCTTAATGGTTACCACCGGATCAAAATTTATGGCACCGAACCATCCGCCGTGCATTAATTCAGCATCTACCTCGTAATCGGCCAGGTACTGTTCAATAGCATTCCATGTATCCAGGGCACCTGAAATAATACTACCGCTGTTGAAAGAAACCGATATTACAGGGATGTCATTATCCTCCCTTGTCAGCTTATCAAGGAAAGAGCTGACCCCGGCACTGACAGTATCAGAATTATAGGCCAGTACTTTTTCTGTCAGAACCTGCCTGGTTTCTTCACTGTTTTTTACATCCTTTGGGGACTCTGCAGCTTTTGCTGCTTCTGTACCTTTTGGCGTTCCTGTAACTTCTGTGGCTTTTGTGGCCTTTGGAGCCTTCTCTTTACTCATCTGACCTGATCATTTCTATTATTCTTTTCAGGTCCTTCTCGGACCGTACTGAATGATATTCATTATTAACTGCAAGCAGGGGACCTGAGTGACATGCACCCATACAATCCACCAGCTCAAGGCTGTATTTCCCATCTGCCGATGTCTCCCCGTTCTTCACCATCAGCTCTTCCTCAATAACCTGCATAATATTAACCTGTCTGTTTATAAAACAGGAGGTGCCGTTGCATACCCTGATATGTTTCTTGCCGTGTGGATTAAAATGCAGCCCGTCGTAGAAACTGGCAATGCTGTATATCCCTGTTGTGCTTATGTCAAGCATTTTGCCCAGGTCTCTTATTGCCTTTTCCGATATATAACCGTTCTGTTCCTGTATCTCCTGTAATATGGGGATCAGATCCATGCGGTTAGCCGACCGGTATTTACTTAATATTTCTTCGTAATCATTTGCCATTTAACCCGTGAGAAAAGTCTGCAAAAAACAAATATATATATTTTCTTCATTGTTATGCAATAAACAGTGTTATTTTATTAACAGCTCTTAAGGTTTTTAGGGTGAATTTTTTATTAACCTGTTGCAGCAGTCTTATAATTGTCATTCTGAGCGAATGCGAAGAATCTAACCCCGGTTTCCCGGGGTATTAAATATTTATTCTATCTTATATCCGCAATATTGATAAGTCAGTGGCTTATTAACCATCATTTGTAATAAATGATTAAATTTGAAGTGTTATTCAATAAACAATACTTTGAAGAAACCCGATGAAATAAAGATTTGCCTTGGCAGTTCCTGCTTTGCAAGGGGTAACAGGGAGATGGTGAATGAGATAAAAAACTTCCTTGAAAAGAATCATATAAGTGACAAGGTTGTTTTCAGGGGTTCTCACTGCCTGGGCAACTGTGAAAATGGTCCCAACATGAAAATAAACGATGAAGTGATTGGGGATATCAATAAAGCAAGAGTAAAAGAAGAGCTAAGTAAGAAGCTCACGAAATAACAAATAAGTCCTGTCAACATGGATCCAGTAATATATATAGACCCTGATAAGTGCACCAACTCATACAGCTGCATAAGGGTATGTCCCGTTAAAGCCATTGAAGTAAAGGCCGGCAGCGAGCACCCGGCAGTGATACCGGGACGGTGCATTGGTTGCGGACAATGTTATATTTCATGTTCATCCGATGCAATCTTTTTCAGGGACTCCATAAGCCAGACCCGTGCTTTCCTGGGTAATGGCACAAAAAATATTGCACTGGTTGCACCCAGTATTGCCTCCGAATTTGACGATATAACCGATTACAGGAAACTGGTGGCAATGATCCGTGCACTGGGATTCGATCATGTTCACGAAGTGTCCTTCGGGGTTGATATAGTGGCGGCAAAATACAGGGAGCTGTTTGAAAAGGCTGAAGGGAAGAATTACATCACATCCAACTGTCCCGCCATAGTCAAACAAATAGAAAAATATTACCCGGGACTGGTTTCCAATCTTGCTCCTGTAGTATCGCCCATGATAGCCAGCGGCATGATTACAAAAGAGATCCATGGCAAAGAGAGCAAAGTGGTATATATAGGTCCGTGCATTGACAGCAAGGATGAAGCTATTGACCCGGAGGGGAAAGGAGTTGTTGACTCGGTACTTACATTTATTGAACTGAGACAGCTGTTTAAAAAAGAAGGTATCGAGGAGAAAAAAGTAAAATTCTCTGATTTTGATCCCCCGCACGGCAATTACGGGGCCCTCTACCCTATCCCGGCCGGCATACTCTATGCTGCAGGCATCAAAAGGGATGTAATGGAAAGTGGCATCATTACCGCTTCGGGTAAAGAAGATACTACGGAGGCGATAAACGATTTCAACAGTCATATAGATGATATAAGGCACCATTTTAACCTGTTTTTCTGCCAGGGCTGCCTGCTTGGACCGGGAATGGACCATCACAATGAAAGGTACAGGAGGCGCAACCTTGTAAGGCTTTATACCCGCAAGAGGGTAAAGGAACTGGATATGAAGCAGTGGGAAAAAGACATGGAGAAGTGGGGCAAACTGGATTACTCAAGGAAGTTCAGTGTAAACGACAGGCGTATTCCCTCACCTCCTGAATCGGCAATAAACGAGGTACTTAAGATAATAGGCAAGACGGGCGACGATACCGAGGATAACTGCCGGGCCTGTGGCTATGAATCGTGTCGCGACTTTGCAAAGACCGTGGCAATGGGACTCACAATTCCCGAGATGTGCCATAAGTACAATATACGCAACAAACAGGAATACATAGAGAAGCTGAGGGTTACTAACAAAAAGTTATCTGATACGCAGGCGGCTCTCAGGAAGTCAGAATCCATTGCACGCAGGGAGAAAGAGCTGGCGCAGGAAGCATCCGAAACAGTAAACTCGATGCTGGAAAAACTGCCCTCCGGTGTTGTCATTGCAGATGAGAACCTGAAAGTCCTGCACTCAAACAATACTTTCATAAAGATAGCCGGGGAAGATGCGGTTAATATAGCCGATGTAATCCCGGGTCTCAGGGGAGCCGACCTGAAATCAATACTGCCCTTTAATGTATACAATATGTTTACCTATGCACTGCGGCAGGATGAATCGGTTATAAACAGGGATGTTAAGTATGACGACAGGTTACTGAACGTCTCTGTATTTCCCATCCGGAAGAATAAGATAGCAGGTGCCGTTATACGGGATATGTTCTCACCGGAGGTACAGAGGGAGGAATCTATTAATCGTATAAATGATGTAATCGAAAAGAACCTTGACATGGTTCAGAAGATAGGCTTCCTGCTGGGAGAAGGAGCGGCAGAGACGGAGCAGATGCTTAACTCGATAGTTGAGTCATATAAGAAAAGCAAAAAGAAGAAGTAGCAGGAATGCAGAATACAGAATACAGAATGCAGAATGCAGAACGCTTAACACGAAACGCGGAACACGGAACGCGGAACGCGGAACACTAAACGCTAAACACTGAACGCGGAACGCGGAACACTGAACACTAAACGCTAAACGAAATATTGAGCCGGGAATTTCACATAGAGATCGACTGCCAGCAAAGAAGTCACCACGGGGAAAAGATCTGTGGCGACGTTTTCCTTTCTAAAAAGATAAGGGAAGAAAACCGTATTATTGCTGTGTTGTCGGATGGACTGGGACACGGGGTGAAGGCCAATATACTGGCAACCTTAAGCAGTACCATGGCCCTTAACTTCACCCGTGAGCACAAGGAAGTGGAGAAGATCGCATCAATAATCATGAATACCCTGCCGGTATGTTCTGAGCGTAAGATCAGTTATGCCACCTTTACAATCATTGATATCGAAGCCGGCGGTAATGTTACAATGCTGGAGTTTGATAATCCACGCGCTGTGATCATCAGGGGACTGGATGTTTATGAGCCGGAATGGACTAAAATTGAGCTGACTGAAGGAAAACATGCGGGAAGGGAGCTTCGAAGCTGTTCTTTCAGGGCTTCGAAGGAAGACAGGATACTTTTCTGCAGCGACGGCGTTGTGCAGAGCGGACTGGGAAGCGACAGGAATCCCTTTGGCTGGGGTCGCGACAACCTGGTAAGCTATGCTAAGATGATGGTAAGCTCTGAACCAACGATCTCTGCCAGTAAGCTGGCGGGTAAGATTGTTACAATGGCCCATAAGAATGACGGCTACAGTGCAAAAGACGACACAAGCTGTGCAAGTGTCTATTTCAGGGAGCCAAGAAGGTTATTGCTTTGTACGGGGCCTCCCTATGATGAAAATAAGGACAGCCTGCTGGCTGAGAAGGTTACCGGCTTCAAAGGCAGGATCATACTGAGCGGTGGAACAACCGCCGATATTATTGCCAGGGAAACCGACAGGGAGATTGAGGACAACCTGGTCTTCGAGGATCCCGAACTGCCACCTGAGAGTTTTATCGATGGGATTGACCTTGTAACAGAAGGCATTCTGACACTGCAAAAAGTGATGTCCGTTCTTGAAAACTATAAGAAACACAAACCAGGTAAGGGTCCGGCCGACAAGATAATAAGCATGTTCATGGAATCGGATGAGATAGAGTTTATTATAGGTACCCGTATCAATACCGCACACCAGGATCCTAACCTGCCCGTAGACCTCGAGATAAGACGAAATGTGGTAAAAAAGATTGCCTCACTGCTGGAAGAAAACTGGCTTAAAAAAGTACACCTTGAGTTTATTTAGCCTGCTGTCTGTTTTTGCAGGTATTCGAAAAGAACCGACTGTACCTCATGGAAGTTAAGTTCGCCGGGCAGATCATCAGCGAAAATCAATTCTTCGACCTCATCCGCATCAGGCTCATCACCCAGCTCACATATGCGGGCAAAGAATAATCTTCCTGCCCTGGTATTACCGTTATCATTAACAGTGTATGTTGCTAAATCTTCAATTTTAAAGCTGACGGCACCCGTTTCTTCTCTCAGTTCCCTGGAAGCAGCTTCCATAGGATCCTCTCCATCCTGTATATGTCCCGCCGGCAACTCGTAGCCCTTCCGTTTTTTATGCCTTATAAAAACCCATTGATCACGGTACCTGGCACCTATAATAACAAAAGTAAGACCGCATTCGGGCATATAACCGGGTTCATGAAAATCTACTTCGATCATTGGTTTTGGTTTTGGACTCAAAAGATAATCATAAGCTTCCACACTACCGAGGGAAAAGGTATCTTTGCGATCTCTTTAACGAAGATTTTAATGAAAAGTAATAATATTTTAACCGGTTCTGTACATAAAAGAAGAAGAATAAGGGTACTTTTGGCGGCTTTAACAGTATTAGTGGTGATTTATATGGCAGGAGCTTTGCACGGGAGGTTTAATTTTAAGTATACAAGAGTTGATATTGAATATGACAAGCTGCCGGCCGCCCTTGATGGATTTACCATAATACATATATCCGACCTGCACCTTAAAAGCTTTACCCGTCATCCCGGAAAGCTGGCTGCTGTTACTGACAGTATCAATGCTCTTGGGGCCGACATCATAGTCAATACAGGCGATTTTGTCTCACTGCATTATGACGAGATGGAACCCTTTAAAGGCACACTTGGTACTCTTCGCGCAAAGCACGGAGTATATGCCATACCCGGCAATCATGATACCGGCCTGTACAGCAGGAAATACAATAACGACAACTACCACGAGCACCTTGATATTATGGGCAATATCTTACGGGCGGCCGGGCATATATACCTGCAGGACAGCACTGCAGTGGTAAAATTTGATGATGTATCGCTTTCGCTGACAGGTGTAGCCACCTATGGCAGGGTGCCTGATCTTAGCTACGGTGACCCCTATTCGTCGTTGCAGGAAACCGACAGTTCCGGTTTCAGGATACTTCTGAGCCACGATCCCAACCACTGGGTTAAGGTGATCCGGGAGCGATCCGACATAGACCTGACACTGTCAGGACACACTCACGGTATGCAGATGGGCATACTGTTTCCGGGCTTTCAGCTCAGCCCTGCAAGTTTATTATACCCTGCATGGAGCGGGCTATACGGTGAAAACGGAAATTACCTTTACGTTAACCGCGGCCTCGGCACCATTGGCATGCCCGCCCGCATAGGCATGCCCCCGGAGATTACAATTATCACGTTGAAGGCGAAAGACTAAAGACAAAAGACAAAAGACTAAAGGTTGCTTCGCTCAGTCGCTGCGTCACTTAGTCGCTTCGTCGCTTCGTCACTTAGTCGCTTAGTCGCTTCGTCTCTTCGTCACTTAGTCACTTAGTCGCTTAGTCACTTCGTCGCTTAGTCACTTAGTCCCTCCGTCTCCTGTTACGTCTCAGCTCATCCATCTTTTCATTCCAGGTATTAAAACGCTCTTCACCAAGAATTTCCTTAAGTTCCTTGTTCTGCTTATTGGTTATCTCCTGGATTTTCTCCCTCATTGCACCCCTGTCGCCGCGGGTCATATTACTGAACTCCTTTTGACGTTCCTTGGCATATTTTACAAATACCTCTTTTACTTTTTTCTCCTCTTTATTATTCTTAAGTTTTATTATCTCTTTCATCTGCTCCACCTGCCTGTCGGCCATAGCATCCGGGTCCATATTACGCATTCCCTGCCCCCTCTGCTGACCAAAAGCAGTAGTAACAATGAGTGATAGTATCACAACCCCAAGGGTTTTCATTACATTTTTCATGATATTAATTTTTAATTGTTTTACTCTGATTAGACAAAAAAGCAGGAACTTTTATTCCCTTTGTCATTCTGAGCGAAGCGAAGAATCTAGCTTTGTCATTCTGAGCGACTCGTGCTGAGCTTGTCGAAGCAAGCGAAGAATCTCCTAATCATAGCATCCCAAAAAACCAATTTTTTTTATACCTTTAATACAATGTCATGCTGAATTGCTATATGAGACAACATAATCATTTTGTATACATTTTGACAAATAGACATAGAACTGTTCTATATACCGGAGTTACCAACGATTTAATCAGACGAGTATATGAACACAAAAAAGGATACTATCCTGGTTTCACAAAAAAGTATAAATGTAAATACCTTATTTACTATGAGAGATTTCAGTATATTCAGCATGCAATACTATGGGAAAAGAGGATCAAGGGATGGACTCGGGCAAAGAAAGAAAAGCTTATCAGTAATTTTAATCCTCACTGGAAGTTTCTAAATAATGAAATCCGGGAATGGTGAGAAATAAAAAATTAGGACTATTCGTTACGCTCATTATCTATAACTGTCTTCCTGAACGCCAGTGAAGGATCTCATAATTAGTATCTCTCTCCTTAGGAGACTCTTCGCTACGCTCAGAGTGACAGCTACCTAAATATAAACCCTTCCCTCAACGGATCCTCCGGGTCTGTCCAGAACTCATTACTTCCTGTAAAAAATGCCGTGCCGGTGACCTCGGGGATAACAGCCTCATGCCTGTCATACTGAACCACCTCCTTTATTTCCACGTCCATCGTTGTTCCCAATATACTTTCGATTGTAACCTTCTCGTTTACTTTCAGCTCACCCTTACTGTAATGCAGACCAGCCCGCGCACTGACACCTGATCCTGTAGAGGAGCGATCGACCTCCCCTTCTGCAAAAACGCATACATTACGGCTCCAGTTATCAACATCATGCGACTTGCCGGTAAAAATAGTACCATAGAGGAAACTGAGATCTGCCTCAAAGGGGTGTTCTATCCTGAAGTTTTCCGACACTGCTTCCTTTATCTTCTTACCATATTCAATTAAGCGGTTATAATCCAGAGCCTCCAGGTTAAGTCCCAGGTCTGCAGCATCACAGAAAGCATAGAAAGCACCACCATAAGCCACGTCGAAAGCTACCCGTCCCAGTCCTTTTATCTCGAGAGTCTCATCCCTGATCAACAGGAATGAAGGTACGTTCAGGAAACTAACCTTTTCTACCCTGCCATCCTTCATATAAGCCTTCGACCTGATCCTGCCGGGAGGAGCATCTATCACAAGCTCGGGATCCTGCCCTTCTTTCTTTATCATACCTGTCTCAAGTACATATTTGGTAAGCGCAATAATAGCATGGCCGCACATCGTGCTGTAACCCTCATTATGCATAAAAAATGTTCCGAAGTCGGCTCCTTCTGTCTGGGGTGCAGTGATAACCGCCCCGTACATATCTGCATGACCCCGCGGCTCAAACATCAGTGAACGACGAATATGATCAAAATTATCTGCAAAATATTTCCTTTTTTGCAGTATGCCATCACCCTTTATCTCCGGTAATCCCTCCGTGATTATCCTCAAAGGCTCACCTCCCGTGTGCATATCTGTAGTCTTAATAACCTGCCAGTCACTAAACGGCAGCCTGTTCCCTTCTCTTCGGTTTCCTGTCATAATAAGCTTCGTTTTCTGTTACCCCCGCAATTTACTATTTTATTCCTTAATTCGTCTTTGTCGCTGCGTCTCTTCGTCGCTTAGTCGCTTCGTCTCTTCGTCTCTCAGTCGCTGTCCCTCAGTCGCTTAGTCCCTTCGTCCCTTCGTCCCTTCGTCTCTCAGTCGCTTCGTCTCTTATCCACCCCGCTACCTGGCCCCTCGCTAAATTTGCCCACCGGGCAAATCATTAACGCTCGGTCCTGTCCCTCAGTCGCTTCGTCGCTTAGTCACTTCGTCGTCGCTTCGTCCCTCAGTCGCTTAGTCCCTTCGTCCCTTCGTCCCTTCGTCTCTCAGTCGCTTCGTCTCTTATCCACCCCGCTACCTGGCCCCTCGCTAAATTTGCCCACTGGGCAAATTATTAACGCTCGGTCCTGTCGCTTAGTCGCTTCGTCTCTTCGTCTCTCAGTCGCTTAGTCTCTCAGTCGCTTAGTCGCTTCGTCCCTTCGTCTCTCAGTCGCTTAGTCCCTGACCCGTCCTAAAAAAAGTTTACAGGTTTATACTTCTAAATTAACTGTTTTTTTATAATAATTCTTCCATTTTCTTTTAAGTTTTCCAGAACGTAAATGGGCCAACTCTGGAGTGAGCATGTCACAACTCAGGT
>JAIPBU010000050.1 GCA_021738535.1 Bacteroidales bacterium | reverse complement strand
ATTTCCTCGAAAGAAGGAGGAAGCAATAGATTTTGTTTGTTATTATAGTCTTTAAAGACTACCTTTGATCTAGTTGTTGACATACCGTAATATACTAATTATTATGGTATTAGTAGGGGCTTCGGCCCCTGCTTTTTTTTAACAAAATCTAGAGTTATTAACACTGGAAAAGGGCGCCCCATTTTTACCTGAAAAAAAATAATATGGTAGACTTATGAGACAGCCCCATTCATTGTTTGCATCCCCTTAACCCCGGGTGAAACCGGGGCACAATGGCCACACAAAAACAAACCCACCGCCGGAGGCGGTCAATAACAATAGCCCCGGTCACACCCGGGGATTGGATGGTGTGGCTGCCGTTACACCCGGGGATTGGATGGTGCGGCTGCCGTTACACCCGGGGATTGGATGGTGTGGCGGGTGTATCACCCGGGAATTGGCAAGGACCACTCATAACGGACTGCACACGACAGGCGCATTTATTGGTTACAGGTCATTAAAAAGCCCGTATAGCACGTAAACTGGCTGTATTGCTTTTATAGTAATCTAATTTCCATGAGCCACTAAAGTGAAGAGTATAAGCATAGCAATGAGTGCTCTCAGTAGAAGTCCAATAGTAGTCACTAACAAATTCGCTACCACCATTTGCTGTCGCTGTCTCATTTATTATAAATTTGTTTATTCTCATTTTATATAATTCGTCTTTTGATGGCAGGTACCAGCCTCCATAGGTTTCTCCACCTTCAGTAATTATCAGCTCATTACAAATTCGTGCCGCATAAGTATCACCATCATCACCAATAGCAACTTGTGCAGCAATAATAATTGATGTATTAGCTGCCCCTGCAAAAAGACCTTTTCCATTGGCTTGCGTATATCCATCAGTTCCTGCATACCATCTTACTCCATTGCTTTGGTCTTCCTTAGCAGCCACCAAACCATGCTGCCCCGTCTCATCAACCCAGAATACAACACCACCCTGGGCATAGTCGCCAACCTCATACCTTACCGGCGCTGTGTTATCGACATAAGCCTTGGAGGTAGCATCATGCTTATCGACAGGCAGGCCAACATTTTTTATCTGCATGTTACCCGCATCATTGCCCTCTGTAAGAACATCACTCAGATTCTGGGTCTCGTCCAGAACAACATTAGCTGTATTTGAATGCAAAGCATATGGGACACTTAGTATCTGGCTGGTCCCTGTTATTGAATAAGTTGTTCCTCCTGTGGGGTCAGTTTCTGTCTTAATAAAATACGGACCACCCGACCAGTCAATACCGGTGAAAGTGCCATCCAGTGGTACACCTGTCCCTATTTCAATACTTACCAGGCCATTGCTGTTGGTTGATGGGTTAGGGTTATAGATTTCCCTGTAAACCACTGTTCCGGTTGCCGAACCCTGCAGTATGCTGATTCGCATTCCTACTTCATGTTCTGTTACCAGCTCATTTGTATTATCTCTTACTACCGCCTGGTAGCTTATCTTTTCCGGCGCCTGGGAAAAAGCAGTCGCCGTTAGTAATAGAGTTGCAAAAATTGTCAAAAATCTTTTCATTTTCTGTATGCTTATTTTTTAATGATTTTAAATACCTGTACTTCATTATTATTCAGCAGCACCTTAATAAAGTAGGTTGCAGGGAGTAAAGAAGCCGTTTCAATTGTTGTTTTGTGGCCTGTGATTTTCTCCTTTTGCAGCATTTGCCCCTGCATATCAAACAGCTGGAAGCTTACACCCCGGAGTTCAGGTTCTCCTGTCTCAAGGATAATATGATTAGTGACCGGGTTAGGATAAGCCTTAAATCCAATGGTTACACCGGGAATATCCTTAACTCCTGTTATCACAGAAATCTCGTATGGCTGCTGTATCCCTTCAGTCAGCGAAGCATTTGTTCCTTCATTGACATGATAAAACAGCTGACCTAAACTATAGCTCACTGATCCACCACTGCCCGTTATGTTGCCGCCGGTGGAATTCATGGCTTCCTGTGCATGCAATCCGAATACTCCCAGGCTCAAAAGGATAGCAGCGCATAGCTTTAACTTTTTATTTCTCATATAATCTACGTTTAATGATTACCACTTATCAGGATTATGGTATGTTTTTTTTTATGTGGACGCCAGGATAATATGAATGAAAGACATAGGTTAATTGCAAAAAGTATGGTTTCGTCTTATAAAGCTAATAATTTACTCTGTTTATCAATAAGTTTCATCAGTTTTTTATTCCTCCCTCCGAACGGTACCGGATTGATTATTATCATATAGCCCTCCGCCGAAGGCGGTAAATCAATACCACACCACCGCCGGACCGTGTCCGACGTAGCCCGTAGGGCGAAGTCGGATAGGTTTAATACATCGTTTACCGGAACAAGCTTAAATAACGGTCAAATACGTATTTCCTTCCCCTCTGATTACCTGTCACTTCTTTCAGGATACCAAGCTTTTCCAGGTCGGAAATCAATTTATAGCATGAAGGGAATGAAATACCCGTGACTTCTCTCACTTTTTCGGCATCAATTATTGGCTTTTTATATAAAGAATCAACAACGATTTTTGCATTTACAGCTCTTCTTCCAAGGCTTTGTATATGCTTTTCCGTTGATTTCTGCAATTGCATTATACTATCAAAAGTTTTTATTCCTGTTTCAGATGTTTGTATAATTCCTGTCAGGAAGAACTTAAACCACTGAGCAAGGTCATTTTTCTCCCGGACTACCATTAAATTGTCGTAATACAACTTCCTGTGTTTCTCAAAAAACTCGGATAAATACAATATTGGACTCTGTAGAATTCCCTTACTTACAAGGTAAAGAGGAATGATTAATCGGCCAATTCTACCGTTGCCATCAAGAAATGGATGGATTGTCTCAAACTGGTAATGAATCAACCCTGTTTTCAACAATTCGGGCAATGATATATCTTCGTTATTGACAAACATTTCCAAATCTCCCATCAATTTGGCAACAGCGGAATAAACAGGCGGAATAAAAACAGCATCACTAATTGCGGCACCCCCTATCCAGTTCTGACTTGTCCTGAAATCTCCCGGTTGTTTGGTCTCTCCTCTTACTCCCTGCAAGAGTATTTTATGGGTTTCCCTTATTAACCTTGAAGAGAAGGGTAAGTGTCTTAATGCATTTATAGCCCACTCCATTGCCCTGATATAATTCCGTACTTCATCCCAATCGTCCCTGCTTTCAACCGGAATATCTTCCCTTTCCAGTATTGCTTCATCAACATTGGTTTGTGTGCCCTCTATTCTACTGCTCCTTGTTGCTTCCTTCAATACATGCATGCTGATAAAAAGGTCAATATCAGGTATATACTTCGAATACATATCAAGCCTTCCTAATTCCCGGTCGGCACGACTAAGCAATTGTATTACCTCCATGTCTTCAACCTGAAACTGTTTATTAATCAAACCTGGTTGAAAACTCCTGTAATACCCCTGGTAAATATATTTACCTGAATTAAAGTTTTTCATATCATTTTTAAACAAATATATACCTTATTTAAGTTTAAAGCAAAATACTTAAATAACAACCACCTTTATTTAAGTTCCCAGATCTTATTACCCCACGAATATGGGCATCTGTATCAAGGTCGACCGCCGGAGGCGGTCAATAGTATATCAAACAAACAGGTACTTCTTATTGTAATCCACATTATATTCTTCAAGGAAATTGATCAATTCTTCCATAAAGCTGATTTTCCGGTGATGCTCTTCCTGTCCCTCTACATAACTTATGAGGGCATCCTTACTTTTGAGGGAATAGGTAAATGCTCCATAGCCGGTCTGCCAGCCCGGGAATCGTAGATATTTACTTTTGTTACCAAGCATCATTTCTACCGATGCCTTTTTAACATCCCTGACAAGGTCTGATAATCCCACCGAAGAATGAAGACTGAAAACCATATGTATATGATTCTTATATCCCCCGATTATGTAGGGAAAACACTTTTTCTTCTGTAGTATTCCGGCTATGTAACGATACAACTCGTCCTGGTTGGAGCCAGTTAAAAAGTTTATGCAATTTTTACTACCGAATACCACCTGATACAATATTTGTGTATAGGTTGACATTTTTATGAATTTTTGATGCAGCGATTATACCAAATATACAAAAATTTATTGACCCGCCTCCGGGGGTCATTGATTGTTTGCATGACTTAATCCCCGGGTGGGACCGGGGCTAATCTATTATGCACCTCCGGTGCATCATTATGGTAACATACCCCCGGACGGTTTCATTTGTATCACGTCCCACACCACACCACCGCCGGAGGCGGTCAATAACAATAGCCCCGGTTTATTTTTTGTAAATCCTTATCAACTTGTCAATTTCATCAAATGGCAAACTTGAATTCACTTCCTTTAATGATTCCAACAGTTTAATTCCTTTGCTTTTTTCGATCAAACAATTCTCAACAAGACTTGTGATAACCCATATTGATCCATGTACTTCTACACCTTTATTTTCAGCTTCAGTTCTTAGTTTCTTATCTCCTGTCAGAAGAGGGCATTTAAGTTGATGTGACTTCCAGAGCACAGATTTGTCCGTAATACCCTTGAAGTTCTTTTCAGTTTTAAAGTCGTAAATCTCACTAATTTCTTCAGCAGAAAAATCTATAACATTTATCTCTTTTGCCCTGATGAAAACTTCTATTACTTCTCTCTGATCTGATTTTATTATTTCTTCAATAACAAACACTGTTGTGCATATTTCATAATCCAGACTAAAGAACTCCGGCAACGCTCCAATACTGATAATATCGAAAAATATGTTAGTATCTGTTATTATCAGTTTCATGCCATTTGTTTCATCGATTTTCGAAATTCCCAGACACTATTCCCGGTATAATATGCTGCTTCATTGACAGAAATTAATCCCTTGCCAAGGGCAAAATATACTAATCGTAAAAACCGTACCGGCTTTTCCTGACTAAGGAAATTTCCGGGTTCATTATTGTCTTTGTGATATCCACGTGAGCGATAATTGATGTTTAGACACTTAAAGACATAATCATTGATAATTTCTAACCTAAGTGCAGTTTGAAAAATTGCAGCAAGAGAAATACCCCATCTTTCTTTTATAAGAATTAGCTCATTCTCGTAGAAATGAAACCGTTCAAAATGCAGTTCTTTCTCTGCCATTGCTGAGGGATAAAGAACAGCACTCGCAAAAACATGACATAATTTTTCTTCTGCCTTTTTTTCCATTCCATTAGGAAACCGGAAAGAATGATGTGCGAGTTCATGAAGTGCAGTAAAGCGTTTACGACAATTATTTCCTTCCCATAAATTGCTATTCAGAACAATCACCTTTAATCCTCCAACTTCAACAGATAATCCATCAAATTTCCCCGGGGCATCAATCTCAATAACTTTATAACCCTTGTCTTCCAACATAGCAACTACATCAGGAATAGGATCATATCCTAAGTCCCAATCTTCACGTAATTTTTTAGCTGCTTTCTCAGCGTCATTAGGAGTAATAATTTCATCCTCATATTCGAAGTAGGATGGTTTATCTTCCAAATTGAGTAGGTTTTCTAATTCCAGATATCTCTCAAGCAAGGTTTTGGTTTTTTCTTCGATAGCTGCTTTTTGGGTCGTTGAGATTCTGGAGGAGTGCTTCCGATAATCAGGATTGGTTAATTCTACAGTCACAATTGGTTCAGCGTAAAAATAGTCCACAGGGACATTTAATACGTTTGACAACTTTACCAGCAAATCGCTGTCAGGCTTCATAACTCCCTTCTCATATTTATTTAGAGATTGCTTAGTTACAATATTCCCTAAAGCATCAGCAAGCTTTTGAAGCGACATACCAGCCATTTTGCGGGCAGATAATAATCGTATAGCAAAGGTGTTCTCCATCAGAATGTGTTTATGGTTGCTCGTTGACAAATATACAATTATTATACCATTTGTCAACCTTAAAGTCAGTAAATTCTATATGTGGAAACACTTTAACACAGGATTGTCAATACATGCATGTTTAAAACCCAAAACTTACGCCGGCGTTGAAGGTGTTTTGCAGGCCGTAAAAGTAATCAGCCGTCCATTCCTGTTTGCCGGTGGTGTTGCGGTGGATGAAGGAGGCGTTAAAGAAGAGGTCGTTGATAAGCTGCCACGACAATTCTATCCCCGTGCTCAACGAATGCCACTCAACAGATTCGAGGGGCGGATTGCCCAGTCTGGAACCGCCGTCTTCCGTATAATCAGGTCCACGCACGGCATCACAGAAGAATAGCCTTATCCTTCCTGCCCTAACGGGTTTATAGTCGATTGCCACAAACCATTCCCTTGAGTTGTCCTTCAGGTAATGACCCATGTTGTAGTTATTGGTTTCAAAGGTAAGGGTGGGCACGTAGTGCCTGAAGACAAGGGGATAGGTAAAGGTAAACTCGGCTGTCAGAGCCAGGTTGCTCATGGGCAGGTTACTTAAACGGAAGCCTGCCTTGTAGCTGAAGAAGTTATATTCATCGGGGTCAAAGATCCTTGGTACGGAGAGCTCATCGATAAACATCGTGGCATAGAGGTGAAGATGCTTTATTTGTCGCGAGCTGATATCAAGGAACATCTGTGAATTCATATTGTCGATGCCCGAGTTATAGGTGTGATCAACCGATTTATAAAAGAAGACGGGCACCAGGTATGCCGGGTGAAAATTGTAATCGCTGTAAACAATCGAATTGCCGGCCGACACCCATAATTTTTTGAAGGGCCTGAACGAAAACATGTTGGAGGCAATGAATTTTTTGTGATATACCTCCCGGTAATCGGTGCCATAGCTGTTTGTTACATAATATGACCGGGCGCTGTCCACTACCATCGAGTTGAGCATGCCATGAAAATAGTTGAAAGTGAACCAATCCACCGGCTCCAGGCGTAGCCTCAGCTGTAGAAAGGTAGGCGTATGTCCGCCGAATATATTAGCCCCGTTATAGTTATTTCCCCACTGAATGGCATCCTTGACCAGGGCTACATACCCCGACCCCCATCCATACGACACACCACCCTGCATCTCGCTCCAGTCTGTTCCGAGCTTAATATGTCCCCCTTCTCTCTTTGTAAGGTACTCCGGCAATCCCAGCAGGGGCTTTTCATGATTATCCCTCAGCGAGGCAAAAAATCCCCAGTTGCCCCATCCGGCCCATGCTTCTGCCCCATTCTGCCAGTGCGAGACGCTGCCGCTGCTGCTGGAAAAAAACTCGCCTCCCAGGATGGGATTGACCGTCATGCTGAACTTATCATCCTTGTAATAAAACAGGTCGGTACGCCGGTCCCAGTCCTTGCCCTCTTTATATTCCTTACCAAAATCCCTGAGGTAAAAATCCAGCTCTTTTTGTTGTCTCGTGTTCAGCTTAGCCCTCTGCTCATCTGCCTGTTGTAACATTCCGGATATCTCCCTCCTGCTGTAAGGCCTGATAACAGAGTTAAGCCCGAAGAATCCGTCCGTGGCCAGCTCATCAATAAATTCGTATACCCCCGAACGCTTGATATCGTGTGGTATATACTGTGCCCCGGCGGTCAGAGTGAAAGCCAGCAAAACGGAGCTTATTAGCAGGGTTCTTTGCATCAGGTTTGTTTTTAGAAGGACTAATGTAGTTAAAAGTTAGGAAAATGATGAAATAAATATTAGGCTGAGGCTGAGGCTGAGGCTAAGGCTAAGGATTAGATCTGCAGGGGAGGTTATTAGATGCATATTTATCGAGGTTGAGCTTAAGGGGTAATAGAAATATTGTTTATCAACATACTTTTCAAATTGCTCGTATGCAATAATTTTACTATTTATGCCATGATGAATAATTCTATCTATTAAACAATATTATCCTACCATGAAAAATCTTCTTCTTTTCCTTACGGCACTGATGATCACTTCTGTTTCATTTTCACAGGAATATCCTCCCATACTGAGCATGGAGGAGCAGGCTGAACTGTTCAACGAGAACCTGGAGTGGAAGCTTGACAATGTGCTGCCGGAGATAATGAGGAGCGAGGGACTGGAAATGTGGCTGGTCATTTGCTTCGAGAATGATACCGATCCTGTCTACCGCACAATGAACACCTGGCCCGGCGATAATGCACGCAGGCTGTCGATCCTTATCTTCCACGACAGCGATGAGGGATTTAAGAAGCTATCGGCTACCTGGCACGGATCATATGCCTCGGGGTATATGTATGAAAACATCTTCCATGATAAATCGAACGGTGCACAGGGTCAGTTTGAAACACTGGCCGATTATATCAGGGAGGCTGATCCAAAAAATATAGGTATTAACTATGACAACAGGGTGATAGACGACTTTACACATGTGAACGGCCTGTCGCACTTCCATTACGAGAAACTGTACGATGCCCTCGACAGGAAATACAGGGACAGGCTGGTATCAGCCAAGACAGTTGCAATAAGATGGTACGAGACAAGGACACCCTGGGAGATGAGCTTTTATAAAACGATGTGCAAGATCACACACAGGCTCATAGCTGAATTTTTCTCCAACGAGGTAATAGTACCCGATGTCACCAACAGGAACGATGTAAGGTGGTACATAGAGGAAAGGATAAACAGTATGGGACTGAAAACATGGTTTTTCCCGTCAATTGACATTATACGCTCACCGGCCAACAAGGAGAAGTATGGTGATGATGATATTATCAGGCGCGGCGACCTGCTGCATTGTGATGTGGGAATTGACTATATGGGTCTTACAACAGACATGCAGCACCTGGCCTATGTGTGTGAGCTGGATGAGGACCAGCCGCCTGCCGGTCTGCGCGAATTATACAAGAAAGGATTACGCTTCCAGCAGATCACAATGGACGAGATGGTTGAGGGCCGCACCGGCAACGAAATACTGGTGAAGAGCCTCGAAAAAGGTAAAGCTGAAGGCCTGCAGCCAGTACAATATTGTCACCCCATTAATTACTTCGGCCACGGCTCAGGGATGACCATCGGCAGAACCGAGGAGCAGGAATTCCTGCCCGGATCAGGTGAGCACCCCCTTTACAACAATACAACCTACGCACTCGAATTCAGTGTCACCGGCTTCGTACCCGAATGGGACACAGAGGTGAGAATGGGATTCGAAGATGATATGGTGTTTACTAATGGCAGGGCCAGGCTTATTGATGGGTATCCGGGAAAGATGTATCTTATCAGGTAGATGGGGACGAAGCGACGAAGAGACTGAGAGACAGGACCGAGCGTTAATGATTTGCCCTGTGGGCAAATTTAGCGAGGGGCCAGGTGGTGGGGTGGCTTAGGGACGAAGCGACTGAGAGACAGGACCGAGCGTTAATGATTTGCCCGGTGGGCAAATTTAGCGAGGGGCCAGGTAGCGGGGTGGCTTAGAGACGAAGTGACTCAGAGACGAAGCGACTGAGGGACGAAGCGACGAAGCGACTGAGGATGTTGGGTAGAGCAGATAGTAAAATTCAATAAGCATATTGCATGTTAATTATTCCCAGTAATCCATTATTCCAGTAATCCATTATTCCATTATTCCAGTTATCCAATAATCCAGTAATCCATTATTCCAATAATCCAATAATCCAGACATACTTATATATAATTTACCTATCTTTATCATAGGATCAATCACCTGGAAATATGGTACGTTATATAACTATTTTATTTTTTGCCGGGATGGTAACTATGAACTACCTGGCCAATGCTTTGCCCATCGCCGGCAAAACCACGGGACAGTTATCGGATAACCTCCCCAACCTCTTTACACCCGCCGGGATCACCTTCTCGATATGGGGTATCATCTACCTCCTGCTCGCCGTATTCTGTGTAATACAGTTTACCCCGCAGGCAAAAGACATCGCCAAAGAGATAGGTTGGGTTTTTGCCATCTCCTGCCTTTTCAACGCCACATGGATACTGGCATGGCATTATGAAAAACTCTCTTTATCGTTGCTTATCATGATCGGTCTCCTCGTCAGCCTCATCTATATCAACATGCAGATAAAAGGTGTGTCGTCCGGTCTCGTTAAAGCAGCTTTTGGTGTTTACCTCGGGTGGATATGCATCGCTACCATAGCCAATGTAACGGCCCTGCTTGTTACTATCGGCTGGAACGGATTTGGCATCCCCGAGCAGGTATGGGCGATTACCATGATAGCTATAGGAGCATTGATAGTAATAATCACCCTCCTCAGACTGGATAACCCCTTTATCGGCCTCGCCGTAGTATGGGCCTTCCTGGGAATCATCATCAAGAGACAGGCGGATTACCCGGCTATTGCGATAGCAGCAGGTATCGCTTTACTTGTAGTAGGCTTTTTTACAGTGAGGTTCTTTTTTGCTAGAAACTAAACCAACTTTATCTTATTATCTTTACCCTGCTATGACACACAAACACAAACTAATTGTCCTGTCGGGAGCAGGAATGAGCGCGGAAAGCGGAATACGTACCTTCAGGGATATGGGTGGACTGTGGGAGGAATATGATGTTATGGAGGTAGCAACACCCGAAGCATGGGAAAGAGACCCTGAGTTGGTACAGAGATTTTATAATGATCGTCGCAGGCAGCTGCTGGATTGCAAACCCAACAAGGGTCATTATGGCCTGGCAGCGCTGGAAGAGCACTTTGATGTGCAGATCATAACACAGAATGTAGACGATCTGCACGAGAGGGCGGGCAGCAGCAAGGTGCTGCACCTGCACGGTGAACTGAAGAAGGCGCAGAGCAGCGCCGACCCGGGTCTTGTTTATGATATTGACGGCTGGGAGCTGAAGATGGGCGATACCTGCGAAAAAGGAAGCCAGCTGAGGCCGCACGTGGTGTGGTTCGGGGAGCCGGTGCCTGCAATGGTTGAGGCTGCCGAGCTAAGCACACAGGCCGATATCTTCGTTGTGGTGGGTACTTCACTCAATGTATACCCGGCAGCAGGATTGCTGGGCTATGCCCCGTCGAGTGCTTCTCTCTGGCTTATCGATCCGGCCGATGTATTGCCTCCCGTCAACAGGCACGTGGAGATAATAAAGGAAAAAGCAGGCAGGGGCGTTGAACTTTTGACGCGCCGATTGTTAGAGAAGTATGGAGAGTAAAAGGAAAATAATACTTGCTGTGGCAGGGGCCAGTGGATCCATCTATGCAAAGATGCTGTCAGAGCGCATCAGGGAGCTCAGCGATAAACCCCGGGAGCTGGCAATGGTGTTTTCAACCAATGCCGGTGATATATGGGAGTACGAGCTCGGCAGCACACCCGGCAAAGAGGCTGAAAGGGATGGCATGACCAGGATATATGAGAATAACGATTTCCATGCACCCTTTGCATCGGGCTCATCCACCTTTGATACCATGATCATTTGCCCGGCTTCCATGGGCATGCTCGGACGGATAGCCAACGGTGTGGCCGATGACCTCATCACCAGGGCAGCCGATGTGATGCTCAAGGAGAGGAGGAAGCTGATACTGGTACCCAGGGAAACCCCCTATAACCTTATACATATTAATAATATGAAACTGCTCACCGAAGCAGGGGCGGTTATACTGCCCGCAACACCTTCCTTCTATTCACGCCCCAGAAACATCGAAGAGCTGGTGCTAACCGTCGTCGACCGCATACTGGACCAGGCGGGGTTTGATGTTGAAACACAAAGATGGGGACGAAGAGACTAAGTGACTTAGGGACGAAGAGACTAAGCGACTCTTTGTTATTACTTGCCAAATACACCAATACACCAATACACGAATTAACGCGGGCAGGGCGCTCAGGATGACAAGTTAACATACTGTTGCTCATTGCTGCTGTTTTATCTATCTTTGCACTTTTAAATAAAAAGCAGCAATGAGTAAGAAGTTTCCGGAGTACAAAGGACTTGACCTGTCGGAGGTTAACAAGAGCGTTTTAGATTATTGGGATGAGAATGACACTTTTCACAAGAGTATAAGAAGTGTTAATGACAAGGGGCGTTATATTTTTTACGAAGGTCCTCCTTCTGCTAACGGAAAGCCGGGTATTCACCATGTTATGGCACGCGCCATAAAAGACACCATTTGCAGGTACAAGACACAGTGCGGCTACGAAGTTAAACGTAAGGCCGGGTGGGATACTCATGGTCTGCCTGTTGAGCTGGGTGTGGAAAAGAGCATGGGCATTACCAAGGAAGACATAGGAAAATCAATATCGGTTGAGGATTACAACAAGGCCTGCAGGGTTGATGTGATGAAGTACACAGACCTCTGGGTAGACCTCACTCGCAAGATGGGCTACTGGGTGAATATGGATGACCCCTATGTAACTTACGACAACAGGTACATAGAAACATTATGGTGGCTGCTCAGGCAGCTTTACGATAAAGGCTTCCTGTATAAAGGCTACACCATACAGCCCTACTCCCCTGCTGCGGGCACAGGACTCAGTTCACACGAGCTTAACCTGCCGGGATGCTACAAGGATGTAAAGGATACCACTGCAACAGCACTTTTCAAGATAAGGCGCAACGACAAATCGGAATTCCTTTACAGCGGTACTGATACAACTGATGTTCACTTTATTGCATGGACAACAACACCATGGACCCTGCCATCGAACACGGGCCTCGTAGTGGGTGAGAAGATCACCTATGCAAAGATACGCAGCTTTAACCCCTACACGGGAGATGCCGTTACCATTGTAATGGCAAAGGATCTTATTGCATCGATGTTCAATCCTGAAGGAGCAGAGATGGAGATGGACGATTATAATAAAGGAGACAAGAAGATCCCTTACAGGATACTCGATGAATTCCCGGGATCGGAGATGGTGGATATAAAGTATGAGCAGCTGATTAACTGGATCAACCCGGGCGAAGGTGCTTTCAGGGTTGTAAGCGGCGATTTCGTCACCACCGAGGAAGGTACGGGTATAGTGCACATTGCTCCTACCTTTGGTGCTGATGACCAAAAAGTGGGTCGTGAGCATAACATACCGGGACTGATGGTTAAGCTGAAGGACAATTTTATGAGTCCGCTCGTCGACCGCCAGGGACGCATGGTGCCCATAGAGGATATGGATCCCGAATATGTTAGCAAGTATGTGAATATGGACACATACCCCGAGTTTGCGGGTCGCTATGTGAAGAATGAGTACAGTGAGAAATTAAGTAATAAAGATGAGACCCTCGATATCGATATTAGTGTAAGGCTGAAGCAGGAAGGCAAGGCCTTTAAGGTGGAGAAGCATATGCACAATTACCCGCATTGCTGGCGAACCGATAAACCTGTTCTTTATTACCCGCTTGATTCATGGTTTATCAGGACAACGGCCCTGCGCGAGAGGATGATAGAGCTTAACAATACGATTAACTGGAAGCCCGCATCAACGGGTACCGGGCGCTTTGGCCGCTGGCTGGAGAACCTGGTGGACTGGAACCTTTCCAGGTCGAGATACTGGGGCACACCCCTGCCCATCTGGGTTACAGAGGACAAGACGGAGGAGATATGTATAGGATCGGTTGCCGAGCTGAAGAAAGAGATAGACAGGTCGGTTGAGGCAGGCTTTATGAAGGAAAACCCGCTGAAAGATTTCAATGAAGGAGATACAGGAAGCGATAACTATGAGAGTTTCGACCTGCACCGTCCCTTCGTTGATGATATCACGCTGGTAAGCGGGTCGGGTAAGCCGATGAAAAGGGAGACAGACCTGATTGATGTATGGTTTGATTCAGGTGCCATGCCCTATGCGCAGCATCATTATCCCTTCAACAAGGACATTGATTTTGATAAGTTTTTCCCGGCCGACTTTATTGCCGAGGGAGTGGACCAGACACGGGGTTGGTTCTTTACCCTGCATGCCATAGCCGCCATGATATCGGATTCGGTATCGTTTAAAAACATTATATCCAACGGGCTGGTACTGGATAAGAACGGTAACAAGATGTCTAAACGACTGGGCAATGCCGTTGATCCCTTCGAGGCAATAGAGCAACACGGATCTGATCCGCTCCGCTGGTACATGCTTACTAATGCGCAGCCCTGGGATAATCTCAAGTTTGATATGTCAGGCGTTGACGAAGTGAAGAGGAAGTTTTTCGGCACACTATACAACACCTATTCATTCTTCGCCCTCTATGCCAATATAGACGGTTTCGTTTTTAAAGAGGATGAGGTGCCAATGGATGAAAGGCAGGAGATAGACAGGTGGATTATCTCGCTGCTCAACTCGCTTACCAGGGAGGTGAGTGCATGTTATGAGGATTATGATATTACGCGCGCCGCGCGGGCTATACAGGATTTTGTTACCGAGGACCTCAGCAACTGGTATGTAAGGCTTAACCGCAAGCGTTACTGGGGAGGCGATTATAACAGGGACAAGGTAGCCGCTTACCAGACCCTTTTTACCTGCCTGGATACGGTTAGCAGGATAGCGGCACCAATTGCTCCTTTCTATATGGAGAGGCTGTTTAATGATCTTAACAAGGTAGCCGGCAGGGATGAGGAACATTCTGTGCACCTGACACTTTTCCCGCTGTGGAACGATGACTTTATTGACGAGGAGCTGGAGAAGAGGATGCAGATAGCGCAGAAGGTGTCGTCCATGGTCCTTGGTCTGCGCCGTAAGGTGAGCATCAAGGTAAGGCAGCCGCTGTCGAAGATAATGATACCTCTTACCAATGATGGTTTTAAGGAACGCTTTGAGGCGGTGAAAGACCTTATTCTTTCAGAGGTGAACGTTAAGGATGTTGAATATATAGAGGACACATCGGGCATACTGGTTAAGAAGATAAAACCTAATTTCAAAGCACTTGGTCCGCGCTACGGCAAGATGATGAAGCAGATATCCGCTACCATCAGCAAGCTGGACCAGGATGATATAGCAGCGTTTGAGAAAGAAGGCAACTATACTCTTAATATTGACGGCCAGGAGATAATCCTTGGCCCGGGTGATGTTGAGATCATCTCAGAAGATATCCCCGGCTGGCTGGTTGCCAACGAGGGATCACTTACAGTTGCACTCGATGTAACGGTAAGCGATGAGCTGAAGGAAGAAGGTGTAGCCAGGGAGTTTATTAACAGGATACAGAACCTCAGGAAGGACAGTGGTTTTGATGTGACCGACAAGATACATGTTGTGATCGAGAACCTCGATGAGATAGCCGGGGCTGTAAAGAAGCATTCCGGGTATATAGGTTCACAGACCCTTGCCGACCACATCGAGCTGGCCTCTTTTGAAGAGACAAAGGACGTTAATTGGGTTGATATTGACGACAAGCAGGTAAGGATAAAGATAAGGAAAGCTTAATGCAATAATCCATATATATATATTATGACAAAGCCATGTAACACGCTGTATTACAGGCGTTATGGCGCTGCATAAATTTACCTGCCTGCCCATAGCAAATATGAAATAAAATACTATCTTTGATAAAACTCAAAAAAACACGGGTTATGGAGGAGAAGAAAAGATATACAGATAAGGAGCTTCAGGAATTCAAAGATATTATCCTGAAGAAGCTGGAAAGTGCCAGGGCAGATTACGAAACACTTAAGAGCAGTATAACACACTCAGAAAGCAATGATACAATGGATACCTCTCCTACTTTCAAGGTTCTTGAGGAGGGGGCAACCACACTTTCCAAGGAAGAGGCTGGGAGGCTTGCCCAGAGGCAGCTGAAGTTTATTCAGCACCTGCAGGCTGCACTGGTCAGGATAGAGAATAAGACCTACGGCGTTTGCCGCGAAACAGGCAAACTCATCGCCAAGGAAAGGCTGAGAGCGGTACCCCATGCCACGCTCAGTATTGAAGCAAAGAAAGCACAAAAGTAAGGGAGGCGAAAGGCCAAAGACTCAATCATTAAACTCAACATATGTTTTCAGGGATAGTAGAAGAAGCAGCTCCTGTAGTGGGGCTGGAAAAAGAAAAGGGCAACCTGCATATCACGATGAAGTGTTCTTTTGCACGGGAGCTTAAGATAGACCAGAGCATTTCACATAACGGGGTATGCCTTACCGTAGTCGATATAAAGGATGATACCTACACGGTAACGGCCATTAAAGAAACTCTTGATAAGTCTAACCTGGGACTGCTGGAGCCCGGCAACAAAGTGAACCTTGAGCGCAGCACCAGGATGGACGCAAGAATGGACGGTCACATAGTGCAGGGACATGTCGATCAGACTGCAGTATGCACAAAGGTGGAAGAAGCAGACGGGAGCTGGTATTACACTTTTAAATATGAACCGGAGCAGGACGATTATATTACCGTTGAAAAAGGATCTGTTTCCATTAACGGTGTTAGCCTGACAGTGGTTAATTCCAAAGATAAATCCTTCCAGGTGGCCATCATCCCATTTACCTATGAAGTAACCAATTTCCACGAATTCAAGCCCGGCACAGTGGTTAACCTCGAGTTTGATGTTATCGGGAAGTATGTTGTGAGGTACCTGAAAGGAATGAATAAAAGATAAAAGATAAAAGGAAAAAGGAAAAAGTAAAAAGGAAAAAGTAAAAAGGGAAAAGAGGACCGAGCGTAAAAAACCGAACGAAGTGAGCTCGCGAGCGGCTGGTGATTGTGGCCATCGGGAGCGAGCAAATTTCACGGTGGGCAATTTTAGCGAGGGGCCAGGCAGTGGGGAGAAAGTAGATGCGGCATGCATGCCGCATTAAAACCATCTATTAAGTTGAACTTTTATTCTTTCGCCTTTCGTCTTTCGTCTTTTGTCTTTAGCCTTTTGTCTTTCGTCTTCATATAATGCGCAGAAGCAACAAAATATCGTTGATGATCTCGGGTGTGGCGGCAATAATATTGCTTGCCGTGCTCTTATTATGGCATAACAAAATTATATCACCCGGGTTATGGCTTGTGATAACTGTACCCCTGGTAATTTTTGCGGGTGGTTTTTTCCTGGTAAAGCACACACTGAATGTCTTTATCAGGGAAAAGGTCAATACCCTGCACCGCACTATTCACAATCTTAATCCTCACCAGGCAACACGTGATAACGGTTCATCCGGCGGCGATATTATCAGTGAGGTTGAGGAAGAGGTAATGGACTGGGCAGAGCAGAAGAAGACAGAGCTGGAAAAGCTCAAAGGAATGGAAACCTACCGTAAGGAATTCCTGGGTAATGTATCGCATGAACTAAAAACACCGATATTCAATATACAGGGTTATGTACTGACCCTTCTTGAAGTAGGTGTTGACGACCCGGAAATTACAAAGCTGTACCTGGAGCGCACTGTTAAGAATATTAACAGGATGACTTCCATTGTAGACGACCTGGAATCGATATCGGGACTGGAATCGGCTGTTTTGAAACTGAATATTGAGAGCTTCAGCATAAGGAAAATGATAAAAGAGGTGTTTGAGTCCAATGAGATGAGGGCTAAAAAGTTCAATATTAAGCTTGAAACCGGCAAAACAAAAGAAAGTGGCGAGTTGGTGAAGGGTGATAAAAGGTGGATATTCCAGGTGCTGAATAACCTCGTTGTCAATTCTATTAATTATGGTGATAAGAACGGCAGGACAACGGTAAGCTACCGTCCCGAAGGAGATAAGGTTTATGTTGAGGTCAGGGATAACGGCATTGGTATAAATGCGGATGAACTTCCCAGGGTTTTTGAGCGTTTCTACCGGGTTGATAAAAGCCGTTCGCGCGACACAGGTGGCACGGGACTGGGATTATCAATAGTTAAGCATGTTCTTGAGGCGCATAACCAGACCCTCGACCTGAAGTCCGTTCCGGGTAAAGGCACCACATTCACCTTCAGCCTGGACAAAGCCTGACATAATCGTTTCCCCGGAAGCAGGGAGCAGGGAGCAGGTTAATCAAGCTTTCGATGAATTTTACGGGCCGTGTTTGTCACGGATAAACCGCCTTTGCAGGTGCACCTGTATTTATGATCCATGGCATTGCCTACTTCCTGCATGGCGCCGATCACTTCATCAAGGGGTATAACGTGGTCGAAGCCTGCTATTACCATATTAGCAGCTGCCAGTGCATTCATTGCAGCCATTACGTTCTTGCCCAGGCAGGGCACCTCTACCCTGTCGGCTACAGGGTCACATATCATCCCCAGGCTATTCTGCAGAGCCATTGATGCAGCATTCATCGACATTGCAGCATTGCCTCCCATCAGCTCAGTAAGAGCTGCTGCCGCCATTCCCGACGCCGCTCCGCACTCGTACTGGCAACCTCCCTCTTCGGCAGCAAATCCGCCCTTTTGAGCTATAAAGACCCCTATCATGCCACCGGCCAGCAAAGCCCTGGTAATCTCATCTTCACTTTTTGAAACAGTTTCTGCAACGGTCAGCAGTGAACCGGGCAGGGCAGCGCATGAGCCTGCCGTGGGAGCCGCCACTATTAATCCCATCGAGCTCTTTGTCTCCATGATAGCGGCAACTGACTGTATGATCCTGTTATTTAAATCTGCGGGAATCAATTCTCCAACAGGTGGTTTCCCTGACAGTAAATGCGATTGCCGGTGAAGTATCCTGTCGGCATACTCCGTTCCCCCCAGTCCTTCGGTAATGGCATCTTTCATTAGATCTGCAACGGAGACGGCCAGCTTCATTATCTTTTTTTCTGAAACACCTCCCAGTGCCGATTCCCATGCCAGGGCATAATCAGAAAGCTGTCCTCCCCTTTCCCCGACCATGCTTTTAATCTCATAAATATCTCTGAATGGCATTGAAGGAGACTTTTCCGGCGGAAGTGGTAAGAGGCTATTAATATATTCACTGTCGTCTGCCACCTTTTTACCATTGAGTTCCTCCAGGCTGATGATACCGCCACCTGTTGAAAGTGCTTTAAAAGTAATTTCCTTCCCTGTTGATCCTTTCAGCAATACGTTATAAGTATTAGGATGTGTATCGCCACGGTCCTCAACAACATATTCAATCTTCAGCCCGATTTGCCTGCTGATGTCTTCCGAGCGCACCAGGTCCTCATCCGACATCTCCATACCCAGGAGACCGCCTGCCAGTCCCATCGCCGATCCCTGTCCCCTGTACGTAGTTGCCAGCGACCCGGAAGGGTCGAAGGTGAATTTTGCATATACCGGTTCATCAGCGAGCAGTCGCCTGCCCAGCAAACCTATCCTGACCGATGCTGCCGTATGCGAGCTGCTGGGTCCGCGCATCACGGGGCCGAGGACGTTGTTGAATATTGAAATGCTTTTCATGGTATAAATATACGAGAGTAAAGATAAAAGATACAAGATACAAGAAACAAGTGAGGTGATATAAGTTAAGTGTTTTACCTGCCCGTGTTATAATCTATTTCTTCTATCACATCGCCATACAGGCCGGCCGGGCTTTTGCCACGAAAATCATCAGAAGCATAAATAGGGATATGGGGCATGGGGTGCGGAAGATATAGAAAGAAAGGCTGTTCCCTGTGTCTCTTTATAAAATCAATGGCTGCATCGGTGAACATACCTGTAAAGCGATTCTGTTCCGAATTAAGCTGAATTGTATCATTACCCCTGATCAGCGGCAGATCATACTTATAATTATTATTACCCTTTTTTATCATTTCGGTACGACTCATATCATTACTGAAGGGAATACCGTAATACTCATCAAAGCCATTCTGCAGGGGAAGGAATTTCTCCCGGTGACCCAGGTGCCACTTACCAAAAACAGCTGTTGAATAGCCTTTTTCTTTAAGCAGCTCGGGCAGTAGTTCCTCATCAGGATTTATACCGTGATCGCTGTCCGGGAACAGTACCCTGACGTGAAGGGACAATCGTTTGGGATAGCACCCGGAGAGCAGTCCTGCTCTTGATGGAGTGCATACGCAGGCAGGTATATAGAAGTTGGTCAAACGAGCTCCTTCAGTGGCCATCCTGTCGAGCCGGGGCGTACGTATTGAAGGATTGCCGTATGATGTTATATCACCATATCCCATATCGTCGGCATAGATGATAATAAAATTTGGAAGGGAAGTGCCTGTTTCGTTTTTACATGAATAAAAGAAACCTGCCATGAGGATCAGGGCTAATGAAAGAAGTTTTTTCATAAAGTGTAATATTGGAAATGGTATAACACTCAATCGGCTACCCCGCTTTCCTCTTATTTCACAGGGTTAAAATTAATAATTTTTTTTAAAAGGGACATGCTACTACTATTATGACACTTCCTCCCGGAGGCCAGGCGGGCGAATTCTCTCCTTCAGCTAAGCCGGTATTTTCATCTTTTACACCATCTATCTTTGTGCCATATGGCACAAAGATAGATTTTAAATATATTTGTTCATTGACGTATTGTTTTATATTGTTAGTGTCGCTTCTCTCCAACGGGAGCCTCTTTGAATGTAGGTGGCAATCTCTATTTTATTCACTTTA
>JAIPBU010000022.1 GCA_021738535.1 Bacteroidales bacterium | reverse complement strand
AAATCAAAAAATGAAATCGAAAATCTTCAGGGGTTTTTCTTTAAAAAAAGAGCTCTGAGAACTGCATCAATCAAGCAAGACAAAAGGCCGGGGTCATAATATCCTGTTTGGTGGTAACAATCTTAAACCATGTTATAACTCCGGTGGATGTAGTTCAACATGTACTCCTCACTGGGCCTTGCAGGCCGTTCAGAGTCCTATTTATTAGGTTGCGTATTTTATTTTATTTCGTATCATAGTGGTATCTGCAGCTATAGATAAGCAGATCCTCCTCTTCAACACTATATACAATCCTGTGTTCTCTGTCGATACGCCTGGACCATAGACCCGCAAGGTCGTACTTCAAAGGCTCAGGTTTTCCAATACCCTCATATGGAGAAGATTGAATATCCTTAATTAGATTATTTATCTTCCTTAATGTCTTCTTATCGTTTTTATACCAGGAGCTGTAGTCTTCCCAGGCATTTTTTGAGAAAATGATTCTTTTCATTCTTCAATCAACTTTTTCTCAAACGTCCTTCCACTTTTAATTTGTTCAATTGATTCATACAATCTCGAAGCATTCTTTTGAGAACTGAGTAGATGCAAAGTTTCCATTATTGAATTATACTCTTCCAGGGATATCAAAACTGCTCCCTTACCAGTTTTTCTCTTAATAATCAGAGTTTCCCTGTCATTCTCCACACTATCTAGATAATCCTTAAGCGACGTTCTGAATTCTGTAAAATTAGCTGCTATCATAATTGCAAGTATTTATATGAGTACAAATATAAGTACTTATATAATAATATCCTAACTTATTAGCAGTTATTTTTATATGCAACCTAACGCCGCGCTAAACGAAGTTCAGCACTGAGGACGATTCCGCGAGAGCTAGCTCTCAGCGGAAGTAAAGCCCGCAAGGGCGGGACCAAATTGCGTTTAACGACTATGTTCTGGCACGTTTTGGCTCGATGCCCAGTTAAAGCTGATTGTTTTCATAAAGTTACAAAAGCAATTTGGTTTAGCGTGGCGTTCAGGCACATTTTCAAAATACCGGGAGTGCGAAGCACGTAGGGATTTTGGTCAGCTTTAGCTGAACCGAGGCCCGAGACTTCGGGCCGAGCTCAACGAAGTCAATGTGCCTGAACGGTGGCGGTATGGTTAGTTGCCGATTTCAAAGCGCTTTCCTATCAAATTACAACTACTTTTGATACGAGCTGTGCTGCTCGAATACGCACTGCACCGGCAATTAACTATACCGCGTGTTATAGCCTGGCTTTCTTTATTACAAGATAATTAAAGTAAATTAAGAGTAGCCATTTCTTGATTATCTAAACCTACTTGTCCCGCCATTCTACGATTATAAGTCTTAATAGCTCCGTTAAGTGTAAAAAGTCTAATTAAAGCCCAAAATCCTAAACCACCTAAAGTGATATAAAAAAGAATCTGTAACCCAATTTTGTCAAGTGAGCCATAAGACCAACCTAAAAATAAAAATAATAACCAAACTGTTGTTGGATTTGCTTTGCGACTTTCGTAAGCCAATAATTTGTTAGTGTCCATAATAATTTAAATTTAATTTGTAAAAAAACTATCTATAATTGTATTTATTAATTTTCAAGATATTTCCATTCAGCATCTTGTAGTACCAATTCTGACTTGTCTTTAAAAACTATACCAAGAGTTTCAAGCTTCAAACCTTCCATTAGAAAATCACGTTGTACTTTCTTATTTGCTTTTTCTACTCCTAATTCATCTCTTAATGCTTTGCTTGCTTGAATTGGTACTTCTGTGTACATAAATTCAGCAACATCATTATATTTTTCTGTTGTCGAAACTTCGAGTTCACCTTTGAAATCGCCAGCAACTTCGTCAGTCAGTTTAGTCTTTTCGTCAAAGAATTTAGAATCGTATTTATTTACATACTTATAATTTAAGATAATGTACAGAATTTCCTTTTCAAATTGATTATTGAATTTTAATTTCATAGTCAAGTAACCTTTGTATTTGTCAATTGAAATTGTATTTGCATCAATCAGTTCGATGAAATTTTCAAGTTTTTTATTATTCTCTGCTATTTCGATTTTTGCACTATGTATTGAATCAAAAGCAACTGTTAATTCTGCTATCTCTTCTCTGAAAGTTGGAATTTTTAATTCATCCATATCTTTCCCCATTGACTTTCCCATTGTTTTTCCTAATTCAAGAAATCCAAGTTGTTCAGTCAAATTATCAATAATATATTTGCTTTTCATTGGGGTATAACTTTTATCAGCGGAAATTTCTTCTTTTACTTTTACAAAATCTTCACTGTTCAAAGGTTTGTCCATTGTGTTGGTGCAACTTGTAATAATTAATGCTGCAATCATCATAAATCCTAATGTAATTTTTTTCATAATACTTCTCTTAATTGTTGTTATTATTAATTCTGTTAACTGTATTTTCTGTCTTTAAGCTTGGCTATAACGAGTGTACATACACAACTACTATTGGGTTTATTTTTCAAATACCTGTAGAATTGTTGTGTATATGTCGCAATCAGGGTTGTGTATGTATATGTCTACCCATTATATTCATCAAAAAAATCATTGCCTTTATCATCGGTAAGGATAAAGGCTGCAAGGTTTTCCACCCTTATCTTCCTGACAGCCTCCATGCCCAGCTCTTCAAAATCAATCACCTCAACTGACTTAATATTATCATTTGCCAGCACAGCTGCCGGTCCTCCTATAGTACCAAGATAGAAACCTCCATGTTTTTTACAGGCATCAATTACCTGCCTGGACCTGTTCCCTTTAGCAAGCATGACCATTGAGCCACGATGACCCTGGAAAAGATCAACATAGGGATCCATCCTGCCGGCTGTTGTTGGTCCGAAACTTCCGGATGCCATTCCCTCAGGAGTCTTGGCCGGACCAGCATAGTATACAGGGTGATTTTTAAAATACTCAGGCATCTCTTTACCGTCCTCAAGCATTTCTTTTATACGTGCGTGGGCCATGTCTCTTGCAACCACAAGCGTTCCACTTAGGTTAACCCTTGTTTTTACAGGGTATTTACTCAGCTCGGCAAGCACCTCATCCATAGGCCTGTCAAGGTCAATGTCAACAGGAGCAGCAAGCCCCGGAGCACGGTCGGGCATAAACCTTTCCGGGTTCTTCTCCAGCTTTTCTATGTAAAGACCTTTTTCATTGATTTTAGCCCTGATATTCCTGTCGGCGCTGCAGCTTACGCCAATACCAACAGGGCATGAAGCAGCATGGCGGGGCATTCGTATAACCCTGACATCATGTACGAAATATTTTCCGCCGAACTGGGCTCCCACCCCGTATTCCTGGCATATTTTTTCAACTTTCCTTTCCCATTCCCTGTCCCTGAAGGCCCTGCCACTCTCATTTCCTTTATCCGGTAAACCATCATAATATCCTGCCGAAGCTTTTTTAACGGCAGTAAGATTAGCTTCTGCCGATGTGCCCCCTACTACTATGGCCAGGTGATAAGGTGGACAGGCTGCAGTACCAAGGTCTTTGATCTTTTCCTTAATGAAAGCTGTGAAGTTAGCCTCGTTCAGTAATGATTTGGTTTGTTGGTAGAGAAAAGTCTTGTTGGCCGATCCTCCGCCCTTTGTTATAAAGAGAAATTCATACGCCCTGCCCTGGGATGAATAAATATCAACCTGGGCAGGTAAATTGCTCCCCGAGTTCTTTTCTTCGAACATGGAGAAAGGCACAATCTGTGAATACCTGAGGTTCTTATCCTTATATGTATCAAAAACACCTTTTGACAGGTACAGGGCATCATCTTCCCCGGTGTATACATCTTCACCTTTCTTCCCTACAACAATCGCAGTACCTGTGTCCTGGCATGAAGGCAATTCGCCTTTTGCCGAAATCACCTGGTTTTTCAACATCACATAGGCTACGAATTTATCATTGTCAGTAGCCTCCGGGTCGTCAAGGATTTTACTTACTTTTTCAAGATGACTGCTTCTCATAAGGAAAGAAACATCGTTTATTGCTTCTCTTGCAAGTATCTCTAATGCTTTGGGATCAATTTCCAGGATTGAGCGTCCGTTACATTCTTTCAACTTCACATAATCTGATGTGACATGTCTGTATTCAGTAAGGTCTTCCCCGGTCTGAAAAGGTTTTTCGTAGATAAAATCGGCCATGATTTGAATTTATTTGGTTAGTATTTCAGTTATAATCTGTTCAAACCAAAGTTATAAATATATGCACTCAAATAAAAGCAAGATGCTGACAAACACACGCACATATTATTAATCTATAAATCCACACCGTTTGAAATAGTTACACTTTTTCTTTATCTTAACTTTCTCTTTTCAGACAAACCAAACCTGATCACTATGGACACCATCATTCCCTCACCTGACACCATACCCGTTCACTGGTTCTGGTTCCAGGCTCTTCTTGTCATAACCTTTGTTCTTCACCTCATCCTTATGAACCTGATGCTTGGAGGCAGCTTGCTTGTTACCTGGGATAATGTTATTAAGAGAAGAAAGCCGGTAGGACAAAACAACCTGCCCATCCTTGTTGCACTGACAATAAACCTTGGTGTACCTCCATTATTGTTTGTGCAGGTACTCTACGGGCACTTATTTTACAGCTCTTCAATTATAATGGCCGTTCCCTGGATACTCGTCATTCCCATCCTGATACTGGCTTACTATGGCTCATATGTATATTGTAAAAATATTGACAGGGCCCCTGCATGGTCAAGGGCAGGAATTATTGTTTCTTCTCTTTTCCTTCTGTATGTGGGATTCATGATGGTCAACAATGCCACCCTCTCTGTAAATCCATCCAACTGGGGTGTCCAGCTTGAGAGGCCTGGAGGGCTGAACCTTAACCTTTCAGAACCTTCATTGTGGCCAAGGTATCTTCATTTCGTATTTGCTGCCCTGGCTGTTGCTTCCCTCGGCCTTGCCATCTACTCAAAACACACGGTCAGCGATGAAGAAGAAAAAAACAAAATAAGCAGTCATAACCTGAAAAGATTTGCATGGTTCTCCATTATACAATCAGGTATCGGGATATGGTTTCTTCTGGCTAACCCAAAGGAAGTATGGATGACATATATGGGTGGATCTACGATTGCAACCATATTATTTGTGCTTGGCATAATCATAGCCGTAAGCATGATAGTATTTGCCTTCAGGGCCAGGCTAAATGCAACCCTCTATCACCTTGTAACAATAATTGTAATAATGGTCATTATGCGTGAATACATGAGAGCAGCCGGGCTGAACAATGTGTTCAGCCCGGCTTCGCTCGAGACAAGCGGGAAAATATCATCCTTCATTGTATTCCTGGTGGTATTTCTTGCCGGCATCTACTTTCTCTATTATATGTACCGTTTAGCAACCAACAAAAACATTAAATCATGAATTACCCCGTATGGTATCTGCCCGACACAGGCGGATCATTGCTAATAGCAATAATCGCGATAATACATGTAGTAATTGCCCACCTTGCTGTCGGAGGCGGCTTATTCCTGGTGATGACAGAAATAAAGGCTTACAGGTCAGGCAATAATGCTATTCTTGATTATGTCAGGTCTCATACCTGGTTCTTCCTATTGCTTACAATGGTACTGGGTGGAGTTACAGGCGTTGGGATATGGTTTATCATTGCCCTTGTCAACCCTGCGGGAACATCATTACTTATCCACGAATTCGTCTTTGGATGGGCTATTGAATGGGTTTTCTTCATCTGTGAGATAATTGCCCTGCTGATTTATCACTATCGCTGGGAAAAGATGAGCAGGAGGAACCACCTGGTGGCAGGCTGGCTTTATTTCATTTTTGCCTGGCTCAGCCTCTTTATTATTAACGGCATACTGGGCTTTATGCTTACCCCGGGGAACTGGACAGAGACAGGAAGCTTCTGGCAGGGATTCTTCAATCCCAGTTTCCTCCCTTCACTCCTTTTCAGAACATCAATTGCGATCATTATTGCCGGGGTCTTTGGTCTTGTTACAGCCAGTTTCAAAAAGCATAAAAAAATCAGGGATGATATATACAGGTATTGTGCTAAATGGATGTACTTCCCACTGGCTGTACTTGCACTGACAGGTTTCTACTACACAACTGTTATCAGTCCCGAGGCATTCAATAATGTATTCCATCTTAATCCCGAGGGAAAGATATTCCAGAAAATTATTATTGATGCAAGCATAATTCTCTTCGGGCTGGGATTATTTACATTGATACGTTTCCCCGGATGGCTTCAGAAAGTAACAGTTGCCGTGCTGGTTGCAATTACCTTTGCATGGATGGGTGGTTTTGAATACCTGAGGGAGATAGCAAGGAAACCGTATGTTATTTACAATACCATGTATTCAAATGGCATGACACCGGATGACATTCCAAAGATCAACAAATCAGGCTTCCTGCCGGCTGCCAGGTGGAGCAAGGTTAACGTAGTCACTGAAGACAATACCATGTTAGCAGGCGCAGAACTGTTCAGGCTGCAATGCCTGAGCTGCCATACTGTTGACGGCTACAATGGCGTAAAGAATAAAATAAACAGGCTCACTGAAAGGGGTATTGAGGCCCAGCTCACGGGTATGGGCAAAATAAATACCTATATGCCCCCCTTTGCCGGAACAGGTATAGAAAAAAAAGCTCTCGCATCTTTCATGTACAGGGATATACTAGGTAAAGAAAAGGATGCTGAAGATGATTTTACACCGGGTAAGTTTACTCATGAACTTCCACCCTTCGATGCTGATAATGATGAATACGTACTACTGGTGTGGAATGACCTTGGCATGCATTGCATCTCCGATGATGAAGAGTATTTTTCTTTCCTCCCACCTGCCAACACACTTAATGCCCAGCTCGTGAAAAGAGGATCCAAACCGGGTATTATTACAGATGGGGTGGTAATTAAGTATGAAGTCGAAGAACAGCACTCTGATCCCCTTGCTCATTCGCAATTCTGGGAATATGACGATAAAATTTTCGGGGTAGACCTTGAAGAGGGTACCGGACTGGCCGGGTTTGGGATTAATGGTGAGATGCATGCCCTGGAAGACAGGTTTGCGGCAGAGCTTATACCTGTGATGCCTTACAGGGACGACGGACAATACAATCCCTATCCCCTCTTCAAGATAACTGCATATGATGAGCAAGAAAATGTTCTTGCATCTACCTCAACTGTTGCACCCACCTCAACGGAGATGGGCTGCAGAAACTGCCACGGCGGCGACTGGGGCTGGAATAATGTTGCAGGTGTGTCAAATGAAACATCCCGCAATATACTTGCAGCCCACGACCGCTACAGTAAGACAACACTGCTTGAAGATGCTGAAAATGGCAACCCGATGCTTTGCCAGGCCTGCCATGCCGACCCGGCTGTTGGTGCTCCCGGCAAACCGGGAATACTTAATTTTTCTGCTTCCATTCATGGCTTCCACGCCAACTACCTCAGCGGGATGAACGAGGATGCCTGTAATATGTGTCACCCATCCAGGCAGGAAGGATCAACAACATGCTTCAGGGGGAGGCATGCAGGATTTCTTGATTGCACAAACTGCCACGGCAAACTTGAAGACCATGCACTGGCCCTGCTTAAAGACCAGGCAGGAAAAGAATCTGCTCCACGGCTTGCAGTTAATCTCGAACCTGTTTTTGTTGAGACAAAAGAAGAAATAAAACCCAGGATACCCTGGCTGATGGAGCCTGACTGCAAAGGATGTCACACTAACTTCAACATTTACGAAGATGGATGGCTGGGAACATCTTATAATAAATGGGTACCCGGATTTACTGCACTTTATCGTAACAGAACAGATAACATGGGTATGATGTGTATTGCCTGCCATGGCTCAACCCATGCAGTTTACGGTGCCGTTAATAAGTTTGATAAACACAGGGATAATATCCAGCCATTACAGTACCAGGGAATGGCAGGCAGCATTGGTACTCATGGTACGTGCTATGTATGTCATAAAAAGAAAATGAACAGCAGCGGTCACCACCGTAACCAGGTTAACAGGCCAAAAGAAGCTGCAATAAGAGAATAAAAATGCAACATTTAAGATCATTTTTCCTCATAACAGTACTGTTGCTTGTTTCCTGCGGCAGAAAAAGCACTGATGATAAAGAAGACATGAAAAAAGTAACACTGGTAACTCTTGATCCCGGGCATTTCCACGCAGCCCTGGTGCAAAAAAATATGTATGAATCAGTTTCACCCAAAGCCTACGTTTTTGCACCCGGCGGCAAGGAGCTTAACAGGCACCTTGAAATGATTGATAATTACAATAACAGGAAAGAAAACCCCACTTCATGGGAAGAGAAAGTATACACCGGAGAGGACTTTTTTGAAGAGTTCATGATTAAACGGCCTGGGAATGTGGTGGTATTATCCGGCAATAACCGGGAAAAAACCGATTATATTCTGAAGTGTGCCGAATCAGGAATCAATATACTGGCAGATAAGCCTATGGTAATAAGCCCGGGCAAATTCCCCTTGCTTGAAAAAGCTTTCAGGACAGCTGCTGAGAATGATGTTCTCCTGTATGATATTATGACTGAGAGATATGAAATTACCACGATGCTGCAGAGAGAGCTCTCTCAAAACAGTGAGATATTTGGAGAACTGATACAGGGCAGCCCGGGTAAACCCGCAATTACAAAAGAAAGTGTACATCATTTCTTTAAATACGTTTCCGGGTCGCCCCTGAAAAGACCTCCCTGGTATTTCGACACATCGCAGCAGGGTGAAGGCATTGTGGACGTTACAACTCACCTGGTTGACCTGGTACAATGGGAGTGCTACCCGGGCATGGCAATTGACAAAAATGACATAGAGATAATTGATGCCGGCAGATGGCCAACCGCTCTGACTGCAGGTGAATATGAGCTGGTCACCGGCCTGGACACTTTCCCAAGCTACCTCGATGAACATGTATCAGGCAATATCCTGAATGTATATGCCAATGGGGAGATCAATTACAGGATAAAAGACACGCACGCAAAAGTAAGAGTTGAATGGAAATTCCGGGCTCCCGAAGGAGGGGGCGATACTCATTATTCAATAATGAGAGGCACCCTGGCAAATCTTATTATCAGGCAGGGAGAAGAAGAAAATTATAAACCGGTATTATACCTGGAACGCAAAAAGAACAGCCCGGACTTTAAACATATTCTTGAAAAAGCTCTGGGTAAACTGCCCTGGCAGGGAATAGGATATGAGATTATTGAAAGCGGGAAATACAGGATCAACATACCGGATAAATACAAAACCGGGCATGAAGCTCACTTTGGCCAGGTAACTGAGAAATATTTACAATATCTCGAAAAAGGGAATATCCCCGAATGGGAGATCCCAAATATGATAGCTAAATATTACACTACAACTCAAGCACTCAGTAAAGCGCTAAAAGATCATTAACCGAAGAAGTCTCATCACTTACCCTGTTTATAAGCTTCACCCGGTACGGGTACATCTTTTTGAATATCAACGGGACCAAACTCAAATACTTTCGGTCCAAGCTTAATATCTGAATTCATCATTTCATCCCAGGTCACTTTTTTTCCTGTATAGGCTGATATCCTTCCCATTATACCGACGAGAGTGGAGATAGCAGTGTTTTCCGCTTCAACAAAAGGCTCATCATTTCGTATTGCAGTAACCAGGTCAATATGCTCCTGCACATACGGGCTTACCTTGACCCTGTTTGTTTCTTCGCCTTCCTCGTTAAGCGGATATTTGTAATTCCATTTTTCGACACCTTCATTATCATAAATAGTGTTGCTGCAATTAGATGATCCGTTTGTTCCCTGCACAAATTCAGATACATTGTTTTCGCAACCGTTTATCTGCCGGCACATACTATGCACATGCACCCCGTTATCAAGTACATAGTCAATACTGAAATTATCAAACTGGTCGCCTGTAACCCTCCTGTGACGTGATCCAAAACCAACTGCCTCAACAGGATGCTTACCGGTAAACCAGTTAATAACATCCAGGTTATGAACATGCTGTTCCACTATGTGATCACCTGACAGCCAGCACCAGTTCACCCAGTTCCTTATCATATATTCCATTTCAGACCAGCTTGCATTGGGGTCACGGTGCCACAGTTTACTCTGGTTCCAGTAACAGTTTGCACTGACGATATCCCCTATGGCCCCGGCTTTTACCTGTGCAAAGGTATTTGCATAATCTCTCTGATGCCTGCGCTGTGTTCCTGTTGCAACACTTAATCCCATGCTTTCGGCTTTCTTTGAGCTTGCCATTACCGAACGTGCTCCAACCGGATCAACCGTTACAGGCTTTTCCATAAAAACATGCTTACGTGCATCTACTGCAGCAGCAAAATGTTCAGGTCTGAAATAAGGAGGAGTAGCAAGAATTATAATGTCACTACCTGAGTCTATTACTTTCTGATAAGCATCGAAACCAATAAAACAATTCGCCTCTTCAACAGCATTGTCTTTCTCTGACTTAATCCTTTCACGACACGATTCCAGCCTGTCTTCAAAAACGTCTCCAAGAGCTGTTATCTTCAGGTTTGGACCGGCAGAAAGAAAATTAATAGCAGCTCCCGTGCCACGTCCACCACAACCTATTAATCCTGCTTTCAGTTCAGGTCCGTCAGGAGCACTGTCAAGAAATTCAGGGATAGCAACATCTTTCATCCTTCCATCAGTGGAACATGAGTTCATGAACGAGGGTATAACGGCACCGGCTGCACCGGCAGCTGCGGCTTTACCAAGGAAGTTACGGCGTGAGATTGATTTTTTCATAAAAGAAGAAAGTTAGTTAATTGATTATTGTTTATTGAATATTTTCTTTTGACCTCATTGCATCATCATACTCACATACAACCCTGAATCCAACATGGAAGCAGTCGGAATACCACCACTTGCTCTTGGGTATCTGGGGATCAGTCCGCAGCCATTTCTCAGTCTTTGTATGATCCCTGTTTGCTGATCTCAGGTTCCCTGCCTCATCCCTGAACGATCCGCCTCTTATTACTTTTTCTTTTCCGCTATCCGGGCCTTCAGGGTCTTTTATCGCCCCTTCTCCATATCGAGAGTAGGTATCTGCTGAGTACCAGTCAGAACAAAATTCAGCCACATTCCCCGGCATGTTTTTAAGACCAAAAGGGTTTGCTTTTACAGCTTCGGGCTCCTGTGTCTTTGCGGGACTGTTTTCCCTGTATACAACAAATGTATTAATTTTTGCAGTATCATTCTTCCTGAGGCCGGATAAAAAGCCCCTCCTTTGAAAATCTTCCGGGTCACCCTCAAAAAAATAAGGAGTATCAGTTCCTGCCCTGCAGGCATATTCCCATTCTGCCTCAGTGGGCAGGCGGTATTTCTTCCCAGTCACACTGCTAAGCCACCTGCAATAAGTCTCGGCAGCATGATGAGTAATGGATATTACAGGGCGTTTGCCCATGCCCCAGTTCTTATCAGGCTGACCGTAAGGCGGAGTTGCGCCCGTGATTGCATCTGCCTCTGCTCCTGACCGTAAACCCTTTGTATCTGTTGACCGGCCTTCAGCAGATGTCTGAGCGTAAAAAGCAAGGTATTCATCCCATGTAACCTCTACTTCAGACATGAAAAAGGGACTTATACCAACCCTGACACGCGGGCCCTCATCAGGCTCCCTGTATTCTTCATCTTCAGGACTGCCCATCATAAAGTTGCCTCCCGGTACTGCTACCATATCGAAGGAAACAGATGAACCAGGAATGTATTCTGTAAAGGACTCAAAAGAATTTACTTCTGCAGCATCTTCATAAATAATCTCGGTATTCGCACTCGTCATTCCAAACGACTCATTTCCACCGTGCTTATATCCTTCTATATAATGACCGGCATTCAGGTGGCAGTTTATACAGTGAAGGTCACCGCTTCCTGATGAACGCTCATAATAAAGGTGAGCCTCTTCGCCTTCCCTCGATAACTCAGGCGTAAATAATGTTTCATGACAATGAAGGCAGGCACTTTCAGGCACATAATGCCTGGCATTTTCCAGGAGTGATCTTTCCTCCCAGTCAAAGGAATCAGGGTCTTTGGTGATCTTACCCCAAACATCTCTCATTCCTGTCCTGATCTTTTCCGGTATATGTCCCTCCCCTTTTGGAGGTAAATGGCACTCAACACAACCAGTTTTTGTACCTGAGGCTGTAATATAATGTACTGACTTCTTCCATGATTTAGTTGCCTGCGGATGGATATGACAGCTGGCACAAAAATCATTAGCCGAAGTCAGGCTGATAGCTTTATTGGTACCAAGAACTATTAAGACACCCAGCGCAAGGCCGGGAAGAAAGATTATCCAGAATTTTTTCATCAATATACCGGGTAGAATTTAAGCGTTCAATATATAAAAAATACAATTTCCGGGGTCCACAACAAATCATTATTTTTACAGATATATTTTTATGATCACGATGAAGAAAATTATTAGCATACTAATCCTGGTTCTTTTCATACAGGGGCTTAATGCCCACCCATGGAAACCTTCACATTATGTTATTATCGATACTGATGCAGGTCTTGACGACCTGAAGACTATTAATATGTTACTCGCATCACCAGATATAAGAGTGCTTGCCATTACAGTTTCAGGCGGGGTGATGCCGGCTGAATCAGCCTATATCAAGGTCCGGTCTTTACTGAACAGCTATCACCACCAGGGAATTAAAGTTGGCATAAACCGTGATTCTCCATCAAAGGATCTTAAAATACCATCAGCTTATACCTGGGCAGATGAAAATGGAATTAGCACAAATGGTGAAGCAGGCGCAATAGAGATTATCAGCCATGCTGTTACACACGAGAAAACACCTGTCAGTTTTGTTGCTCTTGGCAGCATGAATGTGCTTGATAAACTGCACAGGGAACAACCCGGCATTTTTGATAAACTAAAAGACATACTCTGGAGCAATGACTCAGCAAAACCACTGAGCGGTTTTAATTACGAACTGGACAGCCTTGCTGCACGTAAAATAATAAACACAGACATACCCACCCGTATTATCGGTTATGATTTAAATATTTTTTATGACGATGAACAGGTAAGTGATATTTCAGAACTAAATACCCCCTACGCTAAAAGTACTGCCCGCCTCTTTTCTGAACTAGACGATCATAATTTCATTACCGGGCTGATTGACGATATGATAGCCCTTTATTTTCACTATCCTGAAATCTTTGAAACAACAAATCACGAAGGGATTAACTTTCTGCGTGCCCCTAGCGGGAAGATAAAAAACAGCATGATATGTTCAATCCTTTCAGGTAAAACAGTAAACAGGAACCAGGTGTTTAAAGATATTCCCGTGGACACCGCGTTCTACTTTCCCGATCTGCAGCCATATATTGACACAATCATCACCAGGCATGGCAGGGAAGAATGGGAAGCAGGCGTGCTGGCCAATGAAATGCACAGGCATTTCGGTGTCTATGCTATTATAGGTGTTAAGATGGGAATAAGAGCCAGGGAGTACTATAATACCGGCGTTGATGAAATGATCGTTGAGTCACATGCAGGATCAAATCCACCGGTCAGTTGTCTTAATGACGGAATCCAGCTCAGTACAGGTGCAACGGTTGGGCATGGTCTTATCAAAGTGGTAAATGACAATATTTATCCTGAAGCATATTTCTTATACAAAAATAATAAACTGCATATCCGGCTTAAAAAAGACATAGCTGATAAGATACGCAATGAGCTAAAAGAGATTAACTACGTTTATGGGCTTGATAGTAATATTTACTGGGAACTGGTAAGACAGAAAGCAATTCTCTACTGGAAGAACCTTGACAGGCACACAATTTTTGATGTCACAGAACAATAGGAATGGATTGTTGGATTATTCCAGCTTAAATATCTGCAAACTTCATCAGGCGGTCTTCCCTTATGCCCTTTATTGTATCCTTGACAGTACAACATTCCGTGTAAATATCATGCTCAAAGAAAAGGATGTAATCATTTGTCAGGGACTCTTCGAGCAGTGATTTTTTTTCTTCTATGGTCGCCAGCTGGTCAAGGTCATAGCTCATATTCCACAGCAGTGGAAGATGTGCAACTGTAGGGATCAGATCTGCGGTATAAACTATTTTTGTATCCTTATAATCAATCACTGGTATCATTTGCCCGGGTGTGTGCCCGCGAACAAAGCGAACAGAAACACCTTCGAATAACTTGCCGGGCTTCTCCACCATGTGAAGCTTGCCATGCCCCATCATCGGGAGCAGGTTTTCTTCCAGGAAACTATCTGCCTCCCTGGGGTTAGGCTTCACAGCCCAGTCCCATTGCTGCCTGCTTACCCAGTACCTGGCATTCGGAAAAACCATCTCATAACTCTTCCCTTTATCTGACTTCTTTACTCCACCGCCGCAATGATCGGCATGCAGGTGGGTAAGAACTACATCGGTAATGTCATCCAGCCCATAACCTGCTTTTGCAAGACCTCCTTCCAGTCCTTCTCCGCCGTTAAGATGCACATGCCTGAAAAACTTCCTGCTTTGCTTATCTCCCCAGCCATTATCAATAAGGATACGGTTCTCCCCGTTATCAACCACAAGTGAGCGCAGTGAAAGATTTATGAGGTTATCCTTATCTGCAGGGTATTTCTTATTCCACAATATTTTGGGTACCACACCGAACATAGCACCCCCATCAACTTTGAAATTTGAAATATTTACAGCCGATAACTTCATATTTGAATATTTTAGCACAAATATACAGCGCTTTAACAGAGATCAAAAGTTATTTGTTGAATCCTTGATTTGTATATGCGTTTAATTGGGTATTTTTGCAAAAAACCGGATTATGAAAATTCATTTTATTGCAATCGGAGGCGCAGTGATGCACAACCTGGCTATCGTGCTCAAAAAAAACGGGCATGAGGTTACGGGCTCTGATGATAATATTTTTGAACCCTCGGCATCAAGACTGAGGGAACACGGTCTTCTGCCTCCGGATTATGGCTGGTACCCGGAGAAGATAAAAGATGATACAGATACTGTCATTCTCGGCATGCATGCCAGGAAAGATAACCCTGAGCTTATGAAAGCCACTGAAATGGGCATTGATATAAAATCATTTCCTGAGTTTTTATACGATCAGACAAAGGATCGCCTGCGCATTGTTATTGGTGGAAGTCACGGAAAAACAACCATCACTGCAATGATAATGCATGTACTCAGGTTTAATGATTACAAATTTGACTATATGTGCGGATCAAAGCTTGAAGGTTTTGAAACAATGGTCGGGCTCTCAGAAAAATCAAAAATAGCTGTTTTTGAGGGAGATGAATACCTCAGTTCGGCTATTGACAGGCGCCCGAAGTTTCATCTTTATAAAGCCGGCCTGGCAGTCATAAACGGGATATCATGGGATCATATAAATGTATTTCCTGAATTTGATGAATACCTTGAGCAATTCAGGTTATTTACTGACAGCATAACAAAAAACGGGAAGCTGGTTTATTTCAGTGAGGATGCACTGGTTGATAATATAGCCTGCAAATCACGTGACGATATAAAAAAAATCCCCTACAGGGTACACGGATATTTTCAAAACAAAAAAGGATTCTTTGCTGCTACTCATGACAGGGTACAGAAAATGAACATCTTTGGTGAGCATAATATGCAAAACCTCAGTGCAGCAAAAGCTGTTTGCTCGGAAATAGGGATAAGCGATAACGATTTTTATGCAGCTATGGAAAGCTTTACAGGTCCGCACAAAAGGATGGAATTGCTGAGTAGTGGAGATGGGGCACTTGTTTACAGCGATTTTGCACATGCTCCTTCAAAAGTTAAAGCAACGGTTGAAGCAATAGCTGAAAGATACCCATCTCACAGGATAGTAGCCTGCCTGGAGTTACATACCTTCAGCAGCCTGAACCAGGGATTCATTGATAATTACAGGAACAGTCTTAATGATGCTGATGAATCATATGTTTATTATAATCCACACGCCCTGAAGCTGAAAAAACTGAAGATGCTGGACAACAACAGGATAAGAGAATCTTTTGGTAATGATAATCTTAAAGTGATGGATGATGCAGACCAATTATTCTATGATATTTATGAAAATGCGGGTAAGGAAAGTGTATATTTGTTCATGAGTTCCGCTAACTTCAATGGTAAAGATCTGAAAGCCTTTGCTGCCAGGCTTGCCGGAGATGATTAAAAAATGTGAAAATGGAATTTACCGTTGTACTCAATGCATTTCTTCTAACATTATTCGCCGGTCTGTCCACTGGAATTGGATCGGCCCTTGCCTTTTTTACAAAAAAGACTAACACCCGCTTTCTTTCGGTCAGCCTTGGTTTTTCAGCAGGTGTAATGATATATGTATCATTTGTTGAGATACTTTTTAAAGCAAGCGAATCCCTGACTTCTGTATACGGAGAAGACAAAGGATGGTGGTTTACTGTTGCGGCCTTTTTTGGAGGTATACTGATTATTGCACTTATAGACAGGTTTATACCTAAAGTAGAAAACCCTCACGAGGTACGGCTAATAGAGGACATGAACAAGAAGCCGTCCAAAAACAACCTGATGCGCATGGGTATGTTCACTGCTCTCGCCATTGGAATCCATAATTTCCCGGAGGGACTGGCTACTTTTACAGCAGCACTGAGTGATGCAGAGCTTGGACTTGCCATTGCAGTGGCTATTGCCATCCACAATATACCTGAAGGCATAGCTGTATCAGTACCCGTATATTTTGCCACGGGCAGCAAACGCAAAGCATTTACCCTGTCCTTTCTCAGTGGGCTTTCAGAACCCATAGGGGCCCTTATAGGTTACCTGGTATTGCTTCCTTTCCTGAGTGAACAGGTGTTCGGAATCCTTTTTGCCGCAGTTGCAGGTATTATGGTTTTTATCTCCCTTGATGAGCTGCTGCCTGCAGCAAGGGAATATGGTGAACACCACCTGTCAATATACGGGTTGCTTGCAGGCATGGCTGTTATGGCAATCAGCCTTCTTATTTTATAGCTGCAATTTTTGTTTGTTTAAAAACAATATTTAACTATAATTGTCATTCCTTATACAGACAGTCAATCAAAAAAAATACTTACAGAAATGAAAAGAACTATTTTAATCCTGTTTTCAGCTTTTATAATCGGATCTGCATTAAATGCACAGGACTATAAAACAAGCCTGGGACTCAGGGCAGGATTCCCTTATGGTGTAACCGTAAAGCACTTCCTGAATGAAACCAATGCATTAGAAGGTATACTTGCAAGCAGTTGGGGAGGATTTGTTGTTACAGGACTTTATGAGAATGAGCACTGGACAGGTCAATACCCCGGACTCAACTGGTTCTGGGGCTTTGGAGCACATATAGGCTTCTGGGATAACAACAACTATATAGATGACCCTGACGTAGGCTCGGTGCTGGGAGCAGATTTCGTACTGGGAATGGAATATACATTTGATGAAATACCCCTCAACCTTAGTCTCGATGTCATGCCCAGTGTCAACCTGATAGGATACCAGGGATGGGGAGGCATTCACGGAGGCCTTTCTATAAGGTACGTATTCTGAGACGGCTAATATGCAGCCTGGTATTCTTCGCTCCCTTCAGCAATTCGGCTTCGCTCAGGGCAGGTAAGCTCATGGCAGGGGGCTCAGGATGACATTTGCTTTTTTTTGAATATAAATTTGTGATATTGAAAAAAAGGTATTTTCTTTGCATCCGCTTTCTGTATTAGAGAGTTCTTTGCTCCGTTCGTCTAGTGGTTAGGACGCCAGGTTTTCATCCTGGTAGCAGGGGTTCGATTCCCCTACGGAGTACAATTATATTGTGAAAAAACAATTTTATACAATCAGTATGGCTAATCACAAATCAGCACTTAAGAGGATCAGGCAGAGCGAGAGTCGCAGACTACATAACAAATATTATGTAAAGACAATGCGTAACAGTCTCACTAAGCTGCGCAGCACAACAGATAAGGAAGAAGCGAAAGAACTATATCCAAAGGTGTCTTCATTGTTGGACAGGCTTGCCCGCAGAAATGTAATACACAAAAACAAAGCGGCAAATATTAAATCTTCGCTGACCAAACATGTAAATAGCCTTGGCTAAAAAGAAATAATCATTATGTTCAGAAGGCTGTCCTGGCGGGCAGCCTTTTTTTATTTTAAAAGCATTTATGTAAATTGCAGTAGAATAAAAATCTTGCTGCATGTCATTAAAGATCAAGGAATGGGCCCTTGAGGACAGGCCCCGTGAAAAATTGCTCTATAAGGGTATATCAAGCCTCAGTGATGCCGAGTTGCTTGCAATACTGATAGGCTCAGGCAACAACGAACAATCAGCAGTGGACCTGGCAAGGGAAGTGCTGGGAATTGCTTCAAACAACCTTAATAAACTGGGCAAACTGGGAGTACACGATTTAGTTAAACTAAAGGGAATAGGCTCTGCCAAAGCAATAAATATCATGGCCGCACTTGAACTGGGCAGAAGAAGAAAAGCATCAGATATCATGGAAGCCCAAAAAATACGCAGCAGCAATGATGTGTACACAATTTTTAATACCCTGATGGCAGACCTGCAACATGAAGAATTCTGGATACTATATCTCAACAGGTCAAACAAAATACTCAGCCGGCATAAACTAAGCCAGGGAGGGATAAGCGGAACCATAACAGATGTGAGGCTCATTATTAAGAAAGCGCTTGAGCTGCTTGCTTCATCAATTATTATATGTCATAACCATCCTTCAGGCAACCTTGATCCCAGTGATGCCGACACGCGGATAACAAATAAAATAAAAGATGCAGCCTCCTATTTTGACATCAACCTGCTTGACCATGTTATAGTAACTGACAATGGATATTACAGTTATGCTGACAATGGATCTATTTGATTTCCAGGCGTACAGGCAATGAACTGTCATCATCGCATCTGTCAAGCAACTCACTTACCCTGCTGTCAAGAACCGGATGAATGAATCCGGGCGCCAGGTCAGTCATTGGCTTAAGCACAAAAAGTCGCTTGTGAAGAAGTGGATGGGGAATAACAAGATTGCTGAAACTGATTATTTCACTGCCGTAGAAAAGAATGTCGATATCAATAACCCGGTCAGTATAGCGTATCCCGGATTCTTTTCTGCCCATCTCCCGTTCTACCTTTTTTACATGCCTGAGCAATTCACCCGGCTGAAGATCAGAGTCAATCTCAATTACCTGGTTCAGGAATTTACCAGGGCTGCTGAAACCCCAGGGTTCTGATTCGTAGACAGGAGAGAGAGCAATCACAGTCATAGGAAGAGCTCCGAGCTTATCCCTGGCAAGTGCAAGGTTTTTAATCCTGCTGCCGGTATTAGAGCCTAGTCCCAGATATATTTCCTGCATTATAATGGTTAATTTAATCTCTTATCAAATTTATTAAATCCTATTAAACCAGAAGAGTGTTGTCTTTGTTTTTTATATATTTAAGCTTTCTTAATTATGTAAAATCATGAGATCATGAAAAGTTTTCTAAAATACACACTGGCAACTATTACGGGTCTGATACTGACCGGAATACTTTTTTTCTTTATCAGCCTGGCCAGCTTCAGCCTGATGATTGCTTCAGCAGAAAAACCGGTAAGTATAAAACCCAACTCTATACTTGTTCTTAATACAGGCCTTACAATACCTGAAAAAGGACTGAGCGATCCATGGAGCTCTTTTGATCCGGTCAGCTTCACATTTAAACCTGCACCCGGCATTAATGACATACTGTCTAACCTCAGGAAAGCCTCAAATGATGAAAATATTAAAGGTGTTCTGATTAAAACCGGCCCCATGACAAATGGATGGGGAAAAGCTGAAGAAATACGTAATGCCCTTCTAAGATTTAAAGAATCCGGTAAGTTTGTGATATCCTACACAGATTATATACTTACCCAGGAATCCTACTATATAGCAACAGCTGCAGACAAGATTTATATTAATCCTAATGCTGTAATGGAATTTAAGGGTCTTGCTTCAGAAGTAGTCTTTTATAAAAACGCACTTGAGAAACTGGGCGTCAATGTCCAGGTTATAAGGCACGGTAAGTATAAAGGAGCTGTTGAATCATTTATGCTGAACAGCCTCAGCAAGGAAAACAGGGAACAGATAAGCGAATATATCACAGGCATCTGGAGCCACGTTCTGACTGCAATTTCCGAATCACGCAATATAAGTGAAGAAAATCTAAATGACCTGGCTGATAAACTTGTTGCTTTCGACGTTGAAAGAGCTGTAGAAGAAGGACTGGCAGATAAACTGATTTACAAGGACCAGTTGTTAGATGAGTTAAAAACCCTTACTGAAACAGAAGAAGGAAAAAAACCTGAACAGCTTAGTATGACAAAGTATGCCAAATCATCTACAAAAATAAATGCGGATGCAGATTCTGAAATTGCCGTTATTTATGCTGAAGGTACCATTAATATGGGTACTAACACCACCGGCATGATAGGTGGTGAGGGTTATGTATCTATGCTGAGGAAAATAAGGGAAAAAGAGGACTATGATGCTGTTGTCCTAAGGATCAACTCTCCCGGAGGAAATGCAATGGCATCTGATAACATGTGGCGTGAACTTAAACTGCTGGCAGATGAGATACCCGTTGTGGTTTCAATGAGTAACTTTGCTGCATCAGGAGGATATTACATATCAGTGCCTGCCGCAAAAATATTTGCCCAGGCAACTACTCTCACCGGTTCAATAGGTGTTTTCGGGCTTTTCCCTGAAGCAAGCAAACTGATGGAAGATAAACTTGGAGTAACATCTGATGTTGTTAAGACCAATGAGAATTCAGACGTATTATCTGTTTTCAGAGGCATGAACGACCAGGAAATGGTTATTTACCAGCAAAGTATAGATAATACTTATGAAGAGTTTGTCAGCAGAGTCTCAGATGGAAGAGGGATGGAGAAATCAAGGGTTGATGAAATGGGACAGGGCCACGTTTATTGCGGCAGTGATGCGCTGGGCCTGGAACTTATTGATGAAATAGGTGGACTCCGGGATGCAATAGAAGAAGCAGCAAAACTGGCTTCAGTCGAAAATTACAGGATCAGAGAGTATCCAAAGGAAGAAGATACATACACAAAACTGATGAAAAGTCTGAGCGGTGATATTAAATCAAGAATCATCAATAAAGAACTGGGTAATCTGTCCAGGCATATTGAAAATATTAATGAACTGAGATCTCTCTCAGGAGTTCAGGCCCGCTTACCCTATTTCATCGAGATAAGGTAATGAATAACTTATTTCGGAAAATACTGCTTTTCCCTTTAGCAGTACTTTACGGTACCGCTATCAGGATTCGCAATATCCTTTTCGATAACGGTATGCTGAAAAGTACTTATTTCAGTATGCCCGTAATCAACGTAGGTAACCTTACAGTAGGAGGTACAGGTAAAACACCTCATGTTGAATACCTGATCAATCTCCTGGAAAAACAATATAACATAGCTGTGCTCAGCAGGGGATACAAACGAAAATCCTCAGGGTTTAACCTTGTTAGCGAATCATCCGCTGTTAGTTTTGCAGGTGACGAGCCACTGCAGATAAAAAAGAAACATGAGAATGTAACTGTAGCTGTTGATAAGGACAGGGTCAACGGAGTAAAAATGCTATTAGCAGAAAAACCATCCACCGAGGTTATTTTACTTGATGATGCTTACCAGCACAGGTATATTGATGCGGGCTTCAATATTTTGCTGATTGATTATAACCGCTTAATTACAGATGACCTGCTTTTGCCGGCAGGCCGTCTCAGGGAGCACCGGTCATCAGTAAAAAGAGCTGATATCGTTCTTATAACAAAAAGCCCGCCTGACCTTTCTGCTATAAACATGAGGCTTATTTACAAGAAATTACCCCTTTTGCAACGACAACACCTGTTTTATACCAGCCTTTCTTATGACAGCCCGCGTTATGTTGTTGACCAGGGCATTACTGCCCCACAAATGGAAGAAATTAAACTTAAATACCCTAATGTACTTTTGATTACCGGGATTGCTGAGCCGGGACCATTAATTAACTACCTTAACTCTTTCGACCTGCAAATTGATCATCTTCAATATCCTGATCACCATTATTATAAAGAGAATGACCTGGAAAAAATATCAAAGCGCTACAATCGATTACCTGACGGTAAAAGATGTATAATTACAACAGAGAAAGATGCTGCCAGGTTGCGCGAAAACATCAATACAGTATACTTTCCTGACAATATGATATTCTTCCTGAGAATTAATATTGTCTTCCTTAATGAAGACAGTAAGGCTTTTAATAAATTTATTTTAGATTATGTTGCAAAAAATAAAAGAAACAGTAAAATTTCTTGAATCAAGAGGATTCAATAGTCCCGAAGCCGGCATTATACTGGGAACGGGCCTCGGTGGCCTCGTTAGTAAAATGACAGCCTCAAAAGAGATTGATTATTCGGACATACCGAACTTCCCTGTTTCAACTGTTGATGGTCACGATGGGAAACTGATCTATGGTGAACTTGGGAATAAAAAGATAATCGCAATGAAAGGTCGTTTTCATTTCTATGAGGGCTATTCTCTTGAAAGCATAGTCTTTCCTATTCGTGTATTAAAGTTCCTTGGTATTAAAAATCTTTTCCTTTCAAATGCAGCAGGAGGGGTAAACCCTGAGTTCAATATTGGGGATATCATGATAATTACTGATCACATAAATTTTCTTCCCAATCCTTTAATCGGACCTAATGATAAAGAGATAGGTCCGAGGTTCCCGGATATGAGTGAACCATATGACAGTTCTCTTATACGCAAAGCAGAGCAAGCTGCAAAAGAAACAGGAACAAATATCAAAAAAGGTGTTTACCTCGCTACAAGCGGACCCACATTCGAGACTCCTGCAGAATATAAACACTTCAGGATAATAGGAGCCGATGCCGTGGGCATGTCAACCGTACCCGAAGTGATAACAGCCAGGCACCTGGACCTGCCCTGTTTTGCCGTTAGTATTATCAGCGATCTTGGTGTGGAAGGAAAGATTGAATACATTACCCATGAGATGGTTAAAAAAGCAGCTGCAGCAACTGAATCAGCGATGACATCACTAATGATCTCAATAATGAATAAAATCTGAAAAATGTAATGCGGAAGGGAAAGAGCCTTAAGAAAAACGGTTTCCAGACCGATAATGTAATACTGATCTCAATTGCTCACCTGACACATGATGTTTATACATCTTTCCTGGCACCACTCCTTCCCCTTCTTATAGAAAAACTAAATATATCCCTTTTCCTGTCAGGTATTCTCAGTGTAGTTCAGCGAATACCCTCCCTGTTCAATCCCCTTGTGGGTATTATGGCAGAGAAGATGAAAGTAAGGTATTTTGTAATATTCGCCCCTGCCATTACAACTATTGCAATGGGACTTATAGGTATAGCCCCTGTCTATACTGTGCTGTTGGTTCTGCTCTTTGTCAGCGGAGTAAGCTCTACCCTCTTCCATGTCCCTGCTCCTGTAATGGTTAAGAAGATCAGCGGGACACGAACAGGTATGGGAATGAGTTTCTTTATGCTCGGGGGCGAACTGGCAAGAACGCTTGGACCATTAATCGTGGTAGCCGCGGTTGAACAATGGGGACTGGACGGGACATTAAGACTTATTCCTTTTGGCCTGATTGCCTCATTTATCTTATGGTTGAAACTGAGAAAGATTTCAATCAGTGAAGATATACAAACAGACAGCCCTGATTATTTCGGGATCTTCAAAAGATTTCTCCCCATTTTTATGACACTTGCAGGGATAACCTTCTTCAGGGGCGCCATGAAAGCGTCACTGACCCTGTATCTTCCGGTTTATTTAACCGGTAAAGGCATGGAACTGTGGGGAGCGGGAGTATCCCTGTCAGTTCTTCAGCTGGCGGGAGCTGCCGGCACATTTCTTTCAGGTTCAATTTCAGATCGTATAGGCAGAAGGGCAACATTGGTGATAGTATCAATAGTATCACCTCTGCTAATGCTTTTATTTATAAACTCTTCAGGCGTTTTCAGTGTTATACTGCTGGTTCTCATGGGGATGTTCCTCGTTGCTCCACAGTCAGTAAACCTAGCTGTTATTCATGACCTCGACACCAAACACCTGCCTTTTGTCAATGGAGTTTATATGATGATAAACTTCTTCATTAACTCAATTATGGTACTTGGTGTAGGAGGTTTTTCAGATCACCTGGGAATGGATACAACATATTACATTGCAGCCTTTCTCGCTTTCCCGGCCATCTTCTTTGCACTGAAAGTACCCCTGAAGAAGAACAAAAATAAATAGTTACTTATATACCAGCGCACATACTTTCTTACACAAAACAGGCGACTTCCCCGGGGAAGTTATAAGACAGGCTACTATGTAAATACCTTCAGGCAGTGCCTGCCCACTGTCGCCTGACCCATCCCAGATAAACTCTGAACGGTAAGAAGCACTAAGGTTCCTTGCCAGTGATCTTACAGGACAGCCCTGATCATTGAAAATATTTACATTTAACAAGCATTCGGCGGAAACACTGTTAACTGTTATTCGTAACAGGTCCCGGTATCCGTCATAATCAGGACTGATACTTTTTGAAGAAAGAATCATTGCTTCATTTTTTACAGCCGGAGTCTGTTCTATTGCTGCCGAATTCTCCATTCCGGGACTTCCGTACCCGCATGTACCTGCTGCTGATTGCCAGTTTGATGGGTCTGTGCCGTTACCCCGTGGATCAATACGCTCAAGAGACACCCCACTGGTAATTGCAAGGATTGGTGAATGCATATCATCTGAATAATACGCATTATCTGTTACTTCCAGTTTTCTATTGTAAACTGCCAGTCCTGCACCACCATCCGGTAATGACGGGAACCAGCTGCAATTATATATCTTCGAATAATCACAATAACTAAAATCACCTTTCACTGATAACCTGTCCGGGCTTAATACATAATAATCACCTGGCATAATACATCGGCCTTCATGAGATAACCGGCATGGGTTACCGGTATCAGACTTCTCAGTGTTTATTTTCACAAAAAACAATTCAGAAAGGTCAATTATCCCGGCAGAGGCATTGTAAAACTCAATGTATTCTGCCCCGCCGGGCAACGGATCATAAAGTATCTCATTAACAACAAGATCGCCTGAACCTGCTTCATTGGGAAGACCAAACCTGTTATTTGTAACAACCAATTGATTTCCCGGAATATCAGAAAGACCGGCGATACTACCCAGGCGGTAAATCACTCCCGGTTCAAACTTATTCCTGAAATCGATTATTATTCTCTTCATTAATGGATCGGATGAAATAACGTGATTAACACTATTTCCATCAACGGACCAGGATTCACTGTCTAAAACTGACACTCTCATAGGCTCAGAGAAACTTAACTCAAGGCTTCTGCCTGTTAAGGGAAATATATTATCAAGGCGGGGACGTTCCACATCAGGGTTATCCCTTTTTACAGAATTTTCAAAACCGGGTGTTCCTCCAATGTGATTACCGGCCTCTTCCCAGTTATCTCTTCCACTGAAGGGATAATCGGTATCAATCATTTCCAGTGACCATCCACCTTCTTTTTTCAGTACACTCTTATACCAGCCCCGGTCATACTCAATCCCATGAATAACACGTCCGTCAGGCTTTTTAAGAATAATTAAATCGTTTTCATTAGTTAAGCTGAAACTACCGTTAAGACCAACTATATTACCAGAAGAGGAGAAAAGTTTTTCCCGTCCACTGCTACAAACCACAATGTATTCCTCTTTCTTAATGTTGCTGACCGGAAGCAGAAATTCATCTTCACCGATACTTAAAACAAATCCTTGCCCGTAAAGGTCATATTCTGACCTGTTATACAGTTCCAGGTATTCTGCTTCGGGCAGACCAACATATGGGTCCGGGTCGGCCATGATCTCGTTAATAATTATATCGCCCCATTCAGGATATGCAAGTAATATACTGTCAATTACTGTATCACAACAATTGGAATTCATATCACATACACCTGAGACTTCCAGGGAATAGAATTTCTTATTAGGCTGTTCATTGTCAAAATAAATATGCACTGTATCCCCTGTAACACTTATAGTCTCCGGAACGATGTTCCCTGGTTTAAGTTTAAAATTACTTACAGAAGGAGATTCTTCAAGTTTTTCATCAAAGACTATCACCAAAGAGCTCCCGGAATCAAAAAACAGCGTGTCTGTTACAGGCGCAACAGTATCATTATAAACGACACCATCAAGCAGAATATCATCAACCCACAGCATCCTGTCTCTCGATGATGTATAATCATATTTCAGTATCATCCACCCGGGATAAAACAATGTGTTATCTTTTGCTTCTCCTATTACAGTTCCGGTATTGGCATCCCCGGTGTATAGTTCCCAATTACCGTTTGGTTCCCTTACAACAGACAGGCTGACAATTGAGTCTTTTCCTATATCATCCTGCCAGTTAACAGATGAACTGATAGTCCTTGTTATGTGTCCCTTTTCATATTTATATAGTCTCAGCGTGTCATCATAGCTGTCCTGATTAACTCCGAGGGCAAATCCGGATATTTCACTTCCTCCAATTATCCCGGACGGAGAGCAATCAGACATAAGAAAAAACGACCAGTTGTTGGCAGATGAAGGATCACAGGTATATTTCAGGCTGAAAGACCAGAGCGCCCTTCCCATTGAAGGCTGAAAGCCCTGGGTAATCCAACCTGCAAGATCGGATCCCGCACTACTGTTATCAAAGTCATGATGCAGTGAAAACCTGCCATTCAGGGTGGAAAGCGAATCTATTTCCCATCTGCCGGGAGGGACCTGGATAAGAGATCCTGTCCTTCCATCCTCAAAATCCTCATTAACGCACTGACCCCACAGCATACGGGGTATGAGCAAAAACAATAATATAAATTTCTTCATGCAGCGAATTGAAGATAGTAACTAAAGCCCTATCTTTGAAAAATTATTTCTATAAATTTCAACAATATATTTAAAAAATCAAAAAGTATATTATGAAAATTGCTGTTGTTGGTGTTAGCGGCCTTGTGGGACAAACAATGCTTAAAGTACTTAAAGAACGCAGTTTCCCGGTTACTGAACTGCTTGCTGTTGCATCAGTCAGGTCAGAAGGAAAGGAAATATCCTTTATGGAGAAAAAATACAAAATCATTTCCATAGAGGAGGCCGTTAAACAGGCTCCTGATATAGCATTTTTCTCAGCCGGCAGCACTGTATCACTTGAATGGGCGCCTGTTTTTGCCAAAAACGGAACCCGGGTAATAGATAATTCTTCTGCCTGGCGCATGAACCCGGATATTCCATTGGTTATACCGGAGGTTAACGGTCAGATTATCAAAGACGATAATATGATCATTGCCAATCCCAACTGTTCAACCATACAGTTGCTGATGGTAATGGCTCCCCTTCACAGGCGGTTCAACATCAAAAGATTGGTCGTATCAACATACCAGTCGGTTACAGGCACAGGGACAAAGGCTGTTAAACAGATGGAGGATGAAATGAAAGGTCTGCAACCTGAGATGGTTTATCCCTACAGGATTTTTTCCAACTGCCTTCCGCATTGTGATGAATTCATGGACAATGCTTACTCCAAGGAAGAAATGAAGCTGGTAAATGAGACCAGGAAGATACTCAATGACCAAAACATTAGGGTTACCGCAACGGCAGTAAGAGTGCCTGTAACCGGCGGACACTCTGAATCGGTCAACGCTGAATTTGCTACTGTCGTTAATGCAGAAGATGCCAGGCAGGTACTTTCCCAAACACAGGGTGTTACAGTCCTGGATGAACCTCTGAACAATACCTACCCTATGCCCTATTTTTCAAAAGATAAGGATGAGGTGTTCGTGGGGCGCATAAGAGAAGATTATTCAATGGATAACAGTCTGAACTTATGGATAGTTGCCGACAATATACGTAAAGGAGCGGCTACTAATGCTATACAGATAGGCGAAGAGATTATTCGTCACTAGTAAAGAAAGTTATCATACGGATAGATCCTCTTATGCAGAATTTTCACCTCTTCATACAAAATAGACTTCAGCTCTTCAATATTTGTCCTGTTCTTCGCTGAAATAAAAACCGTTTTGCCTACCTTATTTTTTGCCATCCAGCTGTTGCCCAGCTCCTCCAGGTCCAGGTTCTCTTTCTCTGTGGGACTCAAATCATCATCATCTTTCCGGTTATAGGTAAATGCATCAATCTTGTTAAACACGATGATTACTTTTTTATCATCTGCCTTCAGTTCATGTAATGTTTCATTTACCACTCTGACCTGGTCCTCAAAATTAGGATGAGATATATCAACCACATGACATAATATATCAGCTTCCCTTACCTCATCGAGAGTTGATTTGAATGATTCAACCAGGCCGTGAGGCAGTTTACGAATGAAGCCCACGGTATCTGTCATTAGGAAAGGCAGGTTATCGATAACCACTTTTCTCACCGTTGTATCAAGGGTGGCAAAGAGTTTATTCTCGGCAAAAACATCTGACTTACTCATCATATTCATTATGGTTGACTTACCAACATTGGTATAGCCCACCAGTGCCACCTGCACCATCCGTGACCTGTTTTTTCTCTGCACCATCATCTGCCTGTCTATCTTCTCCAGCTGGCGCTTAAGTCTTGCTATTTTATCCCGTATTATCCTTCTGTCTGTTTCAATCTCTGTTTCACCAGGGCCTCTGAGTCCTATACCTCCCCTCTGCCTTTCAAGGTGAGTCCACATTCTTGTCAGCCGCGGAAGGAGGTATTCGTATTGGGCAAGTTCCACCTGTACTTTAGCATGAGCTGTTCTTGCTCTTCTTGCAAAAATGTCGAGTATAAGATTTGTACGATCCAGTATTCTGCGTTTAATTATCTTCTCCACGTTTCGCAGCTGTGTAGGACTCAGTTCCTCATCAAAAACGACAAGGCTTATATCATTCTGTCTTACGAAAGCCTCAATTTCACTTATCTTGCCTGATCCGACAAATGTTTTTGGATTTGGCGCTTCAAGTTTCTGCACAAAGGTTTTTACAGGAATAGCCCCTGCGGTATCGGTCAGGAACGCCAGTTCATCCAGGAATTCCTTTACCTCGGCTTCATTTTGATCAGGAAGTATAACACCAACAAGCACGGCACGGTCGGATTGTCCTCCCGTTTCTATCATTTTACCCATACACACACTTTCAATTCAACTCTACCGTTATCCGGGCTGTATCAAAAAGAAAACTTATTGTATAAATCTGCGATTCTGCTCCATAGCTCTTCGTATACCCATCTTTAGCGCTTCAGAACACTTAATAACCATCTCTATATCTGATGGGAAAGGCACCGGTTCAGCTTCTGTTTTTGCTCTCTGCTGAGGCAGCAATGCTTCCATGTCGCCTATCGCCCTGGCAGAAATATGCTCAAAATAAGAATCCGCAGATATTGGATCTTTCTTAATTACTTTTGCAGGATTAACGGAAACTATTTCGACTTCGCCATCAATGCGGCACTCTTTTGTCTGCACAGACTCAATTAGTGCACATTGAACTTCTTTGTATTTTTTAATTTTTATATCATTACCGGTACTGTCTTTCATAACATTTCCATTATCATCCAGCACGTATTGGTACCCGTCTTCAATTTCTCTTTTTATGAGTGAATCCCTCTGGAAGGTATTGTCCGGGGATACCATCACAGCTTTAATAATGACTGATACAATATAATCGAACTGCGTATCCTCATCAATTTGTTTGGTATGGTACTCCACCCAACCACGATCAAGCCGGGGAAGGTCAAGAGCAAGCAGATCCGATTTGAATTCGGGTGGGAAATTGATATGTGAACGATTATCCACTTTAACAAGAACTCTGCTGATACCCAAATACCTGGCCTCTTCAATCATCCGGTCAATATTTTCATAATCGCCAACATATTCCTTTGCACGAACAAATTCATCGTAGGCCTGCCTGTATGATTCCTTTGTCCCGTTTTCCATCAATTCCATCCCGTGGGCATAGTAATAATCGGCAGCCTTATTCTTTGCCGTTATCATCTCCTCCATGTAATCAACATATGGAAAATCAACAGTCCGTGAGCCGGATTTCAGGGGAATGACCGTCCTTACCAACGACTGGCGATCATGCATTTTTTTGTAGATCAGATAAATCTCATCCCAGTTCCTGGCGTTTCCCTCCATTTTCAATAACCTTATTCTCTCATTATCCTTTTCAAGGGCAATTTTATATGACTGCTCCAGGATATCGATATTCTTTGTATCGTCCCTTTTCTTACGTAATTTTTCAACAGCTTTAGTTATTGCTGCATCATAGTTACCTGATTCCATCTGCCTCTTCGGTGAAGAACATGAAGCCATAACAACAGAAAGAATAATGGAAAATAAAACAAGCTTTCTCATTTCTCTGGTATATTGGTTTATTGTGATAAAGATATGATATTAATACATTATCAAAAAAAAAGCCGCCTCATTTCTTGTGGCGGCTTTTATAGTGCTTATTTAGTGTCACTTACTGCAACTGGAAGTTCACAGTTATGGAGAAACGAACCCTTACAGGTGCTCCTCTCTGCTTACCGGGAGCCCATTTCGGAGAACTCTCTACTACCCTTATTGCCTCATTATCAAGAGCGGGATCTACCCCTCTCATAATCGTAACATTACTTACTGAACCATCAGGCTCAACAACAAACATAAGGAAAACCTTACCCTGTATACCGTTCTCGGCAGCAATCTGCGGATAATTAACTCTCTGCTGCACCCAGTTACGGAATTTGTTTACATCACCACCCCTGAAAGTAGGCATGTCTTCAACCACAACAAAGATTTCTTCTTCTTCCTCTTCTTGCTCTTCTGTCACTTCAAAATCATACATCTGTATCTCATCATCAAAGTCTGTTTCATCATCTTCGAACAATATCTCGTTCTCAATAGCAACATCATCTTCAACAATTTCGAATATCTCGGTTGTTTTAGGTACCTCCGGCGGAGCTTCGGGCTCAGGTTCCTGCATCTCGGTGATAGGTATCATTTCTTCCTCAATAACCTCTTCGTCACCGGTATCAAAAGGATTGTCATCCTTTGTTCCCGTAGTCCATTCAAAAGCGATAAGACAAAGCGAGATACTGATTACAAGACCAAGCTGTAAAAATATACCTTTACGCTTCTCCAAATTTGCATTGTCATTTTTCTTTACTTCCATTTTTTTCAGATTTTGAGTGCCTAAAAATAAGTATTAAAATGTGTAATGTCAAAAATTTATTTAAATACATCCAAAATAAAGATTCATTTTGATCATTACCCTTGTTATGTATCCTCAACATCGTTATATCCGGCTCTCTGCAATCATTAATTATTTATGGCTTTGCAGATATTAATAATTAATATATTTTTGCAAAACCAGAATCGGGGATATAGCTCAGTTGGCTAGAGTGCGTGACTGGCAGTCACGAGGTCAGGGGTTCGACTCCCCTTATCTCCACCTCCGCAGGATCCAGGATCAAGCAGAAAACAATCAACCTCCGCCAGGAGGTTTTTTGTTTTTCATACGGTTCGAACGGAGTTTGCTCCAGTGAGAACTGTATGAAAAACAAAAACTTATCGCGTAGCGATTGATTGTTTTCTATTTGCAGGACCGAATCCAAGGAGTCGCCGACCCCGAGCATTCGGGGGAGGCACCATCGAAGCGCCAGCCATAAACAAAAATATATCGCGAAGCGATTGATTGTTTTTATTTTCAGTACTGGAGGTAAGGGGACGGTGAGCGAAGCGAACACCCCCCGATAACCATCCTCAAAGAACCTACCGTTCATAGCTAACGCACGAACAGTCAACAAAATAACATCAAAAATTATGCCGTAATGTAAACCAGGAGTAATAATCCATCTTACTAAAACCAATTGCTTAACCACAAGGATGGTAAAGATTTATTATATTTACCTCCTTCATAAAAAACAATATCAGATGAAAAGAAGATTTTACCTCGGCTTTATTATCACTCTTGTTACACTTAATCTCTCAGCACAGAAGAAAGACCTTGAAAGAAAAGACTATGACATATGGCAAAACCTCAGGTCCTACAATATTTCTGATAACGGGGAGTGGGTGAACTATACTATCTCACCTGTTGAGGGAAATGATACATTACATGTTATTTCTTCTGATAAAAACAAAGAATATAAGCTCGGACTATGTGCGTCTCCTGTTTTCAGTGATGACTCAAAATGGCTTGCTGCAAGGAAGGGCTACAGTGAGGAAAAAACAGAGAAAATGAGGGAAAAGAAGCAAAAGATAAAATATAAAGTTCTGCTTCTGAACCTTGAAACAGGCTCAAAAAAAATATTTGAGGACATTAATAAGTTTAAACTAAGCAGCGATAACACCCACCTGGTCATGAGTGGATATAAAAAAGACAAGTCTGATAATTTTGATCTTTATATTTACAATCTTAAGAAGGACCGGATAAAAAATATAGGGAATGTCTCAGAATATGAGATCAATAAAAAAGGTGACAGGCTTGCTTATATCATAGATGCTGAAGGGAAAAAGGGTAATGGTGTTGAATTATTTGACCTGGATAATTATACCATAAATATTATTGATAATGACTCATCAGACTATAAAAAACTTTCCTGGGAAAAAGAAGGCAAAGCGTTTGCCTTCCTGAAGGCATACAGTGACACCCTGCACGTAGAGGACAACCATAAAGTGTTCTCGGTCAGCAACATTTACAACAAAATTGATGTAGACATACTCGATCCGTCCGCGACAGATGCCATACCTGACAGCATGAGAATAAGAGAATCTTTTACTCCCAGGTTTTCAGAGGATATGAGTATACTTTATTTCGGTATTTATGACTGGAATACGGAGAATAAGAAACAAAACAATAATGAGAAGGAGGAAGAAAAGATCCCTGATGTGGATATCTGGCACTGGAAAGATGATCCTGTACAACCCGAGCAGGAAAAGAAGTACCAGAGATCTGAAAAAGACTTTGTTTACCTCTTCTCCTGGGTTCCTGATAAAAATAAGGTAAACAGGATATCTGATGAAAAATTCAGGGAATTTACAATCACCGGGGATGGAAAGAATGTAATTATCAGGTCAGATCTCCCCTACAGGCCATCTTTCAGGATGAATCATTATGATCACTATCTGGTAAATGGCTCAAGCGGAGAAAAAAATCTTATCATAAAGAACTTCACAAGCCTGGGGCGACCATCACCTGGCGGGAAATATGTGCCTTATTTCAAAGACAAAAAATGGTGGATATATGATATTGAGAAACAGGAAAACAGGATTATTGGCTCCTCAATAGAAACCCCTTTATGGAACACAAGGGACGACAGCCCTAAAGAAATTAAGCCCCCGTTCGGAACAGGCGGTTGGTTTGGGGACGACAGCCATATGCTTATATATGATGAATATGACATCTGGAAAGTATCCCCTGGTACCGGCTCAGCAGAAAAAATAACAAACGGGCGTGAGAATGAATTAAGATTCAGAACTATCCGCCTTGACCGTGAAAATAACTATTTCAAAACCGGCAGTGATCTTTATTTAACTGCAATGGGTGATAAAACAAAAGAGAGTGGGTTTTACAGGATTAGTGCAGGAGGGAAACGACACAGGCTAATCTTTGGGAGCAAATTCATTTATGGCCTTAAGAAAGCAAAAGAAGCGAATATGTTTGTATACCGTGAAGAAGAATATTCTGATTCACCTGATATTTTCGTGACTAACAGCCTCTTCAGAAAGCCTGTACAGCTGAGTAACACAAATCCTCAGCAATCAGATTATTACTGGGGGAAAAGTGAAGTTATTAAATACACCAACAGTAACGGTAAAGAACTGCAGGGGGCACTATACTACCCGGCCAATTACAAGGAGGGAGAAAAATATCCCATGATCGTGTATATTTATGAAAAACGATCCGACGGGGTACACAGGTATGTAAGTCCTAGCCCCAGGAGTGCCTATAATACTACTAATTATTCTACTTCAGGATTCTTTGTCTTCCAGCCCGACATAATTTACAGAACCAATCATCCCGGTGAGTCTGCTGTTGAATGTGTTGTTCCTGCCGTGGAAGAAATTATTGAAACCGGTAAGATAGATAAGGAGAAGATTGCACTTATGGGACATAGCTGGGGTGCATACCAGACAAGTTTTATAATCACACAGACTGACCTCTTTGCTGCAGCAATTGCAGGGGCACCTCTTATTAATATGATCAGTATGTACAATGAAATTTACTGGAACACGGGGTCGCCCAACCAGAGAATATTTGAAACATCCCAGGGAAGACTGAGAGAGCCATGGTGGAAGCTCATGGATGAATATATGGCTAACTCACCCATGTTTAATGCTGATAATATTAAAACTCCCCTGCTTGTTACTTTCGGCAATAAGGACGGTGCGGTTGACTGGCACCAGGGAATTGAGATGTATACTACGATGAGAAGGATGCAAAAACCTTATATAATGCTTGTGTATGAAGGAGAAAACCATGGTTTAAGGAAGAAGGAAAATATGCTTGATTATTCCATGAAGGTTAAACAGTTTATTGACCACTACCTGCTTGATAAGCCTGCAAAACAATGGATAAAAGAAGGAAAATCATTTCTTGAAAAGAAGGAAGAAGAATTAATGAATAAGAAAAATTAGGTATTAATCACAAGTTATCAGTCAAAAATATTGACTAGTAGTAATTATTGGTTATTTTTAAATTTGGTTGTGGTTCACAATATGATTCTCTATGAGTGAAGAGATCCTTAAAGCACTGATGCAGCTTTTCGCCCTGATAATTAAACAGGACGGAGGAATGTTAAGCAGTGAGCGGGAATACGTTGTTAACTTTCTTGAGAAACAATTGAACCATGATTCAGTAGGAGAATACCTTAAACTGTTTGACCGTGATGTTGGTCCCCTTATGGACCACCAGCCTGAAGACATTGAGAGTAAAGCCCCTTCAGTCAAAGACTCTGTTAAAATTTTCAGTATCTGCAAGCAGATTAACCGTACGCTAACACAATCTCAGAAGGTAGTTGTACTGATGCGTCTGTATGAACTGGTAAACGCTGATAAAAGGTTTACCCTTCAGCGTATGAATATAATAAACACCGTATCAGAAGTTTTCAGGATCCTGCCTGAGGAATTCAAAAGTATTGAACGGTTTATTAAGCATGACAGCACTGAGGACCCCGGTGACAGTTCAATACTCATGATAAGGCACCAAACAAGATGTGCAGATTGTGAAGAAGAGAAAGACCAATTATCAGCTCTTCCTGATCCTATCTTCGTACTGCGTGTAAGCAGTGTGGATTTGTATTTCATAAAACATTACTCGGACAATCAGCTCTTTCTTAACGGACTGCCGCTTGATTCCGGCAAAATTTACACTATTGCAAAAGGCAGTTCACTCAGGTATCAGCACGGCCAGCCTGTTTACTACAGCGATATCTCATCCCATTTCCTTTCCAGGAAAGAATTTGACAAGATTAGCCTGGTGGCAGATAATGTCACATTTAAATTTCCCGGTGGGGTTATAGGAATAAACAATGTAAACATTGCTGAAAGAGAGGGCAATCTTATAGGCATTATGGGTAGCAGCGGGACCGGTAAAACAACACTACTCAATCTCTTAAGCGGCATCCATAAGCCTGATACAGGCTCAGTCAGGATTAACGGAACCAACCTGGCCAGCGAACCTGAGTCTACGGATGGCATTATTGGTTTTGTGCCTCAGGATGACCTGCTACTGGAAGATCTTACAGTGGCAGAAAATCTCTATTATGCAGCATGCCTCTGTTTCAGGGATCAAAACAAGGCTGAGCTGACTGAAATGGTGGACAATATCCTGCGCACACTAGGTTTATTTGAGAAAAAAGATCTTAAGGTTGGATCACCCCTTAAGAAAGTAATAAGTGGTGGCCAGAGAAAAAGACTGAATATTGCACTCGAACTGATAAGGGAACCATCAATTCTCTTTCTTGATGAGCCAACATCCGGATTATCATCCCGTGATTCCGAGAATGTTATGGATCTTCTGAGGGAATTGACCTACAAGGGGAAACTAATCTTTGCTGTTATACACCAGCCATCATCAGAAATATTCAAGATGTTTGACAGGATGTTGATCCTTGACCAGGGAGGCGAAATGGTATATTATGGAAATCCCATCGAAGCCCTCATATATTTCAAGACGCTGGATGCCCAGATAGACAGCAATATTGGTGAATGCCCCACATGCGGAAATATCAACCCTGAAAACATTTTTACCATCATGGAAACAGAGGTGGTAGATGAATTCGGTCGCTATACAGGAATAAGAAAACGAACTTCCACAGACTGGGCAGAAGAATTCAGGGAGAATACCGATGAAAGACCAATCAGGGAAATAAAAACTAAGCCCCGGTCAAATCTTAAACGGCCCAATCTGGCTAAACAGTTCATGATATTCCTGCAGAGAGATCTGAGCAGCAAACTGGCTAACAGGCAATATGTACTGCTAACGCTTCTGGAAGCACCTGTTCTTGGCTTTATTCTCTCGTACATAATAAGGTATATAGCAGATCCCGGTTCGAATATCTACATCTTCAGGGAGAATGAGAATATTCCGATCTATATTTTTATGAGTCTTATCGTAGCACTTTTTCTTGGACTCATAACCAGTGCTGAAGAGATATTCAAAGACAAAAAAATTCGTAACAGGGAAAAATTCCTGAACCTCAGCAGGGGCAGTTACCTGCTGGCTAAAGTAATTATGCTGTTTGTCATATCCGCAATCCAGGCTTTATTATTCCTGGTAGTTGCAAATCCGCTACTCGGCATAAAGGGTCTTACATTCCAGTACTGGATAGCTCTTTTTACAACCGCTGCATTTGCAAATATACTGGGACTCAATGTATCAGGTGCTTTTAATTCTGCCATTACCATATATATCGTTGTACCAATGCTTATGATACCAATGATGGTTCTGAGCGGTGCGATGTTCCCCTTTGACAAGCTTAACCGTAACCTGGGAAGCATTGACAAAACACCATGGATAGCCGAGGTTATGCCAACCAAATGGACCTATGAAGCACTGATGGTAAAACAATTCAAGGACAATGAATATGACAGGCTGGTGTATGATATGAATAAGACAATTAGCGTGTCAGACTATAATACGGTATTCAGGCTCCCTGAACTGAGTAGTGCCTTAAACTCTACAGTGCTGAATTACAGGCGCAATAATCTTTCAAATGAGAATCCCTCAGGTCTGCCGCTGCTGAAAAATGAGATAGAAAAACTGGCAGGAAATGAAAATTTAAAACCCTTCGAAGATACTGACAGGCTTAATCCTGACGACTTTAACCACATAGTAGCAGAAAAAGTGTCAGCCTACCTGGATTCAGTAACAATATATTTCAGGGATAAGAGCAATTCAACAGACATACGAAAAGATAATTTCATCAGTGCTAACCGTTTGAAGCTTGACAAATTATATAATGATTATCATAATACACGACTGGAGGAAATTGTAACTAAATTGTATGAAAAGAACAAGATTCTCGAGTACAAAAACGAGTTAATACAAAATTATGATCCTGTATACAAAGATCCCGCCGGCAAAGAATTCCCGGCTTTCAGAAGTCATTTCTTTGCTCCTACGAAAGTAGCCCTGGGCAAAAGATTTGATACATTTAATTTTAATATACTCTTTGTCTGGGGTATGTCTATGTTATTGTATATTTTACTGTATTTCAATATTTTTGAGAGACTGGTTAATTTTTTCTCAAAAAAACAATGATTATTTTTCATACTTTTATTGTATTAATATTTTTATATTTTTGTAGTATTAAGCCAACAGAACTCCATGATGAAAAAAGTTCTCGCAATTACTCAAGTATTATTGATCCTTGTTTTAATCTCTTCCTGCAGGAACCAGGGAGATAAAGGGTCTGAATTTGTTTTTCCTGAATCTGATTCTATCCCGGTTAAAGAATCAGAAAAGCTAAGCCGTGAAGCAATTGACGATATAGTCCAGAATATTGGCTCACCTGTTGAAATGGCTGCCCTTTTGATGGGCCTCGAGGTTCCTTTTATTTCAGAGCACCTTGCATCAGTTGAGCAGGCTGAGAACCTGAGCACCAATCACCAGAAGGCTCTCAGACTTGGCATATACGGTGCAGATCTAGGCTACCTGAATATTTACCAGAAAACAGGAACAGCAGTTGAAACATTGTCAACCATAAATAAGCTTGCTGATGGCTTGAGAGTGGGTCAGTATTTTAATTTCGAGACACTCAAAAACCTGGCTCTTAACAAAAGCAATATTGATTCATTGCTTTTTCTTTCAGTGAGATCCTACAATCAGATGGATGAGTATCTTCGTAAAAATGACAGGGGATACCTTTCTGCACTTATGATTACAGGGGTATGGCTCGAAGCCCAGTATCTTGCATGCCAGGTAGTAAAGGATTATCCGCATATAGATCTAAAGAACAGAATTGGTGAGCAAAAAATTATCATAAATGATCTCTTAATGCTTCTCAGACCCTATAATGAATCAAGCGATGAGTATGCAGAACTCTACAGGGATATTGAAATGCTTAAGCGGGAGTATTCAGATGTTGATATCACTTATACACCCGGAGAGCCTGAGACAGTTGAGAAAGACGGACGACTTATTGTTGTGCAAAGAGAAGAGAGCTCTGTTGAATTCAGCGATGAAGTGCTAAAAGGGATTATTATAAAAACAGAAGAAATAAGAAATAAAATAGTTTCACTTTAATTCCTGGATATGAAAAGGACAACAATTTTTATAATATTCTTATTACTGGCTGCCTCCTCTTTAAATGCCCAGGATCAACAACAGATGGTCAGCGATTGTGCCCTGAGCATAGGGGGCAATACCACCTATCTGAAAGATTTTGTTATTAAGCTCCCCGAAGCAGGCAATAAGGATAATATCCCCGTGCATAAGGAAAATATATACCTTATGAGAAAACAAACCTACCTTTTTACTCAATGTAATGCAGATGACTCTGAAGGAGAACTGATAATAGAACTCTATGATAAGAATAAACAGATTACATCATCGGTAAGCAAGAGAAATGGAAAGGTCTATACTTCAATTGAGTTTAGCTGCAATAAAACAGGCCTTTATACTCTCTGGTATTCTTTTAAAGACGGAGAACGAGGAATGGGAGTAGGAATTGTTTCTTTACTGAAATAAAGCTGCTAGCTTAGCTGAATAAATACTACCGAAAATAAAATAATAGCAAATACATAATTTGCTATTTTTTTATTCCTCATAACCACAAGGTAATGAGTAAGGAAATATACAAGAGGAACCAGGAATACATACATCATCTCAACTGATACAGAGGGCACTGCAAAATATGCTGCAAGGCTGACTAAAAGCACCCATGTCAACAATGAAAAGATCTTGCGCGACCTGATTTTCTTGGTATTGAAAACACCCGATAACTTCAAAAGGGCCAGTATAAAGATCAGTGCATTCAGTGCAGAAACAACAATGAGCTCCGGCGACCAATAATAATCAGATACTTCTGTAATAATACTTTCAATAAAGAAATCATTTAGCATCATAAGGTCTCTACCTGTAAGATAATATACTGCGTATAAGATGATAAACGGTAATAATAGACCAAAAATGGATATCATCAATTCTCTCAGGTTAAAAGATCTGAAAATAATTATACCACTGACAATTACTATATAAAACCAGATAATATTTGTATAAATAAGGGCTGCAATACCAATAAATAGTGAAGCATCAAAAAGATTATAAGCCACACCGGGTTTCCGGTAGGAGACAAGCAGCCTGTCAATAGCAATAAGCAAAAGAAGTGAAGCAGGCAGAACAGGATTCAGAACCTGCATGCTTTTGACAAAACCGCTTAGTATTACATACAATGAAGCCGGTAGAAAAGTTCTCTCATTAATAAAGAACAACCTTGTATTGAAATTGACAAGGTACACAGATATCACCAGTATCAATACCATTGAAAAAATCACGGCGCCACGGGGACTATCCTGAAAAAAAACCAGCAGGATAGAATACAGAGGTGCAGGATTATTATCGTGAAACATTGAGGGCTCAACAGGGTTTAAAAGAGGCTGCAGCCAGATCAACCCCATGCTTATAATAATAAGCAAAATTGTACCCGGTCCTATTCCCCTGTATAACCTCAGCATATTAGTTACTTAAGATCAAAGCCAATATCGTTTCTGAAATATTTACCTTCAAAACTTATTTTTTCGGCGTTCCTGTATGATTTATCAAGTGCAGACTCCATGTCTTTCCCGAACGAACTTATTGCTATCACCCTGCCTCCTGCCGTAACAAGCTTCTCATTCTCTGACCTGGCACCCGCATGAAACAGCAGGCTGCCCGAGACAGAGTCAATATTGTTTATATACTTTCCCTTTTCATACGAGCCCGGGTAACCACCTGAAACAAGCATAACAGTTACAGCTGTCTCATCTGTTATCTCAAGGTTCCTTTGCCCCAGATTACCTTCTGTAACGCCAAGCATCAATTCCATAAGGTCACTTTTTATCCTTGGTATTACAACCTCTGCCTCGGGATCACCCATGCGTACATTATATTCTATTACGTAAGGATCACCTTTTACATTCATCAGGCCGAAGAAAATAAAGCCTTTGTAATCGATTCCTTCCGATCTCAAACCTGACAGTGTTGGTTTTATTATCCTTTTCTCAACTTTATCCATAAAGGACTTACCGGCAAAAGGCACCGGAGACACAGCTCCCATTCCACCGGTGTTAAGACCTGTATCCTTTTCTCCTATCCTTTTGTAGTCTTTTGCCTCAGGTAATATTTTATAATCTTTACCATCCGTAAGAATAAATACAGATAATTCAATTCCCGAGAGGAACTCCTCAATAACCACCCTGGATCCTGCATCTCCGAATTTACCGGAAAACATTTTTTGTAACTCATCTACTGCTTCCCTGTAATCCTCAAGTATCAAAACCCCCTTCCCTGCAGCGAGTCCATCTGCCTTAAGAACATATGGCTTACTCATATTCTGCAGATACTCACAGGCTTCATCAAAGCTGTCGCCTGTAAAACTCCTGTACCTTGCAGTTGGTATACAATATCTCTGCATAAAGTCTTTGGCAAAATCCTTGCTCCCCTCCAGCATGGCTGCAGCTTTTACCGGACCCACCACAGGGATACTCCTGTATTTATTATTCTTTAAGAAATAATCATGAATACCATTGACCAGAGGAGCCTCGGGACCAACAATTACCATTCCCACTTCTTTCCTGAGTGCAAATTCCGCAACCTGGTTGAAATTACCGGGATCCAGGTTCACATTTTCACCTTCGAGGGATGTTCCGGAATTACCCGGAGCAATAAATATCTTATCTGTTTTTTCACTTCGGGCCAACTTCCACGCCAGAGCATGTTCCCTTCCTCCTGATCCAAGAATTAATATATTCATATTATGTTTAATTCGATTAATGTACCAAAAATAGTACATACTGTATAGGTATGCAACTTATGCATCTGATGCAAGCCTGCCAAAATCATACCCCTTCTGCCTGCATAAAGTTATCAGCTCATCCAGCAATCGCAAAGAGCATCCGTTTTCCTTATCATGCAGTACAATAATACTACCTCCCCTTATTAGTTTCTCTGCCTTCTTCAGAATTACCCCCTTATCCAGTCTGGTATCAAAATCATATAACAATAAATCCCAGAAAACAATTTTAGTTATTTTCCTGACTTTAAGATATTGCCTCAATCCAATATGCCCGTATGGAGGCCTGAATAACCCTGATTTGCATAATTTAAATCCTTTAACAGTATTTTCAAAATACTCCGCTGTCTTACTTTTCCATCCGTCAATGTGATAATACCCATGATTAGCCACCGTAAACCCGTTTTTTATAATTGTATCCAGGCTCTGGGGGTACTCTTTCATTGCCGATCCATTGCAGAAGAAAGTTGCGGCATTTACATTATTATTTTTTAGCGTATCTACAATTCTCCGGGTTCCGGTCTCGCTGGGACCATCATCAAAGGTAAGGTAAACCTTTGCATTATTATCCTGTATCCTGCAGAGGGCATCCCTGAACACAAATTTCAGCATGGCCGGAAACCTGAATCTCCTGATGATCATGAGGGTCTCATAAAAAATTCATTATAATACAGGTCTATATCGGTTTCCAGTTGCGTTGACAATTCTTCCAGTCCCATTGTGGCAGACATATTATAAATACTTATCAGTGCCTGCATGTTAATGCCAATAACATAATCCAGGTCATAACGGCGTATGTTATCAAGAGCCATGACCAGGCTCAGGTAGCTGCGTGCACTTGTAATAATTTCATCGGCAAGAGCCATCGCTTTATCCTTCTGACCTGTTCTGTAGTAAGATCTGAAAAGATTTATCGAATAATAATTATGCTGAATTTTTTCTGCCGGGATAACATCTGTACACCTGTCCAGTACATTTTTGGCCCTGAGCGTATCGCCTTCTTCTATAAGTGCCCCGGCCAGCAACCCAAACATTCGCCTGAAATTATTAAACATTCTCCTGTTATTCTCATCAAGGTAAACATCAGGATCATTTGCATTCCCCCATTTAAACTTATTCATAAGGTTATCATACATACGTCGTGTATCAATAAAACCGATATCCTGGGTTCTGGTTCCCGTTGTATCAAGTGGTGCTATCCTGTAAGCTAAACCTTCAAGCTGGAAATAATTATCCAGTCCCATGTAATTGGATGGAGGCACGGTGCTGGCAAAGTAAATGGGGCGCTCCCACTTATTTGTTCCTATCATGTCCATCACTGCAAGGTTGTTCTTATACATCTCCCTGCCGCCGTAATTCCATATTACCTTGTCCAGTATCCTGTCAGCCTGGTACTCCTTTACTGTCCCGTTGGAGAGCACCCTTGAGGAGTCAACAGGAAGGAGAAAACTCTTTGAAGGAATATAGTTGAATATATCTCCCCTGCCGGAGAAATCCATCATTTTGCTACGCTCGTCAGAGCCTGCAAATTTGATGAGCTCTATTATATCAATCGGCCTTGGCGTTCTGTCTACAACAGGCAACTGCTCCCTTTTGCCGGGTCTGTATTTTTCTGAACCAAGAGTGAATTTGACAGGTTCAGACGTATATGCCTTTTGCCTCATCATATCAATATACCAGCCGGCAGCCAGGTAACTCAGATTTGCCACCCTCACATCAGTTCTGACACCTTCAACATCCTGTGCATACCAAACAGGAAATGAGTCATTATCGCCATAGGTTAAAAGAACGGCATTGGTATCGCAGCTGTGCAGATAATTACTTCCAATATCGCTTGCTGTATACCTTCCCGATCGATCATGGTCATCCCAGTTCTGCGTTATCATTAACAGGGGAACAGCAATCAGAGAAAGAAAAAAAGCAAGTGGTACAACAATTTTTCTTTTTAAAATTTTACTCAGTGGTTCAACAATAGAACACAATCCCATGCCAACCCATATAGAAAAGGCATAGAAAGAACCGGCATATGCATAATCCCTTTCCCGGGGCTGTAAAGGATATTGATTAAGATATACAACTATCGCAATCCCTGTCATTATGAATAAAACGCTGATAACCCAGAACCCCTTACGATCTCTTCTGTATTGCCATATCATTCCCAGAATACCCAGGATGAGAGGCAGAAAATAATAAGTATTCCTGGCAGGGTTATTCTTCAGATCTTCAGGCAATCCCTCCTGGTTGCCCAACCGTGAATTGTCCACTGCATCTATACCACTTATCCAGTTTCCATGTAACACATTACCGTTACCCTGGATATCATTTTGCCTACCCGCAAAATTCCACATAAAATAACGACCGTACATAAATCCCAGCTGATAGCTAAAAAAGAAACGGAGATTTTCACCAAAAGTTGGAATCACATACTCCCTGCCTCCCCCGGAAGAATTTATCCTGACTTTTTCTCCTTCAACAGCACCCCAGTATTCATATTCAGAATGGTGCTTATCATCAGGGCTGTACATCCTGGGAAAAATTGTTGTAAACCTGTCATCAAAAACATACTTGTTCTTTTTATATGGCACATACCGGCCATTATCCTTTATATATCCCCCTGTTTTCTTTTTTATATCAACCACCGGGGCCGTATAGTAATTACCTTTTAGAAGGGGTGTACTGCCGTACTGTTCACGGTTAATGTAATAAATCATCGAAAACACATCGGATGGATCATTCTGGTTCATCGGCGGACGGGCATTTGCCCTGATAGGAATTAAAGCGTATGATGAATACCCTATCAGTATTACAGTAAGAATTGTAAAAACATAATTCAGTATCCTCTTCTTATGCTTAAGCGAATAATGAATCCCCCAGGCGAGAGTTGCAATCAATAATACAATATAAAAATAAAGACCTGAATTAAAAGGAAGGCCAAATGCATTGACAAAAAGAAGCTCAAACCAGCCTGCAATTTTAACAGTGTAGGGAAGGAGAACAAAGACTATCATCCCCAGCATGGCAAATGCTGTAAGCAAAGCTAACATTATTCCCTTTGTGCTCACCCTGTATAATTTGAAATAAAAAACCAGTACAATGGCAGGCAAAGCAAGGAGGTTCAGCAGGTGTACACCAATAGATAAGCCCATAAGATATGCTATCAGGATAAGCCAGCGGCCCGTTAGTCTTTCGTCTTTTTCATCCTCCCATTTAAGTATAGCCCAGAATACCATTGCCGTAAAGAGTGACGAGGTGGCATATACTTCTCCCTCTACGGCAGAAAACCAGAAAGTGTCTGAAAATGCATATGTCAGAGCTCCGATTAACCCACTGCCAAGTATTAATGCTTTATTGAGAGGAGTTAATTCACTAATGCCTGAAAAAAACTTCCTTACCATATGTGTAATTGTCCAGAAAAGGAACATGATAGTAAAAGCACTTGTGAGCGCAGACATGAAATTAATCATCAGTGCAGCATTAGATTCATTCCCAAAGCTGAAAATTGAGAACAAACGGGCAAGCAGAAGGTAGAATGGTGCCCCGGGTGGATGCCCAACCTGCAGTTTCCATGCAGAGAGAATAAATTCACCACAATCCCAGAAACTAACTGTGGGCTCCAGAGTTAATGTATAAATGACAAGTGCAATCAAAAAAACCATCCACCCTGAGATGTTGTTGATTGTTCTAAAAGAGAAACTGTAATCCTTCATTAGCCAGATAAACTTAAATTACTTTAATTAAAATGTAAAGATATTGAAATGAGTCTATTTTAAATAAAACCTCCATTCAACATCACGCCAGTACTCGCCGGCATAATCAATTCCTATACGCTTACCTTTGCCCGTTATGAACTGCCTGCCACTGTCTTCTACCCATATTCTATCACCCTGTGTCAGATCTTCACCATAATAGGAACCGTCTACCCCCAGATGCCGAGTCAGTTTGCCGGGACCTTCATAACCTTTTATTCCTCTTATCAGCGCCGCCTGTGGATCTCCTTCCCTGCCGGTTACAATATTAAGCATCCAGTGCATCCCGTAGATAAGATACATGTAAACATATCCTCCTCTGCGATACATCACATCAGTTCGAGGTGTGCGTCCCCGCCGGGCATGACATGCCATATCTTCTTCACCCCTGTAAGCCTCGGCCTCGGTTATAATGTGCTTTCCGGTTTTTCCATCACTGCTTGTCAGACAAAGATAGTTACCGGGTAATAAGGGAGCAACACTGAGTACATCAGCCATAAAAAAAGTCCTGTTCAGTCTTGAATTACCACCCATTTTTGCAGTTTTTTATTTTTCTCCTGAAAACACAAACAGCGAATAAAATAAAGCAAAAAAGACTAAACCGGTGATGCTTTCAAGGGTATCTTCGTTTAACATTGAAAGGAATATGATTATAAAAAATACCGGTGCCAGGAAATTATTCCCGATCTTTAATTTGTAAACAGGATAAAAAAGGGCAAATATGTATAGTATAAACCCTGTTAGTCCAAATCGTACAAGCACCGTCAAATACTGGTTATGCGAAATGCGGCGATGCTTGCTATCGAGTTTGGAGGCGTCATCCCGGTATTGTAACATATATTCATCCACAAGATCACCCGTACCCGTACCAAACAAAGGATATTTTTTAAAGACATTCCACCCTGTTATAAAAAACTCCAGTCTCTGTGTCACACTGTTGCCCTGAGGATTTCCTCCTTTAAAATAATGATCCAGTTGCCAGACCAGGTCATATACCCTGTCGCTTAAGCTTACACCATCCCTGTACCTGCAGTTTGCATGTCCTGACTCAATGCTATTAATATCCTCTCCGGTCAGCTTCCAGATACCAACCGAATCTTTACGGATTCCAAGTGAAGTCATATACCTTATAACTGTATGCCTCATCTCCTGGCCCCGCAGGTCTGATCCGTCATAATCAAGGGTACTCCTTCTGTTCCACTCACTGCGTAATTCCTCATCGCAAATATATCTCCAAACATAATAACCGTTTTCAAGGAATTTTTTGTCAGTAGCGTGTGTATACTTTCTGCCTCCTGCTGTCACTTCTTCATAATCCGGAAGGTACTTCTCCTTAACAGAATAAAAATCAATGGTAACATAACCCAGGTAACCCAGGATCATAAGGAATATTGCCACCATAACTATAATACTAATACCTGAATAGGCCTTGTTCACGTAGCGCGTAATAATACGGTAGGAGGAGAAAAAAATCAGCACAATAAATATTATAATTCCTGTAAGGGAAAGCAAAATCAACAGGAAAGCAGCAAACCATAAAGCAAACAGAGCATAAGCATACTTGAACCTGAAGTCAGTATGGTCATGTATAACAGTATAGTATGAAGAAATAAAAAAAGAGAAACACACCATCAGGGATAAGCGGATATGAGAGATAAACAGGGAAATATTCCTCCTGTCAGTTATACCTTCTGAGAAAATAAAGTAATCAAAGGTGCCTGTAATTGAAGCAATAAAAACTCCCAGTATAAATGAAGATAAAACAACCCTTAGTTCATTTGAATTCAATATTTTGGTATTTCCAATGACAAGAGGTATTGTGAGTAAGGGCAGCTTTAATTTAAGGACAAGTATGCCCGTGGTTAAATCACCGGTGTTGATCAGGAATACAACATAAAGGAAGTATATCGACAGAAAAATCAGCAGAGGCCTGTTGGAAAAAAAATTCCTTAACCTTCTCCAGGAATCAACGGTCAGAAGCCAGTTTGATACCAGTGCAATGGTAAACGCAGAGGTAAAAAACTCTGATAACGGCAATGAAAAAGCTATACCGGACAGAAAAAAAACATAAAGATATCTGTGTATTTTGTCTCCAAACATAATCCCCGATCTTAAACAATTCAAATATGATAATAATTATCTACACTGGGATTCAAATGTTGAAAAAAGCATCTAAATTAAGCCTGTAAGCTGTAATAACTCCATATCCTGCAATTTAATTCTGCTATTATTCTTTTTTATTAAAAAATATTGTACTTTTGCACACCCGAAATTACAGGATATTAGGAAAATATATAGTAAAGATTAAAACAAAAGGACGTGAATACCAATAGCTACAAGACCAAAGCGGCTAATAAAGCAACTGTTAACAAGGAGTGGCTCCTGATAGATGCAGAAGGTGAAGTATTAGGTCGCCTGGCATCAAAAACAGCAAAGCTTATTCGCGGGAAGCACAAACCTGATTTTACACCCCATGTTGACTGTGGTGATAATGTAATAATCATTAATGCCGAGAAAATTAAGCTTACAGGTAATAAGTGGGATGAAAAGGAATATATCAGGCATTCGGGCTACCCCGGCGGGCAGAAAACTGTAGGTGTAAAAGAACTTCACAGCAAACATCCCAACAGGATTGTTGAGAATGCCATAAGAGGGATGTTACCCAAGAACAGGCTGGGAAGCGAGCTTTTCAGAAATTTATATGTTTATACGGGAGACAAGCACGAGCATGAGGCTCAGAAACCCAGAAAAATTGAATTAGATAAAATAAAGTAATAAATGGAAGCGATCAACACTATAGGAAGAAGAAAATCTGCAGTTGCCAGGGTATATCTTTTTGAAGGCAAAGGCAAGATCAGTGTAAACAATAAGGATTACAAGGAATATTTTCTTTCCAAGACTGATCAGTATATGGTAATGCAACCTCTTAATCTGCTCAATGTATCTGATAAATATGATATCAGGGCTATTCTTAGCGGTGGTGGTTCAAGAGGTCAGGCTGAAGCACTGAGACTGGGCATTTCAAGAGCTCTTGTTAAGATAAACGAAGAAGATAAGAAGGCTCTGAAAGATGAAGGTTTTATGAAAAGAGACCCGAGAGAAGTGGAGAGAAAGAAACCAGGTCAGCCCAAGGCACGCAAAAGATTCCAGTTCAGTAAACGTTAAAATATCATAGATGCAGGTTTAGTATCTAAATTGTATTGACCCCTGAGTTGTCGGGCTACTATACAATTGATAAACAGAATGTAAACTTTAGAATAATAAAAACATGTCCAGAACAAATTTCAATGAATTACTTGACGCAGGTGTTCATTTCGGTCACCTGAAAAGAAAATGGAACCCATCAATGGCTCCCTATATCTTCATGGAGCGGAACGGTATCCACATTATCGATCTTGAAAAAACAGAAGATAATATTGAGAAGGCTGCTGCTGCAATGAAGCAGATTGCCAAGTCAGGCAAGAAGATTCTTTTTGTTGCCACCAAGAAGCAGGCCAAAGACATTGTTGCCGAACAGGTAAAGGAAACCGGGATGCCTTATGTTACTGAAAGGTGGCCGGGAGGCATGCTGACAAACTTCCCTACTATCAGGAAGGCTGTTAAGAAAATGGCAGCAATTGATAAAATGTCAACTGATGGAACTTTTACCAACCTTTCAAAAAGAGAAAAGCTTCAGATTACAAGACAGCGAGCAAAGCTGGATAAGATGCTGGGAAGTATTGCTGATATGACCAGGCTTCCTGCTGCATTATTTGTAGTAGATATTACCAAAGAATATATAGCTGTAAGGGAAGCAAAAAAACTGGGAATCCCCGTTTTTGCCATGGTTGATACCAATTCAGACCCCACTACCGTAGATTTCTCCATACCCGCAAATGACGATGCTTCTAAGTCAATATCACTTATAGTAAGCCTCATGTGTAAGGCAGTACAGGAAGGTCTTAACGAAAGAAAGATCGAAAGAGAAAAAGAAGCCGGGAGCAAGGAAAAGAGAAGAACAAAAGACTCAAAGCCGGCTGCCAAAAAGATCAAAACGGTAAAGGCTGATGAAGGAGAAGTAAAAGAGGAAAAGAAAGCCGAAAAGACTGAGGAGAAGGCTAAGACGGAAGAGAAAGAGACTGAAGAAAAAAAAGCCGAAGCAAAAAAGGCCAACGATAAGGAATAATTTTAATACTAATAATAAAAAATATTTAGAGATGGCTGCAATTAGCGCTGCAGATGTAGCAAAACTCAGAAAGATGACAGGAGCAGGCATGATGGACTGCAAAAAAGCCCTCCAGGAAGCTGAAGGAGACTTTGACAAAGCTGTTGAATTAATAAGGAAAAAAGGACAGGCTGTAGCAAACAAACGTGCCGACCGTGAGGCCGGCGAAGGTGTTGTTCTTGCAAAAACTACTGATGATAACAGCTTTGGTGCTCTTAGTGTTTTAAACTGTGAAACTGACTTCGTCGCAAAAAATGCTGACTTCGAAAGTCTCGCCGCCAATATCCTGGAAATTGCACTGGATAAAAAGCCCGGAACACTTGAAGAACTTAAACAGCTGGAACTCGACGGTGTAAAAATTGAAGAAAAGGTTGTTGAGCAGATCGGAATCATTGGAGAGAAACTCGAATTATCGTATTATGAGTTTATCAAAGCAGATCATGTACATGCTTATATTCACCCCGGCAATAAACTTGCTACCCTGGCAGGTTTTAATAAGGAAGGAATAAACGAGCAGGTATATAAGGATGTAGCAATGCAAATTGCTGCAATGAATCCTGTTGCTGTTGATAAGGACAATGTCAGCCAAAAAGATATTGACAGGGAAATCGAGATAGGAAAAGACCAGGCCCGCCGTGAAGGCAAACCTGAGAACCTGCTGGAAAAGATAGCAATGGGTAAACTGGGTAAATTCTTTAAAGAGAACACCCTGCTTAACCAGGATTTTGTAAAAGACAATAAGCAAACAATAAAACAATACCTTAAGTCAACTGACAGTGAACTTACTGTTACTGATTTCAAAAGGTATACACTGAATACCTAGTCAGTAAAGAAAATCAATTTAAGCCGTTAGCCTTAAGGTTAACGGCTTTTTTTATCCTTACCAGCCAAGGATACAGGCAAACATTAATGGAGCAACTATTGTAGCATCGGACTCAATAATAAACCTTGGGGTTTCCGTACTAAGTTTACCCCAGGTGATCTTCTCATTGGGAACAGCACCGGAATATGAACCGTAACTGGTTGTAGAATCACTTATCTGGCAGAAATACGACCATTCCGGAATGCTTTCAAGCTGTAAGTCCTGGTGCAGCATAGGTACAACGCATATTGGGAAATCGCCGGCTATACCACCTCCCACCTGGAAAAAACCAACACCCCGGTCTGAATTTTCCCTGTACCATTCTGCCAGGCTGATCATATATTCTATACCGGACCTGACTATTGACGGTTCATACCGCCCCCTGATGCAATGAGATGCAAAAAAATTACCACAGGTGGAATCTTCCCACCCCGGAACAATTAAAGGAATATTTTTTTCAGCAGCAGCAACTAGCCAGGAGTCAGAAGGATCAATCTCATAATACTTCTCCAGCGACCCACTCCTGAGTATCTGATAGAAATATTCATGGGGAAAGTACCTGGAACTTGTTCCTGAAGCATCATCCCATACCCCCATAAGGGACTTTTCAATTCGTCTCATTGCTTCTTCTTCCGGTATGCAGGTATCAGTAACCCTGTTGTAATGTTTTTCGAGAAGCTCTTTCTCCCGTTCATCGCTCAGGTTCCTGTAGTCCGGTATTCTCATGTAGTGTTTATGCGCCACCAGGTTAAAGAGATCTTCCTCAAGGTTAGCCCCGGTACATGATATAATGTGAACCTTGTCTTTTCTAATCATCTCAGAAAGAGACCGGCCCAGCTCAGCTGTGCTCATAGCACCGGCAAGTGTGATCATCATTTTACTTCCGGCCTCAATTCTATCCTTATAGGATTTTGAAGCATCAAGCAATACAGCAGCATTGAAATGCCTGAAATGCTGTTCGATAAATTCACTTATTCCGCCCATCTGTATAGTATTTATAACTTAACATCTTATAATACAACTTAACCATCGTAAAAGCAGGAGCCTTGTTATTGCTGAGAGGTGCAAATTCTACCAGGTCAAAGCCCAGTACATCGGACACAGAAAATGCCTCCCTTAATAATGATATAACCTGGTACCAGTTTAATCCGCCAGGCTCCGGGGTGCCTGTGTGCGGAAAAACTGAAGGATCAAAAACATCCATATCAACGCTAATGTATACTTTTCTCCCTTTCAGCATATTCCTGATGCCGGCTTTCCACCTGTCACTTTCATACATTTCAGATGCAAGAATACAATTTGATGGATTGAAAAAATCCAGTTCACTGCTATCCATGCTCCGTATACCAGCCTGTACCAACCTGCTTTTCTTTGACGCTTCGTGCATTGCACATGCATGATTGAAGCTTGATCCCTTGTACTCTGGCCTTAAATCAGTATGAGCATCAAGTTGAAGAACGGTCAGATCATCATATTCCTCCCTGAATGCCTTTAATATTCCTATGCTGATGGAATGATCTCCTCCTATAAATGTAAGCAGTTTATCATGCCTGAGAAGATCACGGGTATGATTATAAATTATACCTGATACTTCTTCATTGCTACCCTGGAGCGTTATCTCCGGAAGGATATGCAAGCCCTTCCTGTACACCTCAGATCCAGTCTCAATGTCATAAAGTTCCAGGTGGTTTGAAGCCTCCAGGAAAGCTTCAAATCCTTTGTCAGCTCCCTTACCCCAGGTGCTTGCACCATCATATGGCAGTGATTGCAAAAGGATTGCCGAGTCCGGGAATCCGGCATACTTTCCCTCTATTTTTCCAAATGTCTTCATCATCTGTTTGTATAACCCAAAATATTTAACATATCTTCAACCGATTGTTCATTGCGGTAAACATAATCCCTGAAATTACCCGTTTCATCTCTTTCAATTATTACATGTTTCGGTGCGGGAATAAGGCAGTGTTTTATTCCACCATACCCACTTAAAGAATCCTGGTAGGCCCCGGTATGAAAAAAACCGATATACAATGGCTCCTTATCACTGCTGCGATATCTTGGTAACAGTACCTGCTGGTTAAAATCCTCCGAATTATAATAATCCGAATGATCACAGCTGATACCTCCAATATTTACCCTTGTATATTCATTATGCCATTTATTAACGGGTAGAAGGATGAATTTCTCATGTATTGACCATGAATCAGGTATTGTATTCATAAGACTGTTATCAATAATATACCACAATTCATTATCATTTTGTTGTTTCTGTTCAAGAACACGGAATATTATTGCGCCACTTTCGCCAACAGTATATTTACCAAATTCCGTATAGATATCAGGATCGGGAATCCCTGCGTTAGAACACGATTCCTTTATGTTTCGGACTATTTCACGTATCATGTACTCGTAGTCATACTCAAATCCCAGGTGATTACGTATGGGGAAACCACCGCCAAGATTGATAGCTTCAAGGGTATCGCATTCCATTCTCAAGTCAGTATATAGTTTTAAAGCTTTCTGGAATTCACCCCAGTAATAAAGACTATCCTTTATCCCTGAGTCAACAAAAAAATGTAACATCTTCATTTCCAGCATTGGATTGTCTCTTACCTCCTTCCTGTAAAAATCCATTACCTCACGATTTGGCAACCCCAACCTGGAGGTATAATAACTGGACTGGGGCTCTTCCTCAATGGCCATACGAATGCCAATCTTCAGCTTTCTTCCGGGTTTCTCTTTCATTATTCTTTTAAGCTCTTCCTTGCTGTCAAGGATAACAATGGAATTCTCAAAGCCCATTTTCTGCAGTCGCATTATTTTCCTTATATAGTCAGGGCTTTTATACCCGTTATGTACAATTTTTCTGTTGCTGTCAATCTCACCTTTCTCAAAAAGCTTCTCAATAAGATCAATATCAAAGGAAGATGATGTCTCAAGATTTACATTTTGCTTTAGAGCAGTGCTGATAACATGATGAAAATGACAGCATTTTGTACAATAACAAAAATTGTAAACGCCGGTATAGCCGGTTGATTTAATTGCCCTGTTAAACAGGTTGCGCGCTTTCTTAATCTGGTCAGCTATCCTGGGAAGGTAAATCAGTCGAAATGGTGTATCATATTTTTCAATTAAATATTTTAATGACACCCCGTAAAATGTAAGATAATCATCCAATAAATCAAATCCTTCCTGCGGAAAATAATAGCTTTGCTCAACCAGGTTAAAATATGTGGGTTTCATATTTATTTAGTGATATTACTGATAAACAATATTGTATTTTTACACTTATTGCATTAAAAAATAATTCAATCAGGAATACAAGGTAGTATAATTATCGGTAATTTATTTTGTTTTAAAATGCTAATTTTGACAATGCATTTATTAAACTGGAAAAAATTTGTCACTTTACTTATTATTATGAACCAGCATAATTATCATTTATGAAATATAAACGGATACTATTAAAATTAAGCGGAGAATCACTCCAGGGGAAAAACAACTTTGGTATTGACCCCGGCATGCTGGATAGCTTCAGCGCACAGGCTGTTGAGCTTGTAAATGCAGGGTCTGAGCTTGGCATTGTAATCGGAGGAGGCAACATATTCAGGGGGCTGAGTGGTACCGGCTCGGGCATTGACCGGGTCACAGGAGACCAGATGGGCATGCTGGCTACAGTAATAAACAGTCTTGCACTTGAAAGCGCACTCAGGAGGAAACAATGCAGGGCCAGGGTATTCACATCAATAAGAATGGAGCCGGTAGCTGAATTTTATAAGCGGGATACGGTGGTTGAAAAAATGAAGAAGGGCACTGTATGCATACTTGCCGGAGGCACAGGTAATCCTTACTTTACAACAGATACTGCAGCCGTGCTCAGGGCTGTTGAAACGGAATGTGATGTTCTGCTCAAGGGAACCAGGGTAGACGGAGTTTATTCTGATGATCCTGAAAAGAATAAAAATGCTGTTAAATACGATAAGCTGAGCTATAACGATGCTATAGATAAACAACTGAAAGTAATGGATCAGACAGCCTTCACTATGTGCCGTGAAAATAGCCTTCCGCTAATTGTATTTAACATGAATATTAAGGGTAATCTCATTAAGGCAGTCCGTGGAGAAACAACAGGAACCCTGTTAAATAACCACTAAAATGTTGTTTTTACATTTTTTTTTTAAATTTGTTTACTATCAATTAGCTCAAACCAAAAACTAATGATATGAATGAAGAGATAGAAATTATAATGGAAGAGACCATCGACAGGATGAAAGAGGCAACTAACCACCTTGAGGCTGAGCTCGGTAAACTAAGAGCAGGTAAAGCCACTCCCACTCTCCTGGACGGTATATCAGTAGACTATTACGGAGTTAATACTCCACTCAATCAGGTATCCAATGTCAATACCCCTGATGCAAAGTCAGTAATTGTTCAACCCTGGGAAAAAAACATGCTCGGTCCAATTGAAAAAGCCATCCTGGCGGCAAACATAGGTCTTACGCCAATGAATAACGGTGAAATAATCCGGATAAATATACCCCCGCTTACCGAGGAGAGAAGAACACAACTTTTTAAAGTTGTAAAAAATGAGGGTGAATCAGCAAAAATCAGCATCAGGAATTCCCGAAAATGGGCCAATGATGAACTAAAAAAGCTCCTTAAGGAAGGTCTTTCCGAAGATAATGAAAAAGATGCTGAGGATAAGGTGCAGGAACTTACGAACGAGTACACTGACATAGTAGATGAAATTGTGGACGCCAAGGAGAAAGATATAATGACAGTTTAATCCCATACCGTGAAAGGCATTAATTATAATAGCCTTTTCATGCTAATTTCCTGTAAACTGTGTGAATAATCTCTTCATTCATTTCATTCACCCTTATAAAAAACTACATCTTTTACTTTGCATTGACTGCTTTATCGCTTAAGCTGTGGCAATACCCCCTGCCCTTCTTATCCCGCCCGCTCAGTCAGTGCCGCATTAAAGGCTTAAAGACAACTGGTAGGGTATACTGTTGTTTGTCGGTCATACATATGAAAGCAAGACAAATAGAAAGTTTAATTATGTATAATCAAAATACAAAAGCCATGAAAAGAGTAATTGATATTTCGATGATTGCATTGATCCTTTTTACAATTGTATCACTGATATCTGCCGGTGCTACACCAATGAAAAGTATTAATGACCAGGAGCCACAATCTTTTGTTACAGTAAAAGGGAAAGTAGTGGATAACGAAACACGAGATCCCCTTATTTTTGCCACTGTTGCCATTAAAGGAACAAACATTGCAACGGTATCCAACCTGGACGGTGATTTCATTCTTAAGATAAGCGAAAAACTTGATAATCCTTATCTTGAAGTAATGTACATAGGTTATAAGAATAAAGAGATCCCTCTTATAAACCTGTCAACAGGCAACGATGAAAATATTATTGAACTGCGCCAGGCAACAATACCCATTGAAGAAGTTGTTGTCAAACCTGTTACACCTGAAGAGATACTGGAGGCCGTTATCAGGAATGTAGGTAATAACTATCCTGAGAACCCTAATCTCATGACAGGCTTCTACAGGGAAACCATTAAGAAAAACAGGAACTACGTTTCAATTGCTGAGGCAGTTATAGAAGTATTCAAAGCTCCTTACAATAACGAGTTTCGCTTTGATGCAACAAGGGTATACAAAGGCCGTAAAAATGTTGAGGTTGAGAAGATAGATACAGTTCTCTTCCGCTTACAGGGCGGGCCGGTTACTACTCTTCAACTGGATGTAATTAAAAACCCATGGAGTATCTTAACTTTCGATGCAATGGATACATATAACTATAATCTTGAAAACATTATAGTTATTGATGAAAAACCACACTATGTTGTTGAATTCCATCAGAGAGAAAATGTAGATATACCTTTATTCCTGGGTAAATTCTATATTGACATAGAAACTTATGCCATTACAGAAGCAGAATTCAGCTTTAACCTCGAAGATAAAGCAAGTGCAGCTTCCATTTTCGTCAGGAAAAAGCCACTTGGAATGACCGTAACACCTGAGGTGGCAAATTACAGGGTTCGCTATCGCGAACAGGACGGTCAGTACTACTTTGCATATGCAAGAGCAGAAGTGGAATTCAAGGTTAACTGGAAGAGAAAACTGTTCAATAAAACATACGTTACCATGTCTGAGATTGCTATAACAGACCGTACCGAAGAAGAAGTAGTTAAATTTGCATCAAGGGAAAGAATCAGAAAAGGTGATATCTTTACGGAACAATTAAGCGCTTTTGCTGATCCTGACTTCTGGGGAGATTATAACGTTATTGAACCGGATCAAAGTATTGAGTCAGCAATTAATAAACTTAACCGTAAGCTTAAGTGGAACGAAAGATGGAACAGGTAGTATCTGAACAGGTATGCTAAAAGACGGAGATATTATAAAGAGGATCCGGAACGGGGATATCAAGGAGTTTGAGACCCTGTTCCGCTCCTCTTATAATCCACTGGTCAATTACGCCAACATGATCCTAAGAGATAATGATAGTGCTGAAGAAATAGTACAGGACCTGTTTTACGTTCTCTGGCGCGACAGGAAGAAACTTAATATAAACAGTTCGCTTAACGGATACCTTTACAGGTCAGTATATAACAGGTGCATGCACCATGTGGAACATCAAAAGGTAGTTCAGAGGCACCAGGATGAAACAAGGAGACAGCTGCGGGAAAGCACGGATGGAACAGAAGAAAAAATCTATTACAATGAGCTGAATGATAAAATCAGTAAAATAATAGACAGTCTGCCTGAAAGGTGTGCAAAAATTTTTTGCATGAGCAGGTTTGAGGGAATGAAGTACAGCGAGATAGCAAGTGAGCTGTCAATATCCGTTAAAACGGTTGAAGCAAATATGGGAAAAGCATTAAAAGAATTCAGGAAAGAATTGTCAGCATAGAGAGATGAAAGAGAAAGAAAAAAATAACAAAACCAATGATATGACAGAAAAGAAGATGATTGAAGATTTTCTTTCTGATCAGGATGAAACTACAGGAAACTACTGGAAGGAAATGGATGAGATTAACAGGAACAGGAAAGCAGATGTCGATAAAGCATGGAACAATCTTTACGGCAGGCTTGAGGCCGACGGACTGGTGGAGAGCAAAAAGCCAGGGGTATTTGCCAGGCCGGTATACAGAATAGCAGCATCCGTTGTTGTGTTAATGGCCCTCACCTTTGCAGCTATTTATCTTATGAATAAAACCCCGGGCACCTATGGTAATATTGCCCGTACAGGTCCGGATCAGAAAAACCTCGAACTTATACTCCCTGACGGAAGCCAGGTTGTACTTAACAGAAATTCCAGCATTGAATACCCTGATAAATTCTCTGCTGAAAACAGAATGGTAAAACTGGAAGGAGAAGCATTTTTTGATGTCAGCCCGGATGAATCGTTACCTTTTATGATTGATGCCTGTAAAGCTGATGTTACGGTACTCGGAACATCATTTAACGTAAACAATAATAATGACAGGGTGGAAGTCCTTGTCAGTACAGGTAAAGTACGCCTGAGCAACAAAGCAGGAGATCAATCGCTCACTCTTGAACCGGGAGAAATAGGCGCCATGGATAATAGTGTTGCTTCAAAAAATGTTAATAAGGATCCTAACTACCTTGCGTGGAAAACGGAAGTGCTCAGATTTGAAGGAGACAGGCTTGAAAAAGTGTTCAGGGACCTGAATAGGGTACATAACATTAATATAGAAGTAGAAAACCAGGAAATAAATGAGCTTCGGCTTTCATCTGTATTTGAAAATCAACCGCCCGATACCATAATTCGCATTATTTGTACTAGTTTTAACCTGGATTATGAAAAGGAGGGTGAGATTTATTCCCTCAGAATAAAATAAAGGCCAAAATCCTTAAATGAATATAAAGGCTCGCTTACGTACAATCCTGTCAATTCGTAAGATAGTTATAATCATAATTATAACAGCAGCCCCGGTTTGTAATGCCCAGGAGAAAAAGCTTGATCAGAGATATACGGTGAGAATGCAAAATGCGAGCATCGGCAATGTACTTAATTCGTTATCAAGAAAAACCGGTTACAACTTCACTTATGATACAGACCTTGTGGAACCAGGCAGGCTGACCGGCATAAAGATGGTCGACAAGCCTCTTAAAACAATCCTGGATACACTCTTCTATGATAAGCTTTTTGCCTACTCAATAATTGATAACCATATAATTATCTACCAGTCACTAACAGCATCCACCCCACAGATAAAAGAAGCAGGAAAGGATCCGGTTTATGTTATCGAAGGACGCATAAGTAATGCTGAAAATGGTGATGGTCTTCCGTATGCAACAATTGGGGTTATGTCTAAAGGAGTTGGCGCAATATCAAATTATGAGGGCAAATTCAACCTTAAACTCGGGAAACCCTACATTAACGACACATTAATCATATCCCACCTTGGCTTTACAAGCAGGCGGGTTCCTGTAAACCAGGCAATAAACAGTAATTTCAATATCTCCCTTACAAGAAAATTTGTACCTATACCCGAGGTGATAATCCGAAACAGGGAACCACGTGAACTGATCCTGCAGGTAAGGAAAAAAATAGCCGAGAACTACGGGAATACTCCCACTAATATGGTGGCCTTTTACCGGGAGTCAGTATCCAAAAAAGATAAGATACTTCTGTATTCTGAAGCCGTTCTTGAATTATATAAAAGCAGTTATGCCCCTACGCTCCTTAATGATCAGATAAAGATTTACAAAAGCAGGAAAATAAACAACCTGGAATCATCTGACACCCTCACTTTTAAACTGAAGTCAGGACTGGATGCCTGTCTTACACTGGACGGGGTAAAAAACACTTTTGACTTCCTGCAACCGGCAAGCATGGACGATTACAATTACAGGATGACTGATATAGTAAATATTGGAAATGAAGCAGCTTTTGTGATCGAGTTTGAGCAAAAAGAAAAGATCAGTGATATTGCACTTCCAACCGGATCAATATACATTAATACCTCCAATTATGGCATACATGCTATTGAGTTTGAACTTAACAGGAAATATATTGATAAATTTGAAAGAAATATGATTCAGCGTACAGCCAGGGGATTTAAAGTGAAAGCCCGGTTGCTGGAATACAGGGTTAACTACAGACTAATAAATGACAGGTTCTTTCTCAATCATGTCAGGGGCGATCTAAAATTCTATGCAAGGAAAAAGAATAAATTGTTTGGCAGTACCTATAATTTATTCTTCGAGATGGCCGTAAATGAGATCGATACAGTAAATGTACAAAGGTTTTCAAGGGAAGAAAGAGCTCCGGTTCACTCGGTATTTACTGAGACTGTCAACAACTACGACCGTAATTTCTGGGGCACTGACAATTTTGTTAAACCCGAAGAAAGTATAAAAGAAGCTCTTTCCCGCGTCAGTTCAAGACTAAGCAGCTTTTCTTCAGCTAATAACTCTCAATAATCCTGTACAACTCGCTCAAGTCAGGAGTAAGTATTATCTCGGTACGCCTGTTTTTTCTTCTTGCCGCTTCAGTCGTTCTGTCATCTACGGGTAAATACTCACCCCTGCCTGAAGCAGTCAGCCTCTGTGGATTAATCCCCGTGCCATCAAGTAGTACCCTCACTATTGTTGTTGCACGCTTAACGCTCAGATCCCAGTTATCATTTATTGGCCCACCTGATGATATGTAAGGGACGTCATCAGTATGACCCTCAATAGTTATCTGTATGTCAGGATTGTTCTTAAGAACTACTGCAAGTTTTTTCAATGCACTCCGTCCTTCGGCATCAATATTATAGCTTCCTGTTCTGAAGAGCAGTTTTTCCTCGAGTGAAACATAAACCTTTCCGTTTTTCATTGATACGGTAAGGCCATCGCCCTCAAAACCGAACAGTGCATCAGACACCTTGTCCTTAAGACTCCTGACAATCCTGGTCTGATCTTCAAGTATCTGCTCAAGTTCTGTAAGCCTTTCATCCCTTTTCTCAAGCTCATATGACAGTTCATCAAGTTCAGCCCTTTTTGCTTCTATATTCATCTCAAGCTGCTTCATCAGGTCCTCCTTGTTCTGCAAGTTCTCCTGTGCCTGCTGCAATTCTTTCAGTAAGCGCCTGGTTTCAGCAACATTCCCCCTGATAATGTCCTCCTGGGCTTTCTGCAGCTCAGCATACCTCTTACTAAGATCATTATATTCAGACCTGGTTTTATCTGCTTCCTTTTGCAGTTCCTGCTTCTTATCCTCCATTCCTGCCAGTTCTTCCTCCATAGCTTTAATACGGGCAGACATTTCTTTATTCTGCATAGACAGGTTTAGATTATCCGCCTTGAACCTGTCCCGCTCATTCATGTACTGAACACTCTTGTCATGAAGGGTGTTGTACCTTCCCCCCGGTACACAGGATGATAACCCGGCAGATAAAATTATAAACAACAGAAAGTATGTTTTATAATTATTCATGATATGCAATTTTAAACATTCTAATATAGAATGCGTTAATATTTTAGATTATTGTGTTAACCAAGATCAATGACAAAAATAACAATTTCCGTATTCCCACAATTAATCCACAAAGCAATAATATTTATATCTTTGTATTACCTGCTTAAACATTAGCGCAAGAATGTATAATCTTCTGAAAACGATTTCATCTCCCGACGATCTCAAAAAACTTAAACGTGAAGAATTAATCACTTTGAGTAAGGAGCTCAGGGAGTTCATAATAGATATTGTAAGCTGTAACCCCGGGCATTTTGGAGCAAGCCTTGGCGTTGTGGAACTTACAATAGCACTCCATTATGTTTATAATACCCCTCACGATAAAATAATCTGGGATGTGGGTCACCAGGCTTATGGTCATAAAATATTAACCGGGCGCAGGGATAATTTCCATACTAATCGTAAATACCAGGGCATAAGTGGATTCCCTAAAAGAGAAGAAAGTGAATATGATGCCTTTGGTGTGGGCCATTCCTCAACATCAATTTCTGCTGCACTGGGTATGGCAAAAGCAGTAAAACACAAAGAAGAAGACAGGCAGGTAATTGCGGTTATTGGTGACGGGGCAATGACAGCAGGCCTGGCATTTGAAGGACTAAATAATGCAGGGACTGAACAATCTGACCTGCTGGTGATACTTAATGATAATAATATCTCCATTGACCCCAGTGTGGGAGCACTCAAGGAATACCTCCTCGATATAACCACGAGTAAAACTTATAACAAATTCAAGGATGACGTTTGGAATGTCCTGGGGAAGATCAGTAAGATGGGCCCAAACGCACAGGCCCTGGCCAGTAAGCTCGAGAATGGAATAAAAAGTACCATACTAAAACATTCCAACCTCTTTGAGGCAATGAATTTCAGGTATTTCGGACCTATTGATGGCCATGACGTCCTTCATCTTACCCGTATTCTGGAAGACATGAAAAGAATTCCGGGACCAAAACTTCTTCATTGTATTACAAAAAAAGGTAAAGGATTTCTCCAGGCTGAGCTGAACCAGACAAAATTCCATGCCCCCGGCTTCTTCGATAAAGTGACCGGTGAGATCAATAATACAGATGGCTCTAAAAAGCCGCCACGCTTCCAGGATGTATTTGGACATACAATAGTTGAACTTGCAAGAAATAATGATAAAATTGTTGGCGTAACTCCCGCTATGCCCACCGGCAGCTCCCTGAACATTATGATGAAAGAAATGCCTGACAGGGCTTATGATGTTGGCATTGCCGAACAACATGCAGTAACATTTTCCGCAGGACTGGCAGCTGAAGGGATGATCCCCTTTTGTAACATTTATTCAACCTTTATGCAGAGAGCATATGACCAGGTTATACATGATGTTGCTCTCCAGAATTTACATGTTGTCTTTTGCCTCGACCGTGGAGGGCTGGTAGGAGCAGACGGCGCAACACACCATGGCTTTTTTGATCTCTCCTACATGAGAACCGTACCCAACATGATTGTCTCTGCACCAATGGATGAGATTGAATTGCGAAACCTTATGTACACAGCCCAGCTGGAAAAAAATGCCGGCCCTTTCAGTATAAGATATCCCCGCGGTGTAGGGCTGAACACCGATTGGCAAAAACCCCTGGATGAGATCCGTGTTGGTAAGGCCAGGCTGCTTAATAAGGGAGAAAAAGTTGCCATCCTGAGCATAGGTCATACCGGGAACAGTGCAGAGCGAGTGGTAAGAAGGCTAGCAGAGGAAAAGATCAATGTAACTCATTATGACATGCGCTTCGTTCAGCCTCTGGATGAAGAAGCTCTCCATGAAGTTTTTAAAAATCATAAAGCTATTATATGCGTTGAAGACGGGATGCTGAAAGGAGGATTTGGATCAGCTGTTATTGAATTCATGGCTGATAATAACTACTCAGCCATGGTGAAAAGGCTGGGTATCCCTGATTTCTTCATAGAGCAGGGTACACAGATCGAACTGAAAAAAGAATGCGGCTTTGATGATGACGGCATCTATAAAGCCGTCAAAGACGCCCTCATGTCATCCTGAGCGACTTGCCCTGAGCCACGTTGAAGGGAGCGAAGGATCTGATTTTAAACAAAATTAGACGCACAGCATGCTGCGCCCCCTCTCCTTTTTTACCTTTTGTCTTTAGTCTTTAGCCTTTTGTCCTATTTTAAGTATTCCTTCAAATAATCAGTATACTGCGTCATCAGCAACACGTAAGTCGTCATATCCGTAGCTATCCCGTGTGCACCGGGAGGATATATCTTCAGGTCGAAATCCTTACCTGCCATATTCAATGCGTTCACAAGCTGGAAAGTATGCTGGGGATGTACATTCTCATCCATTAAGGAATGAGCCAGCAGCAAATGTCCTTCCAGGTTAGCTGCATGGGTTATAACTGATGATTGTTTATATCCTTCGGCATTATCACCTATCAGTCCCATATATCTTTCTGTCAGTATACAATCATAATAGAGATGATCTGTAACCGGGGCCGCTGTTAACGAAACCTTAAATACACCCGGATGGGTAAGCATGGTATAGCTGGATGTATAGCCACCGTAACTGTGCCCCCTGATTGCCATATTATCACCGTCAATCCATGGTTTTGAAGCAAGGTACTTTGCCGTTTCCACGAAATCATGAGACTCCCACTTACCCAGCTGGTGATGAACTATCTTCTCGAACTCGTAACCATAACCACCGTTGCCCCTGTTATTAACCGATGCCACAACAAAGCCCTCCTGGGCCAGGTACTGGTGCCATCCACTGGTTCCAAAATTGTTAAACACACCCTGCGAACCCGGGCCTCCATAAATATCAAGGACAAGAGGATATTCCTTATTCTCATCAAAATCAGCGGGCTTGATAAAATACCCATCGAGTTTCTGTCCGTCCGTTGTTGTAAAACTGAACATTTCACGCGGGGCGTAGAAATGACTGTCAAGGAATGACATAACATTGCTGTTATCTGAGAACTTCTCTATCATTTTACCCTTTGAAGACATCAGTACAGTTTCAGAGGGAGTGGTTACATCTGAGTATGTATCGAAATAATAACCCCCCTTGTCGGATACATTAACCCTGTGATTACCGTTTGCCTTAGTAAGTCGTTTTTTCCCTTTACCATTGAATTTTACGCTAAATAGATTTTGTTCGGTTGGTGCTATCTCGGTTGAAACATAGTAGAGTCTTTTACTTTGTACATCTATGGCTTCAATCCCTTTTACCTCCCATTCGCCTTCAGTAACCTGGTTTATCACGTTCCCGTCATAATCATAACGGTAAATATGTGCCCAGCCGTCACGCTCAGAGATCCAGAAGAATTCTTCCAGGTTGTCGGGAAAATAAACAAGGTGAAGATTGCCTGCAAAGAAATCAAAGATATCAATCCAGGCATCCGATTCTTCTTCCATCACCAGCCTTCTGTGGCCACTCACAACGTCATAAAACCATATTTTCATGTGGCTCTGGACACGGTTAGTCCACATCACGGCCAGTGTATTTGGTTCTGAGGTCCAGTACATACGAGGCACATAACCACCTTCCAGATCTATATCAAGCCATTTTTTTGTTCCTGCTTCAGTATCAATAACACCTATTTTTACTTCGGGGGGATTATCGCCCACTTTCGGATATGGCACTTCCATGTATTCCGGGTGATGACCACTGAAATCTGTGAGTTTATAAACCGGCACCTCTGTTTCATCCGACTGCCAGTAAGAAATAAACCTGCTGTCATTTGACCAGGACCATCCCTGCACCAGTCCAAACTCCTCTTCCTGTGCCCAGCCAAAACGGCCATTATAAACCTGCTCACGTGCATCATCAGTAAATTGTGTATGCTCACTCCTTACCAGGTCATACTCGTAAAGATCACCGTCTTTACCATACCCTACTTTCTTACCATCAGGAGAGATTTCTGCACTGAATGCCTGTTTTACTACAGGTTCAAGAGACTTATCATCAACTGAATAAATGTAATAATCAGAATTGCCGGAATATCTCCAGATCGGGTTGAAGTTGCACTGAAAAAGTAAATGGGAGTAATCTTTTGTCCAGTCAAATGACACATACCGAAAAGGCCTGTCTGTGCCGGGAAATGTAAGATCCTCATTGGTGAACACCATTTTTTCATCCCCGGTGCTTACATCCCTTGTCCATATTTCCTGTACAGATTGCTTATTCCGGGTAAAAGAATACTTCTCCCCTCCCTCTATCCATGTAACGTTGGAAGGCAAACCACCCGTCCTTAACTTACCTGCAGAAAATAACGCTTCCCGAAGATCGGAGTAGTTTTTCTTCTGTGCATTCAGCGACAGTGGAATAAAGAATAATGTTATAAGTACTGCTGATAATACTCTGCTTGTCCTTTTCATGGTTATGATGATTTGTAATGATATTTTTTTTACAAGCTATAAAGCTATTAAAAAAAGTATAATTACCTGCAAGACTATTTATTTTGAAAGACAGGTATAATTTAACTATATTGTATACTCGATGATACACAACAAGAGTTTCGAATATTTAAAACTGCAAACATGAAGAATCTGTTCAACGCGGAAGCATTTACCTCATTTCTTGAAAAACTACAGGAATGGGTGCTCACTGAGTTACCAATTATCATCCTGATAACTGTAATTCTGCTTATAGTATTAAGAGTAGTGAAACTTTTCATTAGAAAACTAAAAAAGACTTTGATCAGAAGGGCTGAGAAGAATCAAGACAGGGACACAGAAGAAGCAGAGAAGAGAATATTAACACTAACCGGAATATTGAGGAGTATAATTAAAATACTCCTTGTTGCAACATATTTACTTATTATCCTCCAAAAACTGGGAATAAACATAGCTCCCATCCTTGCCAGTGCGGGGATTGTCGGACTGGCAGTTGGTTTCGGAGCTCAGGAACTGGTACGTGATGTTATATCCGGCTTCTTTATTTTACTTGAAAACCAGGTCAGGGCAGGTGATGTGGCAATTATTAACGGCACGGGCGGACTGGTGGAAAAGATTGAGCTGAGAACAATCACCCTGCGTGATTTTTCCGGAGTTGTACATGTTGTACAGAATGGCAAGATCAACAGCATGTCCAATATGACCAAGGAATGGTCGGCCATAGTCTTTGAAATAGGAGTTGCATATAAGGAGAATGTGGACCGGGTAATGGAAATAATGAAAGAAACGGGTGAAGAGCTTATTAAGGATGAAGTGTTCGGGCAGAAAATAATTGATCCTATTGAAATTTTCGGACTCGATAGCTTTGGAGACAGTGCCCTCATTATTAAAGCCCGGCTAAAAACAAAGCCAATAACACAGTGGGAAGTGGGAAGAGAATACAGGAGACGTCTGAAAATTGCATTCGATAAGAATAATATAGAGATTCCATTCCCCCATACTACTGTATACTGGGGTAAGGAAATCTCTCCTCTGCAACTTAATATCAGTGAAAACAGTAAAAACAAATAATCTATCTTTTTATGGCCAGATTTCTTAAAAGCAGGCTTAAAGCAAAAGGGGCCGCTCCCGGCAGCCTGATATTCATGGGTGACAAAAAAATGGAGGAAACACGGGTAAGCCTGTTGGCCTACAATGAAAATGAAATATTTGAACAGGATTATGACAGCATAGATGAGTTACTGACAAACGTTAAGAGCGGACATGTTAACTGGATCAATGTTGATGGTATCCATGATACAGATATTATTACAAAAATCGGTAAGGAATTTAATATCTCCCCCCTTGCACTGGAAAATATCCCTGATACAGGGCAGAGACCCAAAATTTATGAAGACCCGGGATATGTAGTACTGATAACCAAAGCCGTCTATTTTGACAGGGAGGAAAATAAAATATCGGTAGAACAAATATCTTTTGTCCTGCTCGATAATATAATAATCAGCTTCCAGGAGAAAACAGGGGACCACTTTGAACATGTCAGAAACAGGATCAGAAACAGTGTTGGCAGGATACGCCGTGCCGGGGCCGATTACCTGGCATATGCTCTTATTGACAGCCTGCTTGATAACTACCTGATAAACCTGGAGCAGATTGGCAGTAAAATAGAAGCACTCAGCAGCAGGCTGAATGATAATAATAATGAGATCAGTACACTTCTTTTCCATTACAAAACTGAAATAAGTTATTTCAGAAGGGCTATAGTCCCCTTAAAGCCATTAACGGTCAGACTCATAAAATCTGATACAAAGATTATTTCGCAGGAAAATCTGGTTTATTTTGAGCTGTTGACCGATCTCTCGGATCAGGCTCATGAGGCCATTGATTCATATATCAATATGATCAATGACCTTATTAATATGTATAATACAAATCTGAGCAACAAGGTAAATCAGGTAATGAAAGTACTGACCATATTCGCATCAATATTTATCCCTCTTACTTTTATTGCAGGAGTATACGGTACTAATTTTGATTATATCCCGGAGCTGCAGTACAGGAATGCCTATTTTATTATGCTGGGTGCAATGGCACTGGTTGCAGGGGTAATGATATATTTCTTCAAAAAGCATAAATGGTTCTGATAATAATTTTGAAAGCGGGTTAATAATCCCTGCATAAAGAAAAAAGCAAAACAATGGATGCAATTACCGATATTTTCAGATCTTTGATTGAACCGGGCATAATACTGATCATTACAGTTATTGTATTGATCATAAATTCCATCATTTTCAGAAGGCTTAAATCTGTTGCCTCCGACGAAAACCTTGTAAAAAGGACAATCACCTTTACAGTAATAATTATTGCCACAGTTTCTTTTATTCTTTCACTGCCAATAGAAAAAAGCCTGAAAGGTCAGATACTCAGTTTTCTCGGAATAATCATAAGTGCAGGCATTGCCCTCAGCTCCACCACCGTTCTGGGCAACCTTATTGCAGGCATAATGAATAATTCGATGAAGCGTTTTAAGAACGGCGACCTGATAAAAATAGGAGAATTACAGGGGAGGGTTGTAAGAAGAAGTATATTCCATACCGAGATACAGCTTGAGGACAGTAATTTTGTCACCATTCCTAACCTTTTTATTGCCAGGAATCCCGTTAAACTAACACGTAAAACAAACACCGTTATCTCGACAACTGTATCGCTGGGTTATGATGTGCCGAGAACAAAAATTGAAGAAGCATTAAAAAAGGCTGCAGAGGCAGCTGAGTTAAATGATCCTTATGTATATATAACAGAACTGGGCGATTATTCGGTTGTGTACAAGATACACGGGTTCCTGGCAGATAGTGGTAAGTTTTTCAGTACCACTTCACTTCTGAATGCAAAAGTAATGGACTTGTTACATGATAATAATATTGAGATAGTATCACCAACATTCATGAACCAGCGCCGGGTTGATGAAAAAATGTTTATCCCGGTCGTTAAGAAAGAAAAAGAACCGGATAAGGATGAAAAATTCCCTGAAGAGTTGATATTCAACGAAGCCCTTGAAGCAGCTGAAATTGAGAAGAAAAAGGAGAATATCATCAAGCTCCAGGAGAGAAAGGAAACGCTCAAAACCGAGCTTAAGGAGACAAAAGAAAGCAAGCGCTCAGAAACGATAAAATCATCTATAGAACGCATAGATAAGCTTGTTGAAAAGCTTGAAACAAGTATTAAAGAACAAAAGGACTAAAGTTTCAAATCCAAAATATTACATAAACTTTGTTTATCATCTTACCGTATACCAGGATCCTGAATTATACTATCGGTGGCTATATCTTTAGAAATCCCGGGTTGGAAATTCAACACGCAATTTCTAGGTCAAATAATTAACAGATTAATTCTACATGAATCCGCGCTAATAAAACTTGACTTTCATTTTTTAATAACATAAATTTGATATTCGATTGTATGTCTGAAAATGAATTGTTTATAAAAAGTCAGTGTCATGAATAATTCTAGGTTCCAGATTTTC
>JAIPBU010000021.1 GCA_021738535.1 Bacteroidales bacterium | reverse complement strand
GAGGCAGGCAAAAGCCTCCCGGGATTAACTCGCTCTCTGCGTTCGCTCGGTGATCCGGGGGGGAGAGAACTTCTCTCTCTGAAAGCCGGTCAGCCGCAAGCGGCATCCTGGCTTTTAATTTTTGAGTGGCTTACGAAAGCAAGCTTTCAGCGCCGCTCAAAAATTAAAAGCCGGCACACTTCGTGTGTACCGGCTTTCAGAGAGAGGGTGAAAGATGGGATTCGAACCCACGACCCCTGGAACCACAATCCAGTGCTCTAACCAACTGAGCTACATTCACCATATTCGGAGTGCAAAGGAAATGTAAAATTTAAAATAATGCAAAAAAATATTGCTTTTTGCCAAACACATAATTCAATTATTATCTTTGCACGGTTCACAGCAAAACGAACTTTGTATGCAATAAATTGATTAATCGGTAGTTATTAGGTATAAACATCTTAAACCAGGCACTAAGGTATTGGCCAGACCAAAATTCATAAATAATATTTCCGGGTTACAGCTGTTTCAGTTGTTGCGCTTTGTGGTATTCTTCATTATCAGCATTGTATTTACCAAGAGCCATCTTAGCCCCGAACAAATAGGTTCATGGGAAATGTTCATGTTCATTGCCAGCTTCATGAGCTTTTTCTGGGTAACAGGCATAATTCAATCATTACTGCCACTGTATAACCGGAACCGTTCATTCAGGAGGCTTGGAGAGAATGTCAGCGAAAAATCACCTGAAATATTCAACGCCTTTTTATTATTGCTTGGCTTCAGCCTTATATTTTTTGTTTCCGGACATCTTCTCAAGAACAGTTTCTCTGTTTACGGTAACACAGGAAATACACCCTATCTAAACCTTCTCTTGCTTTATCTCTTACTTAGCAGTCCTGTTTGCCTTATTGAATATATCTACCTGCTCAGAAACCGTTCCCACAGGATTTTCCAGTATGGCATCTATACCTTCCTGGCGCAACTCATTCTTATCCTCGCTCCGGTACTGGCAGGAAAAGGTATTATGTGGGCAGTCTACGGATTACTGGCTATAACAGGGGTACGCTGGATATGGCTTATCATCCTGCTGTTCCGTTATTCTGAATTCCGTATATCTCCCTCCTTTATAAAAGAACATCTAAGTCTTGGCTGGCCATTGATAATTACATCACTGATCAGTGGCTCGGCTCAATATATAGACGGGATAATTGTATCAGCACACTTTGATGATCCCCGTATGTTTGCAATTTTCAGGTACGGTGCCAAGGAGTTTCCTCTTGTAATGATGCTCGCTACAGGCCTCAGCAATGCAATGTTGCCCCGCTTCGGCACACAAACGAAATTTAAGGAATCATTACATGTAATAAAGAAAAAGTCGCGTACACTGATGCACTATCTTTTCCCAATGTCAATGCTTGTACTTCTCTTTGCCAGGTGGCTGTACCCCAGGATGTTTACCCCTGAATTCCTGAGAAGCGCGGACATATTCATGATCTATATAATGCTTGTTATTCCACGCCTGCTTTTCCCTCACACAATTATTATTGGCAGGAAAAGAACAGGAGTTGCGATGAGTGCTGCAATCTTTGAACTTGTTGTCAACATACCTCTCAGTCTCTGGCTTGTTGTGGATTATGGTGCTGTAGGAGTTGCAATTGCAACCTTTGGGGTATACTTCCTGAGTAAAATATACCTCTCAGCCTATATCTGGATAAAAATGAATATAAAGCCTTCGGAATATATCCCGGTAAAAACCTTTTTTGTTTATTCAATATTGCTCTCAATATTATTCATCCTTATTGACCACAGGATCATTAATATTCTGTAAATATCTGCATAATTCAGCTACTTCTTTTATCCTGTTTTGCAACTCTTTTGTTACAGGAATATTTCACCACGGAGAGCATTGAGAACCACGGAGGCTCACCGTAGGTTTACATTATCTATTTAATTATCAACTGCAACATATTGCTTCCTAATATCATGACATTGCCTTCGTGAGCTTTTTATAGCTGTTATAAGAATAAACAGACAACAGCACCAGTACTGCCACAGAGATGTATACAAATGTTAGTACAGGTACCGGATCACCTCCTGCATATGAATGTAGCCCGGAAAGGTAATAATTCACCCCGAAGTAGGTCATCAGCACAGATGAAAAAGCATAAACTGACATCAGGTTAAAGGCAAAAATACTGTTCAATCCCTTTATATTTTTGGAATGTGTAACAAAGGCATAAACAATCATAGTAATGAGCGACCATGTTTCTTTTGGATCCCATCCCCAGTATCTTCCCCATGACTCGTTAGCCCATACTGCTCCCAGGAAAGTCCCTATGGTAAGGAAATAAAGCCCCAGTGTCAGACTGCGGTAATTAATCACTGTAAGATCATCAACGGTTTTTATAATATTCTTCCTGTTACCAGCTTTGTTCATCAGGTAAAGGATCATATTCACCAGGCCAAGGATAGCTCCAAGCCCCAGGAAGCCGTAACTTGCCGTAATTACTGATACATGCAGGGTCAACCAGTATGATTTAAGCACAGGCACAAGGTTAGTAATCTCCGGATCCATGAAACTGAGATGGGCAACCATAAGCGTAAGAGATGCCAGCACAGCTGTTGAGGCAAGTGTCAGTGATGATCTCCTGCTGAATGCAAGCCCGGCCAGGACTGTTACCCACGAAATAAAGATCATAGACTCATAACCATTACTCATGGGAGCATGCCCTGAGATATACCATCTTATTCCAAGTGCAAGTGTATGGAAAATAAAACCAATAAGTATCAAACCTGTAAAACCTTTGATAACCAATGATGGACGAGTCCTGCCTCTTATTATCATTGCAATGAGAATAATCAGCATAATAATACCTACAGTAGCATAATAAGGGAAAAGACGCTCAAAGACCTTTGATTTATTATAGAATATTTCTGTCTTTATCTTCCCTTCTGACGGAAGATCATAATCGGTATGGTTTCTCTGATAGTCCTTAATTGACTGGAGGTATTCATCAGCCTGGCTGTAATTACCCGAGGACATACCCTGGTAAAGTGCATTTGTATATAAAGAAAGGATATTCTTGATATACATACTGTCCTGTCGATTAACAGCGTTCTCCATAGCCTCAGAAGGCGTGCCCCAGTTATGAGTTCCGTCCCTCAGCGGAAAGAACCTGAAGAATCCACCCCGGGCTATCATCATAATAATATTAACTCTTTCGTCAACTTTAATAACCTCCTTATCCATTTTATCTCTTTCACCAGCAGGTTTATTGACAGCCTGTTGTATCATATCTGCCAGCAGGTACTCTCCCTTGTCAAAATTTACCAGCTGATCTATTGAAGTATATTCTTCAGTTATGCCAATTGCCTTCCTTAAGTCTTTGCTTGATACTTTAATCAATGGCTCATCCTGCCAGTTCTCAAAGTCAGTGCTGAGCCCCATAAATACCTGCATGGGCGTATGTCCACGGTAAGTATGCTGACGACTTATCTTTCTCAGAATATCATTACTGAGTGTATAAAGCGGTTTTGTTCTTCCTTTCTGATCCTGGACAAGCAACTGGCCAAATTCTTCAGCCTTCTTTTTCTCATAAACTACCTTCTGGGGATTAGCATATACAGTGGATCCCAGCATAAAAAACCCAATAAGCAATAACATCAGCTTACTTCCCGAGTTACGCCAGATCGAAGGCTTTACCTTCCTGAAGACAGAATTCCTGTTAAAAAGTGACATAATAATAAATACAAACAACATTGCATAACCTGCATAGGTTGTAAACATACCTGCCCTGTCGTGATTGACAGAGAGTATAGTTCCCTTTTCATCAGGATCATAGGAAGACTGGTAGAACCGGTATCCCTTGTATTTCAATATATTATTCATGTAAATGGAAAAAGGTTTAACAAGGTCCTCTTCATCATCAATAAGTACAACCTCACTTTTGTATCCTGAGGGACTGCTGGATCCGGGGTATCTTTCCATGATAAAATCTTTCAGCATAATAGAAAAAGGAAAGTATATAAGTCTCGGTCCATAGGAAACAACATACTGCCTGTTCTCAAAACTGGTTATTGCGGTATCGGCATCACTGTTGTAATCATCATAGACATATAATTTCTTAATTTCCGGGCCGTGCCTTAGTTCAATCTCAAAAGCATCCCTGCCTGTCCTTTCGTTTTCCGGGTTAACACCAACAGGCATAACCCTGCCGTTGGTTTCCAGTTTTTGAGGCACCAGCCTGTAAGATGAAGTAGTATATATCATCATTTCCTGGAGCTTGGTCTTTTCACCAGCTGCTACTTCAGTATTCTCACGGGTCATCATACTCATTGTCCTGACATCCGACTCTGAGCTCAGGTAAAAAGTGTCATTCTCCAGGCTGATCCTTACATCAAGATCATCATTTTCCTTAAAACCGATTTTGAGTCCGGGAAATGACCTTGTTTCGCCCTCTTTAAAAAACACTACCTCACGTAATCTTGTTCCGCGTGTTAACAGTAGTGCTGCAACAGGCTCACCATCTTCTGCCTCTACCAATGTTTCGCCGGCATTGGGTATATAACGTGAATAACGTACTGAATAAGGAATATTGCCGATAGTCCCTTCTTTATAAAAGCTTCCCAGTGATGTCTCCGTTACCTTCACCTTGCCGGAATGGCTCATAAGCTCAGAACCTGTTTTATCTTTTATGGTAAGTGACATGTATTTATCGCTTGTCATACCATAACTGACTGAATTTCCTTCCCGGATATGAACCCTTCCTTCATCACCGGTATATCTTGTAATGGCCGCACCGATAATAATAACAATAAATGCCACGTGGAATAACATTACTGTCAGTTTCTTCTTCTTGTAAAGTTTAAAGGTAAATATCTGACCGCTGAGGTTGATCACCATCAGCAGGAAGACAAGCTCAAACCAGCTACTGTTATATACTATCTGGCGTGCCGAGGCCGCACCAAAATCATTCTCAATAAAAGTTGCAACTGCCATTGCAAGGGCAAAAATGCCAAATAAAACACCCGTGAATACGGGTGAAAAAAGTGATTTAAAGTTGATTTTCATATGGTTTATTATCCGTTATCTGATATCATTTGTAATTTTTCTTTTTGCATTATCTTAATGTCAGGGCAGTCAGAACATATTATTCCTTCATCTGAAAATTCTTTCAGTATCCTGACAAAACTCTCCTTCGCCATCCCTGCCATATCAGCCAGTTCCTGTCGCGTCAGCAAAGGATTAAACTCCCCGGCTCCGTATACTTCCCCTGAGAGGTAAAGCAATACTTCAGCTACCCTGCCCGGCATCTTTTTCTGTGTCATGCTCATTAATTTATCAAGGTACCAGTGCGACATACGGCTCATTTCCCTGATCACCCCTTCAGCAAACTTCCTGTTTTGCCCGAACAATTTTTTTATTACCTCAATTCTAATGAAGCATGCCTTTACCGAGTTAATACTTGAAACAGAAAAAGAATGCCTGTTGTCAGTATAGATACCGGGACCCACGATCATTATACCCGGCTTTGCTATACTGACAATAAGGTTCTTACTACCCTGGCCTTCAAGGTAGATTTTTGCCATTCCTGATCGCAAAAAGACAGCATTTGAGGCGGGAGATGATTGCTTGAGTATTGTTTCTCCTGCCCTGAAATCAGCTTCATACCTGTTTTCCTCAAGAATCTCAAGCTCATCCCTTGATAAAACCTTGAAATTCAACCATCCTTCTTCACAGTCGACACAATTGCAAATATTTTCTTTTGTCATAGATTTACCCCTCAGTTAGAGAACATAATAATACAACAATAGCACATTTTGATATCAATCTCCTTAGTGTTGAAAAACATCTGCTGCATTGATATTTATCAATAAATATACGAGAAACTATCGTGAATCGCAAAGGAGAAGATCAATACTGTTATTCAGCAAACAATTCAAAAAAAAAGCTACATTGCAGAAGTTAAAATTGGAGATAAACATATTATTTTTTATTGATACTTAAAATTTAAAACCATGAAGAAACTATCAAGTCTATTATTTATGATTGTAGCGGCGCTGGCCTTTACATTTACTGCCTGTGAGGGGCCCCAGGGACCTGAAGGCCCGCAGGGACCAAAAGGAGACACAGGAGATGTTGGTCCGCAGGGACCAACCGGTCCGGCCGGAACAGCAGGATGTATTGAGTGCCACGACAACAGCCAGGTCATTACAGCTGTATCAGCACAGTGGGAAGCATCAGTGCATGCCACAGGAGGTAATGCAGAAAGAAATGATGCTGATTGTTCTATTTGTCACACCAGCCAGGGTTTTTCTGAAGCCAATGCAGCCGGTCATTTTGAATCTACACTAGGTAACAAGGAATTGGATGCGGCAATTGATAATCCTACACAACCCAACTGTTACACCTGTCACGACATTCACAACACTTACACGACAGACGACTGGAACCTTACCAAGACAGCAGCAACAAATGCATGGCACAGTACAGACGGATCAACAGTGACATCTACAGACATAGGTGCAGGAAACATGTGTACAGGATGTCACCAGGCAAGATCAATTGGAACACTTGATAACTGGGATGACGGCGGTACAGCAACATATACTCCTCCATCTCCATACTGGGGACTGCACCACGGCCCACAGTATAATATTTTCGTAGGTGAAGGATTGTTTGAATTCTCAGGTTCTGCAACTATTCCCACACCTGGTGGAAATCATGGGACTACATCAACTATGGTTCCGGCTGCAGCTGACGGATGTGTTACATGCCATATGAATGATGCATACGGAACACAGGCAGGAGGACACACATGGAAATTTTCATACTCCTACCACGGTTCATCTGTTAATAACTGGCCTGCTGCATGCCTTGAATGCCATACAGACGCAGCCACACTGGACACTAAAGCAGCAGCCGTACAGACAAATATTGAAACCTACCTTGCTGACCTGGAAACAGAACTCCTTAATGCAGGAGTGATTGATGCCTCCGGACACCCTGTTACCAGCTCACAAACACAGGAGCACGTAGCAGCATACATAAACTGGCAGGCAATAGAGGAAGACAGGAGCATGGGAATGCATAACCCCGGTTACACCGAGGCAGTTTTACTTAACACCCTTGAAACAGTATTCTCTGTAACATACTAATCAACATAGTTTCTGAAATACAAAGCCAAATAAAAAAGGGCTCCCACAAGGAGCCCCTTTTTATTTATAATTAACTATAGATAATATGCTTATGTTAATGTTGATCTCCCTCCGGCTACCGTAACCCTGGGGCAGGGAGCAGAGAGAAGATACAAGATACAAGTACGGAAGATACAAGTGAGTTGTGCAGGGATGTAACTATCTGCATATTAAACTCATTTAAACTCACTCAAACTCATTCAAACTCACTCAAACTCGATAAATATGCAGCTAATAACCTCCTTGCATAACCTTATCCTTAGCCTCAGCCTCAGCCTTCCCTCATCAACCAAAGCGTGCAATAAAAAAGGTGCGGGTACTTAAACCCACACCTCTTTTGTATTAATCATTTTAATCTGTTCAAAACCGGAATTGACCAATGGTCATAACCTGTTTTGCAGTATTCACCCCTGTAAGGGGTTTATGTTTTCCTGTTCGGCTATTCTGCTTTAAAAGTACGCATGTAGTTAACAATATTCCAGATATCTTCATCAGCTATCCTTTTATAAGCAGGCATTTCTCCTCGTCCGAATTTGGTTTTATAGAAATGCTCACCATCGGTCTGATCCTGGTATTGATCACCGGAGAAGTCACCGGGAAAAGTCTTCAGCACTCTGGCCTTTGGACCATCACCAAGGCCCTCTCTGCCATGGCAGGATGCGCAAAAGCGCTTATACATTGATGCACCTTTCTTAATACTTGCATCATTTGCCTCCACAGGATTTTCCATATTCTTATACTTAGCGGGCACTTCCCATGGTTCAGGCATCTTCTGCCTCTGGGGAGTCATTGAGACTAATGCTAATCCAAATCCTGTTAGTAACAGTCCCATTGTAAAAATTTTAAGTGTTTTCATAACATAAATTTTTAATTCATTATTAATAGTACAATTATCATGCTAAAATTATTTCATCTTCTTCGTGGTCCTTTTTATCCGTACCATACTAATTATTGCGAACACGTAGTGCCCCCAAACACCAGCCAGCATAATTGTCAATGTGACTATCATCCAGCGGGGTGCTATCTGGGTCCACAATGTACGATGTGTCTCTGCGACTTCATGTGATGCAGGTATCCCCCATTTTGTAGCGACTCTTTGTTCAACATTACCATACTGCCAGTGGTCATTAAATCGTCCTATTACAGTAATGTTACCCTCATCGTCGCCCGGAACATCCTCCGGGAATTCAACTTCTGCCACACCATCAATAAAATATCCTTCGGCAACAGGTAACAGGCTAAACATTCTCGGGACGTAGACAAAAATATCTTCATCACTAACAGGTACCTTCTCCCCATCAACTATTGTGTATGCCTTAAGGATTACCTTTTTTCCCTCTTCTCCTTCATTAAGGGCCATGTCAAGCGTAACATCCCGGACAGTAACTTCTGCCATGGATATATCATACTTATCATCAGCTTCAGATTCCGCGTAAAACCACCAATAGCCTTCCTCATCAACAGGTATGGCATAATCATCAGGAATAATATACTTTGCTATTCCTTTGGAATCGGTAATTGCTTCACCCATTGGGACGGGGTTATCCATATTGGTAAAGAATTTCACTGTCAGCCCTTCAATTGGCTCCAGGCCCAGGTCTCCCGGAAGAGAAACTTTGGCTTCAAGAATGCGTTGATTATCGGTATTCTTAAGGTATTTAAATTCCATATATGGAACCAGCACTTCCTGTTCCTTACCTGTTTGTGAGTGGCCCTGTTCCAAGGCTGCCGCTGTAAAGAGAATGAGAACTGTTATTATATTGATGAACAATTTTTTCATACTTCCGGTGTTAAAGTTATTTTATTGTTCTCTGTGCTTTTCATTTCCGAGATTGAAACCAGAGGGGCTATCTTGGATACCAGCATCATAAAAATTCCAAAGACGGCTACCCCTGCAGCTGTTAAGGCCCATTCAACCCAGGTAGGTGAATACTTAATAAAATCCGGCCTGTAATCCTGTATTGGCAGAAAAGGGGTTTCCAGGGTAGGTACCACAATAATATAACGGTTTATCCACAAACCAAGAAGCGCTATAACAGCAGCTATAACAATATTCCTGATGTTTCTGAACTTCGGTATTCCTACTATTATAATTGGAATAAGGATACCCAGGTAATTTGCGAAAATAAACAGGAAGTAGTAATCCTCGAACAATTTATCAATAAGTAATTTGTCCATTTTCACCGAGCCATACCACTTGGTAAGATAGTCACTAAATGTAAAGTAGCCATAGAAAGCAGCTATAATCAGCAACAATACGCCTACATTTACGAAATGTTTCTTTGTAATATACTTTTCAAGCCTGTATATCTTACGGAATATCTGCATCAGTATGATCAGCAGTCCCGTACCTGAAAAAACGGCGGCGATCACAAAATAGGGACCAAATATGGTACTATGCCAGCCAGGTTGCAATGTAACTCCGAAAATCCATGCCAGTACTGAATATACAATTATGGCAATTGCAATGATCATTGCAGCCATGATATTCTTTGCTCTTGAAAGTAATTTATATTGTTTCTCCGTACCCTGGTATCCCAGCGCCAGTACTTCATACAACTTTCTTTTCCATGGTTTGAAGCTAATATCTTTTGTATCTCGCAGGATAGCAAAATCCTCTATAAGTGAGAGATATAGAAATATAAAACATCCTATAAGGTCAGTGCATATTGCAATGACATCCCAGGTAATTGGAGATTGTATACGTGGATATGCGAACAAAAAAGGCAGCCGGTCCAGTCTGCCAATACAGAAAAATATAAAGAATGGCCCCACACACAGGGATATAACTGTTATAAGCTCTGCGAATCTAATTACGGGAGCCCGCCAGGGGGATTTAAAAAGGTGCAGTACCCCGGAAATCAGCGCCCCGGCATAACTCAGTCCCATAAAGAAGATAAAGTTTACTATATATACTCCCCAGACTACATTATCTCTCATACCGGTAACTACATGCCCTTTGTCGATCTGAAGGACAAGGGCATATACTCCCAATGCCCAGATTATCACAAAAAAACCAAAGAGCAGGTACCATTTTCTTGATGTAGTTACAATCTCCGAAGTAAAATCTTTTAGAAGGCTCTTATTCCTTATTTCCATAATAATAAGTGTATTTTATTTTTTCTTACCCCTGGGGCCTGTTTTCTTATATCTTTTCTTGTCCTGTTCACTCAGACCCTCCATCCCGCTGTCATAATCGAATAGTCGGTCTACAGGTGGCAGATAATATACACTTGGATGTGTACCCAGCTCCTCCATGTACCTGTATCCATGCTTTTCCTCCATAACCCTGGAAAACCTTAACGTTTCCTGTCCGTTAGTTATTGCATCTTCCACCATATCACCAAAATACAGTGCTCCCATCGGGCAGGCAGACACACAACGAGGCAATTCATTATTCCTCAATTTATCGGCACAAAACACGCATTTACCTACTGTACCCTCAACAGGTGGAATATTAAGCTCCGGATCATACACGTGATCTTCCGGGACTTCTGCTTCAGGATCCTTCCAGTGAAATGACCTGGCAGAATATGGACAGCCTGTCATGCAAAATTTGCAACCAATGCACCTGTTGCTGTCTACGAGCACAATACCATCATCTCTTTTATATGTTGCTCCAACCGGGCATACACTGACACATAAAGGGTTGTCACAGTGAAAACAGGGTCTGGGCATCCAGTAAGGAGCTGTATGTTCAGCCTCCTGTATTGAATACAACTGGATCCATTCATGTGTTTTTGGAAGCATATGACCTTCCTGGCATGCATCAATGCATTTCCTGGCATTTGCGCATTTGGCAAGATCAATAACCATTATGAACTTCCTGTTGGGAAGACCCTCCCTGGCTGTTTCTCTTTTCTCATTTGTTACCCTTTTAACGTCTTTCAGAGCATCCCTGGACACTTCCACCAGTTTACCCTCAGCAGTCAGCACCTTTACTTTGCCGCCCGGGGCCTCAGTAATCTTATTTCCGGCTATTGCCCCTGCTCCTGAAAGTGACAGGGCACCCAGACCGGCACCTACGTTTTTAAGGAATTTTCTTCTCGATTTTTTATTATCATGGTCACTCATAAATGGTCTTTATCTTAATCATGTTCTTCATGATACCCGTTCATCATACTCTTAAATAATGTTCCCGGCTTTTGTCCCAATGTGCAGGTATATACATGCACAATCAGGAAAACCGACAATATGAATCCTATACTAAAATGCAATACATCTGTAATTAAAAGTCCGCTGATCCCAAAAAACTGCTGTATAAGAATTTCCGGAAAAAGCAATCCGAAACCTGTAATGATCAGAACAGGCATTCCTGCATACATTGCCAGCACATAAGATATCTTTTGCAGGGGATTGAATTTTCTTTCCTCATTCACAGGAAAAGGATGCTTTTCTTTTCTGAACATACCAAAGGCATAAAACTTGAACTGCGCTATCAGTTCAGTCCAGAAATTCTCCTTTTTAATTCTGTAATAGCGGCCATTACGGGAAATTGCGTTGCCAATGACAAAAATGACATAGGATGCTGTAAGTATAATAGCAGCTACATTATGCCATGCTACAGCCTGATCAAACCTGATCAGTGAAACAGCATTTTCCTGTCCGGCAAACCGAAGTGCAATACCTGTAAAAATAAGAACAAGGAACAGGATGGCATTTATTATGTGCCATATTCTGATCCACACAGGGTATAAATAGATACGATTTGACATTTTATTTTATTTTTTTATTAGCCTCATGAATATGTGAAATATAATAACCAGTACGACCCCACCGAAAATAATAAAGCTCAGCATATTAATTGCAGGGTTTCTGTTTGCTCCTATTACATATGACTGATTCAGTATAACACCATTAACAAAACCGGCATCATTCCTGATTTTTTTACTTTGAAATTTATAAAGAGTAGCCAGTAAACGTGAATTTGATGTATGACACTCTGTACAGCGTTTTACAGCCTTATCGGCAGGACGCAATTTGTGTGCCACAAGCAAGCTGTCGCTGATCTCGGTATGGCACTCTATGCATCGCACAGATTTAAAATGGGCCGCCTGGTTCGGAAGCCAGTCGTGGCTCGATACTATCCTTATCTCATCCCTGCTACTCAATAGCTGAAACTTATCATAATTTGCATGACATTCCAGGCATATATTATTGTCGTAGAGTATAGTTTCTTCAAGATTCTCTGAAGTTCGTATTGTAATCTCATAGCTGTGAGGGTCATGGCACTTCCAGCATGAGAAACCTTCAATGTCATCATGAACACTCTCGTTATATTCCTCTGTTATTTCATCAAAATGATAATGCGCATACTGTTCATCAAAGCCATGGCAGTCATTACAATGAAAAGGCTCTTCAAGCCGTGCCGAGGTTGGATGGGGAAACTTTTCGAAATCGTAGGGATGACAATCCAGGCAACCAAAGCTCCAGTGATTGGATTGGTAATATTCATCCCTGTCGACATAATAATTGGAAGGCATAATCCTTCTTTCTGATTTGTCCTGGGCTGTATCCGAAAGTTGATAATATTCCTCCCCATGACAAACGAGGCAATTCTCATTATCCTCGGCAAAAATATTATTCTCCCTGCCCTTTTCCACCTGGTATTCATCCTGTGGCTCCTGCAGCACAGGGGCATGTTTATCTGTTAATGAGATAACAGAAATAAGTGCCACAATTAATGATGTTAGTGCAATTTTCATATAAATAGTTCTTTAGAATCTTACTGTAACATTCATACCAACAAGAAATTCTCCTTCCCAGAAATCATTCTTGTTATAAACAAAATTCCTTTGCCCGATAATGGCTTTATAGTTTGCAAAGAAAAGCTGGAAAGCATGGGTAGCTGTTCCTTTTTCCCATCCCACTACAATCTGGGGAAGCGTCCTCTCAAAATTATCTGTGCCATCACCGTCAGGATCTGTATCGGGAGGTGTAAACAGGTAGTCATATTCAAAAATCAGTGAATGAGTAGGAACAAAGGTCCATTTACCCCCTGCGTGCAATCCGAAATTGGCATTGTTATATCCTGTTTCAACAGCATTAAACCATATAAAGGTAGGAGCCAGCTGTAAAGAAATAGTTTCTGAAAATTTCCTTGCCACAATAAGCTGGTTAAAATAGGAGTACTTATGATAAAACTTGAATTCTTCGGGCGGACCAAAATTATTATCAGCTCTTGCTTCAACACCAATATTACCATAATAAGTAAGTGATACAGGCATTGCTCCCGATTCGGTTTGTTGTAAAATGGCGTACTTACCACTCAGGTCCCAGAAATTAAGGTCCTTGGTTGCTCCGGCTCCCAGCATTAATCTGTCTGTGACACCGTAATTCAGACCCAGCCTTATATTTGAAGGAGAGTAAATACCGTATAATGATTGATGACCGTTTGTCACCAGGCCGAAACGGTGTTGGATTTGAAACTCTATCATCCCTTTGTAAGGGGTCATAACAGTCTGGTTATCGGCTAGCATTCCCGTTTCAAAAGTATACATTACCGGGTAATCTTCCTCTTCATCCTGTGATAACAAAGGCAGGGTAAGTAATGCCAGAAATAGTAATGAGAGTATTTTTTTCATTGCAGTCGGTTTATTTTGTTTTAACAATTTTAATTATCAGATGCTCCCAGGTATATCCAGTCAAGCAAAAGCCATACATCATCTGTAGCCCATTCTTCTCCATGCTCATAATCAATACAATTCTTTACAACACCGCTTTCTTCAGGTTCATCAAGATTAATGTAACCACCTTCAGTAAGCTCCTTAAATGAATTGGCCGGTCTTAGGTCCGGGCTAATACCTCCGCCATGACAACCTGTGCAGTTGTATTCTTCAAACAACGGGGCTATTTGCTGTCCGTAATAAACCACTTCACCAGCTTCAGGAGGTTCATAAACTGGTGGATCATAGCTGTATTTTTCACATGCGGTCAAGCCTATTAAAGCCAAAACAAATAATGTAAAGCAAATATTTGCTACGGCTCCCTCTCTTATTTTGCTCATGTTCTGTATGATTACTGAATAATTAACCAAGTATTAATAATGTGGTAAATATATCTCATCTAAAGATGAGTGCATATATCGGGCAGCAAATATATTCACATGTAAATAACTGATCTTAATGGAGTTTTTTATTGATTTAAATCAACTTTTTTACTATTCTCTGCCGGTTTTTGTGCTCATTGAAGGAGGAAGGTTTAAGCGACGGTCATCCTTAGATGGTTCACTGACAAGGCGTATTTTCAATATTCCGCCATTTAGCAGCTCTGCTCTTTTAATCCAATATTTATCCAGTTTCTGTCCATTAAATTGAATCTCCTTCACATATTTATTACCCGGAACATTGTTTTCAGTAGTAATAACAAGCTCTTTCCCCGGGTAGTATTCCGGATCAAGTTTTATTGTAACCCTGTCAAAAAGAGGGCTTCCAATTTGATAAACAGGTTCACTGAAAGCATGCCCGGAAACATCAAAAAGACCTAATGAAGCCATCACGTACCAGGCACCCAGCTGGCCCTGGTCCTCATCCTGACCGTAACCATAGCCGTGCAAAGGTTCTGTTCCGTAAAATTCATCACAGATCAGCCTCACCCATTTCTGTGTAAGCCATGGCTTACCGGAATAATTAAACAACCATGCATTGTGCAGGCATGGCTGGTTACCATGGTTATATAATTTTTCAAGTCCTGAGAAACTGTCAATCTCTTCTCCTCCTCCAAAAACGGATTTCCGTGCATCGGTAAACATTTTCTCCAGGCGCTCATTAAAAAGGTCTTCTCCCACAAGTTCAATTATTCCCGCAGGATCATGTGGAACGTACCAGGTATACTGAAACGCATTCCCTTCCTGGAACCCTCTCCAGGGCTCCATGGGGTCAAAATTATCAATAAAGGAACCATCCTCGTTCCTGGGCCTGACAAATTTTGTTTCAGGGTCAAAAATCCTTTTATAGGCTATGGCCTGGCTCATGAGTTTTTCATAGTCATCTACCCTGCCCAGTGCTTTTGCAAATTCAGCCACGGCAAACGAACTGAAGCAAAACTCAAGTGTATGTGATGCACCGAAATTGAAAACCCATCCATTCGAAAGGGTTGTGTCATAGGACGGTATATATCCGTTATTAACAAAGTAATGCAAATCATATTTACCTGAACCAAAATCCCTGCCACTGTATTCAGTTTCATTTTTTAATGCTGCTGCATAGGCTTTTTCGATATCAAAATCCCTGATACCGCAGTTATAAGCAGCTGCCAGCATAAGACCATTATAATTGGTCTGCACTCCGTTGGCATAAGCACCTGCAGCTACCCCATCATGCAGCCACCCTGTTTCATCGCTGAAATCCAGGTTTGATTGCATATATTCACTAAGGTACCACGGGTATGCCAGGGCCCATAGCTGTCCCAGGTTCCAGAATCCGCCCCATATGCCGTCTGTATTATAATGATTATATAAAGGCTCACCATTGTCATCCAGGGGTACCCTGCCTGCACTTCCGTCATTGCGGGGATACATACCGTTAACATCACTTGCCAGTCCGCGGCCCAGCAATGCATGGTAAAGACCTGTGTAAAACTTGATCTTATCCTCATTGTTGCCACCCTCAACCATGATAACTGAAAGCATATTGTTCCAGGCATTTTGCGAATCATCCACAACCTGGTCAAAGCTTTTAGTACGCGCTTCAGATTCATAATTAAGCCTTGCATTTTCTACAGAAGTATAAGATAAACCGCTTCTTATAAGCACTTGCTCACCTCCTGAGTCATTGAACCTGACAAACATGCCATTTGCAACAGCCCTGGTTTTATCAATCCCGGCAATCACTGTATCCCCTTCGAATATTCCCCATGAATCAGGTTCCCTGTCCAGCTTAATATAAAAATACATCTTCACCCTGTTACCCGCATCACAAAACTTGATATACTCAGGGTTTGTTTCAATGTATCCTTCAAGCTCAGTATCAGACACTTTTTCTATAAAAGCTTCTGTTACATCACTACTTTCGCCCTGTTTATGACCTATATCAATAATTAAAGCAGCACTTTCTGTCTCCGGGTATGTATACCTGTGATAACCAACCCTTTTAGTAGATGTTATTTCGGCTTTAATATCATAATCAGACAACACAACAGAATAATACCCGGGCTTTGAGATTTCTGTATCCCTGGAAAAACGAGACCTGTAGCCTGCATCAGGATTATCCAGTGTTCCGGGAACAGTTTTTATTTCACCCGTAACCGGCATAAATACCAGGCCCCCAACCTGGAATTCATGGAAATGGCCAAATCCTTCAATTGATCTGTGCCTGTCATCATATCCACAGGGAAGCCAGCTCCCCATGCTTCCCCAGGCATTGGTATGAGGAGCCAGCTTAGCCATTCCGAAAGGTCTTGCAGCGGGGGTATAAAAGAACCACCTGCCATGCACGGAGCCAATTTGCGGATCAACATAATCAACTGGCCTGAATTTTTCAGTACTTTCACAGGACACCAGTAAAGAAAAAATGGCAATGATTATCAGATTTACTGTTTTCATAGGAGACCTCCCAGTTTTTGTTTAATCTATTACTCAAAAATAATATCTTTATTCTCTCTAACCAGTTAATAATGAAAATACGTTTTTTTTTCTGGATGGGTATATTTGTCTTGCTTTCCGCTTGCACCGATAAAAAGACAGGCATACCGGAGAATGATATCCTCGTAGCAGCTTATCTGCCCCATTGGGGAATAGACAATGCTGATATGACCGTCCTGCCATACCTTGATCACCTGTATTATTTCTCAATTGCGCCGGATCAGCAGGGTGAATTTTTTATTCCCGAAGGGATGACCGAAGACATTGAATTAATTAAAACATATACAGAAGGAACAGAAACATTATTATTTCTTGTTCTTGGTGGCTGGTACGAATCCGAAACTATCTTTACAATGTTTGAAGATCCTTCTCTGCGCCAGGATTATGTTGACCGCCTTACAAGCTTCTGTCTTGACAATGGGATTAACGGTGTTGACCTTGACTGGGAATCATATCCCCTTACTGTAAGGCCCCAGGATCACAGTGTATTAATAAATATGCTATCACAGTCGCTTCGCGCGAACGGACTTTTATTCTCTATTGCAATGGCTCCCTCCAATGCTACTTTCTCTGCCTCTGTCATTAACCTGGTTGACTATATCAATGTTATGAGTTACGGTTTTTTTGATGATGAAGGCAACCAGGTACCATTGTGGATGTTTAAAGACTATACAAACCTGCACCTTGATGCGGGGATACCACCTGACAAATTAATCATGGGTGTTCCTTTTTATGCCAAACGCCCTTATCTTGAAGGAGATATTTCACCAAGATCATATACATATGCCACTATAGTGGAAATGGCCTATCCTCCTCCTGCATCAAATAATTACGGAAGGTACAGCTTCAACGGCAGGTATCTTATCAGGGAAAAAACATCCTTCCTGATTAAAAACGGCATTGGGGGCATAATGGCCTGGGAACTGTCCCAGGATGTAGATCTTTCTTCACCTTACAGCCTTATGGATGCAATATTAAAAGAGACAGGCAGAAAATAGTATTCTGCTAAAACTTATATTCGTTGTCTTCAATCAGTTTATCAGCTATCCGCCTGCGGCAAGCTTTCACATTTACTCCCGCTGCTTCTGAAAGATCACTTACAGCCTTTACCAGTTCATCCTTATTATCAGCGTCAAGCGAGTAAACTGCATCAAGCGCCGATCTTCTGACGTCCTGCACGGCATTGTATACATAGACATCGAGGATGTCCCTGAATATACCTGCGTCTCCTTTAAGGCTTTCAATTTTCTTAACCCTGAGTGCAGTAGACTCTGCTACATATATTTCCATTATTATATCAGAAATATTATTAAGAATCTCCTGTTCATGCACCAGTTTGCGGCCGTAGGCAGTTGAAGCTGCATTTAGAAGCAGCAGGGCAGTCCTTTTCATATTCTTTATGTAGCCTGATTTTTCAGTAAAGAAGTCATCATCGCCACCTTTGTACACATCAATCCCAGCAATATTACCTGCAAGTTTTTCTGCCTCCTCAAACAATCCGTACTCTCCTTTTTTAGCTCTTTTCATGGCTGTATCAACCACCAGGATCCTGTTTATTTCGTTGGTCCCTTCAAATATCCTGTTTATACGTGAATCGCGGTAGCCTCTTTCGATATCCATTTCAGAAGAATAACCCATTCCGCCGTGAACCTGTACGGCCTCATCAACGACATAATCAAGCATTTCAGATCCATAGACTTTTAATATAGCCGCTTCAACGGCATAATGGGCAATAGCGTCAATTGAGGCCTTCCCTTTATCACATCCTTCTGCAACATATTTTTCTATAAGGCAGTCAATATCTTTACTCACCCTGTATATTGAAGATTCAGCTGCAAAGGTGCGGATAACCATTTCGGCCAGCTTATGTTTGATAGCTCCGAAATTTGCTATTTGTGTACCAAACTGCTTTCTTTCATTGGCATAACGCACTGAATCGGTTATCGCCTTTTTTGATGCTCCCAGCACATTGGCACCCAGCTTAATCCTTCCCATATGCAAAATACTAAGGGCTATCCTGAAGCCCTGTCCCCTCTGGCCCAGGAGGTTTTCAGCAGGCACCTTTACATCGTTATAATAGATCTGCGTGGTTGAAGAACCTTTAATCCCCATTTTATGCTCATCAGGTCCTACCACAACACCCTCACTGTCTGTATCAACAATAAAGGCACTTAGAACCCTGTCATTTTCAATCTTTGCAAAAACAGTCTGTGTATCTGCAAAACCACCATTGGTGATCCACATTTTTTGACCGTTAAGGATATAATGACTGCCATCCTCAGAGGGAACAGCATTTGTTTTACCTGAATTGGCATCACTACCGGCCCCCGGTTCAGTAAGGCAATATGCTCCCAGGAGTTCTCCTGTTGCCTGTTTGGTCACATAACGTTGTCTCTGGTCTTCATTTCCATAGTACATAATAGGTAATGTACCTATGCCGCAGTGAGCCATAAAGGCCACTGAAAATGAATAAGCTGCACCAATTGTCTCTGCTGCAAGCATCTGGGTAACAAAAGACTGGCCAAACCCACCATATTCTTCACTCACTGATATTCCCATCAGTCCAAGATCACCTGATTTTTTAAGTAATTCTTTCATCAGTTCCCTGTCACCTTTATCAAGGTCTTCAAGCTTTGGATATACCTCGGCTTCCAGGAAATCCTTGCAGGTCTGAGCTATCATAATCTGCTCTTCATCATACTCTTCCGGGATAAAAACATCAGCCGGATCTACTTCCCGTACAAGGAATTCTCCACTTTTCAGGAGTTCTGTGTTTTCCATTTTATATAATTCTTTGATTAATAATCTATATTTTTAATGCTTTTACAATAAGTTCGGCAATATCAAGGTTATGCATTTCATCTTCCCTGTTTTTGTACTTTATTCCATCCGTCATCATGGTCATACAAAAGGGACACGCACTTGCAATAATATCAGCACCTGTATCTATTGCATCCTCGGTGCGTTCAATAAATACTTCCTTATCTCCTTTTTCCGCTTCCTTAAACATTTGTGCTCCTCCCGCACCGCAGCAAAGTGCATTACTCCTGTTACGCTTCATTTCCCTTAGTGCCGGGGTCATTGTTGCAAGCAACTCTCGGGGTTCATCATAAATGTCATTCCCACGGCCCAGGTAACACGGGTCATGATAAGTAATAATCCTGTCATGAAGTACACTGTTATCAAGTTTCAGTTTCTTTTCATGCAGCATGTCTGCCAGGAAACTTAGATAATTAATAACCTCAAAATCGGCTCCGAGATCCGGGTATTCATTCTTAAATATATTATAGCAGTGCGGACATATTGTTATAACTTTTTTTATTTCATATGTCTTAAAAAGTTCAATATTCTGCAGGGCCTGCATCTGGTAAACCATTTCGTTGCCTGCCCTCCTGGCCGGGTCGCCGGTACAGGTTTCTTCCTTACCAAGTACGGCATAACTTATATCCAGGTGCTTAAGTATTTTAGCAAATGCAGCCGCAACTTTCTTATAACGGTCGTCAAAAGCGCCGGCACAGCCTACCCAGAAAAGGTATTCGGGTTTTTTACCCTTGCTGAACAGCTCAGCCATTACCGGTACATCTATTTTCTTTTTTTCCATAGGAGAAACTATTCCTGCTCGTTGATTGAAACCTCAATATTATCAGCCCACAGCAAGCGGTCTTCAGATGAATACTGCCATGGTGCACCATTATTTTCAATATTATTAAAAACTGCCTTAACTTCACCGGGCGCATCTCCCTCTTCCATAACCATATACCTGCGCATTCCGAGTATCACCTCGGGATGATTAATATTTATGGGACATTCTTTTGCACAGGCATTGCAGGTTGTACAGGCCCATAATTCTTCTTTGCTTATATAATCATTCAGGAGACTCTTTGAGTCGTTATACTCACTACCGTTCCTGACCAGACCCGGTCCCTTATCATTCATTCTTGAACGCATATCCATAATAATTTTACGGGGCGATAGTTTCTTGCCCGTAATATTTGCAGGACATACGGCCGTGCATCTTCCACACTGAGTACATGAGAGAGAGTCAAGATAATTCTTCCATGTTATATCTTCAATATCCTTAACACCGAATCTTTCAATTGGAGCCTCATCAGTTGCCTCACTGAAGGCAGTCTCAGGGTCCATCATCATCTTCACTTCCCTGGTGATATTGTCCATGTTAATCATTTTTCCCAATGGCCACAGCCTGCTCAGGAAAACATTCGGAATTGACATAAATACATGGAAGTGCTTACTGTAAGGCAGTATATTGGCAAAAATAAAAATAAGCACTATATGCAACCACCAGTATATCTCATGCTGTAAGTGGATTGTTTCCGGTGAAGAGTCTGCATAAACGGGAGCTATAAGCGAGCTTACAGGATATATTCCTGCCAGTTCAGCGCCCTTTACTTCAACAGAAGCATAATAAGCAGTATTCATTCCCAGGAGGCTTAGCATTAACAAAAGAATAAGCGTCAGTGCTATGTTTGCATCAATATGTGATGCCCTTTTCATCTCTGAACCTTCAAACCTTTGAATATGAAGGAAGAGTCTGCGCACAAGAAATGCAATAATAAAAACTGCAACCACCAGGGCAAAAATATCTCCTGAAGCAATAATGATATCATAGACAACACCCAGTACTTTCAGTACTCTCTCAGTACCTGCCAGGCCATCGATGATCATTTCAACACTTCCTATCAGTATAACACAGAAACCCCAGAATACAAGGGCATGCATTGTCCCAACCACGGGTAATCTGAACATCTTGGACTGGCCAAATGCCACCTTCATTGTTTCAGATATTCTCTTCCCTGTATTCCTTACCCGAAAGGCCGGTTTTGTAAGCCTGAAAAACCGCGCAATTCTGATTGATGTATAGGTAAATACACCAAGCGTCAGTAAAAGGACTATTAAGAATATTATCTGCTTTTGCATATTGCGAAGTTTGAAGTGGAACTAGCTGGTCCTGGTATTCTTTACAGCTTCTATAAGCCCGGGCAATACCTTCATGGCATCACCTACAATACCGTATTTGGCAGACTCAAAAACAGGAGCATCCTTGTCATTGTTAACCGCAACAATACATTTAGATGAGCTAACACCTGCAATATGCTGGGTAGCTCCTGAGATACCTACTGCTATGTAAAGATTAGGAGCAATTATTTTCCCGGTCTGCCCTGTATGCTCTTCATGTGGTCTCCACCCTTCATCTGAAACAGGCCTTGAGCATGCTGTTGCCCCGCCAAGAAGCTCAGCCAGTTCAACAAGGGGTTGCCAGTTGTCGGGCGATTTCATTCCTCTTCCACCGGATACAACTATTTCGGCATCGGTAAGAAGAAGTTTTCCCGTCTGCTTGCTTACATCCCTTATCTCTGTCTTTACCAGTGACTCATCCAGGTCATAATCCATCTGCTCAATCTCAGCATTTCCTCCCGTCTCATTAACTTCAAAAGAATTCTGTTCAAGGGTTAATATTTTAATATCCGACTTAATTACAATGTTTGCATAAGCATTACCTGAGTAAACCCTTTTATAAACCGTAAAAGGATCCGTTGATGAAGGCAGCTTACTTACACCTGCACCAACACCGGCATTCAGTTTCACAGAAAGCCTCGGCGCAACTGCCTTACCGGTATTGTTGTTTGACAGTACAAGCACGGCGGCTTCTTCTCTTCCTGCAATTTCACTAATTACTGCAGCATAAGCCTGGCTGTCAAGACCCTTCAATTCTTCCTTATTTACTGAGATCACTTTTTTAGCTCCGTAATTACCAAGCTTTTCAAGTTCACCGTCGTCAACATCACCTATGGAAACTGCAACTACGTCTGTATCAATCATTGAAGCTACACCATATGCATATGAGACCAGTTCAAATGATAATTTCTTGAATTTACCGTCCCAGTTTTCTGTATATACTAATACTGACATTTTATTTCGTTTTTTATTATGCTTTAATAAATTAGATGAGTTTTTCTTTGTTCTGCAGTATATCAATCAGTTCTTCCGGGTTATCAGGATCAATAAATTTACAGGCCTCCTTCTCCGGCGGCATCTCATAGGAACTGACCTCAGTGAGTGCATTTACATCTGCAGGCTCAACAACCTTAATTGGTTTTTTCCTTGCCATCATAATACCCCGCATGGCGGCAATTCTTGGTTCAATTGCAATTCCTTTCTGCACTATGGCAACAAATGGCACAGGTACTGATACAAGCTCACTGCCACCATCTATTTCGCGCTTAATAACAATATCTTCATTTTCAATATTAATACCCGAAACAGCAGAAACAGAAGGATATCCAAGAAATTCGGCCAGCATGCCACCAACCGTTGACCCGTTGAAGTCACTTGATTCAATTCCGCAAAGAACAATATCAAAGTTCTCCTCTGTAATTACCTTTTCCAGCTGTGCTGCAACAAAAAAGGCATCCAGAGGCTCTGCGTTCACACGTATTGCACTGTCGGCCCCAATGGCCAGTGCCTTGCGAATTGTAGGCTCTGAAGAAGCAGGTCCTGCATGAGCAACAGTAACCGATTCAATTAAACCGGGATTGCTGTCCTTCAATTCAAGAGCACGTGTAAGAGATAACTCGTCCCAGGGGTTGATTACCCATTGTATACCGGTTGTGTCTAACTCATTGTCACCGGTAAATTTGATTTTGGTTGTTGTGTCTGGAACATTACTGATGCACACAAGGATTTTCATCGATATTTAAATTTTGATTTTAAAGTTGTGTTTTATAGCTATTTACCCGGTTAAACATAAAAAATTAACCCTCTCATATCTAACCTTTTGAGCGAACAAATATATAAAATTTATAAGGACTGGCAAATATGGAAAAGTACAGAACAAACCAGGCATTCGAAACAATTATAATTATTATAATATTGACATGAAACAACTTACACATCTTAATCTCTGCCTGAACATATTATGTTCGAAAATTATAACCATGTCAGGCAGCACTGGTATGAGCGATAAAAGGTTTATATACCGGATAAAATTTCTATTTTCGCATCCTGATTTAAGAAATAAAGGTGAACAAACTTGTCAAGGCTTATATATCGATAATATTTTCGATGGCATTCTTTGCCTTCTCCTACGTTTGGTTTAAAGTAGCCAACGAAGCATACAGGCCAATTACCATCGTGTTTTTCAGGCTTGCCATATCTGTTGTACTGCTAAGTCTTTTCCTGCTGATCACAGGACGCTTTGAGAAAATCCGGAAAGAAGACAGGAAATATTTTTTTCTTATTGCAACTTTTGAACCCTTCCTGTATTTCATATTTGAGAGTCATGGGCTTACATATGTTTCATCTACAGTAGCATCGGTAATTGTATCAACAATACCGATATTTACAGCAATTGGAGCGCTTATATTGTTTAAGGAAAAGCTCAGCAGGTTTAATTACCTGGGAGTAGTTGTATCTTTTACAGGTATCCTGATTTTCATAGTTGCCGGAAAGAGCAACCTGTCTTTTGACATAAGAGGGATTATTCTCATGTTCTGCGCGGTGCTGTGTGCAACCGGTTATTCTCTTCTTTTACGAAAACTGGCATTTAATTACAGGCCTGTGTATATTGTAAATGTACAGAACATTATAGGCCTGGTACTTTACCTTCCGGTCTTTCTCATTTCCGAGGGTAAATACATTCCTGAAATGAAACCTGATGGGGATGCCCTTGTAGCAGTCATACAACTCGCCATCTTCGGGTCCTGTGGTGCTTTCATCTTATTCGGGTATACAGTCAGAGTCATCGGGGTTACAAGAGCAAACCTTTTTGCAAATATAATACCTGTACTTACTGCTGTTTTTGCGTTCTACTCAATTGGAGAGATAATAACAATTGAAAAATTCGTTGGCATTATAATTATGATATCCGGTCTTTACATGGCCCAGATAAGAAAAAAAGCCAGGGCAAAGGGAGGGGGCACCGTACCAGGTGGGTTCCCGGACTAAAAGCTTCCTGCTCTGAAGAAAACAGCTACCCGGATCAGTCGAACCCAATGCACTTACATGCAACAATTTACTTCTGTCTATATAAGGGGAGCCGGCCCGGTCAACTTTGGTTTTTCTTATTATATGGCTACTTTTGCACAGGTATTAACTATTATATATTACAATGTCAATTTTCAACAAAGGACAACAATCAATTGCAAATAAGATAGAGCAGGACACCAATATTTCGAAGTGGAAAGACTGGAGGTGGCAACTTAAGCATTCCATAAAGTCTATTGAAAAATTTGAGCATTTGACAGGCATTGACTTCAAGGGCAGTGAAAGGGATGAGCTGGAAAAGACTTTTTCAAAATTTCCTTTATCCATCACCCCGTATTATTTATCGCTTATCAACACTGATAACTACAGGTATGACCCTGTATTTAAACAATCATTCGGGGGAGTTGAAGAACTTACAGTTCATAAATCTGAATTCAAGGACCCTCTTGCAGAAGATAAAGACAGCCCTGTGGAGGGCATCACTCACCGTTACCCCGACCGTGTCTTATTCCACGTAAGCAATATATGTTCAATGTATTGCAGGCATTGTACGCGAAAAAGGAAGGTAGGCGACATAGATTTTATTCCATCGAAAGAACAATTAAGTAAAGGGATAGAGTATATTAAAAAAACACCGGCCGTAAGGGACGTACTGCTGTCAGGCGGCGATCCCCTGATGCTTAATGATGATCATCTTGACTGGCTGCTGGGCGAACTAAGAGCAATTAAACATGTTGAGATCATCAGGATAGGAACCAGGATGCCGGTGGTATTACCATACAGGATAACCGATGAGCTGATATCAGTATTAAAGAAACATCAGCCACTCTGGATAAACACTCATTTTAATCACCCCAGGGAAATAACTTCATCATCAAGAGAAGCTCTTGCAATGCTGGCCGACGGAGGTTTTCCCCTTGGCAACCAGTCGGTTCTGCTTGCTGAAGTCAACGACTGCCCAAGGGTTATGAAGGCACTGGTTCATAAACTGGTACAAAACAGGGTCAGACCTTATTACATGTACCAGTGCGATCTCTCAGAAGGATTATCTCATTTCAGAACACCGGTTGGTAAGGGAATAGAAATTATGGAAAGCCTGATAGGACATACCACCGGGTTTGCAGTCCCCACCTATGTCATTGATGCTCCCGGCGGAGGTGGTAAAATACCGGTAATGCCAAACTATATTATCTCATGGTCAACCAATAAGGTTGTTTTGAGAAATTATGAGGGTGTTATAACAACCTATCGTGAGCCCGAATCATATGAATCAAAATTCTGCGACAGGAATTGCGAAGAATGCAACCTCGAGCTCCAGCTTGGAGATGCTGATGAGGCAGCCTCTTTAGGTATCGAAAAACTCCTGTCGGATGAGGATGATACTATTTCACTGATTCCTGGTGATAATGAACGTTACAAAAAAAGGGATTAGAAAGATGAAGGATCAAATTATCCAGACCTCAAATAAATCTGTAATACAACACGGGAAATATAATGACCGTATATTCCTGATGAAGCTTGATGAAAATGATCTCCCATCAATTCTTGAAGAACTGAATAAGCTTGCACGGGAAAATAACTATGGTAAGATCTTTGCCAAAGTGCCCCTGTGGGCGGTACCTTTCTTTAAATCCGATGGATATATTACAGAGGCTTACATCCCCCGCTTTATTAAAGGCGAACAGGATATTCATTTCGTTTCCAAATTCCTCTCATCAGACAGGCTGACCGGCATAGAAACAGAAAAACTGGAAGGCATGAGTAAAATATTGCAGGGCAGCAGGATTAAAAAATACACCGGCAATAAAATTCCTAACTACGATATTGAAGTACTTAAAGAAGATGATGCCGGCAGGCTGACAAATATTTTCAAAAAAGTGTTTAAAAGCTATCCCTTTCCCATACATGATCCTGATTTTATTATTAAGTCGATGAGGGATAATACCGTATATTTTGGTATAAGGGATGAACAAAGCGGTGAGTTCAGGGCGGTTTCTTCCTCCGAGGTTGATACTGAAAACCTGAACGCCGAGATGACTGACTTTGCCGTACTTGAATCTGAAAGAGGGAAAAAATTTTCTGTCGCACTTCTGAAGAGAATGGAAGAGCATATGAAGGAAATAAATATGAAAACCCTGTATACAATTGCAAGGCTTAATTCTCCACCTATGAATAAGACTTTCCTTCGTATGGGCTACAGGTATACCGGCACATTGATAAAAAATACAAATATCTCCGGAAATATTGAGAGCATGAATGTACTATATAAATCAATTGTTTAGTAACCATTAAGAACAATCGTAATATATGCACTGGATAGATCTGAGCATTTTCGTAATCTACCTGACCGCTGTACTGGGAGTGGGTTTTTACTTCTTAAAAAGAAACAAAACAACAGATGACTATTATGTTGGCGGACGCCAGATGAGCAGTCTGCATATAGGTCTGTCTGTAGTGGCTACCGACGTGGGAGGTGGCTTTTCTATAGGACTGGGAGGCCTGGGATTTGTTATGGGAATATCAGGCAGCTGGCTGCTATTTACCGGGCTGATTGGAGCATGGCTGAGTGCCGTGCTGCTCGTCCCTAAAGTATCAGACATGGCAAGGCGTGATGGTTTACTGTCATTTCCCCAGTTTCTGGAAGCTGTCTATGATAAAAGAGTTGCCATTATTGCCGGGGTAATATCAGCAATTGGATACCTGGGGTTTACCAGTTCACAGATACTGGCAGGGGCAAAACTTGCTTCAGCCACTTTTATAGACCTTAGCCTTAACCAGGCTCTGCTTGTGATGGGAGTAATTGCAGTAGTATATACGGTTGTTGGTGGGTTAAAAGCTGTAATATACACAGATACAATTCAGTGGATAGTACTGCTCGCAGGGCTGATATTCGTAGCAATACCGGTCAGCTACATCAAACTGGGAGGTTTTGCGGTTATCAGGGAAACAGTTGGTCCCGAATTCCTTAAACTCTCCAATGTTTCATGGCAACAAATTCTGAACTGGGCATTTACAATTATTCCAATATGGTTCATTGGAATGACCCTCTACCAGAGAATATATGCTGCAAAAGATACAAAAACAGCTAAAAGAGCATGGTTCATAGCCGGCTTTTTCGAGTACCCCATAATGGCTTTTACCGGTGTACTACTCGGACTTTTCTCCCGTGTAGCACTTGACGCAGGTATACTTGCAGACTTTACAAACGGCGGAACCCTTGACCCGGAAATGGGACTGCCGGCCCTCCTGAGAACAATTCTTCCGGTAGGCTTAATGGGTATAGTACTTTCAGCATATTTCTCAGCAATAATGTCAACAGCTGACAGTTGTCTTATGGCATCCTCAGGAAACATAATTACTGACATATTAAGGAAGCATGAATCAAAAAACAGCCTGAGGCTGTCTCAGATATTTACAGCAATAGTGGGTGTTACAGCACTGTTCCTGGCCATGAAAATGCCAAATGTACTGGAACTCATGCTGCACTCATACTCATTTATGGTCTCCGGCATGATTATTCCCGTAGTGGCAGCCCTTTTTACAAAGCGACCCGATAAACAGGCATCCCTGTGGTCAATGATAACAGGAGGTTCTGTAACCTTTTTACTCATTGTATCAGGAATGAAGCTGCCAATGGAGCTTGATCCCATAATCTTCGGCATTACTGCTTCTGTTATAATTTATGCGCTGATAAGCACAATTAACCAGAGAGGGATCACCAGTCAGTAAAAATATCCTGGCTTCAATTAATAATATTTATTTTTGAGCAACGTTTCATTAATAAGTTGCCTCTTAAATAAGCATATGAAAAAGATACCGGTAATAGTATTATTATCATTCAGTTTACTGAATGCTCATTCTCAGACCGGGGGCGACAATATCTATGAGTTCCTGAACCTTAGCCCTAATGCTTACTCAGCTGCACTGGGAGCCTACAACCTTACACTGCACAACAATGATCCGGCCATGGCATCAGTGAATCCAGCTCTCGGGAACAGACTTGCCGGAGGCAACCTGGCCCTGAATTATGTAAACTACCTTGCAGGCATTAATTATGGTACCATTATGTACACTCACAGTACAGACAGTTCAGGCATATTCACCGGGGGTATTAATTATTTAAACTACGGCAGGTTTGACCGTACAGACGACTCCGGGAATAAGAATGGAAGGTTCTCTGCGGCCGAATATGCTTTTAACCTGATATATACAAGAGAAATTGATTCGCTCTTTAGTGCAGGAATAAATATAAAACCTGTTCTCTCCCAGCTTGAATCTTATATATCTCTGGGGATATCTTTTGATATAGGTGCTGCATACAAAAGCAGAGACGGACTGCTGACGGCAGGTATTACTGCAAGAAATATCGGATTCCAGATCATCAGGTACCATGAGTCCGGGGAAAAATTGCCCTTCGAGATTATGGCAGGAATAAGTACAAAACTCAGACATGCACCTTTCCGCTTCAGCCTGACTGGTCGTCACCTTGAAAGATATAATCTCATCTTTAATTATACCGGTGAGGAAAAGTACGATTACACATACTTAGAAAAGATAGCGGAAAACATTATGCGCCATTTCATCTTTGGTGTGGAAATAATTCCTTCAGATAACTTTTTTGCGGCAGCCGGGTTTAACTACCAGCGCCGCAGAGAACTGGCGTATGACGCCAGGATGTCTACCGTTGGTTTCAGCCTTGGTGCAGGTATCAAAACATCAGCCGTGGATATTACAATAAGCAGAGCCCGATATCACCTCGCAGGTTCCTCAACAACATTTTCAATTATCCTCAAGCCCTCTCTGTTTAATAGGATGAAATAGGATGAATTTCGTAACTTTGAGAATTAAATTCTTATTACATGAAGCATAAAATGATCATTGCAGTTGACGGCCATTCATCAAGCGGTAAAAGTACTTTTGCAAAAGCCATTGCAAATGAAATGGATTACCTTTACATTGACAGCGGAGCAATGTACAGGGCTGTTACACTGTACTGTATCAGGGAAGGCCTGGTCTCCGGATCCCATCTTCACGAAAATGAAATAATAAACAGGATACAAGATATAAACATCCGTTTCAGTTATAACCCCGACCTGGAAAGACATGAGACATATCTGAATGGTGAAAATGTAGAAGAAGAAATAAGGAGAATCGAAGTTTCTTCCATAGTAAGCGTAATCAGTAAAATCGGTAAAGTGCGCGAGAGACTTGTTCAATTGCAAAGAGAGATAGGGATGTTTAAGGGAATAGTAATGGATGGAAGAGATATAGGGACTGTTGTCTTTCCCGATGCCGATATAAAGATATTTATGACTGCAGGTGAAAAAGTAAGGGCTGAAAGAAGGTTCAGTGAGTTAAAAGAGAAAGGGCTGGATGTGGATTATAATGACATTCATGCAAATATAGCAGACAGGGACCGCATAGATTCAGGTCGCAGTATCAGCCCCCTCAGGAAAGCACCTGATGCACATATACTGGATAATTCAGAGATGACGGTAGAGGAGCAGATGGATTGGTTCAGGGAATTATTGAAAAATAAGACGGAAAACAAATGAAGGTAGAGATTGAGCAGTATTCAGGATTTTGTTTTGGTGTACAGAACGCAATTAAAAAAACTGAAGAGGCACTTAAATCAGGTGAAACAATATATTGCCTCGGGCATATTGTACATAACGAAGCAGAGGTTGAACGTCTTGAAAAGCTTGGAATGGTAACTCTCAGCAGTGATGAGTTTCAAAACTTAAAAGACAGTAAGGTTGTTATAAGAGCCCACGGCGAACCACCGGAAATATATGAAACAGCCAGGAGAAATAACCTGGAAATAATAGAAGCCACCTGCCCGATAGTCAGAAATATACAGAACCGGGTGAAACAAAATTTTGATAAGAACGGAGCCGCAGTACAAAGCCTTATCTTTGGTAAAAAAGAACATGCTGAGGTAAAAGGCCTCATTGGTCAGACAGCAGGGAGGTCCGTCCTTTTATCATCACAGGAGGATATACATAAAATAGATTTTGATAAACCCGCAGAAATTTTCTCCCAGACAACAAGAAGCAGGGAAAAATACAGGGAGTTGATAAGGAAAATCAGAGAAGGTTACGAAGCAAAAGGTTATGACGGGAAAGAAATGCTCAGGGTACATAATACAATATGCGGACAGGTAGCTAACCGTGAACCACGTCTGAAAAAGTTTTGCAGTGAACATGAGATAATAATATTTGTCAGTGGTAAAAGCAGCTCAAATGGCAAAATGCTCTATGGAGTATGTGAGAATGTTAATAAAAATGCCTATTTCGTCTCTGACAGCTCTGAGATAAAGGAATCATGGTTTGAAGGAATATCAACAGTTGGTGTTTGCGGGGCGACCTCAACACCAAAATGGCTGATAAAAGAGGTGGCTGATAAAATAGACCGGATTAAGCCTCAGAATATTTAACTTTTAAGTAATAAAAAAAAGCTACATTTGCAGCTTCTTAAAAAATTATAGGAAATGACACGTTTAAAAAAGATTGCTATTCTTACATCAGGTGGAGATGCTCCGGGCATGAACGCCGCAATACGTGCTGTTACACGGACTGCTATATACAACGGACTTGAAGTTATTGGAATCAAGGAAGGATACAGGGGAATGATAGAGAAAAAATTCACTCCACTCTGGAGTCACGATGTAAGTGACATCATACAGCGTGGAGGCACTCTGCTTAAGACAGCCAGGTGCATGGAGTTTAAAACAGAGGAAGGCAGACAGATAGCATATAACAACCTCAGGGAAATAGGCGTACACGGCGTTGTTGTAATTGGCGGTGATGGTACTTTCACAGGCGCCAGGATCTTTAACGAAGAATTTGATATCCCACTGGTTGGTATCCCCGGAACTATCGACAATGATCTTTACGGAACTGATTATACTATTGGTTATGATACCGCCCTGAACACAGTTGTTGAGGCAGTGGACAAGATACGAGATACGGCAAGTGCACATAACCGGATGTTCTTTGTTGAAGTTATGGGTGCTGAAGCCGGTTTTATTGCTTTACGGAGTGGTATAGCTGCAGGCGCGGAGGCCATAGTAATACCTGAAGTAAGTGATGAGGTGGAAAAACTGAATAAATTACTGGAAAGCGGCAGAAGGCAGAAGGCAAGCAATATAGTTATTGTTGCTGAAGGCGATAAAGAAGGTGGAGCATACACCCTGGCAAACAAGGTCAAGGAACATTACCCCAGTTATGATATAAGAATCACCGTACTTGGGCATCTGCAGAGAGGAGGCTCTCCTTCAGCCTTCGACAGGGTCACTGCCAGCAGGCTTGGTTATGCAGCAGTTGAAGCGCTTATGGATGACCAGAAAAGCGCAATGGTAGGTATCCAAAACAATGAAATCGTACTCGTGCCTTTCAGGAAAGCCATAAAACTACATAAGAGTGTAAACCGTGATTTGCTTGAAATAGCACAGGTACTTGCTACCTGACACAAAAACTGATTAACCGGTTTTACTTGTCAAGAAAATATGTGGCTGTAGCCAGTAGCTTATCCCTCGTTATCGGCTTTTTAAGATAATCGTCGCAACCGGCCTTGATAGCCGTTTCACGGTCGCCCGACAATGCCAGTGCTGTAAGTGCTATAACAGGTAAAGAAGGCTTGATCTTTTTAATTTCAGCAGTTGCCTTGTAACCTGTAATATCCGGCAAGCGGATATCCATAAAAACAAGCCTGGTATCGGGGTATAAACTTACATACTCAATGGCCTGGCTCCCCGTTTCCGCATGCATGACCCTGAAGCCCTTGCTTTTTAACACATGCTCTACAAACAGGTAATTATACAATTCATCCTCAACGACAAGTATCAGGCTATCTTCTTCAGAACTTTTCCCTCCATCTTTGCTGTCCCGCGATTTACTCTCTCTGAGCGCAGCTTTATAAGGAATGGTAAAATAAAAACTACTGCCTTTGCCTTTTTCAGATTCGAGCCAGATCTTACCACCCATCTTCTCAACGTAGGCTTTGCAGATTGACAAGCCCAGGCCTGTTCCGCCTTTTATGCCACCGGGATTGTTATCAATCTGGCGGAATCTCTCAAAAACAATTTCATAGTGTTCCTTTGCAATCCCTTCGCCTGTATCCTTAACATAAAACCTTAACATATCATCATCGTGGCTGTAACCAACACGAATTTCCCCGGAAGATGTAAACCTTATTGCATTCGAAAGGAGGTTGGAAAATATTTGCCTGAGCTTTGAACGATCAACCATGATAATGTTATTAACCGGTCTGTCCTCCCTGTCAATAATAAAATCGACACCATCAGGTATAGCTGCTGAAAACTGGTTTCTCACGTCATTCAGAACATCCTGCAGGTCAGTCTGTGTTTCAAAAAACTCAATCTGGCCGGCTTCTATCTTGCTCATATCCATTACCTCATTCACAATCTCGAGCAATTGTTGAACACTCTTCCTGATAATAGATCTGTACTGCTTACTCTGCTCTTCTGTTGTATCCGGGTTCTCCATCAGATCCATAAAACCAATAATACCGTTCATTGGAGTACGTATCTCATGCGACATATTGGCAAGGAAAGCTGATTTTAATCTTTCTCCTTCCTCTGCCCTGCTTTTAGCCTTCTTAAGTTTCTCCTCCATCCTGAAACGGTAGTCTATGTCAGTATGTATGCCAACCATTCGCTTGGGCTTATCATCCTTCCAGACCCACACTTTCCCTGCAGCAAGGATCCATTTCCATTTTTCATCAGCAGTCCTCATCCTGATTTCTACACGGTAATAATCCGTAAGATGGTTAAAGTGCTCCTCCAGCACCTTTTTCATTTTATCAATATCATCAGGATGGACTGAATCAGCAAAAGTGTTATAACCGAAACTATCATACTTCTTCTCAAAATCCGTTCTCGTAAAACCAAGCATATCAAACCAGTTATCATTCAGGGTGAGATTGTCGTTCTCAATATCCCAATCCCATAAACCGACACCGGTACCATTTACGGCAGCATCAAGACTGAAAACCGAATCCCTCAGGCTTTTTTCCTCCTCAATTTCCCTGGTTATATCATTCAGGTAAACAAAGACAACCTGTCTCCCGCTCAGCTTGATATATGAAAGTTGTACATCAGCCAGGAGATTCCTCTTATCCTTTGTTTTATACATCCACCTGCCCCGCACATGCTTTTCTCTCTTTAACCGGTCTATTATCCCATTCAATGCCTGTGAAGAGTGATTTCCATCAGGCTGGTAATCTGCAGACAAACTAAAAGGAGTCTGTTCCAGTAATTCTTCTTTTTTATCATACCCGAATAGTTTACAGGCAGCATGATTACACATAATCACTCTATTTATCCCGGGATCATAAACCACAAGAGGGCCCGCAGCTGACTCAAACAACACCCTGTAATCATAATCCGACAGAATCATTCCGTCTTTTTTATTCCTGTTCACGCTACCCTTTTTCATAGAGATATTATATGCATGCCTGGCTACTAATTTACAATTATATATATAATAGTCTATAGATCACTACAATTATTTTTTTTCATTGATGCCCTTATGGAAAAGGAACTCTAAGTTGTTTATCTTTGACACAGAAAAGATCATCTATGAGAAGGATAATAATCATGGGCACGGCACATCCCTACAGGGGTGGTCTGGCCGCTTTTAACGAAAGACTGGCTGCCGAATTTCAAAACGGCAATGACAATGTCAGGATTGAAACATTCACCTTGCAGTATCCTAACATCCTTTTCCCGGGAAAAACGCAGTATGCAAACTGGGCACCCCCGGGCAATCTGAACATTATACGCACAATAAATTCCGTCTGGCCGCCTAACTGGTTAAGGGTTGCAAACAGGATAAAAAACGAAAAACCTGACATTGTAATATTTAAATACTGGCTGCCACTGATGGCTCCATGCTTCGGATCAATTGCACGAATAATTAAAAAAAACAGGCACACTCAGATAATTACCATACTTGATAACATTGTACCCCATGAAGGCCGTCCGGGCGACAAATTACTTACACGGTATTTTGTCAAGCCAATAGATGGCTTTATTGGTATGTCTGCATCCGTGTTGGATGACCTGAATATTTTTGACAGTGATAAACCACGTCTCTTTTCTCCCCATCCCGTCTTCGATAATTTCGGACAGCCAATAAGCAGGGATGAAGCACTTGAAAAACTTGATCTTGATCCGGGCTACAGGTATATATTGTTTTTCGGCCTTGTAAGGGAATATAAGGGGCTGGATATTATGATTGAAGCATTTGCGGGAGCCAGGCGCGAAATTAAAAACCTGAAACTTATTGTTGCAGGCGAATTCTATACATCACCTGAACCTTATAAAAAACAGATCCGGGACCTGAACCTTGAAGAAAATATAATTATGCATCCCGGTTTTATCCCTGACAATGAGGTGGCAAAATGGTTCTGTGCATCTGATATAGTTGCTCAGCCTTATAAAACAGCAACACAGAGCGGAGTAACCCAAATAGGCTATCACTTTAACAAGCCTATGCTCGTAAGCAATGTGGGAGGATTGTCCGAGATTATCCCGCATGGCATAGGGGGTTATGTAGTAAACCCTGTGGCTGCTGAAGTAACAAAAGCACTTTATGATTTTTTTACCAACAACAGGCATGACGAATTCACCGCGGGTATCAGGTCAGAAAAAAGAAAATACAGCTGGAAAACAATGGTAAAGAATGTATATTTGTTATCAGAACAAATCAGATCCTCATGATAATAAGAAGCAAAGCTCCGCTCCGACTGGGTCTCGCAGGTGGGGGAACTGATGTTGCCCCATATTCTGACCTTTACGGAGGTGCTGTTCTGAATGCCACCATCAACCTGTATGCCTATGCTACCCTTATTCCAAGGAATGATGGCAGGATAAATATAGAGTTAATTAATAAATCCCTAGCCTTTCATTATGATGCATCATCAACTATCGATACCGCTAAGGAAGATAGTATACCGGCTGGAGTTTATAACCGCATAGTAAAGGACTTTACCGGCACTCCACTGAGCTTTGACCTTATACTCTTTGTTGATGCTCCTCCCGGAACGGGCCTGGGAACATCAAGCACACTGCTTGTAACCGTACTGGGAGCCTTTGTTGAATGGCTCAAATTGCCATTGGGAGAATACGATATTGCTAAGCTGGCCTGGGAAATTGAAAGGAAAGACCTCTCTATGGAAGGTGGTAAACAGGATCAGTATGCTGCCACTTTCGGTGGATTTAACTATATGGAATTCAACAACGGGAACGTTATAGTTAACCCTCTGAGAATAAAACATATGCTGATGGATGAGCTGTCACATAACTTTCTTCTTTATTATACGGGGACAAGCAGGCTGTCATCGAGAATAATATCCGAACAGTCTGAGAATGTCAGGAATAGCTCCCGCAAGCCCATTGAGGCTATGCACAGGCTTAAAGAGCAGGCCGGGTTAATGAAAGAAATTATTCTGAAGGGTGAGTTTGATGAGATAGGCCCGTCTCTTGACTTCGGGTGGAAATATAAGAAAGATATGGCCGGCGGTATATCAAATAAAGGGATCGACCTGATCTATGATGCTGCAATAAAAAATGGGGCTGCAGGAGGCAAAATAACAGGTGCAGGGGGAGGAGGTTACCTGGTCTTTTATTGCCCCGGGGTTACCAGGTATAAAATGAATAATGCTCTCTCCGCATATAAAGGACATATAGAACCATTTGAATTCACTGAAAAAGGACTTGAGACATGGACTGTAAAAAACTCATAAAAAACATTCTCAAAGATAAGTTTGAGCTGTGCAGGTACATGCTTGAATCAGATGAAATAACTGAAAACTGCATGCTGGCTGCTGAGTCTGTAACTGCTTCGTACAGGAAGAACGGTAAAGTGCTGTTCTGCGGTAACGGGGGCAGTGCTGCCGATGCACAACACCTGGCAGCCGAGCTGTCGGGTAAATTCTACTATGACAGAAAAGCCCTGTATGCCGAAGCATTACACGTTAACACTTCTTATCTTACAGCAGTTGCAAATGACATTGCCTACAGTGAAGTATTTGCAAGAATGATAGAAGCTAAAGGCAGAAAAGGTGATATTCTTTTTGCTCTTTCAACCAGCGGCAATTCAGAAAATATTCTCCGTGCAGCAGAAAGAGCCGAAAAAAAAGGGATGAACATCATCTCTCTTACTGGTAACAAGGGAGGCAAATTAAAAAAGTTGTCACATCTGAACCTGAATATTCCCTCCAGTGATACACCAAGAATTCAGGAGATGCATATCACCCTGGGACATATTATCTGCCAGTTAGTGGAAGAAACATTATTCCCTGATGGTAAGTGAAGCAATAGTTCTTGCAGGCGGACTGGGTACCCGGTTAAAAGGAACGATCAGGGATATACCCAAGGCAATGGCTCCTGTAAAAGGCAGACCTTTTATAGAATTCCTGCTGGAATACCTCCAAAGATCAGGTATAAGCGAGGTAATAATGTCCACAGGCCACCTCTCCTCTGTAATAAAAGATCACCTGGGAGATGATTTCGGCAATATTAATATCAGGTATTCGGAAGAGAAAAAACCCCTGGGTACAGGGGGTGCCCTGGCACTGGCAACAAAGCTTGTTAAGGGAAAAAGTTTTTTTGTATTGAACGGTGACACCCTTTTTAAAACATCCCTGGAAGATATGTCACGCCGGCACCACTCCGGTAATGCTGATATAACAATAGCACTGAGAATGATGGAAGACGTGAGCAGGTATGGAAACATAATAGTAGATAACAACAACAGGATAACGGCCTTTTCAGAGAAAACTAAAAAAAAATCAGCCGGGTTGATTAATGCAGGTATTTACCTTATTAATAAATCCCTGCTGGAATCACTCAACCTGCCCGAGGTGTTCTCAACAGAAAAAGATCTGTTCCCGGTACTGCCCGGGAAAGCAAAGGTCCAGGGATACACTGACAATGCATATTTTATTGATATAGGAACACCCGGAGATTACAAAAAAGCACAGAATGAATTCTGAAAGAAACATAAATAGGGACTGGTGCCTTTTTCTTGACCGTGATGGAGTGATCAACAAAAAAATCAATAACGGATATGTACTGTCTGTTTATGATCTTGATTTTATCCCGGGTGCACTGGAAGCCATAAGCATTCTCACCGGCAAATTCAGGCATATCTTCATTGTTACAAACCAGCAGTGTATCGGAAAAGGGCTTATCACTCATGCAGAAGTAGATAAAATACATAATTACCTGGCCGAAAAAGTAAAAGAGGCAGGAGGCAATATAACAGACATTTTTGTTGCCCCCTCACTTGAGGAGGATAAAAACCCATACAGGAAGCCCGGAACAGGCATGGCCATGGATGCTGCCGGGAAATACCCCTCTGCAGACCTGGAAAAATCGGTTATGGCAGGCGACTCACTTACAGATATGCTTTTTGGCCGAAAGGCAGGTATGCTTAATGTGCTCATCAACCCCGGGATAATCACAGACAAAAGCCTTTTTGATTATCGCTACAATAATCTCCTGGATTTTGCTCACTCTCTTGACTGACCGTCAAGGAAACCTGCTTTTTTTATTTCAGATACCACCCTTTCCGGGCTTATCATCTCCAGGCATTTATTTTTAACATCTTTGCGGATACACTGCCTGGCACCATAAACAGAGCAAGGCCGGCATCCCAGCTCACTGCCGGGTGTCTGTATGATAATATGCTGCTGCCTTCCTGCAGGAGCAAATCCCATTGCCGGATGTGTTGCACCCCATATACTTACTGTCCTGGTACCCGAAAGAGCGGCCAGGTGCATATTTGCAGAATCCATACTCACCATAAAGCCCAGCCTTGATATCAGTGCCAGCTCAGTAGATATATTATGCCTGCCGGCAACAATATAGCTGTTTTTAATCCCCCCGTAAAGCTCTGCCAGCCTGCCTGCTTCTTCCTTCCCTCCAAATAAAAAGTAGAAAACATCCTTCTCCCTGTCCAGCAGTTTCATAAGAGCCAGGGTCTTCCGCGTATCCCAGGATTTTGTACTGTGCATTGCAAAAGGCGAGATCCCTATTGCTAAAGTACCGGGTCGGGCTACCTCCTGCATCAGGGCAACGGCTTCATTTGCAGCATCTTCATCCGTATGAAACGATGGTACTATCAATCCGCCTGCCTCTATTCCCGCCTTTATAAAAACATCCCTGTACCTCTTTGTTGTATGTGGCAGATCACCGGCTGTATGTGTTTTGATAAAGGCCTTCTTTTCTCTCCGTCCTTTTTTTATCCTGTATACCACTGAGCCGCGTACTGACAACAAAAAACCCAGCACCCAGCTGCGGATGACGCTGTGAAGGTCAATAACGGATACAACATTGAAATTACGTGATATATCTTTTGCTAAACGGAATAAACCGGCCACTCCCCTGTGCTTTCCTTTCAGATCAACAGTGTAGGTTTCTGTATTATCAATTCCAAAAAAGAACTTCTCAAATACAGGACGGGTGAGCACTACTATCTTTTTATCTCCCGGGTTGAGGCCACGCAGCACAGGTACCGTAAGAGCAACATCTCCCATGGCAGATAACCTGATCACAAGTATGCATTCAGTCCGGGCCATTTATTATTTATAATCCTTGTAAGATTTTTCTTCCCTCAGGTCAGAACCTGTTTGCTCGTTGATCAATCGCTTCAGCTCAGCCCTCCGGTCATTGGTGAAATATACTGACCTGGCGGTCTCAATAAACTCAGCACCGAAGTCCTTGCTTTTCTCCAGGTCACGGATCCTGTCTTCAATATCCCATAACCTGGTATTAACTTCGTAAAGCTCCCTGTAAAGCGCATCCTCCCTGCTGATAATTCCTCCTGCAACCTCATCCAGGACCTTGAACTCTTTACTCAGGTTCGACAGTTTATTAAGGTCTTTTATCCTTTCCAGCTTGATTTCAATTATGGTAAGCTTATCTATAATCTCACCATTTGATACTTCTATTTTCATTCAGCTTATAGTTTTCATTTTTACCGATGCAAATTTACCAATTTATAATCATCTCTGCTACTGTGGATCAACATCTGAATAAATCCTGAGTGCAGAGTATTCCTTCCTGGCCCTGACAGCATCAAAGTTCCTGCTCAGAACCTCTCCAAGATATGCAGAGGACATATGCCTGGATGTCTTCAGCAGGATTGATTTAATATAAAGATTCTGCAGCCTTGACCGGGGAGGAAATTCAGGCCCCAGTACATTCATATTAAAAGTAAGGCGCAGGTTCTTGCCCAGTATTTCAGCAGCTTCATTAACCACGCCAAGCTCTCTGTGCTTAAGGTAAATTCTCACCAGTCTGGAAAAAGGAGGATAGTTAAATTCTTTCCGCTCTTCCACCTGGTTATTATACATGCTAAAATAGTCATTATCGAGTATTTGCTTCATCACCGGGTGCTGCGGGTCAGCTGTCTGGATAATCACTTTACCCCTTGTATTCCGCCTTCCTGCCCTTCCGCTCACCTGCGAGGCAAGCTGAAAACACCTTTCATATGCCCTGAAATCAGATGAAAAAAGCATACCGTCTATGTTTAATATCCCTACCACAGTAAGGTTCTCTATGTCAAGGCCCTTGGATATCATCTGTGTTCCAATGAGTATATCTGTTTTCCCTGTCTCAAGATTTTTTATCAGCCCCTCCACGGAACCTCTTTTCCGTGTTGTATCATAATCCATCCTCTCCACCTTCGCATCCGGGAACAGAATCGAAATTTCATCTTCCACCTTTTCAGTACCAAATCCTTTCAGGCGTATATTCGTTGATGAACAGCTTTCGCAGCGCACAGGCATGTAGGCCCTTGACCCGCAATAATGGCAATGCAGCCTGTCAGGATTCTTATGATATGTATAATTTACCGAGCAATTGGGGCAAACCGGGGTCCACCCGCAATCTGCACAAATAATATAGTGTGAGAAGCCTCTCCTGTTCCTGAAAAGCACTACCTGCTCTCCGTTTGCTAATGCCTTGTCTATTGCATCAATAAGAACAGGCGTAAAATGAGATATCATTGCTTTTTTCCGGTAAGCCTCCTTAAAATCAGAAAGAATTATCTCAGGCATATTGATATCACCAAACCTGCTGCCAAGGTAAACATATTCATATTTACCACTCTTTGCATTATACATTGATTCAACTGAGGGCGTGGCTGAGCCCATCAAAACCCGGGCCTTAACCATATGAGCCCTCATTATTGCAGTATCCCTCGCATTATATCGTGGTGATGGGTCGAATTGTTTATAAGAACTGTCATGTTCCTCATCAATTATTATAAGGCCCAGATCATTTACCGGTAAAAATACAGAGGACCTGACGCCAAGTAGTATGCTGTATTCACGAAGGGATGAACGTCCGCTTATCCTGTTATATACCTCGGCTTTCTCATTGTTATTAAGCCCTGAATGATAAACACCCACACTATTGCCGAAATAATGCCTCAGCCTGTTAATTATCTGCGTTGTAAGGGCTATCTCGGGAAGGAGGTACAGCACTTTCTTACCTTCAGCAACAGCCTCCCTCATAAGATGAATATAAATTTCCGTTTTACCACTGGATGTAACACCATGCAGTAAAACAGCTTTTCTCTTACTGAACCCGGTTTTAATCTGATCGAAAGCCTCCTTCTGGGCAACACTCAGCTTCTTCAGGCTTCCTGTTTCATACTGCGACGAATCAAATCTTGAGACCTGCTTTTCGTTTGCCCTGAAAATACCGGCTTCTATCATCTTCAAAAGCGCAGGCGCAGATGCTCCCGACTCTTCTAATAAACTGCTGCGGGGTACTTCCATGGTACAATCACCACTGCCATAGCCGGTCATCTCAAGGAAGGTCATCAGTATCTTCTGACGTGCTGGTGTTTTAGCAAGCCCGTCAATCAACTTATTCATGGCTTTCTCACCGGGATCATTCACGAGACTGATATAAGTACTGGTCTTCTGCCTGTAAGCATGGGCTCCACCTGTTGCAAGCAAGGCTGAGGGTATGGCGGCATTCATTATTTCTCCCTGGCTGCAGTGATAATATGAACCTAGCCAGTGCCACAGATCAAGCTGGTTTTCAGTGATAAGAGTACTTTTTCCCTTTATTTGCCCTATATCTTTCAGCCTACCCACAGAAGGCCTGTTATTATGCAGGTTCTTAATAATACCTGTATACTTCTTATTTCTCCCAAAAGGTACTATGACAGCCATTCCGGCGGAAAGCATTCCATGCATCTCCCCGGGCACCCTGTAGGTGTAAAGCCCTCTCACGGCAAGTGGTAATATTACATCTGCATATTTTTCGTCCTGCATTGTGCTATTGCTTGATCACTTAAAAATAGTCAATAAATGTCTGATAGAACAATCCTGCAGGCAGGCCGGTATAAGATATAAATCAATTGGTATTAAGGTAAGCGGAAATAACAGACAGTAACTGATCCCGGCTGATAGGCTTAATAAGACAGGCATCACATCCGGCCTTTAGCAGATCATCCTGCTCCTCCTCAAAAATAAAGGCTGTTTGTGCAACAATAGGCATTCCGGCTTTTATCTTCCGTATCTCGCCCAGCGCTTCAAGCCCGTTCATCTCCGGCATTTGCATATCCAGTAAAACGAGATCTACATTCCGGGTGTCTCTGACTATATCTATTGCCTCCAACCCTGACCTTGCCTGTATTACATTAACCCCGGTATTTGAAAGAACCCTGTTGAGATAACGGAGTATATCTATATTGTCGTCAGCAACCAGTATTGTTTTTTCAGACCAATCCTGTTTAATAAGCACCTCAGGCTTCTTCTTTTCAGTAGCACCATTGTAGGAAGATTTATCAACAGGCCTGTACGGTATGGTAAAGAAAAACTCTGATCCTTTACCTTTTTCTGACTCTACCCAGAGGTAGCCATCCATGTTGTCCACTACCTTGCGGGCCATGGTAAGACCAATACCCAATCCCTCAAACGTCCTGTGATGGCCTATCTCTTCCTGCCTGAACTGTTCAAATATATTCTTCAGGTTCTCCTTGCTGATACCTATCCCCGTATCCTTAACGGTAAACATGATTGATGAACCCGCAAGCGCAGCACTTAGCTCAACAGTCCCCGACCTGGTAAACTTCACAGCGTTGTCAAGCATATGCCTGAGCACCCTTTTTAACCAAACTTCGTCAGAATAAACGATATCCCTGTCATCAGCAAGCCCTTTTCTCAACACAAAATCTATTTTCTTGTCACAGCGGGAAATAAGGTCACTGGTGTATTTGTCAGCAAAATCAAGAACAGAATTTATCCTTACCGGCTTGTACTTTATCTCAATCTCATTATTCTCCAGCCTGCTGAGATCTATTATATCAGTGATCACCTGGAGTAATTTCTCAGTATTCTGATTCAGGTATCCAATATATTCCTCCCGCATGGCAGAATCAGAGCCATCGTCATTCAGCAGGTTGGCAAAGCCCACAATGCTGTTAAGAGGCGTACGTATCTCGTGAGATATATTTGCCAGGAAAGTAGACTTAAGCCTGTTGCTCTCCTCAGCTTTCTCTTTTGCTGTTATCAGCTGGCTCTGAGTGTACTTCAGGGAGGTAATATCACGTGCTATCATCAGTATACCCAGGGTATTGTCAGAGGAACCTTTTGCTTCAACCATCTTGGTTGACAGCACAATATATTTCCCGTTTGTATGCTTCAGCTTAAGCTCGGTTTCATAGCTTCCTTCTTCACTGATAGCTCTGGAACGCTCTGCATGGAAATTCTGATGGTCCGGGTGTAACAGCTCACTATCCCGAATAATGTCGGGTGTATCTTCCGCATTATAATCATAACCTACCATATTATATACCGCCGGGTTAGCAAACTTAACCGACCAATCCGTGTTATAAAATATTATACCATCACCTGCTGATGCCAGCATGATCCTGTAAAGCATTTCAGACTCTGCAAGCTCCTCTTCAATGCGGGCTTTCTGATCCTGAAGATCCCTGTTAAGCTTTTCCAACTCAGCATTTGAAAGATCGTTTTCCTTCCTTTGCAATTCCATCTCCTCTGCCATTTTCCTTCTCCTGACAACAACAATTATTACCAGGGTAAGCAAAACAACAGATATACTAATAAGGGTTAGTATAAGAGTGAGAACTTCCCCGTGAAGAGATTCAAACAAATCTGCCAGCGATACAATGTTTGCTTGTATTATTGTTTTCGGTATTATAATTGCAGTCATCCCCTCCAAGAATAAATTTACTTCAATCCAGGTCCTGGCCTGAACAGATAATGAAAAATTAATATCTCAGTATCTCTTATCACCCTATAGTATTGCAAAACCCAGACAGATGTTATTTAACAAATAAATAGTACTTTTGTGATCTGACTATTGAATAAGTAATTTACAAAAACTTTTTTAAAATTATCAATAAATCCGGATTTACAAAACCAATAAACCTAATAATTGTTAAACAACTAAATAAGATTATAAAAACAAAAGAGTGGAATGGATTCAGGAGAAAGAAAATACAAAAACAAGGAAATAACAGTATACTGGAAGCCTTCTTCATGCATTCATGCTTCGGCATGCACAAATGAGCTTCCCGAAGTGTTTAATCCGGATGAGCGTCCATGGGTCAAAATGGAGGGATCAAATACTTCAAAAATCATAGATGTTGTTGATAAGTGCCCGGTTGATGCCCTGACATGGAAATGGAATGATGAAAGCAAAAACAAGGAAGTAGGCAGTGAACACTCTAACCACATTAAGAATCGCAGAAAGGCATTGCTCGAAAAGGACAACCTTGATCCCAAACAGGATACAGCCATAGATATTATGGATGACGGCCCCTTTGTTGTTAATGGTGGCTTTCTTCTTGAAAGGGAAAATGGTTCACGCTCCAAGTTCAGCGGTACAGTTTCCCTATGCCGCTGCGGGGCAAGTAAACTAAAACCATTCTGCGACGGTTCACACAGATCAATTAATTTTAAGTCAAAATAAAAGCGCGATGGAAGGGAAAAAGAATATTCCTGTTATAACAATCATAAAAGACGGGCCCCTTAAGGTTAGCGGCGATTTTACCCTGTTGAAAGAAAACAGGTTTCCCCTTGAATCCGGATCAGAAGTATGGCTTTGCAGGTGTGGAAAATCATCCAGGAAACCTTTCTGTGACGGATCACATAAAAAATAAGCCACGCCCTGGATACAAAAGACAATTTTTTAAAAAACCGCCATGAATATAAATATCAATTCAGAAATAGGTATACTGGATGGAGTTATTATCCATACCCCAGGAACGGAAGTGGAAAATATGACACCACAGAATGCTGAGAGAGCACTCTACAGTGATATCCTCAACCTTGCAGTGGCGGGAGATGAGTACAAGCAGTTTAAAGGTGTGCTCAACAAGATCACCCGGACTTTTGAGGTCAAAGCACTGCTGACCGGGAGCCTTGAAAAACCGGAGGCCAGGGAAAATCTGATTGGTAAAGTAGCAGCTGACAATCCTCTGCTGGCTGAAAAATTACATGCTCTGCCCGGCCCTGAGCTGGCATCTGCCCTGATCGAGGGTCTCCCCATTGAACGAAACAACCTTACCAAATTCTTAAGCAAGGAAAGATTTGAACTGAGACCACTGCATAATTTCTTTTTTACCCGTGATTCATCAGTTGCCATAGGAAGTTCTATGCTGATTGGCCGGATGGCTAACCATGTAAGACGCAGGGAGGCAGAGATAATGAATACTATCTTTACCTGGCACAGTAATTTCGGTACCAGGGTAATAAACCCTGTAATAAATGATGTTCATCCCTCTCATCATATATATGAGGGAGGAGACATACTGGTGGCCCGGGATGATATCATGCTGATTGGCAACGGTTGCAGAACAAGCACCAAAGGAATTGACAGTCTTATTGAAGAATCCAAAAAGTTTGCAAGGGGCAAATACCATATTATTGTGCAGGAGCTACCTGAATCGCCCGAGTCATTTATCCACCTGGATATGGTTTTTACCCTGCTGGATAAAGATCTATACATGGCCTATGACCCAATAATACACAAAAATAATAAGTATCAGACTGTCATGATAACAATGGACAACCGGCAGGTAAGCTCCATCAGGGAGGTAGAGAACATCCCTTCTGCCCTGCGTGATCTTGGAATGGATCTTGAACCGGCTATATGCGGTGGAATAAATGATCCATGGACACAGGAAAGAGAACAATGGCACAGCGGAGCAAACTTTTTTGCCGTGGCACCTGGTAAAGCCATTGGTTATTTACGAAACAACCACACTCTTGAAGAACTATCTTCCAAAGGCTTCGAGATCATAACAGCCAGGGATGTGATTGAAGACAAAGTCAACATTAATGACTGCAACAGGTGTATAATAGGCATTGAAGGCTCTGAACTGGCCCGTGGTGGTGGCGGAGCCAGGTGTATGACTATGCCCCTGAAAAGACAGGAAGTTAACTGGTAGCTTAAGCAAGTACTTCTTTAACCTTCTCTGCAGCATCCTCAAAAGATCCGGCTGAAAACACTTCCAGCCCGGAATTATCAATTATCTCACGTGCTTCTTCAGCATTGGTGCCCTGTAAACGAACAATAACAGGTACCGGCAGCGATCCAAAAGCTTTGCAGGCCTCCACAACCCCGTTTGCAACCCTGTCGCACCGTACAATGCCACCAAAAATATTTATCAGTATTGCTTTAACACTGGGATCCTGTAATATAATCCTGAAGCCTGCCTCAACGGTTTCAGCACTTGCAGTGCCTCCCACATCAAGGAAGTTAGCCGGACTGCCTCCTGAAAGCTTGATCAGATCCATTGTAGCCATGGCAAGGCCTGCCCCGTTTACCATGCAACCCACATTACCATCCAGCTTAATGAAATTAAGATTATGCCTGCCTGCCTCAACTTCTGTAGGATCTTCCTCGGTAAGATCACGCATGGCCTGTATATCCTTATGACGAAACAGTCCGCTGTCATCAATGCTGAACTTACAGTCAACGGCAAGTATCTTACTGTCGCTTGTCTTAAGCACCGGGTTAATCTCCAGCAATTGAGTATCGCTGCTTATAAATGCTTCATATAAACCCCTGAGAAATAGCTGCATCGACTTAAAACCGGCTCCCTTCAACCCAAGGTTGAAAGCCACCCGGCGCGACTGGAACGATTGCAGTCCCAGCCCCGGATCAATATATTCCCTGAATATCAGGTGCGGGGTTTTTTCAGCTACCTGTTCTATATCCATTCCTCCTTCAGGCGAATACATCAACACATGCCTGCCCGTATTCCTGTCAAGTAACAGGCTTATATAATACTCCTCGGGTTCCTCTTCACCCGGGTAATATACGTCCTGGGCAACCAGAACCTTATTTACTTTTTTACCTTCTTCACCTGTTTGGGGAGTTACCAGTTGCATACCAATTATTTTGCCTGCTGTCTCCCTTACCTCCTCAATTGATTTTGCAAGCTTAACGCCTCCACCCTTGCCTCTTCCACCGGCATGTATCTGAGCTTTGATAACAAAGAATTCCGAGTTAAACTTTTTATTCAGCTGCTCAGCTATCATAACGGCCTGGTCAGCCGTTTCAGCCACAAAACCTTCCTGTATGGCCACATCATTATTCTTAAGTATCGATTTGCCCTGGTATTCATGTAAATTCATAAACTGTACTTTATAATTAGAAAACCTGCTTTTTTTATCCCTTAAAAAGCGAGAGCCAAATTACATTTTTTTTCTCTATTTTAGTAAAAAATGGAGATGTTATGCGCAAACTAAAAATGTCGGAATTGAACAGAAAGACAGTTGAGGAATTCAGGAAATCCGATAAAAGCCCTTTTATCATAGTACTTGACAATATACGCAGCCTCAATAACACAGGTTCTGTTTTCAGGACAGCTGACTGCCTGAAGGCTGAGGCAGTGTACCTTTGTGGTATAACAGCCACGCCCCCTCACCGCGATATACACAAAACAGCACTAGGTGCCACGGAATCAGTAGACTGGCATTACTATAAGAATACCACAGAGGCAATTGCTGAACTTAAAAAGTATGGCTACCGCATATTAGCTCTCGAACAGGCTCAGGGCTCCGTTAAGCTGCAGGATTTCAACCCGGATAATAAAAATAAGTATGCCCTTGTCTTCGGGCATGAGGTAAAAGGTGTTCAGCAGGATGTACTGGATATGGCAGATGCCTGCCTCGAGATACCCCAATTCGGGACCAAACATTCATTTAATATCTCAGTTTCAGCTGGCATAGTGTTATGGGACCTGTTTTCAAAACTATACTACCGCTGAGGGAGAAGATACAGGATACAAGTACGGAAGATACAAGTGGGTGATGCCTGTGTTTATGATAGGTGCTCGTTTATGTGGCAGGGGGCAGGAAGCAGGGGGCAGGTATAAAAAAAAGAGGCTGCGGGCAGCCTCTTTTTTGTTTCAGTATGTAATGTAATACTACTCTACAAGAGATGTAAATTCACTGTCAGTAAAGAACTTGGCAAACTCCACGTCTTCAGCTGCAAATTCTTTCCAGTCAGCATTATACTCAATTGCTTCACGGAGATTATTCAGCATGTAATCCCTGTTATCCATCCTTGCACCAATAACGGCTTTAAGATATGATGGTGTTCCTGATTCACACATCTCCATATTATCGAGCATGTTTTTGGCTTTACTCATATCTCCCTTGAGGAGGTGCGCCAGTGCGTTATTATAGACAGGCTCATTATCAAAGTAATTAACAGCCTTGTCATATTCACCGTGCATAATAGCTATAGTACCGAGTCCGTATTTTGACTGGGTAGTAGAGCTTGTCATTGAGTTGAAAAGGTCTTCAGCTTCCTCATTGTTACCTTCCATAAGGGCAACAAAGCCGAGATTGTTTTTCACAACGTCATTATTCTTAAGAGCTTTAGCCTTTTCAAAAGCAGCTTTTGCTTTGGCAACGTTACCCAACCTGAGCTGGAGAGCACCAGCATTATTATGAGCCCTCATACACTTGGGCACCTGTTTGGCTGCTATCTGGTAATACTTAAGCTGTTCTTTGGCATCATCAGTAAGTGTTGCTGCATACAGCAATTCTTCTATGTTCAGCTCTGAAGGATCAGAATTGATTTGCTCCAGTATCTCCTGGTCGCTGCGACCGATCTTGTTTACATTAACAATAAGTTTTGACCTTCTCAGTTTTGGAAGAATATCTTCTTTCAGTACTTCAAAGGCAGTTGACATATTTCTTATCTCCTGCTCACGCACAACCGGGTCTGAGTACATTGAAAGTACACGAAGGATAAGGTCTTTTTCTTCAATATTCGACTTATTAACTTCCTCTTTGAATCCTTCCCAGTCCTCAGCAGTTTTTTCGTTTTTTACAAAGCCCTCTTTTTCAATCTGGCTGATCTCTGATTTTTCGAACTCACGCTTAATATACTTGCTGGCAGACTGTAGCCTCTTACCTGAAAGCTCCTCGTTAAAATCGAGTTCTCCATCCGGCGAAGCATAAGCACTTACTAGCATATCCACAAATTCGAGATCTTCCTCAGTGTTAACAAGCGACAGATATTCCTTAAGAGCCGCAATGTCTTCTGACTTAAGCTCAGTATTCCTGATATTGGCCATATTAATCAGGTAATGTATGTCAGCCATTTTATCTTCAGGGATGATGCGCTTAAAGTTGTCAGGCATAATCACAGGCATCGGGTCCTTGCTGACAAGTGTTGATGTGGCTATCACACCATCGGCCAGTTTAACGGGATCAAAATCAACTGATTTTCCCTTCCTGGTGGCTGTCACTCTCAACACTAATTCTGATTTATGCATTGCCTCATCGTAAGGAACAGTACTCTTATAGGAAAAATTCCCTCCTGAGTTCTGAATAACCTCATTATTAGCCTGAACATTTTCTCCCTGTAGCGCAACTTTTTCGAATTGTGTTTCACCACCTGAGTAAACAAGTACCGGGGTGGCTTCCAGGATTGTATTTTTATCAAAATATTTTTCCGGGAAAGTTCCCTCTATGGTCAGATCTACATCCCCTGCATGTGTCTCAAGAACTTCGGGAATTACGTCGTACCTGACCTGGTCGGCATTGTCTTTCATCTTATTCAAACCACTACAGCCTGATATAAGGGCAGCAGCAATAATGAGAATAAAATAGCTTCTGATTTTTTTCATGGTAACAAATATTAATTATTTAATTGTTGATCAAGTATTAACAAGCACAATATTGCAAATCTAATAAAAAAAATACAGAATATAGATTAACGCAGGTTTAAAATTATTATAAAATAGTCCTGTTCATGCCTTGTTCATGGCTTTGACCGAATATAACATCAGTCACTTTTTCGTAATCTCTTTCATTATGAACAAAATCAATATTGCTTGCATCAATGATCAGATAGGCATTATCCGGATTTTGCCTGAACCAGCTGAAATAACTGCGTTGAATTTTCAGAAGGTACTCTTCATCTATTGATTTTTCATAATCCCTTCCCCTTATGTCAATGTTCTGCAGGAGGCGTGAGGGGTCTACATGAAGATAGACATAAAGATCGGGACGCGGAAGGGACTGGTATATTATATTAAACAACTGCCTGTAAAGCTTGAATTCATCACTCTCCAGTGTTGCCGAGGCAAAAACAATTGACTTCATAAAATAAAAATCAGCCACAGTGAACGGACTGAAAATATCCATATTGCCAATCTCATTTTTAAGCTGCATGTACCTGTCTGCCAGGAACGACAGTTCCAGTGGAAAGGAAAACCTTTCCGGATCTTTATAAAATCTCGGAAGAAAAGGATTATCTGCAAACTTTTCCAGTATCAGTCTGGCATTGTAACTCTCTGCAATCTTTTGTGCGAGGCTTGTCTTACCGGCACCGATGTTGCCTTCAATGACGATATATTTGTAATTGTGGTTCACAGAGGTTTGTAATGCAAAATACGTGTAAAAAGATACAAGATACAAGTCTCAAGATACAAGTGAGAGGTGCTAAAATCAGGGATCGGGGATGCTGGTTAAGGGTTTAGCGTTCAGCGTTCTCTATCACATCTTGCCCTGAGCGAGCCCTGCGAGCCGAAGGACTCACCTCTCCTCTCTCCTCTCTCTTCTCTCTTCTCTGCTTGTAATATTTATGCGGCAAGCCCGCCTTCGCTGAAGCTATGGCTGATAACACATGCCGCATCTACAATTATATCACTACTTGAGTCTTTATACTTGTATCTTCACCAGACTACCTTCCGGGTTTCCTTCCCCTGTTACGGTTGTCGCCCCGGTCGTGACGCCTATCACCCCTGTCGCTTCTCCTGTCTCCGCCGGAATGTCTTGGTGGTGGTTCCTGGTATCCTTCCGGTTTAGGCAGCAGTGCCTTGCGAGACAATTTGAACTTACCTGATTTAGGATCTATATCAAGCAGTTTCACCTCGACTTCATCACCTTCTTTAAGGACATCTTCCACGGCATTTATCTTGCGCCACTCAATTTCTGAGATGTGCAGCAGGCCTTCCTTCCCGGGTAATATTTCCACGAAAGCACCGAAATTAACAACTGATACTACTTTACCTTTGTATGTTTTACCTATTTCAGGTACTTCAATTATTTTGTTTATCCAGTTCAGAGCCTTGGTAATCCCTTCGAGATTTTCGCCGAATATATCAACCACGCCCATTCCGTTAACTTCTTCAACCACTATTGTGGTTTCTGTTTCGGCCTGTATCTCCTGTATCACTTTTCCTCCCGGCCCGATTATCGCACCTATCATATCCTTTGCAACAATAATCTTTTCAATTCTAGGTGCATGTGGCTTAAGATCAGCAGCCGGTTCAGCAATAACTTCTTCCATTTTTGAGAGTATATGCAGTCTGCCCTGGCGTGCCTGTTCGAGCGCTTCAGCAAGTACTTCGTAAGGCAGTCCGTCCACTTTTATATCCATCTGTGTGGCGGTGATACCATCCTTTGTTCCGGTTACTTTAAAATCCATATCGCCAAGGTGGTCTTCATCACCCAGTATATCAGACAATACAGCATACTTGTCGCTGTCCTTATCCGTGATAAGACCCATAGCGATACCTGAAACGGGCTTACTTATTTTTATCCCTGCATCCATCAGTGCCAGTGTGCCTGCACAGACCGTAGCCATTGATGATGAGCCGTTTGACTCGAGTATATCAGAAACCACTCTTATTGCATATGGATTGTGTTCTTCATCAGGCATCATATTCTTCATCGCCCTGTGAGCCAGTTTACCATGTCCGACTTCCCTTCTGCTTGTTCCCCTTGCAGGTCTTGCATCTCCGGTGGAGAATGGCGGGAAGTTATAATGAAGGACAAACTTCTCAGTGCCCTGGAAAAGAACCTCATCAATCATTTTCTGATCCAGCTTGGTGCCCAGGGTTACTGTTGTAAGCGATTGTGTTTCACCTCTTGTGAAAATGGCCGAACCGTGAGCTGCAGGCAGTGGATCCACTTCACACCATATTGGTCTTATTTCATCTGTTTTCCTGCCATCCAGCCTTACTTTCTCATCCAGCACCAATCTTCGTGCGGCTTCTTTATGTGTATCATGAAAGTACTTATTGACCAGTGCCTCGTTAACCTCATCTTCTTCGGTGTACTGGGACATAAATTCTTCCTTGATAATATCTACCTTTTCTGAACGAACTTTCTTATCAGCTATCTTCTCAGAAACAACTTTGTAAATCTTGTCATAAGTTTCATCCCAGACCTTTTTCTTCAGCTCTTCATCTTTCTCTTCGTGGTCATATTCACGCTTTACCGTTGCACCCACCTCCTCAGCAAGTTCCATCTGCACTTTGCAATGCTTCCTGATCTCTTCGTGGGCAAACTCTATAGCTTTAAGCATAACCTCTTCAGCAACCTCACGCATTTCGCCTTCCACCATAAGAATATTATCATAAGTGGCAGCTACTATCATGTCAAGATCAGCATCTTCAAGTTCTGAAATTGTAGGGTTGATCTTGAAATCTCCACCAATTCTTGCCACTCTCACCTCTGATATGGGACCTGCAAAAGGCACATCAGAAACGGCCAGAGCAGCTGATGCTGCCAGTCCGGCAAGTGCATCAGGCATAGTCTCACTATCTGCCGATACAAGATTGATTGTAACAAAAGTGTCTGCATGATAGTCTTCCGGGAACAAGGGCCTGAGAGCACGGTCAACAAGCCTGGCAATCAAAACTTCATAATCAGAAGGCCTGGCTTCCCGTTTGAGAAAACCTCCCGGGAAACGGCCCAGTGATGCATATTTTTCTTTGTAGTCTACTGACAGAGGCATAAAATCAACATCTTCCTTTGCCTCCTTTGCGGAAACAACCGTTGCAAGCAACATTGTGTTTCCTGATTTTAATAAAACGGATCCGTCAGCCTGCTTTGCAAGCTTTCCCGTTTCAAGTGTGATCGACCGGCCATCCCCAAGATCGATAGTCTTTTCAATTAATTTATACATTTTATTTCCTTGTTATTAAGGTGTCGAAATTACGCAAATAAAATAAAAAAAGGCAATCTGAAATTGCCTTTTTTGCCATTTGCTTATTTACGCAGCTTTAAAGCCTTTATAATTTCACGATATCGTTCGATATCCTTGCCTTTCAGATAATCGAGCAGCCTGCGGCGTTTGCCAACCAGCCTAACCAATGCACGCTGCGTACTGAAGTCCTTCTTATTCTTTTTAAGATGCTCTGTAAGGTGAGCAATACGGTATGAAAATAAGGCAATCTGACCCTCAGCACTACCTGTATCCATCTCAGATTCGCCAAATTGATTAAATAATTCCTGCTTCTTATCTGTTGTTAAGTACATATCTGTCAAATAAATATTATTACTCCTAAGGATTACATCCCTGAATTTGGAACGCAAAGATAAAACTTTTTTCTCAATATATTCAAACATAAACCAAAAAAATGAATATTGTTTAAAATCATTTTCACAGGCAGTTTCCAAAATGATAGTAAATATTCAGAAGAGATTATCACTTATAATTATTGTGAGAAAGCTCTTTCATTAAAGATGCATAAATCATGCCGGGAGTTGCGTGGCAGAAAAGTTTTTTTTGACCATTCGTCAAACATTTTCGATGATTGGTCAAACAGGATCACACTCCTTTCTTCATTAACTCTCTCAGGCTCTCAAGATCCTCATCGGTACCAAGGACAAACAACTGGTCGTCAGGAGATAGTATTGTGTCTGAAGGAGGGTTAACGATATACTCTTTGTTTTTATCTCTCAACCCTATAATATTGGCACCTGTCTTATTATGTATATCCAGGTCTTTGATAGACCTTTCGGAAAAACAGGCTGCCAGTCCCTTACAAGAAAGTTCTTCTATTCTCACACCGGAGGGCTGCAGCAAAACCGTATCAATAAACTCAACAACATCAGGGTCTATCACCAGCCTTGCCATGCGTGTGCCTCCTATCTTATCCGGCATAATCACATTGGTTGCCCCCGCTCTTTTAAGTTTTGTATCTGAGTTATCATCCGAGGCCCGGCTGATAATAAGTATATCCGGATGCATCTGCCTGGCAGTAAGGACAACGAAGAGGTTGTCAGCATCAACAGGCAACGTGGTTATCAGTGCCCTGGCGGTTTCTATACTTGCTGCTTCAAGGGTTTCCTCCTGGGTAGCATCTCCTTCAATATAAAGATAATCGGTTGATCTCCTGAGATATTCTACAATTGCGGGATCCTTCTCAATAATCAGGAAGTCCCTGTTATGATCTTCCAGGTCGGCTGCTGCCTGCTTGCCATTACGGCCAAAACCGCATACAATAACATGGCCACTCAGTTTGTCATTTTTTTTCTTCACCTTGTTGTCTTTATAATAATGAGTAAATACACCATCCACGACATAACGGGTAATCATGGTAACCACATATCCAAATATACCAAAACTGCCCAGTATGAGTAAAATTGTAAAAAACTTACCGGCATCATGGAAGTCCGCTACCTCTCTGAACCCAACCGTTGACATGGTAATAACGGTCATATATAATGCATCCAGCGGGTTCAGATTTTCAATAATCATGTAACCTACCATACCAATGACCAGGATTAACAGGATTAGTGTCAACCCCGTTACGGCAGACCTTATCAATGGCGCCGTCTTATGCTCGATTCTGCGTTTTCGCATTGTAATCAGTCTTTAACACCGGGCTCTTCTAGTAAATATTGTTTACCGGGATCAATATCTCTTCCCAAACATATTAATTTACTTCCATACTGGCAATCAAGGCATCGTCTATTTTTACAGTATTCGTTTCGCAGATGTATCAGTCCCTGCGATTCAAGTGCCGATGACGCACTTATACCGGCATCTTTCCATTGCCTGGTAATACGATTGTTCTCCGGTGATATACTGTCAAGCAAACCCACAGCCCTGTTGCAGTATTTATCTTTACCGGTATACCTGCCGTAAAGAAAGAGCAAGGGGATCAGGGTGTTTATAAGGAGGAGGTCTGAAATTATTTTGCCGCTTCGCTTTTCTTTTCCTCTTTTATACTTACCGAAGGTATAATGATTATTCCAGTAAGGTGATGCCGTGCAACTGAACAGCTTTTCAAGCTCATCAACACTGCTGCATGACTTAAGTCCGGAAAATAAGGATCGTCCAGAGGTAAGTAATCCGGCAAGCTGGGATATACGTATAGTGGGAAAGTTGACAGGTCTCAACCTGTGATATTTCCACATCCAGTGGTCTATAGGTTTGAGGCTGTATTTCTGACGCAATACCCGGTACTCTTTTAAAAGTCTTATAAAATATTCATCATATATCTCAGATTCAAATGCCCCGGGTTCAAGCATTCCCGCCTGCCCGAATAAAAGAGCCTCAACCTGCTCCCTGTTATCAGCATGCTTTCTTACAATCTTTAAAGGCAACTGACATGCCAGTAAATAGAAAGGTTCTGCATTGGTTTTTAAACCAAAATACCTCGAAAGCAGCCTGTAAAAAGTCTCATCCCAGTCATTGCCGGTTTGTGCAAGCACCTCACCCAGTTTATCCAGTTTTGCTTCAAGCCTTTCAACGGCCATCCTGCTCATCCAGTGCTTTTTCACAAAGGCCGGCAGCAGGTACAGATAACTCCCGCAGGCAATTACATCAGGATTAACAAGGAAATCATTATACCTCTGCTCTATAAGCATATCCCAGCTAATTATAAAGGTTTCGGGTTTGTGTCCCGAAGCTGTTTTTACTTCCCTGTCGTTATTTACCACTACATGCAGTATGGTGTTATCATAGCTGTGGTCAAGGTTGTGTTTATGCCTGTACCAGTCTGAGGCATTGATATGTATCTCCACGTTGCCAGCCCACTCGGTGCCTCCAATTCTTATACGTGAATTGAAAAAGTCCGGTCCTGAATCCCGGTTGTAGGCACCGGGGTCAATCACATAAACCTCAGTACCGGATTCAGTACAACTGTTGTCTTCATCGTAAAGACTGTTTTTCCATATGAAATGGATAAATTCTTCCTTCATATTTCATAATAATACAGCGAAAGAATAAAGATAAGAAATATGAAACAGAAAAAACAGCAGCTCAGGATAATATTACACAAGCCCTCGGGTCACAAGGTGGGTTTCCATCTGCTTTTGTATGACAGCTGCCTTTTCAGCAGCAGCCTCACCAAACTGCCTGTCTGAGGAAGCAAAAATTATCCCCCTGGATGAATTAACAAGCAATCCGCATTTATCATTCATACCGTATTTCACCACTTCATCAAGGCTTCCTCCCTGTGCTCCCACACCGGGAATAAGCAGGAAATGACCGGGTACTGATTCTCTTATACCTGCAAGCATCTCGGCTCTTGTTGCACCCACAACATACATCATACTGTCGCTGCCTGCCCAGGAGGCGGATTTATTGATAACCTCAGTGTAAAGGCTCCTGCCTGAGCCCGGGTAATACTGGAAATCATCAGCCCCCCTATTTGAAGTAAGTGCAAGTAATATTACCCATTTATCCTCATATTCCAGGAACGGCCCAACAGAATCCTCACCCATGTAAGGCGCTACGGTTACTGCATCAAAATCCATATTTTCGAAAAAGGCCCTGGCATACAGCCTGGAAGTGTTTCCTATATCACCCCTTTTTGCATCGGCAATTAAAAAAATATCAGGATATTTCTCTCTTATGTAATCAACCGTTTTTTGAAGTGAGATCCACCCTTCTGCTCCCAGGGATTCGTAAAATGCTATGTTTGGTTTATATGCCACCGCATATTTGTTTGTATAATCAACTATGGTCCTGTTGAATTCAAAAACCGGATCTTCATTATCAAGCAGGTGCTCAGGCAGTTTCTTAATGTCAGAGTCTAGCCCGATGCACAGGAATGATCTCTTTCTTCGGATATTGTCAAAGAGGTTTTCTTTAGTCATAATTAGTGGGTTTAGAGATTACTTTCCTTGAGTCGCTCGGCATTTTCTGCCATTTGCAACTTGTCAATCAATTCCTGTATGTTTCCGTTTATCACAGACTCAAGGTTGTACATGGTAAGATTAATCCTGTGATCAGTTACCCTGCCCTGCGGATAATTATATGTACGTATTTTGGCCGACCTGTCACCGGTAGAAACCATCGTTTTTCTCTTTGAGGAAATTTCATCAAGGTATTTCTGGTATTCAAGGTTATAAAGCCTTGTTCTCAGTTCCTTCATGGCCCTGTCCAGGTTTTTTAGCTGTGACTTTTCATCCTGGCATGTTACCACGATACCTGATGGGATATGTGTGAGCCTGATTGCTGAATAGGTTGTATTTACCGATTGTCCGCCAGGGCCGGAAGAACAATAAGTATCTTTCCTTATATCCTCCTGCTTGACTTCCACGTCAAACTCGTCTGCCTCGGGCAACACAGCCACAGTGGCTGCGGATGTATGAACCCTGCCCTGGGTCTCCGTCTGTGGAACCCTCTGCACACGGTGCACACCTGATTCATATTTCATGATACCATATACACCTGCACCGCTGATGGTAAAAACTATCTCCTTGTATCCGCCAACAGTGCCTTCAGTAACTGTATTTACTTCTACTTTCCATTTCTTGTCATCACAATACTTTGAATACATCCTGAAAAGATCACCTGCAAAAATACTGGCCTCATCACCCCCTGTACCCGCCCTTATCTCTACAATTGCATTTTTTTCGTCTTCCGGATCGGTCGGAAGTAACAGCATCTTTATCTCTTCTTCCATGGCCGGCAGCTTATCAGTAAGTTCATCAAGCTCTGCCTTGGCCATTTCACGCATTTCAGGGTCTTTTTCTGATGATAGTATCTCGCGGGCCGAATCGATATTCGATATTACATTCTTATAATTCTTATATGCTTCAACTATTGGCTCCAGTTCTTTGTATTCCTTGTTCAGCCTGACATATTTCTTCATGTCGGCAATGATATCAGGCTCAGTAATAAGCCTTCCTACCTCTTCAAACCTTTCCTTGACTCCCAGGAGCTTCTCAAGGATCATATTATTAGCCATAGAAAATATTTTTAATAATTAAACTCACCTGCCATACTTTTTATGGTCAGCTTTTTCGAGGAAGCGGGTTGACAGCGACCTATAATTTGCGCATCCAGGTTATAGCCTGAAGCAATATCAATAATGCGTGCAGCATTTTCTTCCCGGGTATATATTTCAAAACGATGTCCCATATTGAACACCCTGTACATCTCCTTCCATTCTGTACCCGACTGCTCCCTTATAATATTAAACAGCGGTGGTACGGTGAACATATTATCCTTAATAACATGCAGTTTATCAATGAAGTTAAGCACCTTGGTCTGTGCCCCCCCTGAGCAGTGGATCATACCATGTATATCACCGCGCATCTCCGACAACACTTCTTGAATTACAGGGGCATATGAGCGTGTAGGTGATAGTACCAGCTTACCTGCATCAATTCCCAGTTCTTCTATTTTATCGGTCAGACTGTAATTACCTGTATACACCAGGTCATCACCTGTCTCCGGGTCAAAGCTCTCAGGGTACCTTTCGGCAAGGTATTTGCCAAAGACATCATGCCTTGCAGAGGTAAGCCCGTTTGAGCCCATGCCCCCGTTATATTCATCTTCATATGTAGTCTGTCCCGATGAAGAAAGACCAACGATCACATCTCCGGCTGATATTTTATCACAGGTAATAATATCTGATCTTTTAAGACGAGCAGTAACGGTTGAATCAACAATTACAGTTCTCACAAGATCCCCCACATCAGCTGTTTCGCCACCGGTAAGAAAGACATTAACTCCCATCTTTCGCAAGTTTTCCAGCACTTCCTCTGTACCTGTTATTATAGCCCTGACTACTTCGCCGGGTATCTTATTCTTATTCCTCCCGATAGTTGATGAAAGCAGTACATTGTCCGTTACCCCGGTGCAAAGCAGGTCATCGGTATTCATTACCACGGCATCCTGGGCTATCCCTTTCCACACTGACAGATCACCTGTTTCTTTCCAGTACATATATGCAAGGGAGGATTTTGTACCGGCTCCATCAGCATGCATAATATTGCAATAATCCGGGTCGCCACCCAGTATATCAGGCAGCACCTTACAGAACGCATTAGGATACAAACCACTGTCAATATCCTTTATTGCATTATGCACATCCTCCTTGGAAGCGGAAACTCCCCTTCTTTCATATCTTGATTTCATCCTGTCCTTACTTGCTTCAGGATGCAAATTTAGCAAACAATTTTGTTTTTCAGGTGATTCTTTTGCTGTGTGCAGGAAAAGAGAGATTATTCCCGGACCTGTTCCAGTCTGTTCCATCAAAACCGGAATGTTAAATATTGTCAAAATTTATTAATTCGCTATTCTGCAGGACAAATGTTGTATAACTTTACTAAAAAATACACATAATGTATAAAAAGATTTCTTTTCTGACAATTTTCACAATCCTGAATTTTCTTTTCACCGCCAGTGCACAGAATTCTCAATACAGGAGTCTTCTGCCTGAAAAGATCATGGATGAAATAATTGGGGAAGCTTCCGGTGAAACAGCTCTTATGCATATCATCGAGATGGGAGCTTATAACCATAACCGGCCGGCCTCTGAATACAGCGGCAACTTCTTCGAAACAGACTATGTTATTTCACGGCTCAGGGATTACGGGCTGGAAGGAATAAAGGTAAACAGGTATCCCGGTGGCAAATACTGGGACGGGATCAGCGGCGAACTATGGGAGGTCAGCCCCGGTCTGTCAAAGATTGCTGACTACCGTGACCTTACGGCTATGCTGGCATCCGGGAGCACTGATTCTGATGTTGAAGCAGAACTGGTATGGGTAGGAAAAGGAACTGAAGAGGAGATTATGAAAACCGGTGCAGAAGGTAAAATTGTTCTGTCATCAGGATCACCCCGAATGGTACACAGCAATGCGATGAAACATGGTGCTGTCGGAATTGTCAGTTTCTATTCACCAAGGCCTCTGCAGGTGAACCTTGCCATTCCCATTACCGGTATTACCGGCAGAAGATCGTCAGATGAAGATACAAGTTTTGGATTCCTTCTTCCCCCGAGAGAAGGTCATATATTACGCGACAGGTTACTCAGAGGTGAAGAAATAAGGGTACATGCCAGGGTCGAATCACAGTCGGTCGACTACCAAATGGAAGTGCCTGAATGTCAGATCAGGGGAACAAACCCCGATGCCGGTGAAATAATCCTCACGGCCCATCTTTTTGAAGGCTATGTAAAGCAGGGAGCCAATGATAACATATCAGGCTCAGCGGCTATCCTTGAAGTTGCCAGGATGCTAAAATCAATGATAGATGACGGGATAATAGAAAGACCTGAACGCAGTATACGTTTTCTCTGGGTCCCGGAGTTTTCGGGAACAATACCATGGGTTAATGCACACATGGAAGAAATGCAGAAAACATTGTGTAACCTGAATCTCGATATGGTTGGATTGAAATTGGCCGAGAGCAAATCCTTCCTTTGTATGCAAAGAACAACCTACGGAAATGCTCATTATGTAAATGATGTAATGGAAAACTATTATGAATATGTTGGTATAACGAACAGGACTGCCCTGGCCCTGAATGGAAGAGGAGGTTTCCTCAAGAGAATTGTGGCCCCGAGCGGTTCAGATCAGCCTTTTTATTTCGCAGTTGATGACCATTACGGAGCATCAGACCATGAAGTGTTTAATGATCCTGCCATCGGAGTGCCCGGGATAATGATGATAACCTGGCCCGATCTATACTATCATACCTCGCAGGACAGAGCTGACAAATGTGATCCCACCCAGATGAAAAGAGTATGCGTTATCACAGCAGCAGCAGCCTATACAATCGCCGGTGCAGGAAATGATATGGCACTAAAAATCGGGGGTGAAGTTATGGGTAATGCATTCGACAGAACAGGTGCTCAGCTAAGAAGAGCCGTTGATATTTTACATGAATCAGATGATGCCGGATTCGAAAGTGCATATAAAAAAGGTTATAACTTTATTTGTGCAGCTCTCCTGAATGAAAAAGCCACATTGAATTCAATCTCTGAACTGGGATTATCTGATCCCGCGGAATTTGCAAAGAAAAATAAATCCGTTCTCGACAATATGAAAAAATCATTGCTTGGGTCTTATCAGTGGTATGCTGACAATGTTGCTGATGAAAGGGGCCTGGACAAGCCGGATTATCATCTTACAGGAAAAGAAAAGGATGCAGAAAAAATTATACCCATTACAACTTCAAAGCCTGAAGACGGAGGATACGGGGCAGGTCGTTATGCCATGAGAGAAGCAGGTGACCTGCTCGATAAGTATCCTGTACAGGGCAGGATGGATATAAACGAAATCCTGAGGCTTTGCAACGGTGAGCATAATATCCTGGAAATTAAAATGCTCCTTGATGCACAGATGAAAAGGGGAGCAACCCGACTCAGCGATGTCGTGAATACCATCAAGATTCTTGATGAGTTGGAGTATGTGGAAACTGATTAAGAGAGGTGAGTTAATAATAAACTCAGTCTGACTGGTAATCAGTTGAAAGTACCCTGAATTCAGTTCTCCTGTTTATCTGGTGTGCAATCTCTTTCTGCTCATCATTGGGCAGCTGATCAATAAATTGCTCATTAAGAATAAATCCTTCTTTCAGGAAAGGATACTCTGAGGCAAGCTCTTCATCAACCATCTTGGGACTCGACTCACCATAGCCTTTGGCCGAAAGACGCTCAGGATCTATACCTTTTTCAATCAGGTAGTCAACAACCGACTGTGCCCTTTTCTGTGATAGCTCAATATTGTATTCTTCAGTGTCACGGGAGTCTGTATGTGACATAAGCTCAATTGTCACATTGGGATTGTCATTAAGAGTTTCTACCAGTTTGTCCAGAGATACCATTGATTCCGGTCGCAAATCCCATTTATTGAAATCATAAAAAATATTAGGCAATTCAATGGGTTTGTCAATTGAGGTCATCAGGATAGTAGTTAGAAATTCCTTGCTCTTATCCTGCCCCCTTGTTGTTTCTTTTTCCTTACCATTCAGATATCCGTCTTTTGAAGCTAGGAAAATATAGTCAACATCCTCCTTTAACATAAAACGGAAATCACCTGCATCACCGGTATTGGTTCTTATTGTTGTACCATCACTGGCTATTAACTGAACCACGGCATCATAAATGGGTTCACCTGTTTCCTCGTCTTTAACCAGTCCTGTGACGTTGAATTTCAGCGGAGGCAGTTTAAAGAAATAGATCTCATCATTCGACCTTCCTTTCCTGGTGGAACTGAATAAACCTTCCTCATCATCACCCTTAAATACTATTCCAAAATCATCGGCACTGGTATTTATCGGGTATCTCATATTGTCTACAAGCCACTTGCCGTCAGGTTGGGCTTCGGCCCTGAATATATCCAGACCGCCCATACCGATATGACCGTTTGAGGCAAAATATAAAGTATTGTCTGATCTTACATAGGGAAATACTTCATCTCCGGGAGTATTGATATCCGGACCCAGGTTCCTTGGTTGAGACCAGCTGACTCCTGCTGATGATCGCGCCACATAATAAATATCTTTACCTCCATAGCCATCAGGCAGAGTGGAAACGAAGTAAAGAGTCAGTCCATCAGGTGCAATAGCAGGGTGAGCTGCAACAAGTGAATCGCTGAGAATATCAAGACGCTCAGGCTGGCTCCAGCCGTCCTGACTGCGATCAGCTTTCATTATTACACAGCCCCTGTTTTCTCTCTTACCCATCTCGCACAGTGTATAATAGACTGTCCTGAAGTCTGAACTGAAGCTTACCGCCCCGTCTTCAAACTCAGTATTCAGATCTGTAACAGGCAGCGGAGTACTCCATCTCCCTTTTTTGTCCAGCCTGCTTTCAAAGATGTCAGCAAAATTTTCTCCTGTTGCTCCGTGTTCATTTTTACCCGCAGCTTCCTCCCTTGACGAGGTAATGTATACCATACCGTAATCATCCCTTGCAAAAGCCGGGGCATAATCGGAGCCTCTCGAATTAAGGTCTCTTATATCATCAACCTCATAAGGCAAGGGAGATGCCATCCACTGCATTGCCAGTTCACATGATCTTATACCTATATCAGCCCTGGAGTCAGAGGGAACCAGCTTACTGTATTCTTCAAATGCTTCAATAGCATCTTCATATCGTCCATTCATTTTCTGAACCTGTGCATACCAGTAAGCGGCTTCAGGTCTTGCATTATCCTTTCCGGCAATTTTCCTGTACCATGAGGCAGCACTGCGTGGATTGTTTGTAAGGCGGTAACACTGTGCTACCATGAAAACATATTCAGATTTCTCATCCCTGTCTCTTGTTTTGGAATAAGCATCCTTAAAATAATCAATTGCCTCGTAATATTCCCCGGCTTCCCATGCATCAAAGGCTTTCTGAGCCTTTCTTTTCTGTGAGAAAGCTCCCAGCGGTATAAGTATAAGCAATAATACTATCGTGATTCTCGCCATAATCCTTCCTTAATTTCCGTAAAAATAATGATTTTTAATCCTCAAGCATCTTAATTTAATTGATTAACGGGATATTTATAGCAAATATTATGCAAAAAAGGAAGGTATGGATTATTGGATTGTTGGATTGTTGGATTGTTGGAACCGAGCAGGGCGAGCTTGCTGAATGCAAGTGAGTCCTGCGAGCTCGCGAGCGGCTGGTGATTGTGGCCCGTGGGAGCGAGCATTGTTGGATTATTCCAGTATTCCATTAATCCAGTATTCCATTACCTGGTAAAAAGCAATTCTCGATACTTAGGCAGGGGCCATATTTCATTATCGACCGTGAGCTCAAGTTTATCAATATGATATCTTATTTCTTCAAGATATGGTTTAACATTCTTTTCATACATAAATGCTTTCTTGTTCATATCTTCCACCACATTAGCCTTTTTTCTTTCTTCAATCATATCCTGTACAAGCTTCTTTATTGATGATATATGATCGGAGATATTCATAATCATTTCTTTTCTTGCACCGGCCAGTCTCTCATATTCAATTTCACCGAATACCATCCCGAGCGATTTTACATTATCCAGAAGCTGGGTCATATACCTTATTGCTGTTGGAATAATGTGATTAATGGCCAGGTCACCAAGCACCCTGGCTTCTATCTGCACTTTCTTGGTATATTTTTCCAGTTCAACACCAACCCTTCCTTCGAGTTCTCTTTCTGAAAAAATCCCCCCGCTGATAAGCACTTTCTTCGATTGATCAGTAAGATAATGATTTAAAGATTCAGGAACACTCTGTATGTTAGTCAGTCCCCTTTTCAGTGCCTCTTTCTCCCATTTTAATGAATAGCCATCGCCTTCAAATCTTATACGGCCTGATTCGACAATATATTTTTTCAGCACCTGGAATATTGCCTCGTCTTTTTTAATGTTTTTATCAATCAGCGAGTCAACATCTTTCTTGAATGTCCGGAGTGTATCAGCTACAACGGCATTAAGAACGATCATTGCAGGGGCACAACTGGATGATGATCCAACCGCCCTGAATTCAAAACGATTACCGGTGAAGGCAAAAGGTGATGTTCGGTTTCTGTCAGTGTTATCAAGCAGGATTTCAGGAATTTTACCAATGCCAAGCTTTAATTCTGTCTTTTCTGCCGGGGTCATTTTCTCTCCGGTCACCTTTTCGACAATATCATCCAGCATGCCGCTCAGGTAAGATCCCAGGAATACCGACATAATTGCCGGGGGTGCTTCATTCCCTCCCAGCCTGTAAGAATTACTTTCTGTCAGCACACTGGCCCTGAGAAGATCCTGGTTGTCATTAACTGCTTTTATTACATTTACCAGGAAGGTTAGAAACTGCAGGTTGCCCTTTGGCTTATTTGCAGGTGAAAGCAGGTTAACCCCGGTATTTGTTGCCATAGACCAGTTATTGTGTTTACCTGATCCGTTTATTCCGGCAAAAGGTTTTTCATGGAGAAGTACACGGAATTTATGTTTACGTGCAACCTTCTTCATTACATCCATAATAAGCTGGTTATGATCAACCGAGAGATTAGCTTCTTCAAACAGGGGTGCACACTCAAACTGGTTAGGAGCTACTTCATTATGGCGTGTCTTCACAGGTATTCCCAGCGTGTATGCCTCCATCTCAAACTCTTCCATGAAGGCCATCACCCTGTCTGGAATAGAACCGAAATAATGGTCGGCCAGCTGCTGGTCTTTAGACGACTGGTGCCCCATAAGAGTACGGTCGGCCAGCATCAGGTCGGGCCTTGCATAATATAAGGCTTCATCTATCAGGAAATACTCCTGCTCCCAGCCAAGGGTTGCAATAACCTTGTCAACATCCTTATCAAAATACCGGCATACTTCTACTGCAGCTTTATCCAGTGCATTCAGTGTTTTCAGGAGGGGTGTTTTATAATCCAGGGCATCACCAGTATATGATACAAATACCGTGGGTATACATAGGGTATGTCCAATTATAAAAGCAGGAGATGAGACGTCCCAGGCAGTATACCCCCTTGCCTCAAATGTATTCCTTATTCCCCCGCTCGGAAAACTCGAGGCATCAGGCTCCTGCTGCACCAGTAACTCACCGGAAAAAGCCTCTACCAAACCACCAAAATCATTTCTCTCAACAAAAGCATCATGCTTCTCTGCTGTTGCATCTGTTAAAGGATGAAACCAGTGAGTATAATGTGTAACTCCTTTCTCTATTGCCCAGGCCTTCATCCCTGTTGCAACTTTGTCGGCCACCTCCCTGCTTATCTGTGTACCCCTGTCAATTGCTTTCTTTACCGCTTCATATGTCTCCTTCGGCAAATATCTCTCCATCTTTGGCAAGTCGAATACGTTAACTCCAAAATATTCTGATATTTTCTTGCCCGGTATCTCTGCTTTTATAGCCTCTCTTGAAAATAATTCTCTTAATGCACTAAATCTTAATTCTGCCATTTTTAAGTGTTTTTCTGGCAAATATAGTATATTATTACCATATACCTCTGATTTTTCAGGGGTGTTTTCAACATTTTATCATCATTTTAAGTTGTTACCCTTATTTTTACAGGGGTATGTGATATATTTTTATTATTTCTGAAATAAATTAGCACTGGATTGATGGATTATTTGAACCGGCATGTTTCATCCTTTTCGTTCGTTTTTAGTATATTTGTCGCCTGAAAAAAATTCTTAACAGGAAAAACTAAATATTTTTATAAATGTCAGTACTACAAACATTACGAGAGAAGGGTGGAATTTTATTGGCGGTGGTAATAGGCGCATCGCTGATAATTTTCATTCTCGGCGATTTCCTAGGAGGCGGAAGCGGCCAAGGCAAAAGGGTTCAGGATCAGTTCGAGATAGCTGAGATCAAAAATAAATCAATCTCTTACCAGGAATTTGACAACAGGCTTCAGAACCTGGCCGAGATATATAAATTATCCGGCACCACCAATATCACAGAAGAGATGACAGAATCCATGAGGGAAGATATATGGAATAAAATACTGATGGAAGAAGTACTTGGGGAAGAGTACAGTGCCCTCGGACTGGGCGTAAGCTCTGACGAAGTAGAATCAATGGTTCTTGGCGACGAGCCGCATCCTATTGTTCAGCAATTATTTGCAAACAGGGAAACAGGAGTGCTCGACAAATCTTTTCTGGTAAATTTCTTAAAGAGTACTGAATTTGATCCACAGGCTAAAGCATACTGGTTGTTTTTTGAGGATGAGATTGTTACAGAAAAACTTAATACAAAATTCAACAACCTTATTGCCAAAGGTCTTTATGTAACATCAAAGCAGGCGGAGTTTGAAAACAATATTACTTCCAATACTGTTGATTTCAGTTTTGTAATGAAACTTTATTCCACGATGCCTGATACGGCAATTACAATTAACAGGTCTGACCTGCAGAAATATTATAACGACCACAAGGGAGAGTTTAAACAGACTGCTATGCGAAGCATGGAATATGTTGAGTTCGAAGTTTTGCCCAGTGAAAAAGACATAGAAAATACAGAAGACGGAATTACTGACCTCATTGAAGATTTCAGGCTTACGGAAACTCCCGAGCAATTTATTAACCTCTCAGCTGATACCAGGCACAATTCATATTATATGTCTCTCCGTGACGTTCCGGAAATGATAAGGGATTTTGCAGAAGAAGAAAATACGGAAGATATTTACGGCCCCTACCTTGAAAATGAGATCTACAAAATAGCACGTCTTATTGATGTCGCAAACAGGCCCGACTCCGTACATGCAAGGCATATTCTTATTTCATCTAATGCCTATCGTAACGCAGCTGCTGCAAAGAATGAGGCGGACAGCCTTCGTCAGTTGATCGAATCAGGCCAGAGCTTTGAAAGCCTGGCAACTGAATTCTCAGATGACCAGGGATCGGCGCAGCTTGGTGGCGATCTTGGATGGTTTGAGGAAGGACAGATGGTTCCCGAGTTTAGTAATGCCTGCTTTGAAGGCAGGGAGGGTGATGTAGAAGTTGTAAAATCAGATTTCGGATACCACATTATTGAGATCCTTGAACAGAGCAGTTACAGCAAAAAATACCTGGTGGGTATAATCGACAGGAAGATACAACCCAGTACAGAGACTTATAATGCAACGTTTTCGGAAGCCAGGCAATTTGCCGGAACAAATAACACTTATGAAAAATTTAACCGTGCAGTTGCAGAACAGGGCCTTAATAAAAAGGTAGCCACAGATGTAACTCCCAGGAAAAAAACTCTCCCCGGCCTTGAAGAGCCACGGAGACTGATCAGGGCACTTTATGAGACCGAGGAAAACAGTATAATACTGGCCGAGAATCAGCAGGCTGCGATTGAGATTGGTAATAAGTTCATAGTTGCCTACTGTACTGATATCAAAGAAGAAGGGATTGCTGATCTTGAATCTGTTGAGTCAGAGATTCGTTTTGCTGTGCTCAAGGAAAAGAAAGCAGAGCGTATTATTGAAAACATGAAGGAAGAAGCAGGTGATTCAGAAAATATTGAAAATATTGCCTCAAGGCTTGATCTCAGGATAAACGAAGCAACTAATATCAACTTTAATTCATTTTCATTACCTGCTGCAGGTGTTGAACCGGCTGTTATTGCTATTGCTTCAGGTTCTCCTGAGGGATTTGTTTCAGGGCCAGTCAAAGGCAATAACGGTGTTTTCATTATTTCTGTAAACAATGTTAATGTAAACGAAAACCAGAATGCCGATATGATTCGAAGCAGGCTCAACTCAACATTCCAGGCACGGGCAAGTTTTGAAGTATTTGAGGCCCTCAAGGAAGAAGCAAACATTGTAGATAAAAGATACAGGTTTTACTAGGATATAAACCAGAATCCCAGTTATTAGCCGTTCAGAGTTTTTCTGGCGGCTTTTTTTATGGAATGTTGGATTACTGGATTACTGGAATAAAAAAAGCCCCGACACATCTTGTGTCAGGGCTTCTTGTTTTAAAGTCGGCGGCGACCTACTCTCCCACGTTTGTAGTACCATCGGCGCTAACGGGCTTAACTTCTCTGTTCGGAATGGGAAGAGGTGGAACCCCGTTGC
>JAIPBU010000020.1 GCA_021738535.1 Bacteroidales bacterium | reverse complement strand
GCGACTCCAAGCCTCTGAATGTCCAGCAGGATCTTCTCTTTTTCCTGCGCTGTCCGTTTGTGATGATGTTTAACCATTAACATAAAAGTACAATTTATTTTAGTACTTTTAGTCTAGTTTCTTAGGGGTGGGCACCAGGCTATCCTACATGCCCTTAATCATGGTGAGCATCATTTTGAATTTGCTTACTGCTTCCAGTCCGTGCGGTATATTGGCAGGCATAATAATAAACTGGCCTTCTTTCAGCCTGTGGGTTTTTCCGTCGATTGTTATGTCTGCCTCACCATCAAGCACCTGAACTATCGCATCATAGGGTGCGGTGTGTTCGCTCAGAACCTGCCCCTTATCAAAGGCAAAGAGAGTGACATTTCCGGAAGAGTTTTTTCGTATTATCCTGCTTACAATTGATCCTTCGGAATAGTTTACGGCTTCTTTTGTATTTATTATTTCTGAATTATTAAAATTATTAGCTGTCATAATATATTTTTTATTTTTTTAAAGTGATGTAATTTCTTTTCCCCGGATATCTACTACAGTGATCTTTACGGGAACATTTCTTTGTGCCTGTGCCATTGCTAACTGCACCAGTTGATGTAATCCGCCGCAGCAAGGCACCTGCATAATAATCAGGTGAATTGATTTTACTTCTGCTTCATCAATCAGTCGCCTTATTTTATCTGTATAAATTTCTTTTCCACTGTCTAGCTTCGGGCATGCAATGGCAAGTTTTTTACCCCTGAGGTACCTGGAATGAAAATCCGGGACACTGAAGGCCACGCAATCTGCTGCCAGGAGCAGGTCAGAGTTCTTGTAGTGCGAGGCAGCCGGATTGATAAGGTGCATCTGCACCGGCCAGTGTGTAAGCTCAGAGTCAGCTTTGCCGGCAAGTGAAAAAACCGGAGCCTGGTCCTCCTGAGCAAAACTACGTGATGCACTCCCGGGACATCCACCCACAGTGTTATTATTACATCCACTGCCATGTTCATGCACATCTTTAATGACTTCAGCTGCACTAAAATCCAGTTGCCGGTCGTTAGAGAGTAAATAATTTTTTGCTTCCTTCAGAAATCCAGTCTCGTTATGATCTTTTAAATGTTTCATATGAGCAACAACAGTGTTGGCTCCTTTAGGTACCATTAAGTCCATTACCTTAATTTCATCATAGGGCTCAGCTTCTCTTTTTTCTATTGTGATGGCATCCTGCGGACAGTGACCGATACATGCCCCAAGACCGTCGCACATTAAATCGGATACCAGCCTGGCTTTACCATCAATGATCTGTAATGCTCCCTCATGGCAGCCCGGGACACAATTACCGCATCCGTCACATAATTCTTCGTCTATTTTAACAATATCTCTAAGCATAATGTTTCTGATTTTTTCATGTCAAAAATAGTAGTAGATTTGCCAGCAAAATGTATCATATGTTACAAAATGAAAATTATAACACAGATTTAATAGAGCCTTGTAATGATGAATGCAGCTTTTGTTTTCTGAATTATACGGATGTGCTTGGAAAAAACTCTCTTTTCAGAGGTTTATCAAAGGGCGAAATAGGAGAAATAATACGATCAGTGCATCATCAGTCTAAAGCATACAGCAAGGGCGAAGTAGTGGCTAATGAAGGTGATAATTATGACAGGCTGATACTCATAGTTAAGGGTGCTGTTGTAGGAGAAATGATGGATTTTGAGGGGAAGGTACTAAGGGTTGAGCAGCGCTCTGCGCCTGAGACTGTGGCCATAGCATTTATCTTCGGCAATAATAACCGGCTGCCTGTTACAATAACAGCTGTTGAAGAGACAAGGCTTTTATTTATCCCAAGGGATGATCTTGTTAAGCTTTTTTCCGGTAATAAAATTGTTTTGAGCAATTTCCTTGATAATATGGCCGACAGGGCCCAGTTTTTGAGTCGTCATCTAAGGATGCTGGGTTTGCATTCCATCCGTGGCAAGATAGCTCATTACCTGCTTGAACAGGTAAAATTACAGGGAAGCACGGATATCAGGATGCCGCATACACAGGCTGCACTTTCGGAGATGTTTGGAGTGGCCAGGCCATCAGTGGCCAGGGTGCTGAGGGATATGAATAACGCCAGCATTATTGAATCCCGGGGAAAGAATATACGGATAATTAATACAGAAGAGTTATCAACGATGTTAAGCTAGGCGACTAAGTGACTAAGCGACGAAGCGACGGGTCATGACTAAGTGATGACTAACGGATTATAAATTTACATTCTGCATTCGTTCTTCGCTATTCATTAAAGTCCCATTCCCCTCTGAAGGGTCTTGTAAGCAGGCTGTTTGCATCGTCATCACCGATAAAACTTTCATGTGCAGGTGACCATCTGAGATGTCTCTCAAGATCATATGCAATATTTACGATGTTGCACAGTGATGCTGTACGGTGACCTGTCTCAACATCCGAAACGGGTGTCGTTCTCCCTTTAATTGCATCCACCCAATCCTGGTAGTGATCGTCACTTTTGTACAATCTAATATCTCCGTGGCCGGGTTCTTTCTCAGTCAGACCTTTTATATCAGACCTGTAAAAATCCCTGCTGATTTCAATTTTTCCTTCTGTTCCAAGGAACTGGACTGCATTGAACCCGCCCCAGTCTTTATGATACATTTCAACGCCGTTATCATATACCATCTTCATACCTCTTTTTGCATTAGGTCCAGGTGCAATAAATTCGACCGGTCCCGAATTATCCATTCCAAGCGCCCACTGTGCTATATCGAACATATGAGCACCCCAGTCGGTGATATAACCGCCTCCGAACCCGCGGTATTCTCTCCACAGTGCCCAGCGGGTATCTTCAATGGGGGGTGACAGCTCCGGGTGATAGCTCCTGTAAAGGGATGGTCCCACCCAAAGATTCCAGTTAAGGTAATCAGGGGTTTCAACAGGTGGTAATTCGCATGCCCTGTGTGGATCGCCAACACTTACATTTATTGTTTTAACATCACCTATATAACCGTTACGTACCATTTCACAGGCATGCCTGAAATTACGCCATGAGCGTTGCATATTACCTGTCTGGAAGACGCGGTTGTATTTACGTGTGGCGGCAACCATAGCCCTTCCTTCTGCCACGGTCAGTGCCAGCGGTTTTTCACAATAAATATCCTTACCTGCCTTAGCTGCATCAATTGCTATCATGGCATGCCAGTGGTCTGGTGTAGCTATAACCACTGCATCTATATCTTTGCGTGATAGCAGCTCCCGGTATTCTTCATATGTGTCAACGGCCTGTTTGCCACCGTTCAGTTTAGCGGAGTTAGTTTTTTCAGCAGCATCCCTGAAGCTCTTTAGTTTCAGCTTATCAACATCGCATGCAGCCAGCACAATGGTTTCCGGGCAACCGTTAATGAATCTCAGCAAGCCGTGGCTTTGCTTACCTACTCCTATGTAGCCCAGGTTTATCCTGTCGGAAGGAGACAAAAATCCTTTTCCTCCCATTACGTGTCGTGGAATGACAGTCAGTGCACCTGCTCCAAGGGCAGCCTTGCTAATAAATGATCTGCGGTTAATATTCATTGTTATGGTTTTAGGGTATTTGTTTTATAAATATAGAAAATATCTGCTATTAGTCTCAATATGTTTTTAAATATAAATTTCTGAAAAGAATGAAACTTGCTTTGATGCTGAGCAATTAAATGCATAAATTGAGAAAGTATTTAACCTAAAACCATCTGCTATGAGCTTTGATTACTCCCGAACCGGCGCTTTGTTTTTACTTATATTGATGAGTACTTCGCTTTTTTCACAGAGGGCTCCGTTTAACAGGGAAGAGTTTATTAATCGCCGCGATGCTTTAATGAATAAGGCTGATGCTGATATGATAATACTTTTCGGCAAGCCTGCTCCTGAGACAGGAACTCCTTTTCGTCAGGATAATGACTTTTATTATTTCACAGGGATTGAAGATCCGGGCTCGGTACTTATTATGCTTCCCTCATCCGGTGAGTCTGTTCTTTTTCAACCGGTTCTGGCGGAAAGAGAAATATATGTATCAGGTTCTAATATTTTATGCAGCGGGGAGGATCCTGCCGGGAAAGGTTTCGATGCAGTAGTCCCGGTAGGTCATCTTGATGAATATATCGTTCGCAACTGTGGCAGGAGAAGCGGATCGGATGTATATATAAGGATTATGCCACCTGATGTTGTAAACGGCGGAAGGATGGAGATGGACCTTCATTATGCCCGTTCTGCCAGGTCACATTACAATGATCAGCCTACTCTTAATACATACAGGGTTAATAAACTCAAGGAAAGATATCCTTATATTAATTTTCATGATATATCGCCCCTGGTTGATGAATTAAGGGTGATAAAGACTGACTGGGAAAAAGAAATATTACGAAAGAACGGCAAGGTATCTGCCGAGGGTGTTAAGGCTGCGATAATGGTTACGGAGCCGGGTGTTTACGAATACGAGGTAGAAGCAGCTGCCATGAATGTTGTGTCATCACATGGTGCACTGGGTGCGGCATACCCGCCTATTGTAGCGAGTGGACCAAACAGTTGTACACTGCATTATGACAGAAGCTCGAGGAAGGCAGAAGACGGTGATGTTTTGCTGATTGATTTTGGAGCCTGCATGGATTATCTTACCATGGATATATCCAGGACATGGCCTGTTAATGGGAAGTTTAGCCCTGAGCAGAAGAAAGTCTACCGTTTATTGCTTGCCATACAGAAGGCATGTATTGAATCATATAAACCAGGAGTAAAGGAGAAGGATGTTATTGCTTACGTTGAAAAAAAGCTTGGTAAGATGGATCTTGATCTGTCAGGACTGGAAAATTACATATCACATTCCATGAAACCACCTGCAGAGAATGGTGAGTTGAAGGTTGAAAATATAATAAGTGGATTTGGCCATTTTGTAGGGATGGCGGTTCACGATGTCGGTGTTTACGGTGATGAGGGGCTCAGACCCGGAATGGTTTTTGCGATAGAGCCCGGATTGTATAATCCCGAAATAGGTATAGGAGTTAGGATAGAGGATACTGTGCTTATTACAGATGATGGCTGCGAAGTCCTGACCAGGGCAGTGCCCAAGGAAATTGATGAGATTGAAGAGTTGATGAATGTTGAATAATGAACAGCAAAAAGCGAATGCAGAATTAAGAAGGGATGAATTGTATAATTAGTATTCTTTTTCTATTTTTGTCACGTTTTATAAGCAATCCACGGAGAGGTGGGTGAGTGGCTGAAACCACTGGTTTGCTAAACCAGCGTACCCGAAAAAGGGTACCGGGGGTTCGAATCCCCCTCTCTCCGCCAGAGCAATAACTGATAAAACCCGCGAAAGCGGGTTTTTTTATTCAGGGGCTTCCAATCGCGTTGAAAACTTGTTTTCATAAGCGATGAAGCCCCTGAATAAAAATGCCTCCGGCATTTATCAGTTATTGCTCTGAAGCCACCCCCTCCAGGGATCACGAGCAACCAAAGGGAGCGAGTAATCCCATGTCATCCTGAACGGAGTGAAGGATCTGTTTGGATCACGAGCTCCACCCTCCGAAGCCTTGTCCCTGCGTAAGCAGGGATCAGCGAAGGAGGGCGAGCGAGTAATCCCCGGGGAATAGCCAATTAACACGAATCTTGATCTAATTAACACCTTACGAGATGTAGCTTTCTCTACTGGATTTCAATGTTCAGGGTTTGAAAGTGTGAAAGTTTTAACGTGAACTTAACAAATCAACAATTTTCAGTCCGCAGTATGTCACCAGCTAAGCTGGATTTCCACTTATGTAACATTATTAAGTTAGATAAAAGCCTGCAATTTGTTACTGGTTAATTTGGATTGCCGGATTTGATAAGGTAAGCAAGCCAGGCCATTTTATATCACTCATTTATTACTACTTCAAGGATATTACTGTTAACATTACCATACTGGTTAGTAGCTACCAATCTGAAATACCAGGTTCCGTTTGAGGGTACCGGTTCCAATACAGATGAAATACTAATATTTCCACAACCACATATTATTGTATCAGTTGTTGAGACAACATCTGCGAAAGATTCGTCGGTTGATAATTCGAAATGGGCTGTTGTTGGTATTCTGCCTGGGTCAACTTCACCACTTAGCTTTAAGCCCTGTCCTGATATGACCTCATAGCTTTTAGCAACCGGCACAGGAGCCGAAAGAAGATTAATCCATGACGGTTCACCTGATGGGTCAATAGCCAAGACCTGTCCCGGAATGCCTTTCGGTAAGCTTTTCCACTCGTTTGAAATATAATATAATAAATCACCTTCCGTTTGGCCATCAATTTCCAGGTTATCTGCTGTCTCAGCATACAAGGCATACGGCACACTGATCAACTTGTTTGTTCCCATTTTAGTATATGTTGTTCCTCCGGTATCGTCTATTTCTGTTTTTAGAAAGTAGGGGCCATTTGCCCAGTCAATAGTATTGAAAGTGCCGGACTGTACCGCTCCCGCACCAACCTGGATATTTATCAGTCCATAGTCATTGGTAGTGGGTGTAAATCTTTCCACATAAACAGCAGTTCCACCTGCCGAGCCCTGCAGGATACTTATCTGCACTCCAACAGCCTGATCCACCAATGCATTACCCGAGACATCCCTTACTATTGCCTGGTAGTTAAAGCTTTGAGGAGACTGTGCAATTGCCAGCACTGAAAACAATAAAAGAGGTAGCAGAGAATATATTTTTTTCATTGCAGGTTGAGATTTAGATGATTATGCCGGTTGAGTAGACGTTGCATGCAACGTCTCTATTCAAAGGTATAAAAAATATCATTGGTTCCGGGTTCAATGTTCAAGGTTCAATGTTCAAGGTTTGGGGTGTGTCAACAATCTAAAATCTTACGTCGGTTATGTGAAGTTTTCAATCCCACGTCTCATGCTCCCTGCTCATCGTTCCTAAACTTCGATTCATCAAAAAATATTGACTTTGGCTTATATCTCTCTTAACTTGCAGATAATTAACCACAAAACCCTCCAATCATGAAGAAGATTATTCCCTTATTCATCATGTATGCTATTGGTATGTCCCTTTTTTCACAGGTACCGCAGGGTATTAACTACCAGGCAGTTGCAAGGAACAGTAATAACCAGCTTATTGAAAACACTACAATTGATGTCCTGGTAAGTATTTTGTCCGATACAGTTTCTACAGTAATTGCCTGGCAGGAGGAACATACGGTTACAACAAACAGCTACGGTCTTTTTAGTCTTACAATAGGCGATCCTGAAGCAACCAGGACGGCCGGCAGTGCACTTTCATTTGATGATATTGACTGGACTGCCTCACCCCTATATCTTAGCATAAAGATCTTTGATGATGCCTGGTATGAAATGGAGCCGACTAAGCTCTGGTCGGTGCCTTATGCAATGTTGTCGGAAAAGTCGTATGAAAACATTTCATCACCTTTCCTAATCAATAATGACACTGTTTATATCATGGATAACCTGGCTGTAGGAACAGACAGTCCAATGAAAGCTAAATTATCAGTCAGAGGTACGGATGATCTGTCTGAAGATGCCCTGTTTGAGGTTAAGCGGGCTGACGGCCAAACAGTATTTGCCGTTTATAGTGAAGGTGTACGTGTCTATGTACCAACTGATCCCGCAACAAAAGGACCTAAAGGAGGGTTTGCCATAGGCGGTTTTGACCGGACCAAGGGAGAATACACGGAGGACTATATGTATGTTACGGCTGACAGCATCAGGATGTATATAGATAAAACACCGGAGGGGAAAGGCCTCAAAGGTGGATTTGCTATAGGGGGCTTTGATCGTACAAAAAATATCGTTGATGATTATATTGTTGTTAATGCCGACAGTACAAGGATATATATTGATGATTCCAACCTTAAAGGACTCAAGGGAGGATTTGCGATAGGAGGATTTGACAGAACAAAGACCAATCGCCAGGACTATATGAAAATAACACAGGATAGCACAAGGTTTTATATTGATAATAATGTATCAAAAGGGCCCAAGGGAGGATTTGCCATCGGAGGTTTTGACCGTACCAAGGGAAATGGTATCAGTTATTTTGATGTGGCAACCGATACTTCTGGGATTATCAACCCCTCGGAGAACCGGGTTTCGTGGTATCCTTTAAAGAATGCATTTATTACTGGAAAAGTACTGGTGGAAAGTCCGGACAGTATAGGAACAAACTCAATGGCAACAGGCTTTGAATCCAAATCAATAGGAGATTACTCTCAGGCATTTGGATATAAAGCTATTGCAAGGGGAGATTATTCAACAGCTATTGGTAAGAATGCCGTTGCTGATGAATTAAACTCTTTTGCTTTTGGAGAGGATGCATCTGCGAAAAATGAAGAAAGCTATGCTATTGGAAGAGGAGCTATCGCTAGTGGGTACAGGAGTTTTGCATTTGGAAGTGCGGGCATGGACTTTGAAGGAAATATTACAGATGTAGCAAAATCAATTGGAGACTATTCAATGGCATTCGGTCAGGGTTCAATTTCTTATGGGAAAGGTTCTTTTTCATTAGGTTTAGGTAATAGTGCATCAGGAAATTATTCCACGGCAATAGGATATAGAAATATGGCAGCAGGTATGTATTCTACTGCTATAGGTTGGTATTCAGAAGCTCAAGAGAGTTTCTCAGTTTCAATTGGCCAATCTGCAAGTGCAAGTGGGGGATCAGCTGTTTCTATGGGACGAAACACAAGCGCACAGGGTTTTTGTTCCGTATCAATGGGTAGAAAAAATTATGCAATAGGATGGTATTCAGCGACAATGGGTTACTATAATGAAGCATACGGAGACAACTCTTTTGCTATGGGTAGCTATGCAAGTGCAGATGCATATTGTTCGGTTGTTTTTGGTCGATATAATAACCGTCCTTCCTCTTCAAGATCAGAATGGTTCGATTCGGAACCTTTGTTTGTAATTGGAAATGGCAGTAGTAGTATATCTAGAAGTAATGCTGTGACAGTTTTAAAAAACGGTGACGTTGGTATAGGTAGTGCAAACCCCTCACATCGATTGGATGTATATGATAACGCATCCTCATATGTTACGCATATTCGTAATACGGGTAACACTTATTTGAGTCATGGTCTGGCTATCCAGTGTGGCCCAAACAATCCTGTTGACCAACCTACATGGATGATAGGTTTTAATGATGGTGATGGAACGCCATTAGGGAGTGTGCAATTAAGAAACGGCACACTTACTTTTAGTTCGCTATGTGACAGTACACTAAAAACGAATATTACATCAACATCTGTTGAAGGTCTTGAACTGGTTAATAGTCTTAGAGTGGTTGATTATGAATGGAAAAAAATGCCGGGTAAATTATTAACCGGGTTTATTGCCCAGGAGGTTAATGAGATTATACCCGACGCAGTTTCAAAAGGACCGGAAGGAATTTATCAGCTTTCAAAAACTGAAATGATACCTGTGTTGACAAAAGCAATACAGGAACAAAATGAAATCATCGAAGAAAAGGACAAAGAAATCGAATCCCTCAAGGAAAGGCTGGAGAGGATTGAGGCGGTGCTGGGGATTGTTGAATAAAGTAATGCTGGATTAATGGAATAATGAGTCCACTCCGAAAAGTCCTTGACTAATAATAAACAAACATTGAAGCTGGTTTTTGCAAGGGATTTGTATATTATCTGAACACCTAAAAGCCACGGAGTGGCTTAATAATAATACCCCGGGTTTCACCCCGGGTTTTGATACATAGAACCACCCACACCCCCGGAGGCGGGTGAATAGAGAATAATACATGTTAGCCTTTGATGTACAGAAATCGAACACTATTCACCACCCTCCGGTGGTGGTATTGGTTTTTACCGAATCCTTCACCACAGGTGTAACTGTGGCTATTATTATTCTCACCCTCCGGGCGAGACTTTTCGGAGTAGATTCAATATTGGATTATTGGATTACTGGATTGACGTAGACAGGAGAGAAAGAATTGAATTATTCAACAGGTAATAATTTTTGCATTGCATCATTCTATTTCATAAATTGCTTATTTCTGGCAACCAGCTGACTTTCAAAAATCTATATACAAAGCAGAAATATCTTTCCTCTTAATATTAGTTCTAACCAAAAAAACAGTTATGAAAAAAAGTGTTTTATCAATCAGTTTAATTTCTGCAATATTATTATTTGTGGGAATTGTATTTAAGAATTTTCACTGGCCGGGTGCCGGAATATTAATAACACTTGGAGCATTGGTCGGCATAGTGTTTCTGCTAATGTTCCTGGTAAAAGGAACACCTCTCCTGAAAAGTGGTCTGGAGAAATCAAACGGTATTATTGTTACTGTTACGATGGCCGTTATTCTGGTTAGTTTTACATTTAAAGTACAGCACTGGCCCGGTGCCGGTATATTATTTATCGTTTCGCATATCATTCTGTTTATATCCGTTATTTTAACGTTTATCGATGCTTTTACAGAGGCTGATAAGACGAGGCAATCCATCAAAGTGTTAATTGCCTTTATCTACTTCATATTTATGTCCACTCTAACGTATATAGCTGTCTTTTTTGATGGCTTTCAACCACCTTTGCAGGGTTGATTGCTTAGAAGAAGATACAAGATTCAAATAGAAAGATACAAGTGTGCCTTAGACTAACCGATTACTATTATTGATTGTAGTTGGAGACTAACAATTTGATCATTATTCTTACTTTTGCAGCAAAAATAAACGTGTGATATGGGGAGGAAGAAAAAACCATTGCTGGAAAATGTAGAGATAACAGGTATTGGCTCTGAAGGGAAAGCCCTGGGAAGGGTAGATGATAAGGTTGTTTTTGTTCCCATGCTGGTTCCGGGCGACATAGTGGATGTGCAGGTTAAACGCAAGCGGAAGAACTATATGGAGGGCTACGTGGTTAAGCAGCATAAGTATTCCGACATGCGGCAGGAACCTACATGTAGTCACTTCGGAGTGTGCGGAGGTTGTAAATGGCAGCACCTGCCTTATGACAATCAGTTGCAATTTAAGCAGCAACAGGTTCATGATAATTTCGCACGCATAGGTAAGTTTGAGTTTCCTGAGATTAGCCCTATTATTGGATCCGATAATGAATACTTCTACCGTAATAAACTGGAGTATACTTTCTCAAACAGCAGATGGCTGAGCGATGAAGAAATAAAGTCAGGGGAAGAAATATCAAATCGTAATGCCCTTGGATTTCATATACCGGGCATGTTCGACAGGGTAGTGGATGTTGAGAAATGTTACCTGCAGGAGGATATTACAAACCGTATACGTAACAGGGTGCGCGAATATGCTTTAAAAGCAGGACTCGAATTCTATGACAGCAGGGAGCATAAAGGTTTTCTCCGGACCATGGTTGTCAGGACAGTTGCAACAGGGGAGGTAATGGTTATTATGAACCTGGCAGGTGATGATGAGGGAAAACGCAATAAGCTGTTGACATTTATCAGGGATGAATTCCCGGAGATTACATCACTTATGTACGTGATAAACAAGAAAAAGAATGACACTTTCAACGACCTGGATGTTAAGCTTTTTGAAGGAAGAGACCATATTATTGATACCCTGGGCGGACTGAAATTCCGTATAGGCCCCAAGTCTTTCTTCCAGACAAATACAGCACAGGCTGAAAAACTATATTCCCTGGCGAAGGGATTTGCGGAACTTACAGGTAAGGAGATCGTTTATGACCTCTATACCGGAACAGGCACAATTGCAAATTACGTGGCAGGTAAAAGCAAAAAAGTCATTGGTTTAGAGTATGTTCCTGAAGCAATAGAAGATGCAAAAGTGAATTCAGATATCAACGGTATAAATAATACAACATTTGTCAGCGGGGATATGAAGGAGATTCTTAATGAGTTTTTTATGGCAGAGCATGGTCATCCTGATGTGATAATTACCGATCCGCCCAGGGCAGGTATGCATGAAGATGTAATTAATACGATACTGAGAACCGGGACCAAAAGGATTGTATATGTTAGCTGCAATCCTGCTACCCAGGCACGCGATATTGCTTTGCTGGCAGAAAAATACTCCGTTGAGGCTGTGCAGCCTGTTGATATGTTTCCCCAAACGCATCACGTCGAAGCAGTGGCTGTTTTGAGACGAAGTGACTAAACGACTATTTAACTCCTAAACTCCTAAACCCCTCAACTCCTAAACCTATTTGTTAAGAAAATCCTTAAAATCCTTGATGGTAGCCAGCTTCCAGATAAAGAGCAGGCCGCCAATCACTTCAAGTAAGAGTGCCACAAGCAGGATTTTGGAAGCACCGGGCCAGTGCTGGATCTTGAAAAAGGCACCTATTGTTGTAAGAATCATACCCAGGACGAAAACTATAAGAACATGCTTTACTTTCATGGTATACCAGCTTGGTTTAATATGTCTAAGATAACAAAAAGATGCACAAATCGATGCGCATCTTTTTATTAAGTCATGGATTTTTATGCGCAAAGCCCTGCGCGTTTGTTCATGTTTTATTTAAGTTTCCTGCTGTATTTTTTGCTTATTTTCTCATCAGGGTGATCACCGATAAAACTCAACCAGTATTCCCTGATTATCTTTTTAATGTCCTTATGCAATACAAGCAGACCTACCAGGTTTGGAATAGTCATCAGTGCGATGGTAATATAGGATAAGGACCATATAATCGTAGTATCTGTGAATGATGCAATAAAGAACATAGCAACATAAACTATCCTGTAGTAAACTACTGAATTGGGCCCAATCAGGTAGGTAAGTGCCCTGTCGCCGTAATATGACCATGATATAGCTGTGGAGAAGGCGAAAAGTAATAAGCCTATTGATACAATATATTGTCCCCACCTGCCAAAGAAGCCCATTTCAAATGCCTTGGCAGTAAGCGGAGCACTGTGCATCAGGGATTTTCCTTCAATAACAATCTTTTCTGATTCTTGTTTTGCAAAAAGTCCCTTGATCCTCTCTCCGAATGTTGGTTTGTCTGATTCATCTATTACAAGTTGCCCTCCGGATATTTCAAGGCTGCCGCTATAGGGATCCTCTCCTTTCAGGAATTTATAATCCTCGGCTACCGATTCAGCATGCAAAAGAGTAATTCCTGGTGTTTGAAGTTTCCCATCCTCAATTTGTATTGTACCCTCATAAAGATCTAATTTGGGAAGGTCCTTTTTGTTGGCTATATGATTACTTAATATTTTCCTGCCTTTTTCAGTTTTGTCATTATACTCACCTACCACGAATTCCATATCGGCATCCTGGAACTGGTTCATGTGTTTCTGGTTCCATACTCCTGAAGAAAGCAGTACCAGGCCGGTAAGTGTGCATATGACAATAGTGTCAATAAATGGTTCAAGAATTGCCACCATACCCTCTGATACAGGCTCCGGGGCTCTTGCGGCTGAGTGAGCAATAGGAGCTGATCCCTGCCCGGCTTCATTTGAAAACAGGCCCCTGTTTACACCCCTGTTGATGGTCCAGGAAAGAGTAGCACCAAGGAATCCACCTGTTGCTGCCGTGCCGGTGAATGCATCACCAAAGATTGCTCCCAGGGAAGGCAGAATCTGGTCATAATTTTTGAATATTACCGCAAGTGCTCCGATAAGGTAGATAAGAGCCATTGCAGGCACAAGGGTAGAGGTAACCTTGGCTATCCTTTTTATTCCTCCGATTATTACAAGTCCCAGAAGTATTGACAGAATAAAACCGGTAATAATGTGGTTTATACCAAAGGTTGCAAATACAGAGTTTGATATACTGTTTATCTGGGGCAGGCTGCCTGTACCAAAGGAACTGAGTACAGTGGCAACTGCAAAAAATCCACCCATTACTGCTCCCACCTTGAGAATTTTGCCACTGGGCAACCTGAAATTAAGCTTTTTCTTCATGTAATACATCGGTCCGCCAGAGACAGTACCATTAGGTAAAATATCACGGTGTTTATGTGATATTGAAACTTCGACGAACTTTGTACACATACCAATCATTGCAGTAACGAGCATCCAGAAAAGAGCTGCAGGTCCGCCCAGGTGTATGGCAAGTGCCACACCTGCAATGTTACCGGTTCCGACAGTTCCGGAAAGGGCAGTAGTCAATGCCTGGAAGTGACTGGTGTCGCCCACATCCTTACTATGGTCGTATTTACCTTTTACTATCCTTATGGCATGTTTAAAATACCTTATCTGTGGAAAACCAAGGTAAAAGGTGAAAAATATCCCCGTGCCAAGTAATAGGAAAACAAACCAGGGATGGCCTCCGATGTAACCGTCCAGATTGATGAGAAAATCGTTTATTGCCTGCATTTATGGTATTTTTGGGTTATAATTCCAACAAATGTAGTAATTATTGGGAAAGATGAAAGAGAAGGTTTTATGCTGCATAATATAGTTAAGTTTGAATGACCCTCCTTCGCTAAAGCTACGGAGAGCAGAGGTTTTGAGTTAGTTTGAGTGAGTTTAGCATACCTGCCGGCAGGAAGGAGTAAAAAAAATGACCATCCAATAAGGACGGCCATTTATCTGCGAAATCTGATCTAATCTGTGCAATCTGTGTTTATGTGAAGATTATCTGTGATCCTTCTCCTCCTGCATGCTCATAGAATTCGCCTATTGTCAGAACTCCTGATACATGATCAGTAAGCTCTTCCTCCTTGATTTTGAACATATCCATTGCAAGTTTGCATGCATATACTTTACCCCCTCCGGCTGTGTAAAGGTCAAGGAACTCATCAATTGGAGGAACATCAAGCTCATCCATTTGTTTTCTCATCATTCCTGAAACCATTGATTCCAGTCCGGGGATCACTCCCAGGAGGGTGGGCATACGTGTGCCCAACCCGGGCATACGCATTGCGGGATTACCTATTACAGCAGTGTGGGGCTTTTTCATCCATTTTTTTACTATACCTTCCAATCCGAAGAAAGTAAAGAAAAGATTTGCCTCTATACCTTCCATCACAGCACCATTACCCATAACAAGACTTGCATATATATCTTCAATATTGCCTTTAGCACAGATAATGTTGACTTTTTTTATAGGATGTTTATTATCACTCATATTATTATTTTTTGATGATTAAACACAACTTGCAGGTTTGGGAATGCCTGCTATTTTTGTTGCTTTTTTCAGGGGAGCCCCCGGGAATAACTGGTAAAATGTTTTCACGTCCACTACTCCGGATTTATTAATTCCCCTGATTGAAAGATTTTCTCCGGCTTCGTTTTTTTCTCTCAGCATTTCAAGTACTTGAAAATGCTGGTCATTGAGATCTATCCCCTCTTCTTTTGCAATCTCTTTTGCAATTTCTTTGTTCCACTGAGAAGGTTCTGTAAAATATCCTTCTTCGTTTACGTTTACAGTTTCTCCTGCATAAGTTTTTGTTGCCATAATTGTTATTGTTAATTTGTTAATTTGTAATTATTTAGAGTCAAAAATACCCGTTCTGCTCATGAGCCCTGGTTTTTTATTAAGCTTTCTCTGTACGAGCGCTTTCTGAATTAATTTTTTTTAAGAAAGTCATAATAAAGCCTATTGATTTCTTCATATCGGGTTTATTGAGTTCTCTCATAACCTTCCATATTGAATACTCCGGAACTGACTCATGATCTATTTCCTTGTAAGTAGTTGCAAAAATTTCAATCTTTCTCATTACAGCAGGATCAGTAAGGGCCATCATTGTATCGATTACTGTAATCATGTTTTCAGAAAGATTCTTTATGTCTTCTTTTGAATACCTGGACATGGTCTTGTCCATTGCAATACCGATTTGATTCAGTATTTCAAAATATCCTTTCTTATCAAATTCATTGAATTTATCCGTAGCATCGATACCCATTTGCCTGACGATAGGGGAAAGGTCCTTAACCAGGTCACTAAGGTTTTCCATTGTATGGAAGAGCATATTTATATTGCTGATATTCCTGATAATGTTAAGTACCATATGGTTAATTTCATCCCCGTCAACTTCAATGCCGGCATTATCTAGACTTTCAACCATACCTTTAAAGGCATCCTTACCTACTATTGAAAGGTCATCAACAAGGTCTACAACAGTATCCCTGTTTTGTTTTTGCAGTGCTGCTTCCTCCAGGATAAGATCCAGCTTCTGATTTATCTGATCTATTTGTTGTTGCATATTATTTTCTGTCATAGCCGTATCCTTTTAATCCAGTTTTTTTCCTGCCATTGTCATTTCAGTATCTATGGGCATTTCTTTGCCACGCAGGAGAATATGCCAGTAAATCCACCTGAAAAATAACTTGCCGTAGTGATTCAAACGACTTTGTTTGAGTAAGCCCAGCGGACCAATACCCGGAAGTGGATAAAACCCGGGTAATGGCTCAGTATCATAATTAAAATCTATCAATGCACCTTTCCCGTGTCCCGTTTCTATAAAACAGTTCGAATGACCGTCATACTTGCCGGTAAACTGGCGTCCTTCAATATAACACATGAGGTTTTCGTGGAGTATATCGGCCATGAAATGAACGACAGATCCTGCTTTTGATGTTGGGAAATTCCCTGCATCACCAATAACAAAAATATTTTCATGTGCTTTTGATTGCAGCGTATGCTTGTCTGCCGGCACAAAACCAAAATCATCACCCAGTCCGCTTTTTTCTATTACTTCTGCTCCGCTGTGGAGGGGTATGGATACAAGGCAGTCAAATTTAATCTCCCTGCCACCGAAATCAGTAATAACCTGCTTGTCATTATCAACTTCACCAAGAAAATAATCCGTTACAAGATTAATGTTTTTCTCCTCCAGTAATCCACCAAGTAATTTTGAAGCTCTTGGTTTGGTGAAAGCTCCAGAGAGAGGTGTTACGAAAGTTATACTTACCTTGTCTCTCATGCCTCTTTCAGTGAAAAATGCATCGGCAAAGAAGGCAAATTCAAGTGGGGCAACAGGACATTTGATTGGATTGTCAGCAACATTTATGACCAGTTCACCACCCTCCCAGGATTTGAAAAAGTTTGACAGGGCAAGGGCTCCTTCTACAGTATAAAAATCAAATATCTTCTTATGCCAGAGTTCGCCTTGAAGCCCGGGTGTTTCTTCCGGGTTAATTCTTGTACCCGTTGCAATTATGAGAATATCATATGTTATTACTTCACCATTTTCAAGCAATATTTTATTCTCTCCTGCTTCAATTTTTTCAATGTTGTGGTAAATAATTTCTACACCTGCAGGCATGAAATTCTGCTTCGGCTTAATAACGTCCTCCTTTTTATAATAACCAAATGGAATAAATAGAAAGCCCGGCTGATAATAATGCGTTTTTTCTTTGTCTACCAGAGTGATCTTCCACTCTTCACGTGAGAGTTCCTTGCGCATTTTATTTGCCATTATGGTACCTCCCGTACCGGCTCCAAGAATAAGTAATCTCTTCATAATTATTTAATTGTATATTTTTTTAAACTGATAACTATAACAAAAGTAATATACTTTTATATATATAAATATTTAAATGAGTGTGTTTGTTAATTTATTAACAGTGATATTTGTCACTTTATAATGTAACATTAATAAATACAACGCCTTACAGGAGCAAATTGTTCACTGCAGCCCCCAATGATATTTATCACTTAATTAAATATGCTGCTGTTAAAAAAATCACAGAATTGTTTTTGAATTAACAATGAATATTTATATTTGCATAAAGATAAATATCTAAACATCTAGATATATCTAGTATAAATATTCACTACCAATGGCGAACAGGAGAGAATTTATTAAGATAGCGGGTCTGGGCCTTGGAGGCCTGGTCATGAGCAATCCTGCCATTAATGCTTTTACAAATACTTTTTTGCAGGATGAGAGCAGCCTGCTTACCGGTGGCATGACAAGAACACCAACCTATTGTGAGGTGTGTTTCTGGAAATGTGCCGGTTGGGTATCTCAGGACAAAGAAGGAAAAATAAAGCAGATAACCGGTAACCAGGAGGATCAGCACAGTAACGGACGTTTTTGTCCGCGCGGTACAGCCGGGGCAGGTATGTACTATGACGAGGACAGGCTTAAGACGCCTCTTATAAGAACCGAAGAAAGGGGTAAACAGGTCTTTAGAGAGGCCAGCTGGGACGAAGCACTGGACTACGTAGCTGATAAAATGAAGAGTATAGGGGAGAAGTATGGTAATGAGTGTACGGCCTTGCTTACACACGGTTCCGGGGGGAAATATTTTGGCAACCTGATACGTGCTTTTGGTTCGGATAGTATAGCTGCTCCATCATATGCCCAGTGCAGGGGACCACGTGAGGTGGCTTTCCATATGACCTTTGGAGAGGGTGTACAAAGCCCTGAACGTACTGATATAAGAGATACGAGGTGCCTTGTCCTGATAGGTTCACACCTGGGGGAGAATATGCATAACGGACAGGTACAGGAGATGTCTGATGCTATAGATAAGGGTGCGTCTGTGATTACAGTTGATCCTCGTTACAGCACAGCTGCCAGTAAGTCCAAATACTGGTTACCTATTAAGCCTTCCACTGACCTGGCCCTGCTTCTGGCATGGATAAATGTAATAATCAGTGAAGGCTGGTATGACAGGGATTATGTTGAGAAATATACCTATGGGTTTGATTACTTAAAGGAGCATGTAAAAAATATGACACCTGAGTGGGCTTACGGTATTACCACTCTTAAGCCTGAGATTATAAGGGAGTCGGCCCGCGAAATGGCTGATTCTGCTCCGTCTGTTATCGTACACCCGGGTCGACATGTAACATGGTATGGTGATGATACACAGAGGGAGCGAGCTATAGCCATTCTTAATGCATTGCTGGGCTCATGGGGAAGAAGAGGCGGTTTTTATGTTCCTGAATCGGTTGATATACCATCCTGGCCACATCCACCTTATCCTGAACCAAAGAAAAACTGGAAGGATGCTTATCCAGGTAAGTACAACCTTGCTTATGAAACAATTGCTTCAGGAATATGTGATGCTACCATTCCCTCACTCAGCAAGGCATGTAATTTCAAAACGTGGATTGTTAACGGCACCAATTTGTTAAAGACACTTCCCGATCAGCAAAAGACCATAGATGCAATTAATGAACTTGAACTGCTTGTTGTAGTTGATACAATGCCTATGGAGATTACCGGTTATGCCGATGTGGTATTGCCGGAATGTACATACCTTGAAAGATATGATACTATACGTAACAGTCCTCACCGTGAGCCGGCCATAGCTGTACGAATGCCGGCGGCAAAACCCAAATATGACTCCAAACCGGCTTACTGGATGGCAAAGGAGCTGGCAAAAAGACTCGGGCTTGAAGAATACTTCAGCTGGAATAACATTGAAGAGATGCTTGACTGGCAGCTTAAGCAGGTAGGGTCATCACTTGAAGAAATGAAGAGTAAAGGAGTCAAAACATTTAAGCGCTCATATCCCTTGTATTTCCTGGAGGGAGAGGATTTCGAATTTTATACCAATACCGGGAAAATTGAGCTATACAGTACTGCTATGGCACAGGAAGGTTTTGATCCGCTGCCTGTTTATACAGCCCATGAAGAGCCTCCACGCGGATACTATCGGCTGATCTACGGGAGGGCTCCTTCCCATACTTTCAGTCGTACCAGCAATAATATTAACCTTACTGACATAATGGAGGAGAATTCTGTTTGGGTCAATCCCAGGGTTGCCAAATTATGGGGCCTTAAAAACAGGCAGGAAGTTTATCTTGAGAACCAGGACGGGATAGTTTCAAAATTTCCCATAAAAGTGAGGATAACAGAAAGGATACGATGGGATTCGGTATTCATGGTTCATGGTTTTGGCCATGATAACAAAAAGCTCAGCAGGGCCTATGGAAAGGGTGCCAGTGATGCTGAACTGATAACAAAGGTTCATACAGACCCTGTTATGGGAGGAACCGGTATGCGTGGCAATTTTGTGAAATTCAGGTTTGAGCCTGCTAAAAACGAGAAAGTGTCATGAGATATGCAATGGCGGTAGATACTAAGAAATGTGTTGGTTGCAGCGACTGTGTTGTGGCCTGCCAGGCTGAGAATAATGTTCCTCACGGCTATGCCCGGGAGTGGGTTGTTGAACTGGTTGAAGGAAGCTACCCTAACCTGGAGATGGAGCTGAGATCAGAAAGATGCAACCATTGTGATAATGCACCCTGTGTGAGATGTTGCCCCACGGGCGCAAGTCATATAGTGGAAGGAGGGATTGTCCTGGTTGAGCATAATAAATGCATAGGCTGTGGAGCGTGCATTACTTCATGTCCCTATGATGCAAGGTATTCTCATCCTGAAGGATATGTTGACAAGTGTACATTTTGTGAACACCTTGTTAAGGAAGGTGAAGATCCTGCCTGTGTTGCAGTGTGTCCTACCAAGTGTTTATATTTCGGCGACCTTGATGATCCAAGGAGTGAGGTCTCAAAGGTGATAAAAAACAGGAAATATAAAACTCTCATACCTGAGGCCGGTACTGATCCGCAGATATTTTTCCTAACCTGATAAAAAGAAAGTATAATGAGAGAAGAGCTTATTATAAGCGGAAGAATGAATCCCAACATTGACCCTGTGCTGCATATATGGCACTGGCAGATACCACTGTATCTTTTCCTTGGCGGGCTGGCAGCAGGTGTGTTGTTTTTTGCAGCCCTCTATACCATCCTGGGCAGGGGTAAAGAATTAAAGGGAGCAGTGCAGTATGCACCATTTGTTGCTCCTGTTGCTCTAGTGCTTGGATTGTTTGCCTTGTTTCTTGATCTCAAGCACCAGTTATATTTCTGGAGGCTGTATACGACAATCAAATTACAATCACCTATGTCCTGGGGTGCCTGGACACTTCTTGCAATTACCCCGCTATCATTCATATGGGCAGCCCTCAACATAAGGATCATTTTTCCCAACTGGGACTGGAGGTTTCGGTGGTTAAAGGATTTCGAGGCCTTTTGCAGGAAACACATAATAAAGATTTCCTGGGTGATCCTTGTACTATCGGTAATACTGGGCATTTATACAGGCATACTGTTTTCTGCATTTAATGCAAGACCATTATGGAATACATCAATCCTGGGTCCATTGTTCCTGACATCAGGACTATCAACGGGTGCTGCTGTAATAATCCTTTTTTCCAAATCGCACAAAGAGCGCTTGCTGTTTTCGCGTATAGACCTGGTACTGATAATTGTGGAAATATTTTTTATTGTGCATATGTTCATGGGCTTCCTGGCAAGCACACAGGTACAGATTGATGCTGCATCGCTCTTCCTGGGCGGACCATTCACGGCACAGTTCTGGATCTTTGTTGTATTCCTTGGCTTATTATTACCGGCAGTACTTGAAGCTCTTGAACTGGCGAAGTTTAAAATACCTGCCGTAATACCGGCAACACTGGTGTTATTCGGTGGCATAATGTTCAGATTTATAATTGCAAATGCAGGCCAGGTAAGTCGCTGGCTGTACTAATAAAACCTTTTTAAAAATGACCAAAAAAGACAAATCAAAAAAGTACATTAATCCTTACCTGGGAGGTGTTTTGCTTGGGCTGGTCCTGATAGCAGCAAATTTTATCAGTGGCAGGGGACTGGGTGCAAGCGGGGCGGTAAAATCCAGTGTGGTAACTGTTGTGGACGCTGTTGCTCCCTCACATGTTGAAAGCTCGGATTTTTATTCATCCTACAAAGAGACGCATCCCACACCAATGAAATCATGGCTTGTTTTTGAAGTACTTGGCATGATAGTGGGTGGATTCATTTCGGGAACAATAGCAGGGAGATTAAAACTAAAGGTTGAGCACAACCCACGGATAACTTCACGCAGGAGACTTTTATTTGCACTTGGCGGTGGAATTTTGTTTGGCCTGGGCTCTCAGATAGGCCGGGGATGCACCAGCGGTTCAGCCTTAAGCGGGATGGCCATCTTCTCCGTTGGCGGCATAGTGACTATGATGGCAATCTTTGCTACGGCATTTGCCTTTGCCCGACTGTTCAGGAAAAATTGGGTATGATGGAGACAAAAGGCTAAAGGCAAAAGATAAAAGATAAAAGGAAAAAGGAAAAAGTAAAAAGTAAAAAGTATAAACGATTCAACGATTCAACTGTTAAACATAATACACAATGGGACCATTAATTGTAAACGACATAATATCACCTGACACAAACCTGCTGATGGCATTTATTATTGGTATCGGATTTGGCTGGGTGCTTGAAAGCAGCGGCTTTTCTTCAAGTAAAAAACTTGCAGGTCTTTTTTACGGCTACGACACGGTTGTGCTTAAGGTTTTCTTTACTGCCGGTCTTACAGCCATGATTGGACTTTTATTTATGAGTCTTTTCGGGTGGATAGACCTTGATCTTGTTTATATTAATCCTACATACCTCACATCGGCAGTGGTTGGTGGACTGATAATGGGACTGGGTTTCATAATGGGAGGTTTTTGCCCGGGAACAAGCATGTGTGCTGCAGCCATAGGTAAGATTGATGCGATGGTTTTTATCGGAGGATTATTCCTTGGAGTTCTTATCTTCACGGAGGGATACCCGTTAATAGAGAAAATGTATATGGCAAACTTCAAGGGGTACCCAAGGTTGAGCGAGGTCTTCAACATCAGCGATGGACTGATGGCCCTACTGTTCATAGTTATGGCCCTTGCAGCTTTCTGGCTGGCAGAACGGTTTGAGAAGAAAACACCTGCCCCTGAATATTAGAATTATTAAAAACACCATAATATGAGAACACGAATTATCATAAGCATTGTTTTTCTTAGCCTCGGTCTTATCATTGCGGCTATTCCCAATAATAAGACTCTGAATTTTAAGATGTCTGCTGAAGAAATGATAGAAGAATTTAACGGACGTTACCAGTTTATCAGTCCTGATGAAATTGCAGACATGATAATCTCAGAGGATCCCAACCTGCAGCTCATTGATCTGAGATCTGAGTCTGAATATAAGGAATTTCATTTGCCGGGAGCGGTAAATATACCATTCACGGATCTTCTGGATGATGAATACAGGTACCTGGTTGACCAGAACCTTAAGATCAATGTCTTTTATTCCAACGGATCTGTTACTTCCAACGAAGCATGGATGGTGACGCGCCAGCTTGGTTACAGGAACAATTATGTACTTGAAGGAGGACTTAATTACTGGGCAGAGACTATTATGAATCCTGACAGACCTGAGCAGACAAGTCCAAATGAGGAAATAGCAAGGTATAACTTCCGTAAGGGAGCCGGTGCTGCCCTTGGTGGTGGTTCAATAGAACCTGCTAATGAAATGCCTGAACCGGTTTTGCCTGCAATCAAAAAGAGACCTCAGAAAAAGAGAGCACAGGGAGGTTGCTGATTTTATTTTTATAGTATAAATATTTACGTAACTTTATTTGGTCAATATCGTCAACCTGACAGATAAATCAATAAAGTTATGAGAAAGTTTCTGATATCGTTTCTGCTGCTGGCTCTTACGGTAGCTTTAAGCGCACAGGTTATTTTTTATAAGCCTCTAAGTGAAAGGCTTACGGGTTATACAATGGATGTAGAACTTGACCCGGAAGCCAAAACCGTTACAGGTTCAATGGAGGCCTACTGGATAAATAATTCGCAAAGCCCGGTCCCTGATATACAGATGCATATGTACCTGAATGCTTTCAGGAGCAATAAAAGTACTTTTTACAGGGAAAGTAACGGCTCGCCAGGAAGCTCTGAAATTGATTATGGCTGGGTGGAGATTAATAATATTATAGACCGGTCAGGTAAAGATCTTAATGGATTCCTGGAATATATCAGCCCTGATGATGGTAATCCTGATGATATGACTGTCTTGAGGCTTAACCTCCCTGAACCTGTTGCCCCGGGAGATACAGCCTTTTTCTATATAGATTTTACTTCAAAATTGCCTGGCAGTATAAGACGGACCGGGTTTACTGACGATTTTTTCTTTGTAGCTCAGTGGTTCCCGAAATTTGGTGTTTATGAAACCAAAGGGATGAACGGGGCTGAGGAGGATGGCTGGAATTGTCACCAGTTTCATGCCCATTCAGAGTTTTATTCCAATCACAGCGTTTATAAGGTAAGAATTAAGGTTCCTGAAGAATTTGTTGTAGGCAGTGGGGGGCAGCTTATAAAGCAGGAAATAAACGACCAGGGAATTAAGGTCCTTGATTATCGTGCCGAGGATATAGTGGATTTTGCATGGACAGCCTGGCCAGGTTACAGTGAGCATGAGGGACAATGGGAACATGTGAACATACGGTTTTTATACCCCCCTGGCAGGGATGACCAGGTCGACAGGCATATGGCGGCCGTAAAGTATGCACTGGAGTATTTCACAGAAAGGGTAGGACCCTTTCCCTGGCCGCATCTTACATTTGTAGATCCTCCAATGAAAGGATCCGGGGCGGGAGGAATGGAGTATACTACATTATTTACTACCGCCGGTGCAGCAAGGCTGCCTGAATATTTACATATGTCAGAGATGGTGACAGTTCATGAGTTCGGTCATGCATATTTTATGGGAATGCTTGCCACAAATGAGTTTGAAGATCCGTGGATGGATGAAGGAATGAACTCTTACTGGGAATCAAGGATAATGGATCATTATTATGGCCCCGGCAAAGGCATAATTGAGCATGAGCATTTCTATATGTCTGACAGGGAAATGCAGAGAACAGGGTATGTACATGCATCCAACAGGAAAGTATCAGATAACAGCCCATGGTCATGGGACTATCCTCATGGCTCATATAGCATGTTGTCTTATCAGAAAGCCGCTACATGGTTACATACGCTCCAGGGGATAATTGGAGAGGAAACAATTGACAGTGTTTTCAAAACCTACTATAATGAATGGGCTTTCAGACATCCCTCTCCGGATGATTTTATTGAAATAACAAACAAGGTTGTAACGCAGATGCACGGTGACAGGTTTGGGGAAGATATGCAGTGGTTCTTCGACCAGACGCTTTACGGAACAGGTATATGCGATTACAAGCTTGCAGGCATTTCCAATTATAAGCAGAGATCATTCAGAGGAATAGAAAAGACAGATACTGCCGGTATGGTTTTAAAGAAAGATGATACGGCAGGTGATAGTATATATAAATCCGTGGTACGCCTGGAAAGAATTGGAGAGGTCAGGTTGCCTGTTCAACTGCTTGTGCATTTCCGCAGTGGTAAAGAAGTTCGCGAGGAATGGGATGGCAAAGCCAGGTATAAGGATTTTGAATATACGGGAACCGACCGCGTGGAATGGGCTGTTATTGATCCTGAGTACAGGATTACAATGGATGTTAATTATATTAATAACTCCATGACAACAAAGCCCGATAAAGTCAGGCGTAAACGTCCTGTTAGAAAACTTGTGACATTTATCCAGTTTTTTACACATATCATCTCAATATAAAAAGTGTTAAAATGAAATTTTTCAAAGCATTTACATCAGGTGCCATAAGGGCACTGCGCTCAATAAAGGCAATATTGCTCTTCTGGTTAATGACTTTTGCCGTCCTGGCTGTTTTTACCTATCCATTGAAATCTTTTATTAACGAGGCAATGGGAAATTCCATGATTACAAACTTGCTGGATGAGGGATTCAATCTTACGCTTTTTACCGATCTTGGCCAGGCCTTTAGCCCGATGATGTCATATATAACCTCCGGGTTTCTTATACTATTACTATTGTATTTTTTTCTTTACAATTTCCTAAACGGGGGATTGTTTGATTCCCTGAAGACAAATAAACTTTCATATAAGCCGGGTGATTTTTTCAGGTCCTCTGCCAGGTTATTCCTTTCATACCTGGTTGTTATGGTGCTTGTGATACTTATGATATTACTGGCCATGGTCCTGGTTGTTGGTGTCCCGGTATTAATCCAGAGGGCAGGAGGATCAGTAACGGAAGAGCAAACATGGAAGCTGGTCTCTGTATTAAGAATTGTTGCACTTCTGGTATTGCCTGTTTTTCTGTTGGTGGCCGATTATTCAAGAACATGGCTTGCAGCAAACGATTACAGGAAAGTATTCAAGTCAATAGGGTATGGCTTTAAAGCCACTTTTAAAACATTTCTCAGTTCCTACTTCTTCATGCTCATAATGATAATTGTCCAGGGACTGTTTGTTATGCTGGTTGCAAAGGTTCTTGCATCCTATACGCCGGAATCAGGAGGGGGGTTATTCCTGTTGTTCCTGCTGTCCCAGTTCCTGTTTATTGTGAAACTGTTTCTGCGTGCTGTCAGGTACGGTGGTGTGACCGCTCTTTACCGGTTATAAGAACAATTCAGCTTTGCTATTGGCTGAATTTAAGGTAATCAATACCTGCCATATTGCCGGGCTGCGACCTGCTGTCAGATCCCGCCAGGGTAATGCTAAGTATGTTTTCTCCTTCAATAAGTAAATGTTTGCCAAGTGATATCCTGCTAATAGCTTCTCCGTCAGTGTAGGCATTAAAGAGCGTCCCACATGGTTCTGCATTTATTTCAAACCCGATAATTCCATAGTCGCGTGCTTTTGAAAGCACTGCTTCAATATTGTATGCTGATGTTTCAGGTGAAATAAACCTGAGATATAATTTTTCCCCAGGTTCAGCATTTCTCCACCATAACTGTCCACCGTTGCTCCAGTCCCAGTTGCCTGAGTATTGCGTCTGTGCAGTGCCACTGCCGTAAGACATTACCTCAAGGTACTCTCCTTCTATAATACCGCTACTGTCAATAACCGGTTTAATAATATCTGATTTAGCATGCGGAACCATCCCTGTAACATCATCCTTTTTATTTTTGATATTAATGCTGTAACCGGGTTTTACATAATAATAGGAAGTAAGTGCATAATTAATTATTGTCGGGACCCAGTGCCATAATTCAATATCAGATCTTATACTGTCAAAAAAAGGTATGGCATCCAGGGCGCGATACCTCATATTTACTGTCATACCCGGATGAAAATTGCCGGCACCCGTGGGCTGTGCAATAAAAGGATGGCTGAATTTTTCAGGCCTGCACCAGGCATAACCGTAGTAATCTTCAGTGCCGGTCCCTATACTTGAGGGAAAGGAATCGTTGTCTGCAAAAATCTTCTCATCCCCTTCACCCCACCATGCATCTGCAGTGTTAAATACAGTAATGGCATCACCCACATATAATCCTTTTCCCTTAATATCCACATAATTTATATCAAAATGCTGACCACTGCCTCCTGTATAAACTGATCCGGCAGTCTTAATCCCCTTGTATTCATGCCACGATGCTCCAAAATACATACTTTGCTTTGACCACTTATATTTCTTAATAAATACTTTAATGTCAGCTTTAATCTCACCGGGTCCGTAATTATGAAGTATCATTTTAAAGTTTTTACGGAATGGCATTATCCATCCTGCTTCCATCCTGCCGCTGTTGTCCACACTACTGTACCTCGTGTTATATGAATTCATTTCATAGCCGGTTCCGAAAAAAGCACCTGCAGGTACCCATATTGTTTGTATACCGTCAAAACTTATTTCGAGAACTGTAGACCTTAAGGCCTGTTCAGTGTTATCAGAACTGATCTGTAGTCTGAGACCATTTATGGCTGATTTTCTTTGCTTAATTTTAATGGAATCTGACTCACCTGGTTTAATAATAGCCTCAAATTTTAAGGAGTCATATGAATCCGTTTGTTTTGTTAGTAAAGCTTCATTGATTTTCTTAATTAATGGTTTCTCTTTTTCAAGGACAGAACTGTTAAGTGATTCAACCTTTGCATCTGTATCATAATCCCTGTAATTAATGTTATAATAAATGCTTGGTTTACGGTCTTTATCAGAAATTACAACAGAATCACATTCATAGGTTATCTTACAGCTTTGGGAATATGGTATTGGCAGGTAGAGATTATGACCGCGTTTGTAATAATCCGTTTCAGGGGATACTGACGAGCTAATAGGTTCTCCTGCCAGCAAGTTCCCGCTTAATAATTTCAGAATATTGGTTTCTATAAGCGGGTCTTCGCTATTATCTATGTATATACGTACTGTCCCTTCGTGACTCCCTTCACCGGCAAAGGTCATCCACCATCTTACTATTGCTCCCGGTCCGTCATGATCGAAAAGAACAAATTCCCTGCGCCCGTTATTAGTCTCTTCCCTCAGGAAATGTGTATAATCTGCATTGGCATACCAGCCGGAACTGTCGGGATCAACTGATTCCCGGTCATAACTGCTGAACTGCTTTAAGCGGTAGGGTGGATCAGGGAACCGTGTTATTGAATTCCTGTCTGCCATTTCTTCAAGTAGCGTCCGGAAGGTGACAGGTTCATTTGAATTGCAGGAAGAGAGTATTACTGAGGCTAAGGCTAAGGCTAAGGCTGAGGCTGAAATGGATAGTTTTCGCAAAGGTCTCATAACGGGAATTTTTTCTGACTCAAGACTGTTAAATTAATAAGAAATAGATAACAATTATCCTAATTATACGTTTAAAAGAATAATGAAGTATGTTTATACTCTCAATAGTTATTTTTTAGAATTATATTTGCGCTTGGGTATGATTTTTGCTCTTAATAGAACAGGATTACATTATATTTAGATTATTACGAAATATGAAGGAGATAAAGTATATTTTTATTGTTATTTTGTTAGTAGGGCTTGCAGGATGTGGTGGTCGTAATAATGAAACCGGTCAAGAACAATCAACAACCAGTATAATACAAAAGGAAGACGGATCAATAATCCTTGAGCTTGAAAAGGCTTTTTTATGGCAGGACAGTTTAAATCCTTATATGAATACTGCTGAGTGGTCATTAAATATAACCAACAGGGGGCGTTATGAGCTCTGGATAACCAGTTTTACAAAGGATACCATGGATCTTAAATATGATTCACCTGTGACAGTTACTTTTGGTGATAAGAGGATCAGGAAGACACCGGTGGGAAATGAAATAGTCCTGGACAGCCCGGCCGTAGAAAGCGATTATTACAGGGCGGATTCAAAGATCGGGTCTGTTTACATTGACAGGCCGGGACACTATAACATCCAGGTTGTTAGTTCCAAGGTGCTTGCCTCTGACTTGAATGTAAATGGGAAAGGGAGGCATACTCTTATGAAGAGTCTTATTATAAAACCAATGACCGAATGAGCCGTACAAGTACAAGCGGTAAGTTCAATATTAAAGACAAGGTAATAGTTATTACAGGAGGTGAAGGAATATTGGGAGGTACCCTTGCCACTGCATTTGCATCTTTGGGCGCAGTTATTATTATCCTTGGGATTAATGAAGAATCAGGCACCAGGCTTAAACAGGATATTGCTGAAGCAGGGGGGAGGGTTGAGTTTTACAAAACTAATGTACTCCACAGGGATGAATTAACCCGTGTTTCAGCTGAAATTGTAAGGCAATTTGGCAGAATTGATGCTCTTATCAACGCTGCAGGTGGCAATCTGTCCGGTGCTACGATAGGTGAACATGAGACTTTTTTTGACCTGGATCCGGATGATTTCAGAAAAGTGTCTGAGCTGAACCTTGACGGGACTGTTATTCCCTCACTTGTTTTTGCAGAGCAGATGTCGCACCAAAAAAAAGGAGTAATACTCAACTTTTCTTCAATGACCTCACAAAGAGCTGTAAGCAGGGTTGCCGGTTATTCTGCAGCCAAGGCGGCAGTAGATAATTTTACGAAGTGGCTGGCTGTAGAAATGGCGACAAAATTCGGTGAAGGAATAAGGGTAAACGCTATTGCACCGGGTTTTTTGGTAACCAAACAGAACCGTGAGCTCCTGCTGGATAAAAATAATAAACTGACTCCCCGTGGGAAAAGTATTATAGACCATACACCCTTTGGCAGGTTTGGTGAACCGGAAGAATTAACCGGAACAGTTCTATGGTTAATATCAGATGCTTCTTCTTTTGTTACCGGTTCCGTTATCCCTGTTGATGGCGGCTTTTCCGCTTACAGCGGAGTATAAACTCATTCAAACTCATTCAAACTCCCTCTCAACCTGTCCTCAACCCATTTCCTGGCATTTACAAAAGCCTGCATCCATGGTGTCACTTCGTCCTGTCTTCTTTCATCGGGATAATGGGCACACTGCCATGGCATAAAGGCTCTTTCCAGGTGTGGCATCATTGCCAGGTGTCTGCCGTTATCGGAGCAGATGGCTGCGGCATCATATTCAGAGCCGTTAGGATTGGCAGGGTAGGTGTTATGAGTGTATTTAACCGGGATATTATATGCTGACTCATCATAGGGCAGGTCGAACTGACCCTCCCCATGGGCCACCCATATACCCAGTTGCATTCCTTCCATGTCGCCGAGCATTACGGAATTATTGTTTTCAATGTTAACCGACAGGTAAGCAGATTCGAATTTCCCCGATTTATTATGCAATAATGAGGGAGGAATCTCGTGATCAGGGTAAACAAGGTTGAGTTCTGCCATTAGCTGGCAACCATTACAGATGCCAAGGCTCAGGGTATCTTCGCGATCGTAGAATTTTTTTAGTGAATCCCTGGCTTTTTCGTTATACATGAAAGCGCCGGCCCAACCACGTGAGGAGCCAAGTACATCGGAATTTGAAAAGCCGCCAACAAAGACAATAAAATTCAGATCCTCGAGGTTTTCCCTGCCCGATATCAGGTCGGTCATGTGAACATCTTTTACATCAAAGCCGGCCAGGTGAAGTGCATAAGCCATTTCCCTGTCACCATTAACCCCCTTTTCCCTTATTATGGCAGCTTTAGCTTTTCTTACACCACCGGCGTTGTGACTGATCCCAAGTGATTTAATGCTGCCTGTGAATCCTTTAAAATCATATTCAAGTGCATGCCTGTGATAATTTTCAAATCTTTCAGCGGCAAGATCATTGTTGGTCTGCTTTCTGTCGAGCAGATAGGAAGTTCTGAACCACAACTTCCTGTAATCTTCTATCTTAAATTCATATTCCTTTCCCTGCTTCGAAATAAAAACTGAACGTTTTGCTACGGGTTTGCCAATAGTATAATGGCTTATATTGTTTTCAAGTAAGCTCTCAACCACATCATCTTCATTCTCCACCTGGATTATTAATCCCGGATTCTCGCTAAAGAGTATTCGTGTAATATCTTCTTCATTTACAGGATCAAGGTTAATGCTCATACCACCACTGGAAGATGCAAAGCACATTTCAAGCAGTGCAGTAATCATCCCGCCTGCTGAAATATCATGACCTGCGATAATCTTATTTTCAGAAATTAGTTTTTGCACGGTATTGAATACTGACACAAAATATGCAGGATCTTTTACAGTAGGAGCTTCAGTTCCTATCCTGTTCAAAGTCTGGGCAAAGCTGCTTCCTCCTGTCAGGAATGAATCCCTACTCATGTCAATGTAGATTATGCTGGTGTCTGAGTCGGGGCACATTACCGGTTCAACAATATTCCTGACATCTGTTACCTCTGCAGATGCTGAAATTATTACTGTTCCCGGAGCATAAACAGTATCGTCTTTATATTTCTGTGTCATTGACAGGCTGTCTTTACCAGTGGGTATATTTATACCCAGCTCAATGGCAAAGTTGCTTGCTGCTTCAACTGCTTTATAGATACGGGCATCCTCACCCTCATTTCTGCATGGCCACATCCAGTTGGCAGAAAGAGATATTCCCCTTATCCCATTTTTAAGGGGAGCCCAGATAATATTGGTTAGTGCTTCAGCAACAGAAAGAACAGATCCTGCTGCAGGGTTAATCAGGCCTGCAACCGGGGCATGTCCCAGTGAAGTTGCCAGGCCGCTTATCCCCCTGTAATCAAGTGCTATAGCACCCAGGTTATTTAAAGGAAGCTGTAGTTCGCCTGCACACTGTTGTTTGGCTATTTTGCCCGAGACTGAGCGGTCTACTTTGTTTGTCAGCCAGTCTTTGCATGCCACTTCTTCAATCTGCAGCAGCTGACCGGTCAGACTGTAAAGATTGTTTTTGTCATATTCCAGGTCTGAAAATGATGGATTAACAGAATTATCTCTCATAATTGTCTGGGGCGGATCACCGAAGAATGATGTTAGCTGCAGGTCAATAGGCTTTTCTCCTGTTTTTGAATTGATAAAAGTAAACTGGTGATCACCTGTTACTTCTCCTATTACATACATTGGGGCCCTTTCCCTTTCTGCAATTTTCTGCAGTTCTTCAAGGTCTTTCTTTTTTATTACGAGCCCCATTCTCTCCTGGGATTCGTTTCCTATTATTTCTCTTGCTGACAGGGTTGGATCACCTACAGGCAGTTTGCTTATGTCTATTTTTCCACCTGTGGCTTCAACAAGCTCCGACAGGCAGTTAAGGTGTCCTCCGGCTCCGTGATCGTGAAGAGAAATAACAGGATTGATATCTGCTTCGCCCATAGCCCTGAGGGCATTGTAGACTCTTTTTTGCATTTCCGGGTTGGCCCGCTGCACTGCATTAAGTTCTATGGAACTGTCATACTGCCCGGTATCAACACTGGAAACGGCTCCTCCTCCCATTCCAATACGGTAATTATCTCCTCCCAGCATAATAATAAGATCCCCCTTTTCAGGAATATCTTTTTCGCTGTCTTCCCTCTTACCGTAGCCTATTCCGCCTGCCAGCATAATCACCTTGTCAAAGCCATATTTTTTATTCTTCTCCTGATGTTCGAAAGTGAGAAGAGAACCACAAATAAGTGGTTGCCCGAATTTGTTTCCAAAATCACTGGCGCCGTTGGATGCTTTTATCAGAATGTCTTCAGGACTCTGGTAAAGCCACTCCCTGGCTTTTATGTTTTTTTCCCATTCCCGCCCGCCTGCTGAACGGGGGTAGGATGTCATATATACTGCTGTACCTGCAACTGGGAATGCTCCCTTACCTCCTGCTATCCTGTCCCGGATCTCACCACCGGTGCCGGTTGATGCACCGTTAAAAGGTTCCACTGTGGTTGGAAAATTATGTGTTTCTGCCTTTAAAGACAGTACTGTTTCAGCCTTTTTAAGCCTGAAAAAATCAGACCTGTCCTGTTTGCCCGGGGCAAACAGTTCAACCACCGGTCCGGCTGCGAAAGAACAGTTATCCTTATAGGCCGAAACGATGCTGTTCCTGTTTGTCAGCGTGGTTTTTTTAATCATTCCGAAGAGGGTTGACTCTTTTTCCTCCCCGTCAATTATGAATTTACCGTTAAATATTTTATGCCGGCAGTGTTCTGAATTAACCTGTGAAAAACCAAAGACCTCACTGTCTGTTAGTTTCCTGTTAAGTGATTTGCTGAGGTCACGGAGATATTTTATTTCCTCTTTACTGAGTGCAAGGCCTTCCTGCAGGTTGTAAGCCTCAATATCATCAATTTCTTTAACAGGATCAGGATCATGATCGATTTGAAATATTTTGCCGTCAAGTCCCTTGTAAAGTTTAAGCAGCATAGGGTCATAAGACGAGTCTTCTGAAGCAGAGAAAAACTCTTCCATCCTGGATATCCCATCAATGCCCATATTCTGAGTTATCTCCACAGCATTGGTGCTCCAGGGGGTGATCATTTCTTTTCTGGGGCCTATAAAGAAACCATCAATATTGCCTGTACGGGGGTCATCATTGCTGCCCAGGAGCCAGCAAAGTTTTTCAGTATCACTCTTTGTTAAATCATTATTGCTCTGAACAGCGATTATCCTGTTATCGACCGTGAAGAAATTGATCATCAGATAAGTATTAATATGTTGCTAATGAGGAACCTTTGGTTGTTTACACAATGTTCCCGTATCTCCGGCAAAGATAATACTTTATGGCGTATTGTCATTCAGTGCAGTCTTAATAGTGACTGCTCAGACTCCATTTCGGAATCCACTTCTTTCAATGTAGGCATCAATTGTTGGTTCCTTCCCCCTGAATTTTTTATACAGATCCATAGGTTCATTGCTCCCTCCTTTTTCAAGGATATTCTTTCTGAATGATTCAGCTGTCTCTTTATCAAAGATTCCTTTTTTCCTGAAAAGGCTGAATGCATCTGCATCAAGCACTTCTGACCATTTGTAACCGTAATAGCCTGCTGCATAGCCGCCTGCAAAAAGATGACCGAAGGAGCATGACATGTTTGACCCTTCTACAGGATCCAGGATATTGGTTTTACTCATGGCTTCACTCTCAAAGCTGTCAACTGACCCTTTGAACTCCTTATCCATACTGTGCCATGCCATATCCAGAAAGCCAAAGCCCAGTTGCCTGTTGGATGCATAGCCTTCATTGAAGGTCATTGCTTCCTTTATTTTATCTATCAGGTAATCCGGTAATTCCTGTCCGGTCTCGTAATGACTGGACCAGCTGCGTAGCCATTCTTTTTCATATGCCCAGTTCTCCATTATCTGGGATGGCAGTTCCACGAAGTCGCGTGACACATTGGTTCCTGAAATACTCCTGTATGTACATTTAGAAAGCATGCCATGGAGCGCATGGCCAAACTCATGCATGAATGTTGTAAGTTCAGTATGCGTAAGTAGTGCCGGCCTTTTGGACGATGGTTTGCTGAAGTTCGTAACAACGGAAATGACAGGGCGCGTATCTTTACTTCCATCTTTATATTGATCCCGGTATGCTGTCATCCATGCACCGCCGCTTTTCCCTTTTCTTGGAAAAAAATCGAGGTAGAGGATAGCGAGGTGATCATTATTGTTGTCTTTTACAATATAGGCCCTGACATCTTCGTGATATTTATTTAGTTTTTCACTTTTCTCAAAAGAAAGTCCGTACAGGTCTGAAGCAAGCCTGAAGATTGCATCCCCGGCTTTCTCAAGCTCAAAATACGGTCTTAATACTTCATCATCAATCTGGTATTTCTTCATCTTCAGCTTCTCGGCATAATAAGCCCAGTCCCATCTCTCAATTTTGCCGTTGTGCCCGTTTTTCGCAGCAAATTCCTGTACCTCTTCCAGGTCCCTGAGTGCATACCTGTGAGATTCAGTATGTAAATTTTCAAGAAAGCCGGTGACTTTTTCCGGGGTGTTGAGCATACGATCTTCAAGAACCAGGGATGCATACTTGTCATAACCCAGTAGCTTTGCTTTTTCTGTTCTCAGGTTTACTATCTTTTTTACTATTTCCCTGTTGTCGTTATTTTGTTTCCTGTACGCCCGTGATGAATATGCCCTGAACATTTTTTCTCTCAGGTGTCTCTTTGCAGAATATTGCATGAAAGGCAGGTAACTTGGTATATGTAAAGTGAACACCCATCCCTCACGTCCACTGGCGGCTGCTTCCTCCGCAGCTGTTTCAATTATGCCGGCGGGCAGTCCCTCCAGGTCTTCTTTGTCGGTAATTTGAAGGTAGAATGAATTGGTTTCTTCCAGAACGTTTTCTTCAAATTTCAATGTCAGGGAAGCAAGCTCCTCGTTTATTTCCCTGAACCTGGACCTGTGATTTTCATCCAGTCCTGCCCCACCTTTAATGAAACTCCTGTAAGTCTTTACAAGGAGCATCTCCTGTTCCCCTGACAAGCCCAGAGAATCTTTTTTATCATAAAGCTCCTCAATTCTTTTAAACAGTTTCCTGTTTAATGTAATGTCATTTGAAAACCTTGACAGAAGCGGGGAAACGGACATGGCAGCTGACTGAAGTTCTGAACTTGTTTCAGCACTGTTGAGATTGAACAGAACCGAAGCTATCTCATCCAGCCTGATACCTGCATGGTCGAGCGCTACAACAGTATTTTCAAAGCCTGGCTGTTCAGGATTTTCAGCTATAGAGTTTATCTGATCCTTTGCGTCTTCAACAGATTTTTTAATTGCAGGCAGAAAGTGCGTTACTTCAATTTTTTCAAAGGGCGGCAGCCCAAAATCTGTATTCCAGTCTTCAAGCAGGGGATTATTCATAGTTTTTATTTGTACAACATTAAAACCGGCGCAAAGTTTAGCCAATTAGATTGTTTTAACGATGACAGCGGTCATATATCAGAATTCTCTTAACAGGTCCAAAAATAAAAATAATGAAGTCAGGAATAAAAACTGCAGAATAAAAGACGATTACAAAATAACCTATGATTAGGTTAGGTAGTGTCGTATTAAATTGTATCTTTACTAAGATGCTGATGAACAATAATATAAATATAATATTCAAGTTATATGTCCGGGTCTGATGATGAAAATGTTAGGTTAGAAAATAAAATAACTGAGCTAGAGAAAAAACGTGATGAGCTTGAAAATGAAATTCTTGATCTCAGATCAGAACTGGAAGATACAGCTAAAGCTCTTGAGCGTTACAAGCTTATTGCTGATTTCGCTCATGACTGGGAGCTGTGGTTCAGGCCCGGCGGCAGTCTTGAATATGTATCACCTTCCAGCCAGAGCATAACAGGATATGCATCAGGGGAGATTATTTCCAACGACATGCTGCTTTATGAAATTGTATACCCGGACGACAGGAAGGAGTTCCGGGCCTTCATCAAGGATGCTCTCAATTTTACAGGCCTCCGGCGCTCACTTAATTTCAGGCTGTTAACACGTACCAAACAGATAAGGTGGTGTGAGATAAAGTGCAGGGCGGTATATGACAGCAGGGGTAAATACCTTGGGCAGAGAGCATCAATTAATGATGTTACTCCGCTCATGCAGGCACTTGGAGAGATCAGGAACCTTTCAGCTGGTAAAGAATATGATGCCAGGGTAAGAGACAGGTACCTGAGAGAACTGGAAGATAAAGACAGGGAGCTTGTAAGCCAACTCGTTGCCATGTCAAATAAGAATGAAACATTGCAGTTTGTAAAAAACGTAGTCACAAGGCACCTTGATAAATGCAGTAAGGAGGACAAAGAAATTTTTATCAGGATAATTGACCAGATTAACAGTACACTTGTTTCAACAGATAACTGGGATAATTTCATGTTGCATTTTGAAAAAATACACCCCGGTTTTTTTACACGCTTAATGACCCGGTATCCTGCACTTACAAATAAAGATCTCAAATTATGCAGTTATCTCAGACTGCAGATGGCCACAAAGGATATTGCCGGCTTAATGAATATTACAATTCAAAGTGCAGAGATCAGCAGGGTAAGACTTCGGAAAAAAATGGGGCTAACCCGGAAAGATAAGCTTGTAGAACACATATTGAAGATCTGATATTAGGTTTTATTTGATTTATGATGAATATATGTTATGGTAAAATATAATATAATAAACATATAATCAAATAAATAAAATACTAATATTAGGGTATATGTTGATTGTGTTATGTTTATATTAGGTTATTTATTTGTGTGTATTCAGTAATTAGAATTATTTTCGTATTGAAAGTAATAGATAGATACATGCAAAGACCTGTTTCAAAAACCGGAATCAAATACAGAAAACTGTCAAGTGAAGAGATTGGCCAGTTAATTATGCAGGGATGTTCCTGTGACAACTGGGACCTGATAGAAGTTGGAAAGCTATTCATAACAGACAACATTAAAAACACTCATTTTTCAGGGCATGTGAGGCTTGGGACCTTCAACAGTGAGGTCAGGCTTTTCGGAGGAGTGGTTTTTAAGACCGGAATTTATAATTCATGGCTTAATGATTGTACTGTTGAGGACAATGTACTTATACACAATACCGGTAGTTACATTTCCAATTATCATATTGAGCAGGACTGTATAATTCATAATGTAAATACAATAGCCTCTGATGGTGAATCTTCTTTCGGTAATGGTTTAAAGGTTAATTGTATAAGTGAGCAGGGTGGAAGGGAAGTAAAGATCTTTGACCACCTTACTACCCACCTGGCATATATAATGAGTATGTACCGGCACAGGAAGAAGCTGGTAACAGCCATTGAAGAGCTAATAGATGATTATGTTGATTTTGTCTCAGGCAGCAATGCCGTTATACAGCGTGGATCATCACTTATCAACTGTGGAACGATAAAAAACGTCAGGATTGGTCCGGCAGCTCACATAGAGGGTGTTAAGAAACTGGCTAACGGCAGCATTAACAGTAGTTACGAGGACCCTGTACATATTGGTGAGGGTGTTATTATGGAGGACTTTATTGTTTGTTCCGGTTCCGACATAAGTGACTCCACACTTATTTCACGTTGTTTTATAGGCCAGGGGTGTATTCTGGACAAGCATTACTCGGCAACCGATTCATTGTTTTTTGCAAATTTCCAGGGCTTTCACGGAGAAGCATGCTCTGTCTTTGCAGGCCCTTATACGGTTACACATCATAAATCCACTTTGCTGATAGCGGGAATGTTTTCATTTCTTAATGCAGGCAGCGGATCAAATCAGAGTAACCATCTGTATAAGCTGGGGCCTATACACCAGGGTGTTGTAGAAAGAGGTGTAAAAACGACCAGCGATTCCTATATCCTGTGGCCCAGTCACGTAGGGGCTTTCTCGCTGGTTATGGGCCGCCACTACAAACACTCGGATACATCCCTTTTTCCCTTTTCTTATCTTATTGAGAGCAATGATGAGAGTATCCTGGTGCCTGCAATTAACCTGAAAAGTATAGGAACTATAAGGGATTCAAAAAAATGGCCGGGACGTGACAGGCGAAAAGGACACAATAAGCTTGACCAGATTAATTTCAATTTGCTCAGTCCCTACACAGTACAGAAGATGATGTCAGGCAGGGAGATACTGCTTAATATTAAGAAGGCCTCAGGCGATGATGCTGATTTGTATACCTGGCAGAGAATGAAAATAAGGAAGAATGCCCTTGACAGGGGTATACTCCTTTATGAACTCGCTATTTATAAATTTCTTGGGAACTCACTGATAACTCGAATGCAGCAGCATAAGTACAATACAATAAAAGAACTGAGAGAGATTCTTGGCAAAGATACCCCTGCCGGAACAGGCAGGTGGATAGATCTATCAGGTATGATATGCCCTGCCAGTGCTCTTGAAGATCTTTTGAAATCCATAGAGGAAAGACAGATAAATACCATAGAGGAAATAAATTTCAACTTCATTTCAATACATAACAATTATTATAACTATGAGTGGTCCTGGGCCTATGAGGCTTTTAAGTGTTTTACCGGTAAAGAAGTCACAGAGATGAGCAGGGATGAATTAACAGGCTTTATTGAGAAATGGAGGGATGCTGTGCTGCAAATTGATAATTATTTGTATGAAGATGCAAGCAAAGAATTTTCATTGTTGAAAAGGGCAGGCTATGGTATTGACGGCGAGCAGCACGATAAGGAAATGGATTTTGAGTCGGTCAGGGGTGAATTTGAAACCAATAAAATGGTATTGTCAATAAAGGAACATATGGATGTTAAGAGGAAACTGGGAGATAAAATAATATCAATATTACAAAAGATTGAAGTTTAGAATATGTGTGGAATAATTGGATATACAGGAAGTAAGCAGGTAAGAGATATTCTGATTGACGGATTGCAAAAGTTGGAATACCGGGGATACGACAGTGCAGGCATTGCATTGCACAATGGTAGTATGCGGGTTATTAAAAGTCCCGGCAAGGTACATGACCTGGTTGAAATATTGCCACCTGCGCTGGATTCAAATACAGGTATTGCCCATACACGGTGGGCAACACACGGTGGAGCTACTGAGCTAAATGCCCATCCTCATACTTCATCAACGGGAAAACTTGTTCTCGTACATAATGGCATTATTGAAAACTCGGCGCAGATTGAAGGGTTTTTAAAAAATAAGGGATACTCCTTCATTAGCGAAACCGATACAGAGATTCTGCTTAACCTGATAGAGTATGAATATCTTGCCAATGGGAAGGATATTAAATCAGCACTTGTAAAAACCTTCAGCCTGGTTACAGGCAGTTATGCGCTGGCCATAATAGAAGAGGATAAGCCCGGTAGAATTACATTATGCCGCAAAGACAGTCCCCTTATCCTCGGGATTGATAAAACCGGTTTCTATGTGGCTTCTGATATCTACGCTGTAAGTGAATATGCAGGGCACTTTATTTTTCCAGGCAATAATGATATTATTATTGTTGAGAATAAGAGCAAAATTACCGTCTATGATGTTCATGGCAATGAAAAGGAACCAGAGATAAAAGAATTCAATGCAGCTAAGAAAAAGCCTGACAGGTGCGGGTATGAACATTTCATGAAAAAAGAAATATTTGAGCAACCGGATATACTTTCTGATCTTGTTGGTTCAGAATATAAAATTGAGGGTCATTTATCATCCGGTAAAAATTTCAACGATATATTGCATTCCATCAGCAGGATAACAATTATAGGATGTGGTACATCATGGCATGCAGGACTGGTAGCAAGGTACATTATTGAAAAATATGCCAGGATACCGGTAATTGTTGAATATGCATCCGAATACAGGTACAGGGATCCTGTTATTAACAACCACGACCTGGTTATTTCATTGTCGCAGTCGGGTGAAACAGCTGATACCATAGCAGCCAACAGGCTTGCTGCTGATGCAGGAGCAATAACCATGGGTATACTGAATGTCCGTAATTCCAGTCTCGACAGGGAAACAGATTTCCAGGTATTTCTTGAAGCGGGTGATGAAATTGGTGTTGCTTCCACTAAAGCTTATACGGCCCAGATCATTCAACTTTCAAGGCTGGCATCAATCATTGCAGCATTAAGAGGAAATGAAGCTAAGTCGCAGGAAATACTTGATGCCCTGAGTCAAATATCTTCTAATCTGCGGTATTTCCTTGAAAAGAACAGCAATATAACAGACCTGGCACAGAAATATGCATCCAGCAGCAATTTCCTTTTCCTGGGCCGTGGGCTTAATTTTCCCACAGCACTTGAGGGGGCACTAAAGCTGAAGGAGATAAGCTATATTCATGCCGAGGGCTACCCGGGTGCTGAGATGAAGCATGGACCCATAGCCCTTATAGACATTGATTTTCCAACTATGGTCATACTGTCGGATAATGAGAACCGGACAAAAATGATCTCTAATATTAAGGAAATTAAGGCCCGTGGTGGTAAAGTAATAGCAATAATAAATGAAGGAGATACTGAGGCAGAACAGATTGTTGATGATGTAATAAAGATGCCTTCAGTACCCGATATTATTTCACCGGTATTATCCGTTGTGCCTTTACAACTTTTTGCTTATTATGTTGCTTTGTTACGCGGATGCAATGTTGATCAGCCCCGTAATCTTGCTAAGTCGGTAACGGTTGAGTAATGTCATAGTTACTTCATCTTCAGAACCCGTGATGATACTGTGCGTTTCTGCCCGCTTACCTCAACGATTAATATCCCATCTGTTTTACCTGTATTCTCCCTGCTTATTTCAATTATTCTTTGATAATTAAGAGTTCTGCGGTAGACGATATCCCCATTCAGGTTGCTGATTCTCAGTGACAGCTTTTCATCCGGATCAAAGCCACGTACCTCAATATAGAATTTATCACTTGCCGGGTTGGGATAAACAAGGATCTCACTGATGGCAATATTAGTGCTTTCATCAATCACCGGTAACTCTGATGAAGAACAGGTCCTGTATTGTATGCTGATATCATAGAAGAAATAGTAACGGTCACTCTCCAGTTCAGTGTTTCCTGTAATTGAAAAAGACTCGTTCTTGTTGTAAGGATAATCAGCACCGTCTGTATTCATCAGGAGATCATTGTTTTTAGTAAACTTAAGGATGTAATCATTGCCCGGATCTATGTCAAGGTCAAGCTCAACTATGTTCTCTCCCGGTTCAAGTGTAATATATTCTCCATATATCTCATTGCCTTGATTATCTTCAAGTATAATCCTGCGCCTTCCACCTGTTGCCGCATATGTTACGAATGATTTGACAGTTACCGGCGATGCAACATTAAACACTATTCCTGCAGCGGCTGACCTGTTAACCCTCACCGAACCAATTGATATGTCCTCCGGTCCTGCCTTCACGGGCGACAGGTAGGGATTTACCTTGATATCCTTCTTTTCATAAAAATCTGACAACTGCTCATTGGTAGCTGTTAGCTTAACTGTATAATAGCCTGGTTTGTTGTAGAAATATGAAATATCACCGGCATATTTAATGGATCCATCGCCAAAGTTCCAGACAGTATAATCGGCATTCTGAGACTCATTGTAAAAATAAATTGTATCATCCTGGCATACTTCTTCGCTGCTTGTTGTAAAGAATGCTTCCGGGGCAGGGGCTTCAATGGGATAAAGCCCGGTTTCATATATTCCCCTGCCATATGTTGCACATCTTATTTTGCCTTCGGGATACTGAATATCAAGGTGTCTTATTTCGCAATTGGGTATTCCGTGCCCGTAATAAACCCAATCATTCATCGAACTATTACGGTAGTACACACCATAGGTCATACCAATATAAATGCCGTCATTTGTTCCTTTTTCATACACTATTGAAAGCGCGGGCAGGTTAGGAAGTGATCCGGAGATATTATTCCATGACATGCCTCCGTTTTTGGAGAAAAAGACTTTTTCTCCAGCCGTGAACCCACCGCTTACAATCCATAGTTTCCCGGGATCGTCCGGACTCACGGCTATGCCTTTTATTACCTGCCCGGAAGGGGTTGAAGATGACCAGCTTGCTCCTCTGTCTGTGCTGGTAAATAATTCATTGCCTGATGAGGCATATATATAATCAGAGTTTGCTTCCGGTATTGTAATACAATGAAAATTATTCCCATCGGCCAGCCTGTCTCCGATTTTCACCCATGAATTTCCCATATTTTCCGACCTGTAGATATCCGGGTAGCATCCGGTTACAATAATATTAAAATTGTTTGGATCAATGGCATACCTGCTGTTCCAATCGCCGTTAGTGGGTTCAGGGTCAATATTATCATGTATAGCAACGTATCCATCCCATGCATTGTAAGTCCTGTATAATTTGCCGCCCGGATAAGAGCTCAGTCCAATACTGTTATTATCAGGATGCTGCCAGGTATGCATAGCATCGCCACCGTTTGTAGTTTTCCAGTCACCGTTTTCAGTTCTGTACCAACCACCATTGTCCTGTGATCCTGCCAGAAGCACATTTGGATCTGACTGTGATGAGGATATACTGTAATACTGTGATATTATAAGACCTGCTGTCCTTTCCTTCCACTCCCCGTTATCTTCTTCATAAAGGTATACACCGCCGTCGTTACAGAAATAAAGCCTGTTATCAACCAGTGGATTCTTCTTTATCCTGAAGTGATCAGCATGAACAACATCATGGACATTGTCCCTGTACCAGTTGGTTATCTGGGTCCATGTTTTACCCAGGTCATCTGAGCGGAATATTTTTGTCCAGCCCCTGTACAGGCGCAATGAGTCTGTTGATGAAAAGCCTATTGTTCCTCCGTGGTCTTCTGTCAGTACGGCTTTTTCTGTCCAGGTATTGCCCCTATCGGTGGAGGCATACACGACGGTTCTTCTTTCACCTTCTATCCAGGCATCAAGCTGGGCAACCACGTAATCATTTTTTACCGGCGAAAAAGCAATATTTCTCATGTACCCGTCGTAATTGCTGCTGCGTGCTATATTCCATGTTTGACCGCCATCGGCTGACCTCATTATTTTATTCCTGTTCCCGGCAATTACAATATCACCATTCCCGGGGCAGAAGGCCAGGTCATAATAATCACCACCGGCAACTTTAGTCCAATCACTGCCACCGTCTGAGCTACGGTATACACCTTCCCGCCCTGTTACTATCAGTAGTTCGGGATTAGCCGGACTCATTGCCAGCCGCCTGTATGATTCACCTTCAGAGAGATGTGCATTAAGCGCTGTTGCTGTCCATGACTGACCGCCGTTGGTAGTTTTATACACTCCTATGGTTCTGTCCCACCAGCCACCATCTGTTCCTCCGGCCGACATGTACAATATATCCGGATCATTGTAATTAATACAAATAGAGCTGACCTTCAGAAAGGGCAGGTCATCAGCAACAGGGGTATAGGTCTTGCCGTTATCTGTTGTTTTCCATATACCGCCCTGGTCAGCACCGGCCCAGAAAACTGACGGATCAGTGGGATGAAATGCTATTTCGCGTATTCTGCCCATACCCCAGTAGCCTCCGGGTGCTTCTTTACGATTGATATTGACCCAGTTGGCCACGGTTCCCTTGGAGGAATTTTTAAGGAAAGATTTGAATTCGGAATACTCATCAAGAGGGCTTACAGCATTACCTTCACTGTCTACGTGATTTTTCCAGTATTCCTCCCAGCGCTTATATTTTATGAAAGCGGTAATATTATTATACTTCAGCTCCGGGATATCCTCAATATCAAAACTCCTTGAGAAATACTCTTTCTCCTGGTGCTTAAAGTACTCACCGGCAGCTTTTTTTACCTCTAAGAAATTGCTTTTTGATTTTGTGTCTATATCCAGCCTTTCCAGCCATCGCTGACCAACAGCGGGAGATATAAAAAAGATAAGCAGAAAGCCTGTAGACAGGTATCTGCTTATGCTGGTTATGGTTATAGTATTATTTTTCATTTCCGCCAGTAATTATTTCAAAAATACTTAAAACTGCGGAATAATAAACATCAGAACGGAAGATCATCCATTTCTTCATTTTCAGGAGGCAGGTCATCGAGCAGGGGTGGTGGCAGGTCATCTGTACCAGACTGATCTTTTTCGACCTTTTGTATTCTCCATGCGTCAAGATTGGTGAAGTAACTCACTTTTCCATCCCTTTCCCATTTATTTCCTTTGATGTTAAAAGAGACTTTTATATTCTCATTAAGATAATTCTCATCAATAATATCTGTTCTGTCCTGAATGCACTGGAACTTGACATAGTCAATAAATTCACGACCCGAGCTGTTAGCTTCAGCAACTTCAATAACGAATTCCCTTTTCCTGAAACTTTCGCCTTTTTGTTCTACCGGTCCTACCTCGATAACTTTTCCTGATATCTCGAAAGACATTTTTATCCTGTTTGATGATTAGTAATTCTAAGCCTTGCTATTTATTCACTATGTCAATAAGTTCAACTTCGAAAATAAGAGTTGAGAAGGGCTTTATTACCTGTCCTGCTCCTCTTTCACCATAGCCAAGCTCAGAAGGTATGTAAAATTCGAATTTTGAACCAACAGGCATCAGCTGCAGTCCTTCTGACCATCCCTTGATAAGTGTATTTGCCCTGAATTCGGCAGCCTGTCCTCTTTCTACTGAACTGTCAAAGATTGTATCGTTGATCAACTTACCTGTATAATGAACTTTTACTGTATCTGTTGCTGCGGGTTTTGGTCCGTCTCCCATCTCAATTACTTTATACTGAAGTCCTGATTCCGTTGTTACAACACCTTCCTTTTCTTTATTGTTCTTCAGCCATTCAGTGTTCTCAGCAATATAATCTTTGAATTGATCTTTCATCTGATCTGCCTGGCGTTCCTGCATTACCTGCATAATATAACCTCCTGCAGCAGCTTCAAGAAAGATGGATTCCCCCTCTTTGGCGTCCATCATTCCCTTAGCGAGCATAATTGGGTCCAGATCAAGGTCGCTTCTGTCTTTAAGGTTGGTGTAGATATCCACCCCAAAAGCATAGGCAAGTGAATCATCCTGGTTCTCCAGTTTAACATTGTTCATTTTGCCCTGTGAACAAGCTCCGATAAAAATTGCAATTACTGCTATTGTCATTAAAACGTTGAGTCTCATGTGAATTAATTTTTCAGGTTAAAATTTGCGCTAAGATAACACTTTCTTATTTGTTTAAAAGTTAAAGAAATGTGAAATTTAATCATATCATTTTTACTGCTCTTGTAATCTGTCTTGTCCCCGGGGGACCATCGGGGTGAAAGACTTCAAACCCCAGTTTAGCAAGGTCTCTTTTTAGCTGTCCTCTTGCTGAATAGGTAATAAATATTCGCACTGGATTACTGCTGCATTGCCTGTAACCGTTTTCAAAAAACACATGCCTTGATTCCTGTATTGCACCATTAGTGCAATGGTAATGCTCATCTGTTGAAGGAACATACAGAGTGTTTGATCCGTCCGGTGTAGGGGTAATTTTAATCAACTGTCCCGGTTTTAATACAGAAGCAAAATTACTAATTATTGATTTTACCGGGTACAAGTTGATGATCAAATAACCTGGATTGCATAATCAGGCATTTTTTCTCCGTTTCAATAATCCTGTCTTCAATATCATAATATGTTTTCAACTCATTAAAATATTCAATAATGCTTATTTGTCCTTCTTCAAGCGCAATGCGCAGGTAATCATAAGATTCTGACCCTTCCAGTACATTCTGCAGAACAGACAGTGATCTGTCAAGATTCTGATAAGTTTTTATATCAGATCTTAACTTATTCTCCAGCATTACCTTTTTGTTCCTGTTCTTTGCTTCAGTGTGTGTTTTGAATGCCCGGGCTTCACTGACTTTTCTGTGGTCCTCCCATAGGGGGATAGTTAATCCCATTGACGGTCCTGTAAACCTCTCTGTACCTATTATCTCAGAAGCAATTCCAATCCTGATTTCCGGCAGTTTCTCTGACCTGACCACCTGAATGTTCATCGAGGCTTTACTAGCTTCTTTGGCAGGGATAAGAAATTCAGGATGTTGTATCTTTTTAATATCCAGAAGGCTGTCTGCAACAGGTTCTCCGAAGAACGGGTAGCTTGATCCTTCAACTAATTCTGAATTATTACCACTTACCAGATCCAGGAATGATCTTAAATTTTCAGCTGTTGTTAAATATTGATTATATGTTGTTTCCATCTCAACAAGCTCCATTGTAACCCTGTTGAATGCAATCACTGTTGCTTCTCCTTCAGCAAGCATTTTGTCATAGGCCTTTTTCATTTCACGGAGATCTTTCAGCCTGGTCCCGAGTAGATCAATTTTCTTATCGATTGCTATTTTTTCAATAACTTTTTCACGCACCTGCTGCATAAGGTTTAAAACTGCTAGCCTGTATTGTAACTCAGCAAGCTCAAAATCTTTTCGCTTTAATTCCTTAATCCTGTAATAGCTTGTGGGGAAATCAAAAGACTGGTCTACTGACCAGGTTACCTTGTTGCCAATTGATTCCGGTTGCCCGGGGAAATATCCAAAGCTGACAGACGGATCCGGGGGCATGTAACCTGTTTCTGCACTTTTCTCTCTTGAATAAAGCAATTGCTCAGCGGCTACTATTCCCGGGTGATGGTCTTTTACTTTATCGAGAAAGACGTTGATGTCCTGTGCTAAAGTCTTTGAACCAATAAGTATTAGGACTATTGTAATTGTTTTCTTAATCATCCTTAGGTTTTTTTGAATGCATTAATAAGTAAACTGTTGGTATGAGGTATATATTCAGAAGGGTTGATGAGAGCAGTCCCCCCAGAATTACGATTGCCATTGGACTCTGGATTTCATTACCCGGCTTTTCTGATCCTGCTGCAAGGGGTATTAGTGCCAGTGCAGCCGTCAGTGCAGTCATCAGTATAGGGTTAAGCCTGTCGGCAGAACCGGTAATTATTCTTTCTCTAAGGCTCATTCCATTTGATGCCAGTGCCTCATAACGTGAAATAAGCAGTAATCCGTTTCGTGTGGCAATACCAAATAGAGTAATAAAACCAATAATTGTGGGAATGCTGATTACGGAAGAGCTAATGCTGATGGCAAAAATGCCTCCTATCAGTGCAAGGGGCAGGTTAAGCAGTATTACCAGTGCCAGTTTACTGTTTTTAAACTCATGGTAGAGGATAATAAAAACAATAAGTATAGCCAGGAGAGAGGTAAACAGCAAGCGTTTTGATGCTGATTCAGCACTTTCAAAAAGTCCTCCATATTCAACCCTGTAATTATCAGGAAGTTCAATAGTGTTATTAACACGTGATCTTATGTCTGAGACAACACTGCCTACATCACGTTCTGCAACATTAACGGAGATGACTATCTTCCGTTGTACCTTCTCCCTGCTGATCGAGTTAGGGCCTGATGATGATTCAATATCTGCAACGAATGCCAGTGGTACTTTCTTATTATCATGAGTATCGATCATGGCATTCCTGATGGCCTTGCTACTTGACCTTGATTCATCATTATATCTAAGTACCATTGGAAAGCGCTGTTCGTCCTCAAATACATCCGATACTTTTTCTCCTTTGAGGGCAGTGTTGATAAAGGATGTAAAATTATTTACAGGTATACCATAGCGTGCCAGCATATCTCGCTTTGCTTTGATTTTTATTTGAGGAGCTTCAGTTTGCTGTTGTACATTAATATCACCTATCCCTTCAACATCTTCTATTTGATTTTTAATATTATTTGCAGTACTGTAGAGCCTGTTAAGATCGTTACCAAATAATTTTATTGCTATATTTGCCCTTGTTCCGGAAAGCATGTGGTCCATCCGGTGTGTTATGGGCTGGCCCACTTCAACGCTTATACCTGGTAGTGTATTTAATGTCTTACGTACGGCTGCAAAGAATTCCCCCCTGCTTCTTTTCTCCAGTTTAAATGGTACATCGAGCTCAGAAACATTCTCTGCAAATGAGTGCTCTGCCATTTCAGCCCTTCCTGTCTTTCTTGCAAGGGATTTTATTTCAGGCATTTCCAGGAGTAGTAATTCTGCCTTCCTCGCTATCTTTGATGATTCCTCAAGAGAGATGCCCGGTTTTCCAACAAGGTTTACAGACAAGGCTCCTTCATTGAAGGGAGGCAGGAATGTATTGCCGAATGTAAAGAACAAAATAAGTGCAAAAATGAACAAAGCTGTACCCGAGCCTATTATCCAGCCTTGCTTCCTGAGACTGGCACTTAGGCTTTTCCTGTAAACAGCAATTAAGTTTCTTTCCACCCATGATCCGCCGGCTCTGGCTCTCAGTCTTTTTTCATTACCGAGAAGGTAGCTGCACAATACCGGTGTTATGGTTAATGCTACAAGGAGGGATGCCACCAATGATACTATGAATGATATCCCCAGTGGTTTTAGCATCCGACCTTCAAAGCCCTCCAGAAAGAACAAGGGAATAAAAGTTACTACGATTATTATAGTGGCATTAAATATTGAGGGTCTGATTTCAGTTGAGGCTTCATAAACGACTTCAAGAACCGGTTTCTTATCCTTTCCCTCAAGAGCGGCATTTCTTCGCAGGTGTTTGTAAACATTCTCCACATCAATTATTGCATCATCAACCAGTGATCCTATAGCGATTGCCATGCCGCCGAGGCTCATGGTATTTATGGTGTAGCCCATTAGTTTGAGTGCAAGGATGGATACAAGTAAGGAAAGAGGTATTGCAAAAAGCGATATTATTGTTGTCCGGGCATTGAGAAGAAAGATAAACAGGATAATAATAACGAATATACCTCCTTCAATAAGAGCCCTGAGGACATTTTTTACTGATGTATTAATAAAGTCAGCCTGGTTATAAACGTCAGTTCGTACCTTTATATCCTCCTTCGTGTTTTTTACAACTTCATCAAGTGTTTTGTTAATATGATTAGTAAGACTCACGGTATTAATACCGGGTTGTTTAACAATGTTCAATAGTACTGCATCACGTCCATTGTATGAGCCCGAACCTATCTTTGGAGCAAATCCTGTTTTTACAGTTGCTACATCCTTTATCCTTACCGGGAGGCCTTCATGTGTTTTTATTACGGAGTTGCCAATCTCGTCTGTATTGCTTTCTCTGGCAAGACCCCTGACATAATAGATATTACCGTGTTCGTTTATGAAGCCACCGGAAGAATTACTGTTTAGCCCTTTGCAAACTTTTTCCAGCTCTTGCAGCCCCACATTGAAAAACTTCATTTTATACGGATCTGCAAGGATCTGGTATTCTTTGAATTCTCCGCCAATGGTAGTGACCTGTGCTACCCCCGGTATGGATAATAAGCGGCGACGAAGGTTCCATTCGGCAAATGTTCTCAGGTCCATGTCGCTAACCGAATCAGATTCCACGGCTATTATCATCATTTCGCCCAGTAATGATGATTGAGGTGCCAGAACAGGCTTGTTTACTCCTTCAGGTAATTCTGAACTAACTTTTATTATCCTTTCAGTTACAGTCTGCCGTGCATTATAAATGTCTGTTTTCCAGTTAAATTCCACCCAGACAATCGAAAATCCCATGGTTGAATTTGATCTTACCCTCCTTATTCCTGTTGATCCGTTTACGGCTGTCTCAATTGGAAAAGTAACGAGTCTTTCAATTTCCTGAGGTGCCATACCGGGTGCTTCTGTCATTATTACAACGGTAGGTGCCGTAAGCTCAGGGAACACATCTATATCCATCCTGTTTGTCACATACAGACCAGACAATAACAAAAGCAATGCTGCAATTAAAATGGTCAGCCTGTTTTTTAGCGAGAAATATATTATTCTGTTTAACATGTGTGTTGAATTAGTGGTTGTGACTGTGTTCTGCAGGCAATGATGATGATTGCATCCTGAGTTTTATTGTATAAGCTCCTTCTCCGACTATGGTTTCTCCCTCATCCAGGCCGCTTAATATCATTGTGGCCGTTCCGTTGGTGCTGCCTGTTGTTACATATCTTTTTTCAAATTCATTATCCTGTTCATGTACATATACGTAGTGCTTGCCATATTCTTCCATTATTGCACTGTTCGGGACTGTCAGGACATTGTGGACAGTGTCGCCCCTAAGCCAAATATCAGTAAATGTACCAGGGATGAGCTCATCATTATAATTTATTCTGAAATACAGGGGTACATAGTACGAATTTCTGCCTGTGCTTTTTCCGTATGAGATAATCTCCCCGCCAAGATCATTGGTCGAATAAACCCGGTTACGATAGCCGGTAGAAAAATTTGCACTGTGTATTTGCTTCATAATTTCCAGGTCAGCAGGAGGTATATCTGCCTTCAATACCATCTGGTGTTCAATAATAATTGAAGCAATACGGTCTCCGGTCCTTACCATTTCACCTTCCCTGGCAAATAGTTCATTAATATATCCGCCGGCAGGTGCCACTATGCTTTTCCCCTTGCCGGAAAGTAAACTGCTGTAGTTCTCATATTCTGTACGAGCCTGTTCATAGTTAAGTTTTTTGTCAAGGTAATGCTCCTGTGTTACCAGCCTTTCAGCTACCATCTTCGAAGCACGCTCAAAGTTCTCTTTTGCCGTAAGATATTCAGATTTTAGCTTCTTAAGCTTAATTTGCGTATTGTCCTCACTGAGGCCTTCGCCTTTAATGATAAAGATCTCCTGACCCGGGCTAATGCTGACACCCGGATACAGGAAATGATCAGAATAACTTAATAGTCCCGGTGCTGTTGCTGATATGACAACTTCATCTTTTAGATCAGGCATGATCATGCCACTTGTTTTATATATAAAGCTGAAATCACCTGGAGTTAATCTGAGCAGGCTGTAATCCACTGGTGAGCTACTGGTATCATGTTCATCTTCTGATTCGTGGCTGCTTTCCTGGTCAGTATGCTCATGTTCATCGTCAGTATGATCATCCTCAGTATGCTCATGCCCATCGTCAGTATGATCATCCTCAGTATGCTCATGCTCATCGTCAGTATGATCATCCTCAGTATGCTCATGTTCATCGTCAGTATGATCATCCTCAGTATGCTCATGCCCATCGTCAGTATGTTCTTGTTCCTGTTCCTGGTTGTGAGCATGATCGTGACCGTGATCGTCTGCTCCTGGTTGACCGCTGTTGCATGCAGTCATTGAATAAATGTAAATAATTGATAACAAATAAATTATCGATTTCATATTGTTGTATTTAAAAGTAACTACGAAGAATGCCCGGAGCGGCTAATGCTCAGGCTGTTAGAATAATTAGCAATAGGTGCAGGATGAATACGGTGGTGCTCTAAGGAATAAGGCGTTCATCAGGTGTCCGGGTACAAGTGCTTCATGGGTGCTACCGGTAGTGCCGGATATACCGTCGTTTATTTGAGTAATAAAGTAAACAGGTTCATTAATAAAAAAGCTGTTGAAAGATTGCTCGTGTTTCAGCTCAGTTGAGAAATGACAAATATTTGATTCATGATCATCAGGAAGCGGCAGGAAAGATGCAACATTATCCTTATAATCTTTGCCATGATCATCATTCGCCTTGTGGCTGTGGCATAGCTCCTGGCACCCGAGTTGCATGTTAACCTGATGATTATGAGGTATGACAGCATGAAGGAAGATTACCAGCCATGCCGACATCATTAAGTATCCTTTTATTTTAAGATGCCTCCTCAATTAATAAATTTTACGCAAATCTATTAATAATACATTAATATACCAGAGTTTTTCACCTGAGTCCGTAAAATTTATTATAAATGTTAATTACTTCTTTATATTATAATCAGGAAGCAAGGGTTATTTTTCTAATTTTGTATAATAATTCACCGAAATAAATTTTCACAAAAATGAGTAAAAATATCAATCTCAAGGCGGCTGATAACATAAGGTTGCTTTCAATGGCTATGGTCGAAAAGGCAAAATCCGGTCACCCGGGAGGAGCAATGGGTGGAGCAGATTTTATTCATATACTTTTCTCGGAATACCTCAGGTTTGACCCTGATAAGCCGGACTGGATCCATCGTGACAGGTTTTTCCTGGACCCCGGGCATATGTCGCCGATGTTATACTCCATATTGTCTCTGTATGGTTTTTACTCAGATGATGATATTAAAAAATTCCGGCAGTGGGGAAGCGTAACTCCCGGTCACCCGGAAGTGGATTTCAAAAGGGGAGTTGAGAATACATCCGGTCCGCTGGGACAGGGGCATACCAATGCAGTGGGAGCAGCTATAGCGGCTAAGTTTCTGGAAACCAGGTTTGGTGGATGGATGTCACATAATATATATACCTTTATTTCAGATGGTGGTATACAGGAAGAGATATCGCAGGGAGCAGGCAGGATAGCAGGCCACCTGGGGCTGGGTAATCTTATCATGTTTTATGACAGTAACGATATACAGCTGTCGACAGAAACTGATGTTGTAAGTTCGGAAGATACTGAAGCCAAGTATAAAGCCTGGGGATGGCATGTAATTACCATTGATGGTCATGACCATGATGCAATAAGGGATGCACTGGATAGTTCTCTGAAAGAACAGGATCGTCCCAGCCTTATAATAGGCAAGACAGTAATGGGTAAAGGACTAATTGATGAGGAAGGAAACTCTTTTGAGAGAAAAACATCAACCCATGGCCAGCCGGTTAGTAAAGCAGGAGCATCTTTTGAAAAATCTGTAATTAACCTTGGAGGCAAGCCTGATGAACCGTTTAAGGTTTTCGCTGAAGTAAGGGAGCTTTATACCAATATTATCGACAGGAAAAGAGAACAGGTAAAAGAATTTAAAAACACTGAAGCTGATTGGAGGGAAGCAAACCGAGGGAAGGCATCAAAACTGGATAGCTTTTTTAATTGCGACTTACCCGTTATTGACTTCCGGTCACTGGAACAGAAGGAGGGTATAGCAACAAGAGCTGCATCTTCTGCAGTGCTTTCAGTACTTGCTGAAAAAGTTGATAATATGATAGTATCATCAGCTGACCTTGCAAATTCAGACAAGACTGACGGTTACCTGAAAAAAACAGAAGTTATACGGAAGGGAGACTTTTCCGGTAAGTTTTTGCAGGGTGGAGTATCGGAGCTTACCCTTGCCGCAATAATGAATGGTATGGCCCTGCACGGAGGAGTAATACCTGCCTGCGGCACATTCTTTGTATTTTCGGATTTTATGAAACCTGCCGTAAGGCTGGCAGCCTTAATGAAATTGCCTGTTAAGTTTATCTGGACGCATGATGCTTTCAGGGTGGGAGAGGACGGCCCTACCCACCAGCCGGTGGAGCAGGAAGCGCAGATACGGCTGCTTGAGAAACTTAAGAATCACTCGGGAGAGAACAGTATGCTTGTACTGAGACCGGCAGATGCGGCTGAAACAACAGTATGCTGGCAGATGGCACTTGAGAATAATTCCACACCAACTGCGCTTATTCTGTCAAGGCAGGGAATTGATGACCTTCCTTCAGGTGAAGACAGGTATACTGATGCCCTTGGTGCAAGAAGAGGTGCTTATACAGTCAAGGACTGCAAAGGTAAACCGGATGTTGTACTGGTGGCCAGTGGTTCAGAGGTAAGCACTCTTACTGAGGGAGCCCGGATGCTTAGTGAACAAAAAGATATTAAGGCACGCGTTGTCTCAGTGCCTTCGGAAGGATTATTTTTAAATCAGGATAAAGAATACCAGGAGTCCGTTTTACCGGCAGGTATACCACGCTTTGGTCTGACTGCAGGTTTGCCGGTGACACTGTCCGCACTGGTTGGTGAGAATGGTGCAATATGGGGCCTGGATCATTTTGGCTATTCAGCTCCATATAAAGTGCTTGATAATGAATTCGGGTTTACTGCAGTTAATGTCTATGAACAGGTAATTAAACTCTTGAAATCGTGAATTCACTGGATCAATACTCAAAGCCCCTTAAGGTTCAGAATACTGCTCTCGCAACAGTGTTCTCATTTAATTACAGGGACTCAAAGAAAGGACGGCTTTTTATACCTGTTTTTGACAGCAGGTTTCCACTGGCCTTTGATTTGAAGTATAGCTATATTTCAAAATTCCTTGAGAAGGATAATGCATCAGGTAATCATTATCACCTGGTAAAGGAAGAGATCCTTATCCCCCTGGATGGCATGTTTGATATTCATCTTGAAGATATTGAGAGCAAAGAGAAAGAAATCATCAGCATAAAAGGAGATGAGAATAAAGGGGTCTATATAAGAACCGGCATATCACATAAGGTAGTATCCAGGGAAGAAACAGGAACCTTGCTTGTGCTTGCTTCAAACCATAGCACCATGGAGGATGAGATAGACTATAGTGTTGAATAACTTATGCACCTTATGCAACCTTTTTTTTAAATTTTTACTCTAGTAATTGTAACAATTGCATATTAGTTCCGTAAGAATAAAAATGTAGTACTGATTTATTAAACCCGCAACAATTGAACTTTTAATAATTTATTTAACAAACTAAAAATTGTAAAGATGATGAAAAAGCTAACCTTTTTCCTTGCAGCTGTAGTATTATTGATGATCGGCTGTACGGATGACCTGAAAAATGATATTAATGACCTGAAAGACAAGGTTGACAACCTTGAGAATGGTGAAATTGCCGGCATGGAATTCCAGGGAAGTGACCTGGTAATTACTTTCGGTGACGGAACAACTACTTCAGTTACAGTGCCTGATGATGTCCTGCCCGGTAATGTAACCGACTTTGACATCAACAATGAAACAGGCATAATTACAGTTACCTTTGCAGATGGTACAACACGACAGTACATTGTGCTTGATAACGGGAATACAACCTATCTGAGCGGTACATTGAGTGGTGATTACGGAATTACCTCAATGACCCTGGGTGACGTTGAACTTGTCAAAATGGCTTATGACGACCAGGACAGGATGATCAATGCCCAGGTTAATTTACCTGACGGCAATGGAAATGTAATAAACATACTGGAACTGCAGAATAATTATGCAGATGCCCAGCCGGTAATGATGGCCATAGAGAAGTCGCTATACAATGATATATATGAATCATATGTGGAGAGTGTTTCCATGTCTTATACTTACTTCACTGGTGACAGCGGTTATTATTTCACCCAGGAAGAAGCAGCAGGAGATCTTTACACATTATACAGGAACAGGTACTTTAACGGATCACAATACCAGTATCAAGAATACCAGCATTGCTGGTTTGTTCCTGAAGACCAGATCAATCATGATACTTATGAAAAGTACTACCCGGTACCCGGTGAGGACAGCCTATTTTACAAAACATACAATAATTACTATTATATAACCCTTGACGGGGTTAGCGGACGTATGTATACGCCCGACCGGGTTATTGAGGTAACAAAGGTATACCAGGCTGGTGAGGTAAGGGATTCTTCAATGGCAAAGCTCACCCTTCGTGATGATGACCTGATTGAAAAAATTGAAGCCCTTGACTGGGAAGGTAATGTAAGTGAGTATTTTGTAATGACTTATGATGCCAGTGACCTTATAACACAGGTCGATATGTATGACATATACGGCAGCCCGTCAAAGGCATCAGGAATTGACACAATCCATTTCGGACGTGCCGTTATGACATATACCGACAACCTACTCACTTTTGTCCAGTTTGAAATACTTGATCAGGATGGAAATGTTGACGAAACAATGGATATAACCAAGTTTGTTTATGACGATGCAGGTAATCCCATTGAGGTATGGGCAATCCCGGGCTATGACGCAGGTGACGGATATGCATATACTGTTGATGCAAACGGAAAGATCACTATCGCTCCACTTCAGGAAGAAATACAGAAAGTTGTTGAGATAGAATACAACTATACTTTACCGAATTTCTTTGGAAAGACCCTTGAATACATGATTCCCGAATTAAAAGGTATCAAGGTGATAAATGCTCCGGTACGACTGGTACACAGTGGTTTCTTCGATTTCGTAAATATGGAGTATTTCGATTTCAACCAGGGTGGATATCCTGCCAAAGTTAAGATGGAAGCTTATATTTCAAGTTCTATGAGTGGACCGTTAAAAGCTCCCAGCCCCATATATTTTGCCGGCGGTGTAATTAGTGTTCCTGTTGGAACTGAGATGTTCATCGATTACACATTATTCGATTAAAAATTACCCTTATACAAGAAAAAAACCGGGCATGGTCCCGGTTTTTTTTATTTTTGTACCCATGCATCGCAGGTGGCTTATATTGTTTTCTTTGATCACTTGTTCACTGGCAGCTGCCGGCCAGGTTGATCTTAGTGGTTTTGCCAGGAATGGAGAAACAGGGCAACCCGTCACGGGAGCAAGCATACAGGTGCAGAGCAGCAGCAGTAGCTTTGCATTGAGTGACAGCAGTGGCTTCTTTTCTATAAGCGTACCCTCTATACCGGCTTCCCTTGTGATAAGGCATGTTTCCTATGAACTTAAGATATATAAAGTAAACGAGAATACGGAGTTACCCCTGAATGTTGACCTGGCACCGGCTGAAACCAGAATCAGGGAAGTAACAATTACTGCCCCTGTAAATGAAGCACGCGATAACCGGCTCAGGAAAATTGAATTGCGCTCGGATGATATAGACAGGCTGACATCCGGATTTGGTGAGGCTGATATCATCAAAACACTGCAGAGCCTTCCCGGCATACAAAAGAGCAGCGAGATAAATGCCGCACTCAATGTCAGAGGTACGGGGCATGGCAGTAATATGATAAGCCTGGACGGTCAACCCTTGCATAACAGCTACCATCTGCTCGGAATTGCACCCATGTTTAATCCTGATGTGGTCGAGAGCACTTCACTCAGGAAAAGTGGTTTCCCTTCCCGGTCAGGAAATGCACTGTCCTCCTTTCTGCTTGTTAAAAGCCGGGATCCGGATTTGTATGAAAACAGTTATTCGGCATACATCAGCAATCTTTCCGGTGGAATTAAATTTGAGGGGCCTGTTGTAAAGGATAAAATGTCTGTATTAGCAGCAGCAAGATATTCATTTTTTGACCTGGTGTCTGATATATATGAGAATCTTCATGGAGAAAAAGAGGGATTCATACCACTGCCCGATTATAAGCTGTATGATATCTTCCTTAAGCTGCACTTCCTGCCTGGCAATGACTGGCAGATGGATATGACAATATTTAAGACAACAGACCTGTTTCGCTATAATACCGGCGGATTGAAATTGCGGACCGACTGGGGCAACAGTATTGCATCATTGAACATGGCAAAAACAATCAACGGGAATAGCAGGATCCGGATACATTCAGGGGTGTCAGCTTATAATTTCTCAGGTGAATATAATCCTTCATGGAACATACTGAGGGAGAACGATATGCTTAGCTGGGACAGTGAAGTTGAATATTACGGTGATAACAACCGGGGTATCAGCTGGCAGGCAGGAGCCTTTTCTTCCCTGAGAGACTATTATATTCACAGCGAGGAAATGGTGGGAGACACCAGGCTGCGATCTGCCGGATCTGAACAAAGAAGTTTGTATACAGGCCTTCATGCCAACCTGCGGTTTCCGTTGAGCAGGTGGCTGGAATTGTCGGGAGGATTGCGATTAACTGCTTATAACAACGATGAAATAATATTCAGGCTTGCTCCCCGTTTCCAGGTGGATGTCAACCGGGGCAATTTTGCGATGAACATGAGCTATGACAGGACGTACCAGTTTGATCACCTTATTAGCCCTCTTGGCTTTAATATGCCTGCTGATCTTTGGTATCCTGCAGGACAGGGGATCCCTCCGCGGCAGGCAGATCAGTATGCTGTGCATTTTCATTATGATTTTGGCCGACTGGAAGCCGATGCGGGTTTCTTTTACAAGAGGATGAAGGGACTGACTGAGCTGTCGCCAGGTGTCGAGCTAATATCGTTTCACCCGGTTGATGCCCTGACCACGGGCAAGGGAGAAGCTTATGGATTTGAAACGGGATGGCATCTTGATCTTAATGTACTTATGGTGGATATGTATTATACCTGGTCGAAAAGCACAAGGTACTTTGATGCTATTAATAACGGTGAGCCTTTTTCTCCGTCGTGGGATCTGCCTCACCAGGTCGATATAAAATTTGAAGGTGATGTAACTGGTAAGCTGTCATGGAATGCAACCTGGTTCTGGGCAAGCGGACAGGTTACCACCATGCCAACTGCGTATGCTTTCCTGCCCCATGGCGGTGAAAACAGGCCATTCCCCCTGTATACCGAATTATATAATTTCCGTATGCCACCATCCCACAGGATGGATGTTGCATTACAATACAGAACAGATAAGGAAAAGTGGAGTGCAAGACTTAACCTGGGGGTATATAATGTATATCACAACAGTAATCCATACTTCCTTTTCTTTACACTGGAAGAAACTGAACAGGCTGATATTGCGGTTGTTCCGAAAAAACTCTCGGTGTTTCCCTTTACACCTTTTGCCAGTTTGAAAATACAATGGAAATGAAAAAAGGAATATTAATCATATTGATCGTTATCATTCCGGTGTTTATGCCTTCGTGTGAACTGGACAACTCACTTGAAAAGGATCTGCCGGAAGGAGAAAATATCCCAATGCTGGAAGCATACCTGGTAGAGGGTGAGAAAATGGAGATATTATTTTTCAGCAGCACAACCATGCAGGAACCTGTAAGGATCAATATGATATGGAATTCTTCGGCTTATATTATTAGCGGTGTCGATAGCATTAAGCTGAGGAACCTGGTAAAGGCCGACTATAACACAGGTTTTCTGTATAATTACATATCCGATAGTATTGTTAATCCGGGTGAGGGTGAGTACTCTGTTTATATTGAAAAGGAGGGTTATAAACCTGTAAAGGCAAGTAGCCGGCTGCCGGGCGAAGTAATAATAAGTGGTCTTGAGTATGATAATGAAATGCTGACTGTCAGAACTGCCAACCTTAGAGATGACTGTGTAAATTATTACCTGCTGCGCATGACTGGATTCAGTGATGGCACGCTCAACGCGGTTGAGCAGGCTCTGATTGACATGCACGAAAAGCCTGAGGGTAATGTCAGTATAAGCTATCCTTTTACCGGTGATGGTAATGATTCAACCAGGGTTGACCTGTACCGCATAGATTCAACGGCCTATGATTATCACCGCAGCATTATCAATGCACTTGGGGCCAACAGGGATGCCTTTACCACCCCTAGTCCTTTCCGGGGTAATGTTGAAAATGCCTGGGGAATTTTTACCTGTACCACAAAGGACAGCAGGACAATTGTTTATTGAGACTAAAGACAAAAGTAAAAAGACAAAAGTAAAAAGTAAAAAGTAAATTTTAATTGTCGCTAAGTCGCTTAGTCGCTAAGTCGCTAAGTCGCTTCGTCCCTTAGTCCCTTAGTCGCTTCGTCACTTAGTCCCTAAGTCGCTAAGTCGCTAAGTCCCTTCGTCTCTTCGTCTCTGAGTCCCTATAAGTTGCTTAGTCCCCTTAACACTTTTAGGCATAGGTCTGAATATCTTATATTCTCAACCCCGGGGTTAAATAACATTAGCCCCGGTATCACCCGGGGGATAGAATACCACCAAATACAACTGCCCCGCAAAATATTGGGTAAAGCCGTAGATGGCTGTTGGTAAAAATATGAATTAGAAATATCAGATTAGGGTTATTATTCTATAGTGAGAGAGAATCTGAGATATAAAACCTTTTGATAAAATAGCAAAAATATTATACATTTGAGATGCAATACAGTGAAAATATGCAGTTTACTAATCATATCAAAATAAAAACCCCACCAGAGGCAGGGTTATAGGATTTTTTCCTTCGGCATATAGCCTTATTGTGATAAGATTGAAAAATGGTTCATTCAAAACCTCAATAAAGATAAGAAATTATTTTAAAACCAACCAACCATGAGTAAAATATTAGGCCTTGATCTAGGTACAAATAGCATCGGATGGGCTGTTGTTGAGCAAGAGGGTTCTGAGTTCAGATTACTTGATAAGGGTGTCAGAATATTCCAGGAAGGAGTAAAAATTGAAAAAGGAATTGAAAGTTCAAAAGCAGCGGAAAGAACTGATCACAGAAGTTCCCGCAGACTAAAATACAGGAGGAAACTTCGTAAAATACAAACTCTTAAGGTACTTTCAGAGTATGATTTATGTCCGGAATTGTCGGATAAAGAGTTGGATGAATGGAGGTATAAAAAAAACTATCCGTATAATGAAGCCTTCAGGAACTGGCTGTTGACGGATGTAAGTGATAATGAAGAAGAAAGGAGAAGACAGATCAGAAACCCATATTTTTATCGGAGTTTAGCTGTCACCGAAAAACTCGATCTTGAAAAACAAACAGATCGTTTTAGATTAGGCAGGGCTTTTTATCACATTGCTCAACGGAGAGGGTTTCTGAGTAACAGATTGGAAACAACGCAGGAAGCAGAGGGTGCGGTCAAGAAAGAAATATCAGAGATAAGCACAGCAAAAGGGGAGAAAACCCTGGGGCAGTATTTTTATGATAAATATACTAAAGGAGATAAAATCCGTGATGTTTATACTCACAGGGAGGAACACTATCTTGAGGAATTAGATGCTATCTGCAGGCATCAGAACCTGCCGGCAAAAGTCAGGGAAAAGTTATACAGGGCAATCTTCTACCAGCGGCCGTTAAAATCACAAAAGGGTTTGATTGGAAAATGTGTGTTTGAACCCTCAAAGCAGAGATGTTCTGTCTCTCATCCTAAGTTTGAAGAATACAGAATGTTATGTTTTGTAAATAATATTAAAATCAAAACACCTCAGGATTCGACAATGAGATTCCTTTCTGATTCAGAGAGGGAAAAGATTAAACCATTATTTTATCGCAAAAGCAAAGAGACATTTGATTTTGAAGATATAGCAAAAGCATTGTCTCCGAACAAAAAGTATAAGTACTACAGGGAGCGTGACATTAATGAGGAAGATCACCTGTTTAATTATTCAATAAAAACCGTAGTTAGCGGTAATCCGGTATCATCACGTCTTAAGGATATCTTCGGAGATGACTTCATGGAGATGAAAATTGAATACATCAGAGAAAAAGATGGCAGGAAGTCTTTCATTGACATTAATGACATATGGCATGTACTTTTTACATTCGATTCATTTGACCGGCTAAAAGAATTTGCTGAAAAAAGATTGAGTTTAAACGATGATCATATAGATGCTTTCCTGAGAATAAAACCAAAGCATGAATATTCATCTTTAAGTTTAAAGGCAATAAACAAGATACTAACTTATCTCAGAAAAGGACTTATCTATCCGCATTCGGTTTTTTTGGCGAATATGGACAAAGTTATACCTGAAAATGTATGGTCTGACCCGGCGAATCAGGAAATAATAATAGCTGAAATTGAAAAAATTATTCAAACTCAGGACGAGGAAAAATTGCTGGTTGATGTTGTGAATGGTATTATTAAAAATGCGAGGGATAACCATTTCAGGTGGAGTAACGAGGCTAAAGAGTTTTACCGGAAAGAACTTAATAATAAAATTATTGACCAATTGGGAGAAAAGAAGTATTCTTCTTTTTCAGAAGAAAAAAAGAAGAAGCTAAAAGATTATGCTTTTGGATTATTGGAAAGGCATATGAATGCAAATTCAGGATTGGGTGAATTTGTTAAGTTTAAAACTCTGGAAGACAGAATAAAGGATTTTCTAAAAGATAATTTTCAGGTTGATAAAAATATGCTGAATAAGTTATATCACCCTTCAGCAATTGAAGTATACAGGCCGCCGGAGAGAAAGGAGGATGGTAAGTTTTATCTTGGAAGCCCGATGATAGCATCAGTTAGGAATCCAATGGCAATGAGGGCTCTGCACCAGTTACGGAAAGTGATTAATGAGCTGATAAGGCAGGATATGATTGACCAGGATACAAAGGTGAACATTGAGATGTCCAGAGGACTTCTGAATGCAAATGAAAGAGCCGGCTATCAGGCATGGCAACGTGAAAGAGAAAATCAGCGTAAAGAATATTATAAAAGAATTAAGGAATATTATACAACTGACGGGAAGGATACTGAACCAACAAGTGATGATATTTTAAAGTACCAGTTATGGGAGGAGCAAAATCACAAATGCATTTATACTGGCAAAGAAATCGCACTTCATAATTTCCTGGGGGCTAATCCATCATTCGATATTGAGCATACTATCCCTAGGAGCCTCTCATTTGACAATTCCCAGGAGAATAAAACATTGTGCGAAAATAAATTTAACAGGTCCGTAAAAAAGAATAAAATACCATATGAATTGGCTAATCACCAGGAAATTTTATCACGTATAAAACACTGGAAAGACAGAATTGAAAATCTTGATAAACAAATACAAAGAACTGTAAGGCAGACACATGGTATTATTGATAAGCAGTCTAAAGACAGGGCAATCCAAAAACGTCACAGGTTAAAGTACGAAAGGGATTATTATTACAATAAATACAACAGATTTGAAAGAGATTCGGTACCGGAAGGCTTTAAAAACAGTCAGATAATAGACACAGGTATCATTACAAAATATGCCAGATTATACCTTAAAACCCTATTTAACAGAGTATATACGGTCAAAGGCAATACTGTTGCTGATTTCAGAAAGATGTGGGGTTTACAGCAGGAATACACAAAAAAGGAAAGAGTGAATCATGTACACCATTGTGTTGATGCGATCACAATTGCGTGTATAACAAAAACAAGTTATGAGGAACTTGCAAAGTTTTACCATGACTGGGAAGAATACTGGATTGCAGGCAGTGAAAGTAAACCCAGGGTTGAATTGCCATGGAAATCATTTGTTCGCGATGTTAATAATATAGAGAAAGAAATATTGGTTTCACACTATACTCCTGATGTATTACCAAAGCAGACAAAGAAGAAGCTTAGACGAAGGGGCAGGATTCAATACAATCAGGCTGGTGAGCCTGTTTATCAGCAGGGCGATACAGCCAGAGCCAGCCTGCACCAGGAAACTTTCTATGGAGCTATTGAAAAGGAAACCGAAAATAAGAAAGGAGAAAAAGAAAAGCAGATTAAGTATGTAGTCAGGAAACCTCTTGCTGATCTTGAAGACCGAAACATCAAAAATATTGTTGATGATAGAATAAGAACTATTGTAACAAGAGCAAGGAATGAAGAAAAGGGATTAAAAAAAGAAATTGAAAATCTTAATAAGGAATTGAATAATTCTGAAGAAGATGAAGAACAGATAATAAAAAATAAAATTGAAGAACTGAAAGGTCAGATTCAAGATTTGTATTCCCTGCCAAACAAAAGCGGAAATCCCGTGCCAATAAAAAAAGTAAGGGTGTTTACACCTACTGTAACAAATCCCATAAATCTGAAAGAACAAAGAGACAAGTCAAAAAGGAACAGTTACCCTTACAAAGAGCATTATCACGTAGTTAATGCTGGCAATTATTTAATGGCAATTTATGAGGGCAAGGATGATAAAGGTAAGATTAGAAGAGATTTCCGGATTATTAACAACCTTGAGGCTGCAGAATACTATAAGTTGTCAGTTCAGAAAGTATTAAAGCCCCAGGGGATAAATGATGAAGGAGGGATTGTGGGCGAAAGGATAGTTAGGAAAAATCTAAATCTTAATCTGAAAGCTGTAATAAAAACAGGAACTTTAGTTTTGTTTTATAAGAATAACAAAGAAGAAGTATTTGAGCTGTCTGAGGAAGAATTAAGAAATAGATTGTATAAAGTGATAAAACTAAACAAAGATGGAAGAATTACTTTCAGGTTTCATCAGGAAGCAAGAAATGACGAAATGCTTAAATCAGACTATGAGGAAGAATATAATGAGAAGGCTCCAAAGAGTTTGACAAATGGGGAGTCGAAATTTAATTTTCAAACTCCATATCCTAAACTCTTGCTAAGTCCCGGAGGTTTTAATATGTTAATTGAAAATTATGATTTTTCAATTTCAGTTTTAGGTAGATTAATTTTTAAATAATGTTTATAAAAAGCAGATAGTGTTAAAAAGAACTCTTTTCTTTTCAAATCCCTGTTCACTTTCAGTAAAGAATAAACAATTGGTTATTAAGCAGGATGATAAGGATTCTACAAGTGTGCCAATTGAAGATGTCGGGCTTGCAGTATTTGAACATCAGCAAATAAAGATCAGTATGCCCCTTCTGGATGAACTTGCAGATAATAATGTTGCAGTGCTGTTTTGTGACAGAAGGCACATGCCTCATAGCATGTTATTTCCACTTGAAGGGAATCATCTGCAGGCTGAGGTTTACAGGAAACAGGCAATGGCATCCGAACCATTAAAAAAACAGCTATGGAAGCAAACAGTGGAAGCAAAAATACATAACCAGGCTTCTCTATTGAAAAAACTTTGCTTACCGTACGAGGACCTCCTTTTAATGAAACAGAATGTTAAAAGTGGTGACTCTACCGGAAGGGAAGGTTATGCTGCCAGGATATACTGGTCAAGACTTTTTGGCAATGATTTTACACGTGACAGGAACGGGATGCCTCCCAATAACATGTTAAATTACGGCTACATTATACTTAGGGCTGCTGTTGCCAGGGCTATCACAGGCAGCGGGCTTTTTCCAACTTTCGGGATTCACCATCATAACAGGTACAATGCTTTTTGCCTTGCAGATGATATAATGGAACCATACAGGCCGTTTGTTGATGCCACTGTTTATTATCTTAATGAAATGTACCCTGGCGAGCTTGATCTTAATAAGGAGATAAAAGCAGGATTGTTAAAAACTCTGACTGTGGATGTGTATTTTAGGAAAAGCAGCAGACCGTTAATGGTTGGACTGTCACAAACAACAGCCTCTCTGGCAAAATGTTTTTACGGTGATAAACGGACAATTGACTATCCCTTTTTGAACTGATGGATCAATTACGGTTAAATGCATACAGGATAATGTGGGTATTTGTTTTTTTTGATTTGCCGGTTGTTAAAAAGAAACAGCGCAGGAAAGCTACACAATTTCGTAAAACACTTGAAAAGGATGGTTTTACAATGCTGCAGTATTCTGTTTATATTCGTCATTGTGCAAGCACTGAAAGTGCAGCCGTACATGTAAAAAGAGTAAAGAGTGCAGTGCCTGAGGAAGGGCAGGTGAGTATTATGATGATAACTGACAAACAATACGGCAATATAATAAATATATGGGGTAAAAAGCTTGAACCTTTACCGCCTGGACCAAAACAACTTGAATTATTTTAATTATTTTTATAATTTGTTCTTTGATATGATGGCCAGAAAATAGATTCCTTAAGTTTCAAACTACTTCCGTTAAATTGCAGTTTGTTTTTTTATGATAAATATGGTGTAATTAGCCATATTTTAAGGGGTTAATAGCCCACGGTTGTGGTTTGATTGAAAAAAGGAATAAGATATATCAACTGGAATGACAGCTCTACTTCACCACGCCGTTGTGGTTTGATTGAAAAAAGGAATAAGATATATCAGGGAGAGGTATTCACGTTGGATCAGATAGTTGTGGTTTGATTGAAAAAAGGAATAAGATATATCAGAGATTGATTCAGCAGACTTCCGGGGAATGTTGTGGTTTGATTGAAAAAAGGAATAAGATATATCAATTGAAAGAAAAATAACAGTATGTATAATGTTGTGGTTTGATTGAAAAAAGGAATAAGATATATCGATGAGTAGTTTAGCAGTAAGCGGTAAAGGTTGTGGTTTGATTGAAAAAAGGAATAAGATATATCCTTTAGCATTACGCATAGATGCAAATAGTGGTTGTGGTTTGATTGAAAAAAGGAATAAGATATATCAGATACATGAATCAGCCGCGGGATATTTTTGTTGTGGTTTGATTGAAAAAAGGAATAAGATATATCATATCGACAGCACGACAGTTGTTAAGAAGAGTTGTGGTTTGATTGAAAAAAGGAATAAGATATATCCCCAACGCTTCGGCCCTGCTGGCTGAAGGGTTGTGGTTTGATTGAAAAAAGGAATAAGATATATCAGTATTGAGTTATGCTCGGAGGATAGATGCGTTGTGGTTTGATTGAAAAAAGGAATAAGATATATCTTCATCTAAACTTATATCTTGCATTGATTGGTTGTGGTTTGATTGAAAAAAGGAATAAGATATATCCTTGGAGCGTTGTTGTATGAAGATTCAGCAGTTGTGGTTTGATTGAAAAAAGGAATAAGATATATCCCCTGTATAATACAAACTTCTACAAACGGTGTTGTGGTTTGATTGAAAAAAGGAATAAGATATATCCATAATGAAGACATTGAGTTACCGGGTAGTGTTGTGGTTTGATTGAAAAAAGGAATAAGATATATCAAACGAAGAAATTATGAACTTTCAAGTAACGTTGTGGTTTGATTGAAAAAAGGAATAAGATATATCTTATAATAATCACTACCACCACCACTTGAGTTGTGGTTTGATTGAAAAAAGGAATAAGATATATCGAGAGGATTGTCATCACCTTCTCCATCGGCGTTGTGGTTTGATTGAAAAAAGGAATAAGATATATCCACATAATTACAAGCAGGTGTTGCACCAGTGTTGTGGTTTGATTGAAAAAAGGAATAAGATATATCGTTCATTACAAAGTACCATGGACAGGAGTAGTTGTGGTTTGATTGAAAAAAGGAATAAGATATATCTAACCCTAATAATGACAGTATATACGACTGGTTGTGGTTTGATTGAAAAAAGGAATAAGATATATCGTTTCATACAACGGCTATACTTGGAGGCATGTTGTGGTTTGATTGAAAAAAGGAATAAGATATATCTTTCAGGATTAATGTATATCACTGAGACAGTTGTGGTTTGATTGAAAAAAGGAATAAGATATATCTTTTTAATGGTGAATAAGAGGATAATAAGAGTTGTGGTTTGATTGAAAAAAGGAATAAGATATATCAATGATAAAAGAACGATTAACCATAAAAGGTTGTGGTTTGATTGAAAAAAGGAATAAGATATATCATAGAAAGAAAAAAATAGAAAGTGCAGTAGGTTGTGGTTTGATTGAAAAAAGGAATAAGATATATCAAAGTGGGTTGTTTTGAGATAGTATATACGGTTGTGGTTTGATTGAAAAAAGGAATAAGATATATCCGACCGTGCTGTTGTGTGAGATAGCCGGGGGTTGTGGTTTGATTGAAAAAAGGAATAAGATATATCGGATCCTCGATCAGTACTATGCTCGAAGAGTTGTGGTTTGATTGAAAAAAGGAATAAGATATATCACTATTGCCTTTCACTCCAGAGGTATATGAGTTGTGGTTTGATTGAAAAAAGGAATAAGATATATCTTTTGGTAATTTATATGGTATGGCATACAAGTTGTGGTTTGATTGAAAAAAGGAATAAGATATATCTTATTTTCTTTTCAAGAACATTTATAATCAGTTGTGGTTTGATTGAAAAAAGGAATAAGATATATCCTTTCCTGCTGTACTAATTGGTGTTTTATGGTTGTGGTTTGATTGAAAAAAGGAATAAGATATATCTTGAATATTTGAGTAGAAGTGAACCTAAGGTTGTGGTTAGATTGAAAAAAGGAATAAGATATATCACCTATGTTGATGGAGTTAAGAAGAAAAGTGTTGTGGTTTGATTGAAAAAAGGAATAAGATATATCCTAAAATATTTATGACCCTATTAGCTGAAAGTTGTGGTTTGATTGAAAAAAGGAATAAGATATATCATGATAAGGAAAATACTGCAGCAGCACAGAGTTGTGGTTTGATTGAAAAAAGGAATAAGATATATCTCTTGCTATTATTGCATTTATTGCATTTAGTTGTGGTTTGATTGAAAAAAGGAATAAGATATATCAATGCCTTTATCAGGTCATTGCAATCCATAGTTGTGGTTTGATTGAAAAAAGGAATAAGATATATCTCAATGTGGTAAGGGAGATAATGAATGAGGTTGTGGTTTGATTGAAAAAAGGAATAAGATATATCCTGCTTGTTTGCTGCTATGGGATATGCGTCGTTGTGGTTTGATTGAAAAAAGGAATAAGATATATCAATCTAATGAATAATACACCCCTATCTCATCGTTGTGGTTTGATTGAAAAAAGGAATAAGATATATCCATAATCACTGCATGTGTGATTGTTACTGGTTGTGGTTTGATTGAAAAAAGGAATAAGATATATCTATAAATTATTATGATAATCCTTACCGGTGGTTGTGGTTTGATTGAAAAAAGGAATAAGATATATCTGAATATACTCTGGTATTAAGAAGGAAAGGGTTGTGGTTTGATTGAAAAAAGGAATAAGATATATCCAGCCGAGTAACAGCCGATGAACAACCGAGGTTGTGGTTTGATTGAAAAAAGGAATAAGATATATCACCTTATTATTGAGTCCATTCCGAAAAGTCCTTGCCTAATAATAAACAAACTTTGAAGCTGGTTTTTGCAAGGGATTTGTATATTATCTGAGAACCTGAGGGGCTGTCTCATAAGTCTACCATATTATTTTTTTTCAGGCAAAAATGGGGCGCCCTTTTCCAGTGTTAATAACTTTAGATTTTGTTAAAAAAAGCAGGGGCCGAAGCCCCTACTAATACCATAATAATTAGTATA
>JAIPBU010000019.1 GCA_021738535.1 Bacteroidales bacterium | reverse complement strand
GACAAAAGACAAAAGACTAAAGAGGACCGAGCGTTAATGATTTGCCCGGTGGGCAAATCTAGCGAGGGGCCAGGTAGTGGGGAGGAAGACAAAAGACAAAAGACTAAAGAGGACCGAGCGTTAATGATTTGCCCGGTGGGCAAATCTAGCGAGGGGCCAGGTAGTGGGGAGGAAGACTAAAGGCAAAAGACAAAAGACTAAAGGAAAAAGGAAAAAGTAAAAAGGAAAAAGGAAAAAGTAAAAAGGAAAAAGTAAAAAGTCGCTGAGTCGTTCAGTCCCTGCCAACAGGGGGCTGCCATTGGGTGGTAATGATGTTTTATAATATATAAACCTCCCCGGGAAATGACTATCTTGGGTCGGTTATAACAATAAAAACTTCCCGGTATGAGAATCTTTTCAATTATTGCTTTTTTGTTTTTCAGTTCGTTGCTTACAGCACAGGATATTTCACTGGAAAAAGATTTCAATGACTTGCAGTACAGGATGGTCGGTCCTTATCGTGGAGGCCGTGTAACAGCGGTTGCAGGCATTGAAACACAACCATCAGTATTTTACATGGGAGCTACAGGCGGTGGTGTATGGAAAACTGAAAACTATGGAATAAGCTGGAAAAATGTATCCGACGGCTTCTTTAATACAGGCTCAATTGGTGCAATAAGGGTGTCACAATCAAATCCTGAAATCGTTTATGTAGGTACAGGATCAGATGGTATTCGTAGTAATGTTATAATAGGAAAGGGAGTATATCGTTCAGAGGACGCAGGTGAAACATGGGAATTTGCTGGACTGGAGAAAGCCGGGCAGATAGGAGCTGTAGTAATTCATCCTGATAATCCGGATATCTGTTACATTGCGGCAATTGGCAATCCCTTCGGCGACAACAGTGAAAGGGGAGTTTTTAAAACTACTGACGGGGGCACCAGCTGGGAAAAAGTTTTGTTTATCTCTGATAAAACAGGGATAAGCGACATAGAGATGCATCCGGAAAACCCGGAAATACTTTATGCCTCAGCATGGACGGTAAGGCGTAAACCCTGGACAATAATTTCAGGATCTGATGAAGGGGGTGTTTATCGTTCTACGGATGCGGGTAAATCATGGCATAAGCTTGAGAACGGACTTCCCGGAGGTATTGTTGGGAAAAGCGACTTGGCTGTCTGCCCGGCTGAACCGGAATTTGTTTATGTGCTTGTTGAAGCAGAGAAGGACCAGGGAGGACTGTATTTTTCAGACAACAGGGGAAATGATTTCAGCCTGATCAGTAAAGAGAAATATTTGCTCGACCGTCCATTCTATTATACTAATGTAGATGTAGACCCTGTCAACCCGGATGTGATTTATATTAATTCAACAGGTTATTATAAATCAATTGACAGGGGTAATACATGGGAAAGAAAAAGAACTCCCCATGGAGACAATCACGATATGTGGATAAATCCATCAGATACGGATATCTTTATCCAGTCCAATGATGGCGGAGCAAACGTGACCGTTGACGGTGGCGATACCTGGTCAGAGCAGAGTAACCAGCCTACAGCAGAATTATACCAGGTAAACGTGGATGACCGGTTTTCATACTGGCTCTATGCAGGTCAGCAGGATAACAGCACACTGGCCATACCGGGTAAAGCCGCATGGTCTTACAGGCAACGGCCTTTAATGTCGGTAGGGGGTTGTGAAACCGGCCCGGCTGTGCCCAAACCCGGAAACCATAATATAGTCTATTCAAACTGTAAAGGCAGGTTCGGGGTCTATAATAAGGAAACAGGTCAGCAGAAAAACTATTATGTAGGGGCTCAGAATATGTATGGACATAACCCTGCAAACCTGAAATACAGGTTCCAGAGAGTTGCCCCGATAATTGTTTCACCTCATAATCCCGGTGTGGTTTATCATTGTTCCCAATATGTTCACCGCACAGATGACGATGGTCTGACATGGGAAACAATATCGCCTGATCTTACTGCCTTTAACCCGGATGAACAGGTAATATCAGGATCTCCTGTTACGAGGGATATTACAGGTGAAGAATTCTACAGCACCATCTATGCTATAGCTGAATCACCGGTACAGAAAGGAATTATTTGGACAGGGGCAAATGACGGTCCGGTTCATGTAACACTTAACGGTGGCAGTGAGTGGATAGATATTACACCCGGATTAATACCCCCTGGAGGCAGGGTTCAGACAATTGAAGCTTCAGCTCATGACCCTGCAAAAGCTTATGTTGCTGTTTACAGGTACCTGTTAAACGACTGGAAACCATATATACTAAAAACAGAAGACTATGGTACATCATGGACACTTTTAACAGATGGGTCCAACGGGATACCTGCCGATGAACCTGTAAGAGTTGTGCGGGAAGACCCTCAGCGCAGCGGCTTACTATATGCCGGAACAGAACATGGTATTTTTGTTTCTTTTAATGATGGTGGAAAATGGTACCCCTTCAGTCAGAACCTTCCGGATGTGCCTGTAACTGATATGAAAATTCACAGAAACGACCTTGTTCTTTCAACTATGGGCCGGTCATTCTGGATAATGGATAATATAAGCCCTCTCAGTTACTATAACCCGGATGATGCAGGTGATGAAACAGTGTTTTTTAAACCCCTGAATGCTTACAGATCGAATGAAAGAAGAGGTGCATACCTTGATTATTACCTGCCGCACGATGCTGATTCGGTTAAAATTGTGATAAAAGACAATGCAGGTTCTCATGTTTATACATTGAATGCTGATAATTCAAAGGGATTTCACAGGCAGATATGGAATCTTCGTAAACAGCTTAATGTTTCGGGCGAAAATGTAAGCAGGCGTTTCCGTGGACCTAAGGTAGTGCCGGCCAGGTATATGGCAGAGCTGCATGTTGATGGCCGGGTTATGACAAATAGTTTTGATATCCTGCCAGATCCCCGGTTAATTCGTGAAGGATTGAGGTATGCAGACTATAAAGAACAGTATGACCTGGCAATGAAAGTGGCAGGTTTATACCTGAAAACAAATAAGTTGATATCTGATATTGATAATAAACTTGAATCAGTCGGTAATAATAACAAAACCGGGGTTAATGATGATGGTATAAAATCAGGAATAGCTAAGATAAAAAGTAGATTGGTGACAAGAAATGATATCAGGTACCCCCGGCCAATGCTGGCAGACCAGGTGAGTTACCTGTATTCTATGCTGAGCAGATCTGACCAGAAGCCCGGCCGGGATGCCTATGAAAGATATGAAGAGTTATACAGCCTGTTTGAAATATATAAGAATCAATATGATGACTTAATGGATTAATTGTATTCTTTTTCATAAATTTGTTTGAGTTAGCATAAATAATTGCAACTGGCTTTAACCTGATCATTAACCAAACCTCTTGAAATGAATCATATTTATGCCTGCCTCAAAACCACGCTTTTTATTACTGTTTTGTCAGTATTATTATGGGGATGCAGAAACGAAGCTCCATACATTACACATAACCACGAGTCTGATACACTCTCGGTTGAACATGGTAATATACTGAAACTCAAGTTTAACTTTGAAGACGACAGGGAAGAGTTGCAAACAGCAACAGTCGTTTTGAATGATGAAAAGATATATTCCGGGAACGACAGTATTTTTGAATATCAAATGGAAACAGCCGGTCTCAGAGCAGAGAATTATCTTTTTAATATAACTGCTTTGGATGCTGATAGCAATTCAGCCAGTCATACTCTCAGTGTAAATGTTATTGGAGTAAAACCTTTACCGGGCAATCTCACTATTGATGGAATAGGAGCAACACAGGCACGAGTGAATTTCGGGATCCTTAGTGACGGAGGCCTTGAAATAGAAAGGAAAGGAATATCATTCTCTTTATCCGGGGCGGAAAATGATGCTGATGAGAAAAAGATCCTTATTAGTGAAGGAAACGGAGGAGTCATTAATAGCATAGTAAGAGGATTCCCCAGGAATAAAGAACTAAACGTAAGAGCATTTTTAACAAACAGTGCCGGTATTTCTTATAGTAACACGGTCGGTATTAAAACAAGGGATGGAATTCCCAGGGTAAGGACAGTATCTGTAAAGAACATACATTCAAGAAATGTTGATGCAGAAGGTGCCCTTGTTACAAACGGTGGTGAAAGATTAATTGAATACGGTATTTGTTATTCGGAAACGCCTGAACCAGTAATTGATAATTATGTGAGTCGTGCCTCAGGTAACAGTAAGTATACTGTAAGTCTTGATAACCTGACTCCATTTACCAGGTACTACTTCAGGGCTTATGCAAAAAACAGGTTTGCCACACGGTATGGTGAAGTCATGGAATTTGAAACAACCGGTCCTCCAACTGTTAAAACAGGTGAGCCGGGAAGAATAATGGTAACCTCGTTAAGAATGAGTATTGATGTTACAGATAACGGGGGACATCCGGTTACAGATGCCGGTGTATGCTATTCAATGCTTAAAAACCCCGGCATTGATACCAACATATCAAGCTTTGGAAAAGGCACGGGGCAGTTTGAAGAAGTGGTAGAGAACCTGGACCCGGGATCAAAATATCACCTGAGGGCCTATGCTGTTAACAGTGAAGGTGTTTCTTATGGTGAAGAAATAGTACTTTTTACTAAGCTTGGTATTCCCGAAGTGATAACCCATGATGTTACAGATATTGATTATTCATCAGCAACATTTATTGGCAGTGTTCCGGATGACGGTGGCCTTGATGTGCTGGAATACGGATTTGCATGGGATTCCGTTGCTTCACCTACAAAGAAGAATAACTATGTAACAGTAGATAAGGTGGAAGAAGGTAAATTCAGGCATAAAATTGAAGGTCTGATTACCGGGAAGGAGTATTTTGCCAGGGCATATGCAAGGAATGAGAAAGGATATGTTTACGCAGATGAAATCGAATTCACTCCTTACATTAAAACATCCATGACCCTTGTAGAAGCGGGATCATTTGAAATGGGAACAGCTGATGGAGGTGATGAGTCAGGACCGGTGCACATGGTTAGCCTGGATTCATTTATGATCGGTAAATACGAGGTGACAAACAAGGAATTTGCCGCCTTCCTTAACAGTAATATTGACAGGGTCAGCATAAGGGGGAAAGGCGATATTGTTGTTATGGATGATAAACCGGTTTACTACCTGCATGTTTATGGAGACGATTATGATAAAACAGGCTTCAGGGTGCATATATACTATGAAGATGGCGAATTCAGGGTAAGTGATGAATGTGGTGACTACCCGGCAATACTGGTTAGCTGGGAAGGAGCCATGCAGTATTGCAGGTGGGCAGGAGGGCGATTGCCCACAGAGGCAGAGTGGGAGTATGCAGCCCGCGGTGCTGTGAATGCATCCTACATCTATGCCGGTGGCAATGATCTTGGTGAGCTGGGCTGGTATTATCGCAACAGTAAAGATGCACCGTGCCCGCTTATGTCAAACGGAAGAGGATTGAATAAAACCGGCAGGCTTAAGCCAAACAGTCTGGGACTGTATGATATGTCCGGTAATGTAAGTGAATGGTGCTATGATCTGTATGATGAAGAATATTATTCCGTGTCTCCGTCTGATAACCCGATGGGTCCGCAAAAAGGTTCTTCCAGGGTTATAAGGGGCGGTAGCTGGGCCGACAAGGATGATAACTGCACAGTTTATACACGCATCAAGAGTTTTGATATTGAAAGAGGATATGATAATATAGGATTCAGACTGCTCAGACCTGTGAAATAACTGCTACTGGGCTTTTTTTGCTTCTTCCCAGATGGCATCCATCTCCTTGAGGCTCATATCTTTCAGCGATTTGCCCTGGCGGATAGTCTTTCCTTCCAGGTAGTTAAACCTTGAAATAAATTTCTTATTGGTTCTTTCCAGGGCTGATTCAGGATCAATTTCATATAGCCTGGCAGCATTAATCAAAGAAAAAAGAACATCCCCAAACTCAGACTCAATATCTTTCTTTGAACCATTCCTGATCTCATCTTTAAGCTCATTTATTTCCTCGCTGACCTTATCCCAAACCTGTTCCCTGTCTTCCCAGTCAAAACCTACGCCCCTTACTTTTTCCTGCACCCTGTTTGCTTTAACAAGGGCAGGTAACGACCTGGGAACACCTGATAATACCGGTTTATAGCTTTCAGATTCGTTCATTTTAAGCTTTTCCCAGTTATCCTCCACCTCGGTGGCATTATTAACCTCGGTATCACCGAATACATGAGGATGCCGGTATATTAGTTTTTTGTTTATCCCTTCGAGAACACTGGTGATATCAAACTTATTTTTTTCCGAGCCAATGCGTGAGTAAAAAACTATATGAAGCATGAGATCACCCAGTTCCTTGCAAATTCCCATATCATCAGCTTCAAGGATGGCATCACCCAGCTCATAAGTTTCTTCAATTGTTAGTTTTCTTAATGACTCATTTGTCTGCTTTTTGTCCCATGGGCAGCTCTCCCTGAGCCTGTCCATTATCTCCAGCAATTCTCTGAAAGCCTGTAGTCTTTTATCCTGTTCCATCTTATTTATACTAGAAAAGCATTCCCGGTTTCTTGTTGTTGCCCGGAGTGGCAACCCTAACAATATCACCGGTATTTAAACTTAATAATTCTGATGCATCGGTTCCGTTTATTCCAATCTCAAGCAATCCCAGGGAATTGAATACAGCCAGTAATTCGCCTACTGACTCACTGTTGTAAGATTGGCTTATATGATCAATTATATTAGTGTTGGTTCTTATTGCAATATTGAATTTTTTATCCCTGAAGACTCTGCCAAAAATATCACGGGTTATATTTGAAATTGCGTTACCATATGTGTCAGTGTATATTATACTGCCCGAAATAGAGTCCTTTTCAATTGTGGCCCTGAAGGGAACCATTTGTTTTACTTCTTTCTTTTTGCTGCCTGTGATATTTATGTTGTCATTTTTAATAATGGATGCTGCAGCTTCGGCAAAAACAGCTATCTCATTGTTAAATTCCTTATTCTCACTAGTTGAAATTTCGTAAATCTCCTCAGGCTCTGAGTTTAGAATCAGGTGAAAAATTCCGTTATCAGCTCCTATAAAATAATGTCCTTTCGACCTGACAATAATATGGGGACTTGAATTACTGTATTCGGACTGCACACATATTATATGAACCGAACCTTCCGGGTAATGATCAAATGTGTTCCTTATGACAAATGCTGCTTTTTGTATGTTAAAGGGGTTCAGCGAGCTGGCATTATCAATTACCGGTACTCCCGGGCAGAGACTTGCAAGCTTACCCTTAAGTACGCCGTTATAATAATCAAATACCTGCCATTCAGTGCTAATGGTAATTACAGCCATCCCTAAAAACTTATGCCTTGGATGATATTCTTGTAAAAAAATAGGTTACTTTGTATCTTTCAAACCTAAGGTTTTTTTTTGAAAAAACACAGGTATTTGTGTTTAAAGGTGTAATAAATTATGGTGGAGAAAATTATTGAACTGGAAAATATTGATCCCAAAATTTTTTTTGGAGCAAATAACATGTTGGTTGATGAACTGAGGAATTATTTTCCTAAACTTAAAGTCATTGCCAGGGGCAACGAGATAAAGGCTATGGGAAATAAAGACGAAGTGGAAATATTTGAGCGTAAGCTTAATGAACTTATTGATTTTTTTGAGAAACATAACAGGATAGAAAAGGAAGATATAGAAAGACTGTTTTCTGATCCTGAAGCTATGAAATCGGCCGCTTTAAAAGGCAGTGATGATGCTCTTGTTTTCAGTACAAGCGGTAAACCTATAAGAGCCAGAACAGTTAACCAGTTCAGGCTTGTGGATGATTACAGGGTTAATGATCTGCTTATTGCCGTAGGACCGGCCGGGACGGGAAAAACGTACACCGCAATAGCCCTGGCAGTTATGGCTCTGAAAAACAAACAGGTTAAGAGGATCGTACTTACCAGGCCGGCTGTTGAGGCAGGGGAGAGGCTTGGCTTTTTGCCCGGGGATCTGAAGGAGAAACTTGATCCCTACCTGCAGCCACTTTATGACGCCCTTAAGGATATGATTCATTTCAGGAAACTGGAAGCATGGCTTGAGGATGGAACAATTCAAATATCACCTCTTGCATATATGAGGGGCAGAACGCTTGAACAGTCATTTGTTATTCTTGATGAAGCACAGAATACAACAATTAGCCAGCTAAAAATGTTTTTAACAAGGATGGGGGTGAATTCAAAGTTTATTATGACCGGAGATATAACACAGATCGATCTGCCTGAAAAGCGTAAGTCAGGGCTCCTGCAGGCAATCAGGATACTTAAAGACATTGAAGGGATCTCAGTTATTGAATTTGATGAAAGGGATATAGTCAGGCACAAGCTGGTTAAGGATATTGTAAAGGCATATGATACGGAGCAGGAAAAAGAATAGAGGTTCCTTCATTCAGTTTTCAATGAGCCTTTGATAATATTTAACGACAGAAAAATAAACAGGATAAACAAGTAAAATTAACAGAACATGGCAATTACTAAAACAAATTTCAGTTTCCCGGGTCAGAAAGATGTATACCACGGGAAGGTTCGCGAGGTTTATAATATTGATGATGAGTATCTTATGATGATAGTCACCGACAGGATTTCTGCCTTTGATGTGGTCCTGCCGCGTGGAATTCCCTATAAAGGACAGGTTCTTAATCAGATAGCAAGTAAATTTCTGGATGCTACTTCAGATATCGTTCCCAACTGGAAAATTGCCTCACCTGATCCCAATGTAACTTTCGGTCACAGGTGTGATCCCTACCCCGTTGAAATGATAGTCAGAGCTTACCTGACAGGGAGCTCCTGGAGAACCTATAAATCAGGTGCACGCAGTATTTGTGGTGTTCCCATACCTGATGGAATGAAAGAGCACCAGGGGTTTAAAGATCCTATTATTACTCCTACAACAAAGGCAGACCAGGGCCTGCACGATGAAGATATATCTGCTGATGAGATTATAAACTCAGGATTGGTCCCGGAGGACGAATACAGGCTTCTGGAGAAATATTCGATTGAACTATTCAGGAGGGGATCTGAAATTGCTGCAGAACAGGGACTGATCCTTGTAGATACAAAGTATGAGTTTGGCAGGAAAGACGGTAAAATATACCTTATTGATGAGATTCATACCCCTGATTCATCAAGATATTTCTATTCTGATGGTTACAGGGAACGATTTAACAAAGGTCTCAAGCAGAAACAACTGTCCAAGGAGTTTGTAAGAGAATGGTTAATGTCTGAGGGCTTTAAAGGCGAACCCGGACAGGAAGTACCTGAAATGACAGATGAATTTGTAAACCAGGTTTCTGAAAGATATATAGAATTATTCGAGAGAATAACAGGTGACAAGTTTGAGAAAGCTGATATTTCCGATGTAGAGAGCAGGATTGAGAAAAATGTAAGCGAGTTTCTGAAAGCGCTGTAATCCCAAAGGCAACTGTTTGCTCTTCTTGTCATCCTGAGCGTCCTGTGCTGAGCTTGTCTGTACTGAGCGAAGCCGAAGTGTCGAAGCAAGCGAAGGATCTCACCGTCCTTCGCTCTTCGCTTCTCGCTCTTCGCTCTTTGCTCTTCGCTCTTCGCTTATCCTTAGCCATGCTTTTTCTGTTTTATAACATATAAGCTAATTTGTTTCATTCGTTGCTATCAATGAAAAAAATTTTCACCTTGGAGTTTATTTTTTAACCCGAAATATTAAAACCCGAGGAATGAATAAAATCATTGAAAAAGAGCAACTGAATAACAATGTTGTTAAGCTTATTATAGATGCCCCGCGTATCGCTGAAAAGCGAAAAGCAGGGCATTTTGTTATTGTAAAGATCGACGATAAGGGGGAAAGAATCCCACTTACAATAGCCGATGCAGACGCAAAAAAGGGCACAATTACCCTGGTAATTCAAAAAGTTGGGGTAACATCACATAAGTTAAGCCTGATGGAAGAAGGTGATATCCTGACTGATGTTGTAGGTCCGCTCGGTAATGCCACCGAAATAGAAAATGAAGGTACTGTTCTTTGTGCAGGCGGTGGTGTGGGAATTGCCCCCCTGCTCCCTATAGCAAGGGCTTTCAAGGAAGCCGGTAACAGGGTTGTGAGTGTACTTGCTGCCCGGAACAAGGACCTGATAATCCTGGAAGAAGAAATGAAGGAATGTTCAGATGAGCTTATAATAATGACGGATGATGGCTCTTACGGGAAACAGGGACTGGTAACCCATGGCATGGAGGAAATCCTGGATAAAGAGAAAGTAAACCTGGCTGTTACCATTGGTCCTGCCATAATGATGAAGTTTGCGTCACAGACAACAAAGAAATATAATGTACCCACTATTGCAAGCCTTAATACCATAATGGTTGACGGCACAGGTATGTGCGGTGCATGCAGGGTTACCGTAGACGGCAAAACAAAATTCGTTTGTGTTGATGGTCCTGAGTTTGATGCTCATAAGATTGATTTTGATGAAATGATCATGAGGCTGGGAGCATACCAGGAGCAGGAGCGTAAGGATTATGAGAATTACCTTGAGACTCTATAAAATTAAAACGCCATAAACTAATTACCTGAAAAAACAAACAAAGAAAATGGACAATATACAGGAGACATTAAAAGCTGAACGTCAGAAGCCCTGGAGAGAGGAAATTCGCAAAGCCATTAAGCCTAAAGACCGGACATCAATGCAAAGGGTAAAGATGCCTGAGCAGGAGCCTGATGTTCGAAATAAGAACCATAAAGAAGTTAACCGGGGCTTAACTGAACAAATGGCAGTTAAAGAGGCTCAAAGATGCCTTGACTGTGCAAACCCTACGTGTATATCAGGATGCCCTGTTGGTATTAATATTCCGAAATTCATTAAAAGAATAGAACAGGGTGAATTTCTTGAATCGGCAAAAGTATTAAAGGAAACAAATGCTTTACCTGCAGTGTGCGGGCGGGTATGTCCCCAGGAGGTGCAATGTGAGGCAAGCTGCTTCTATGTACAAAAATTGAAAAAGGATCCCGTTGCAATCGGATTCCTGGAGCGTTTTGCAGCAGATTATGAACGTAACAGCGGAAATATTTCTATCCCGGAAGTAAAGAAAAAAAATGGAATCAAAGTAGGAATAATCGGATCAGGTCCCTCAGGCCTTGCAGTTGCAGGTGATATGGTTAAATGGGGCTATGATGTTACGGTTTTCGAAGCATTGCACGAGATTGGTGGTGTTTTGAAATACGGCATCCCTGAGTTCAGGTTGCCTAACGAGATTGTTGATGTTGAAATAGAAAACCTCAAAAGCATGGGGGTTAAGTTCAAAACAAATTTTGTTGTTGGAACAACTGGATCAGTCGATGACCTGAGAGAAGAAGGATTTGAAGCCTTTTTTGTCGGGTCAGGTGCAGGATTGCCCCGGTTTATGAATATTAAGGGCGAGAACTACAGGAGAATATTCTCATCAAATGAATACCTTACCAGGGTGAACCTCATGAATGCCGCTAACCCTGATTATGATACTCCCGTTTTCAGTGGCAAAAATGTTGCTGTTATCGGTGGTGGAAATACTGCAATGGACTCCGTACGTACTTCAAAACGCCTGGGTGCAGAAAAGTCAATGATCATATACAGAAGATCAATTGAAGAAATGCCGGCGCGTGTTGAAGAAGTAGAGCATGCGAAAGAGGAAGATATCATATTTATGAACCTGAATAACCCGGTTGAATATTTTGCTGATGAAAATGGCAATGTGAACAGGATGAGAGTCCAGAAAATGGAACTGGGAGAGCCCGACAGCTCAGGACGAAGGAGGCCTGTGCCACTGGAAGGATCTGAATACGAGGTGGACGTTGATACTGTCGTTGTTGCTATTGGTGTTTCTCCTAATCCACTTATACCGGCCAGTATGCCTGAGCTGGATGTTACTGATTGGGGAACAATTAAGGTTGACCAGGACAGTATGCAATCCTCAGTTGAAGATGTATTTGCAGGGGGTGATATTGTAAGAGGCGGAGCTACGGTAATCCTTGCAATGGGCGACGGAAGAAAAGCTGCTGCAGGAATGCACAGTTATATACAGGAGAAGGCAGGGAAGAGAAAATCCTGATAAGTATTATTCTCCTTATTAACTTTATTAATAATAAACCTAATAAAACAACATAAAAAATGGCAGATCTAACAACTAAATATCTCGGCTTGTCAATGTCAAATCCACTTATTGTGGGCAGTTCCGGTCTGACAGATTCAGTTGACAACATCCTTGAACTGGAAAAAGCCGGTGCAGGTGCAGTGGTATTGAAATCATTGTTTGAAGAGCAAATTATGCTTGAGGTGGATGCAAGCCTCAAAGAAGCATATAAGAATGATATGATATACTCGGCTAAATCTGAAACACTGGATTATATTGATGTCCATATCAGGGAAAGAACAATGGGTGCGTATATCGAGCTCATAAAAGAAGCCAAAGATAAAGCAATGATACCCATAATTGCCAGTATTAACTGTGTGTCTTCAGCTGAATGGACAAATTTTGCTAACCAGTTTGAAGAAGCCGGAGCAGATGCTCTTGAGCTCAACATTGCTATTTTACCTACCGATGAAAATACTGATGCAAAAGATATAGAAGATACTTATGTGGATATTGTGAAAAAAATAAAACAGAAAATAAATATCCCGGTGGCAGTTAAAATAAGTCCTTATTTTACAAATCTCAGCCGTATGGTAAAGAAGATAGGTGATGCAGGGGCAGATGGAATTGTTATGTTCAACCGTTTCTATACTCCGGATTATGATATCAATAATTTCTCAGAAAAGTCATCAGACACATTCAGTAAATCATCAGAATCGGGCAATGTAAGAAGATGGATGGGAATAATATCTCCTAAGGTTGATTGTGATTTATCTGCAACCACCGGGGTACATTCATCAGAAGACCTGATTAAGAATTTGCTTGCCGGGGCCGTTACAGCCCAGCTTGTTTCAGCCATTTATAAAAATGGTAAAGAACAGATCCAGAAAATTCTGGGTGGACTGAATGAGTGGATGGATGAAAAAGGCTATAACACTATTGAACAGTTCAGGGGCAAACTTAGCCAGGCAGAAACTTCTAATCCATCAGCATATCAAAGGATACAGTTTATGAAGTATTTCAGTGAGATCAGGTAGAACCTTCAATTACACCTGCTTTCTCCTGTACGGTTAATGGATATTTTTTTACCTTTGTTCAGTTTTGAAAAACTATTAGCTGATGGTAAAAAACCTGTTGCAACCCTTGTTACCTGTCCTGTTTATGCTTGCTGTTCCGGCAGGCCTGTTCTCCCAGGTTAAGGTAGAGCGATCTGATGATAAAGTGATCATAGGGGGTGAGTATTATTATATTCATGTGGTCGATTCTTTGCAGACATTATATTCAATATCAAAGGCTTATAATGTCGACATTGAGGATATAACAAGGGAGAACCCTCCGGCAGTGTATGGCCTTAGAATAGGTCAGGCTCTTAAAATACCGGTGAGAGAAGAGAGGGAAACAAAACCTGAAAAGGACCATGAAAGGTTTGTTTATCACGTTTTGCAGCAAGGAGAATCCATATATTCCCTGTCGAGTAAATATGATATACCGCAGGATAAGATAATAGCAGCAAATCCCGGACTGGATATTTATGATATGCCGGTAGGAACCGAACTCGCTATACCAAGAAAACAGTTCCGGCAGGAACCCGAGTACTTTAAGACTGATGAACCGGGAATAATATTGCATGACGTTAAAAAAGGCGAAAATTACGCTTCACTCTCACGTCGTTATAATGTAAGTATCAGGGATATCAGGAGGGTTAACCGTGGTTTGCTCTTTCCAAGGGAAGGTGAAGTATTGAGGATACCACATGTAACACAGGATACCCTCGCCGTGGAGATCAGGGATGATAGTGTAAGCTTCAGCGATGAAAGACTTACATATCTGTTCAGTGGCAGAAAAGTTGAGTATACAGATATTGGAGACCTTGAGGGTGAAGTCAGCGTTACACTTATGCTGCCCCTTATGCTGGATAAAAACAGTAAACGTACATATATTGATTCTTCAGAATATGACCGTTCAGGGGAAAAAATTTATAAACTGGTTCAAAGACCCGATGAATGGATTTATCCCCGCAGCGAAATATATATCGAATTCTACGAAGGAGCATTGCTTGCAGTTAATAAGCTTGCGGATAAAGGACTGGATGTTCAATTGCAGGTTTTTGATACGATGAGAGATTCACTCCGTGTTCACAGGTTTCTTGAAACGGGTCGACTGAGAAATACAGACCTCATTATAGGGCCTGTATACCCGGGAAATATGGACCAGGTTGCCCGTTATGCGCGGAGATACAGAATCCCACTTGTCTCTCCCCTGGCCAGGGAGAATAATAAGGTGCTCAGGACAAATCCCTACCTTTTTAAAATACAGCCCTCACGTGATGCAGTGCAGGATGCCCTGGCAGAGGAAATAAGTAATTATTACGATCATAATCTTATTTTTGTCCATACAGATACAGCATACAGTTCAGATCTTTCATTAGGGTTCAGGGATAAAATCTACAGGCGCCTGAGGCTTAAAGTGCCATTTGATGACATAAGCATGAAAGAGGTCTTTTTCAGTAGCCGCTCATCATATAATGATACCATCGATATTCTTGATCATGCAATGACAGGCGAAAGACCTAATCTTGTTATACTGGCATCTGATGATGAGTCCGTAATGAGTGAAGTCATTGTGAGTACACATGCCTTGCTGAGAAAATACGACGTAAAACTTATAGGTTATCCCGGCATAAGATGGCTCGATAATCTTGATCCCATGTATTTCTATGAGCTTGGCATAATGATATACACCCCTAACTGGGTTGATTACGGCCAGGAAGATGTTAAAGAATTCCTGGCAAAATACCGTGAATATTTCAAAATGGAGCCACCTGTAAGAAGTTATGCCTGGCAAAGTTATGATATGATGTACTATTTCCTTAGCGGCATTGCTCTTCATGGCTCGGAATTTATGTACAGGCCATCAGTGCACGAACCGGACCTGCTTCAGGTGGATTATGATTTTCAAAGGACCGGACTTATGAATGGATTCGAAAATAACCGCCTGTATCTTATCCGTTACTCCCCGGGCCTGGAAGTGGAATTTCTGAACAGCACAGGCCGAAGGGAATAAATCTACCCCCTAAATTGTCTTATAATTGTGTATGGTGAATATTGATTATATCAATTCTGATGATCCCGATCTGGTGAGATTATCCGTCAAGGGAGATCATAAAGCCTTCGGAGAAATAATCAGAAGATATGAATATATGGTAGCCAGAACGGTAAAAGGGATGCTGGGCGATACCCAGCAGGCTGAGGATGTCGGTCAGGAAGTCTTTATACGGCTCTACAGGAACCTGAAAAATTTCAGGGGCGATTCAAAATTGAGTACCTACATTCAGCGGATTGCTGTTAATCAGTCTCTGAATGAGATAAGAAAAGAAAAGAGGTTCTTATCAATATTTAGCAGGTCAGATGATAGCGATGATGACAGGGAGATGAATGTGCAACCATTAGATAATGAAAAAGAAAGAGACATTAAGGATTATGTAAATATGGCAATATCACGACTTGAACCCTCTTTTCGCTCTGTTGTTATACTGAGGTCAGTCCAGGGATACAGTACAAAAGAGACAGCTGAGATCCTTGATATGCCTCTGGGAACTGTTTTATCACGATTGTCACGTGCAAAGAAACAATTAAAAGAAATACTAACTGATCTGGATTAAGCATATGAAAGAAGAAAAAATGAAAGATTTGTTTCTGCAATCTCTTACCGATGATCTGAATCCTGCTCAAAGGGATGCTCTTGATACAAAACTTTTCCCTTCAGACGGATTTAATCCGGGTTTCAGGGAAAGAGTCATGAAAGTAGTTCAGGGTGGGAGCTTGCTGAGGGAAAAAAGTAAAAAGCATCTTGAGAGATCTCTTAACAGTCTGTTTGTCAGGGTGAGCCTGGCAGGTGCAGCCGCAATTATTGTACTTGTTCTTAGTTTGCTCCTGAGCCAGGGATCCCTGTCATATGATACACTCCTGGGAATTGATAAAAATGTCGACGGGATGCTGGTAAGTCTCGCGACCGATTAAAAAAACTACTATGAAACTGAAAATAACACTTCTTGCTGTCCTGACACTTGTACTGGGGTTTATAATAGGTATCCTGGTGTCGGCTAAATTAAGACACAACAGACTGCGGCCTGTACGCACCTCTGTTTCTGAAAGATATTTCAGGGAACACCTGTACAGGGTTATTGATCCGGATAGCCAGCAGATCGAAAAGCTGGATATTATTATCAGGGAATACGGTAAGAACTTCCATGAACTCAGCTCTGACTACCGGCAAAGCATTGATTCACTTATGGATATGCAGTGGAAAGAGATAAGGCCTGTGCTTAGCAGAGACCAGATAAAAAGGCTTGAGGAAATGGAAGAAAAGAGACGCGAGGCTATGAAAGAGTTCCGGAATAAAAAAAGGATGGATCCGGACAAAAGATTTGATAGAAGTCGCGACAGGGATCGGTATCATCGTGACAGGGATGATTATAGCCGTGATCCTGACCGCAGGAAATAATGGGATAACAACAGGGATACAATTGACGTGAATAAAAAGAAAGCCCTAGTCTTCCAGGTCAAAGAACAGGTAATCAGTTATTATAGGAAGATCATCCGGATCTATATTATTTCTTATTAGAATATCAGCATCATCATTGAAAATTTCCATAAAATCCTTTTTATCCATTTTTCCAACAACTATACTCTTCCTGTAGTTTTCCAGGGCCTTGACCCGGTTTCCCATGCATAGTGACAGGTGACCTGCATTTATGTAATCATGACCCTTCATGACGGAGGTGTCAAGCTTATCGAAATATTTTTTGGAGAGCTCAAACTTACCCTGTACAAAATAGCACCAGGCTATGGGTTTTAATATCCTGAAATTGTCAGGATCATTGTATTCAACCTTAAAATAATACTTCAAAGCTGAGTCGAAATCTTTCATATCCAGGTAACAATGACCTATCATTGCTAGTGTATGCATGTTTTCAGGATCCAGAGGCTCTGCTTCCATATGGTATTTCAAAGCTTCTTCATGCCTTCCCAGCCTCCTGTTGCAGAAGCCTATTTTTTTCAGGGTCCATAATTTCCTGTCAAGGATCTCTGCTTTCTTATACATTTGAAGAGCCCCTTCGTAATTGCCATTCTGCTGGTGACAATAGGCAGCCTTTTCATAGAGCTGTGCCTCATCAGGTTTTTCATTGATCATCTCGGTAAACAATTCAAGTGCTTCATTGTAAAAATCCTTACCAAAATAATAATCTGCAAATGTCGATATTGATTCGTTGTCTTTAAGGACCATCCCGAACAGATTGGTTCTGTGAAAATCCAGCGCTGACCTGAAAACATCATCAAATTCTTTCTTGTATGGTGATAACTTAAAGAACCTGTAAAGATCCTGCAGGTATTGTGTTACATTGGTTTTAAACTCCTTTGTCATGTCAGGACCAAGTTCATTATCTTTCATCTGTTCAAGCCCTTCCAGTTCCATCCTGAATACTTTAAGCATCATCTCTTTCTGGCTGGACGGAAGATGCTGGAGATTTAAAACAAGACTGTATTTGTCTGAATTACAAATAAAAGGTGTTTTATAAAGTGCTTCCGCAAGTTCATTTGTTCCTGAGGCAAGTACATCGTCCCTGAACAAAACGTCAATAGCTTCATGGTCAGGGTAGAAGGGGATGAACCAGTTTGATATGGTGCGGAAAAAATCAAAATTTTTGAGATTTGCAAAAGCAGACATATATACATCTGCCCCTTCCATTTGTAATTTCGAAAACTCTTCCATGGTACGGTACAGATCCTCTGATTCCTTGAACATGTCTGACCAGTCAGGATTCTTTCCTTCCATAATATCTTCAGGCAGCAGGTTGTCAAGATCCAGCTTGTCCTCTATCTTAGGCTTCAACTCGGCAACCCTTGGTAATATTTCATCATGCAGCTTTTTACTAATCCTTTCTGTTTCCCCGGATCTTATTATCTGTAATATGGTTATCTTAAGATGCTCCCTGAATGACTCATCTATGGAAAGTTCCTTTAATAAATCCTCTATTTCAGGATAGATATGTATCCTGGCATCATAATAGTATAATGCAAGCAAAAGTCCGGCCAGAGCTCTTTCGCTAACCTGCTCTTCCTTGTTCCTGTAAATGGACGCAAGTGCTTTTATCTTTTCAGGATCCCAGTACCTGAGAGCACTCAGGGTAATGGCCGTGGTAAAAATGCTGTTTTCATACCATTCAAACCTTGAGCTTTTTGCTGTAAGATTTATTAATTCAGTTTCTGCTTCACCATAAGTGTCCGTTAGCCAGAGATGGTTAAATATTTTGTCAACAAGTGACCTGTGTTTCCTTGCATAATCTGACTCAGGGTCTGTGGAAGGAGTGCCTGCGTAGTTCAACCATTCATCAAGTTCTTCCTTAAAAAGCAGGTCATCAACACTCTCAATTATACTTTTCCCGGCAATGTTTTTTTCCTTTTCGTTATTTTCTTTCAACCAGTAAGTGTGCCATCCTGAATACCTGGCCAGTATGTCCTGTTTGACATTATCTGCCAGAGAAAGAAGCGACTGAAGCATGCGAGTGAGAATTTTATTCCTTTCCGGGTCATGCACACCTTCAATGGTGTATTTTACCATGCTCTTATAAGTACTTTCAATATTTTCAATCTGCCTGCGATGATCTCCGTTATTAGCGGTATCAATCAAATCCTTTATTTTGTTAATGCTCTGCCTTACTTCCTTACTTGCTATAAGCTCAGTAATACGATTATGCTTTTGTATCAGTTTTCCTGTATTCATATTAAGTAATGTTCTTCTCCATGATTATTTTTCACCTGCACGCAGGATTTCTAATGTGATCCATCAATAATCAGGCCGAATGACTGATTGGCATATTTCGGCTGGTTAAAAATAAATATTGCGCAATAATGACATACTTGCTAAGTTAAAAAGTAACAAAAAGTTCATAAAACAAGAAAGCCGGGAAACAAATCCCGGTCTTTCATGCATAACCTAAAAACCAAACAAAGACTACTATTATTCCTCCCGGAAATATGTTTATTTATATTCAGCCAATATCTCTTTCACATCATCCGGCGCCACCCTGCCATAGGTTTTTTCTCCAATCAACACAACAGGTGCGAGCCCGCAGGCACCAACGCATCTTAAGCTGGAGATTGAGAATTTACCATCTTTGGTTGTCTGACCTGCTTCTATACCAAGTTCTTTTTTAAACTCATCCAGTACCTTTTCTCCACCGCGCACATAGCATGCTGTCCCCATACATATGCTTATAGGGTTCTTACCTTTTGGGGTCATGGTAAAGAATGAATAGAATGTTACTATCCCGTAAATTTTTGCCGTCGGGATGTCCATTTCGTCGGATATCACTTCCTGCACTTCAGCCGGCAGATATCCAAAATGCTGCTGGCATTTGTGAAGTACATTGATAAGTTCATGTTCTTCATTATTGAAGGAAGCAGTTATTTCTTTTATCTTATCAATATCCTGCTTCTTAAGTTTTATTTTTATGCTGGACATAGTCTGATTATTTACTGGTTGACGATAATCTTTTTCTTTTTATCAAAATATTTGGTATGCAACAGTTTGTGAGCCAATTCACTGTTAGGTTCACCGAGGTAAGTGGAATAAAGTTCCTTTATAAAAGGATTTTCGTGTGATTTCCTGATCTTTTTATTCTTATCCTCTGTGTATATAGCTGCTGCTCTTGCCTTTAATATTTCAGTCTGACCATGATGCTGTGGCTGACCACCGCCGCCTATACACCCGCCGGGGCAGGCCATTATCTCGATGGCATGATATTTTGATTTTCCGGATCTCACATCATCAAGAAGTTTCCTTGCATTACCCAGTCCGTGAGCAATACCGATGTTTATGGGGAGACCGTCAAAATCAACAGTTGCTTCTCTTACACCATCCATTCCCCTTAGCTGCTCAAAATCCACTTTTTCAAGATTTTTACCGGTATGCATCTCGTAGGCAGTCCTGGCTGCTGCTTCGATTACCCCGCCGGTTGCACCGAATATCACTCCGGCTCCTGTTGATTCACCCAGAGGGTTATCAAACTCTCCTTCGGGGAGGCTGTCAAAGTCAATATTAGCCTGCTTGATAAAAGCGGCCAGTTCGCGGGTTGATATGGACAGATCCACGTCCGGGTTGCCGTCCACACTGAATTCATCTCTCTGGCATTCGTATTTTTTTGCCAGGCATGGCATTATTGAAACAACAACCATATCTTCACGCCTGATCTCTTTCTTCTCAGCAAAGTATGATTTTGCTATTGCTCCGAACATTTGCTGTGGCGATTTTGATGTTGAAGGTACATTCTTCAGATCCGGGAAATAGGTTTCAAAGAAGTTAACCCAGCCCGGGCAGCATGATGTTAAGATAGGCAGCCTGATCTCTTTGTCACCTTTTAGGTGAGCACTCAGCCTGTTGAGTAACTCCGTACCTTCCTCCATTATTGTCAGGTCCGCAGCAAAATCTGTATCGAAAACATAGTCAAATCCCAGCTGCCTTAGTGCTGTCACCATTTTACCTGTAACCAGAGTGCCCGGTTCCAGCCCGAACTCCTCACCCAGGGCGGCTCTTACAGCAGGGGCTGTTTGAACAACGACTGTCTTTTTAGGATCAGCAAGATGTGTCATTACTTCCGGTGTGTGATCTACTTCCGTAAGTGCCCCGGTAGGACATACTGCCACACACTGACCGCAATAGGTACAGGGTGAATGCTCAAGGTTTTGCTCGAAAGCAGGTGCAACAGCTGCATAGAATCCCCTGTTGACTGCAGATAAAGCACCAACAGTTTGTACTTCGTTACACATGGTTTCACACCTGCGGCACATAATACACTTATCCAGATCCCTTATTATTGAGGGTGAAGTGTCAAGCCTGTAGGTTGACATTTCTGCAATTTCTTCACCCGGGATCTTCCTGATGCCCATTTTTACAGCCATGTCCTGCAATTCGCAGTGACCTGATTTGGGGCATACCAGGCAATCCTTGGGGTGATCACTTAAAATGAATTCAAGTACTGTCTTCCGTGCATTCAGCACACGTGGTGTGTGAGTTCTTACAACCATATTGTCCTGGCAGTCGGTAGAGCAGGAGGGGGCAAGGTTCCGCCTTCCCTCAACTTCCACAACGCAAATCCTGCAACCTGCAGGTTTATTTTCTATGCAGAGGTCTTTCATGCTCATATAGCATAATACCGGGATATCAATACCAATGCTTTTTGCTGCATTGTATATGCTTGTCCCTTTTTCTACTTCCAGCTGCTTGTTATCTATTGTCAGCTTAATAGTGTCCATATTTGATCTTCTTAACGGTTATTGAATAATTATTGCATCAAATTTGCATTTCTCCATGCATGCTCCGCATTTGATGCAAATGTCCTGGTTTATCTCATGGGGTTTCTTCCTTTCACCAGTAATGGCATTTACCGGGCATACACGTGCGCATGCGGTACAGCCAACACAGTTTTCCTCGATAATAAAATATTCCATCAGGTCCTTACACTGTCCGGCAGGGCATTTCTTATCACTCACATGGGCATGGTATTCATCATAAAAATTATCAAGAGTCGATAATACCGGGTTTGGTGATGTCTGCCCCAGGCCACAAAGAGAAGTATCTTTAATAACTTCACTCATAAGGCGCAAACGGTCAAGGACTTCAACCTTGCCTTTCCCGCTGCATATGTGATCAAGTAATTCGTACAACCTTTTGTTCCCGATTCTGCAGGGGGCGCATTTGCCACATGATTCTTCAACAGTGAAATCCAGATAGAATTTTGCAACAGAAACCATGCAGTCGTCTTCATCCATCACTATCATACCTCCTGATCCCATCATAGACCCTGCCTCTATAAGATTATCAAAGTCGATTGGAGTATCCAGGTGATTTTCGGTCAGGCAACCTCCGGAGGGACCACCGGTTTGCACTGCCTTAAACTTTTTACCATCCTTTATTCCTCCGCCAATCTCAAATATTACTTCACGGAGTGTAGTTCCCATAGGTACTTCTATCAGGCCTACATTATTTATTTTACCTGCCAGGGCAAAAACTTTTGTCCCTTTGGATTTTTCGGTGCCTATGCTGCTAAACCAATCGGCTCCTTTAAGAAAAATTATTGGCACATTGGCAAGGGTTTCAACGTTATTCACATTTGTAGGCTTACCATTGTATCCTTTCACGGAAGGGAAAGGAGGCTTTAGGCTGGGCTCTCCCCTTAGTCCTTCCATGGAATGTATCAGGGCTGTCTCTTCACCACAGACGAAAGCTCCTGCACCATACTTGAGCTCAATATCGAAAGAGAAATCACTGCCCATTATATTTTTGCCAAGAAGTCCGTATTCTCTTGCCTGCTTAATAGCCGTTTTAAGTCTTTCAATTGCCAGCGGGTATTCTGCCCTGATATATATAAGCCCTTTGTCAGCACCTATACAATACCCGCAAATAGCCATTGCTTCAAGAACATTGTGCGGGTCTCCTTCCAGTATCGATCTGTCCATAAACGCCCCGGGATCACCTTCATCAGCATTACAGACAACATATTTTTCATCTGAAGGAGTAGCTGCCGTAAGCTCCCACTTGAGTCCCGTGGAGAAACCCGCACCTCCTCTTCCTCTTAGTCCCGAGTCTTTTACGAGCCTGGTGGCGTCTTCGGGGGATATGTCTGTAATAACATTACCAAGAGCCATATATCCCTCTCTTGCAATATATTCATTGATGTTTTCCGGGTTTATAAAACCACAGTTTCTGAGGGCAATGCGTAACTGCTTTTTAGAGAAACCCATCTTTTTTGAATCGGGAACCTTTTCCTTACTTGAAGGGTCTTCATAAATTAACCTGCTGACTGTCCTGCCTAATACAACGTGTTCTGCTATAATATCCTCGGCGTCGCCGGGGGTAACCCCTGTGTAAAATGTGTTGTCAGGCATAACTTTCACTATGGGTCCTTTTTCGCAGAACCCGAAACACCCGGTGGACAAAACCTTTACTGTATCTTCAAGATTTCTTTTTTCCAGTTCATTCCTGAGTTTAAACTCTATTTCTTCACTATGTGAAGCTCTGCAACCGGTACCACCACAAACCAGTAGATGCATGCTGTATCCAGACATATTATTTCCTCCGGTATATTATATAGTCTCGTAATTCCGGGGAATTATACCATCCACAAATTCCCCTGTTTTAATATATTTCTCAATTATCTCATCTGCTTTCTCTGTTGTTACATTACCATATACAACAGCTTCCTGTCCGGGCAGCGTTACTTCTATAGTTGGTTCTGCATAACAATAGCCCATACAGCCTGTTTGCGTAACAACAGCGTCAATAGCTCTCTTTTCCAGTTCAGAGTCAAGGTATTCCATGATCTCTTTTGCCCCGGAAGCAATCCCGCAGGTAGCCATAGCAACCTTAACCTGCACTAATTCTTCAGGGTGGGACGATTTTTCCCTGAGGTCAAGTCCTTTTTTGTAATCCTTGCTGATTTTTTTAAGATCGTCAAGAGATTTAATTTTTCCCATTTTGTAGTTCTCTTTAATAGATTATGCTAATATTTTTACTAATGATAATTTAAAAAATCTTAATTAGTTGGTTCCAGTTTAGTAATATTGTTGTTAATCATCTCTTTGATACTCTTTTTTATTATCATATCGTCCAGGCGCTCTATCCCCAACTCCTGCTTTATTTGCTTTGTATCCAACTTCCATCTGCCCTTAGGGCTGATATATCCCATTATAAGATCCACCTTTTCTGATGCCCTTCCGGCATTTACAAAGTCGCCTCCGTTTATTTCAAACTCAAGATTCATCAGAAAAGAGCTTTTATACCTTTATTAAATAGTAAACCGGCAGCCCTGAACAGATTTTTTTCAGTACTCTGGCGTTTAATATGTTAACCAATTTGTCGAGCTTCATGTTATCCATAATTTCACTGCAAATATAATAATTTCACTGTTATTTAAATAACAATGTGAAACAATTAACAGTAATTTAATAATTAGCTGGATTTGTAAAAAAGGTTTGCCGGGGGTTTGGGGGGTTACCGTCTCACTTGGTTGTTATTTGAATTCAGATCCTTCTTTCCATTTTGGCCGGGTTTCCGAGTTAGCAAGCCTGTATCCCAGTTCAAAAACAAGTTGTGCATCTTCTCTGATACCTTCGAAATTCCAGGTTTCAGGATCGTAATTATCAGCGGGCCTGTGGTAGCGGTAATTGATATATTCCTGTTCCTGTTCAGAAGCCCATTCTTTTCCGTGTTCGCGGGAATCGCAGTTACCGCGTGCATATAATGATGGAACGCCTTTCTTAGCAAACGAGAAATGATCAGACCTGAAATACATACCCGTATGTGAATTGGGGTCGGGCATAAGGTACCTGTCTTGTCGTGCAGCTGCCTCTGCAAGCATATCATCCAGTTCTGACTGGCCATAACCGGTAACCATAACATCTTTCATCCTGCCCAGAGGCAGTATCAGGTCATTATTGATGCAGGCAACTGTTTTATCAATATCAAAAGCAGGGTTTTGCGTATAATACCTTGAACCAAGTAAACCCTGCTCTTCTGCAGTGGGGAAGAAGAGCATTATTGAACGGTCGGGTCGCTTATCAAGCCTGGTGAAGGCTCTTCCTGTTTCAAACACCCATGCCATTGTTGTTCCGTTATCAACTGCCCCGTTGTAGATTGAATCGCCTTTTTCTGCCTCCCCAATGCCAAAATGGTCCCAGTGACCTGAATAGATAATAACTTCTCCGGGCCGTGTTTTGCCCTCTAATACACCTGCAACATTATGGGATGCATTGCGCACAAATGAATTTTTGATATTAAGACTTATGTTTGCATCCATTTCAAAGCCTTCAAAATTTTTGTTGCAGGCCTTTTTCCGGAGATCATTTACATTATATCCCAGGTCTTTAAACAGTCTATCAGCAGCATCCGCGGATATCCACCCTGTGAACATACACCTGTCAGTATTTTTATTCTCATCCTCAAGGTAAAGGTTTGGTGTTATTGAGCTTTTCCTGGGAATATCATAGGGATAACCTGCTCCTTCAGTTTCATGTATAATAAGTACACCTTCAGCCCCCAGCCTGGACGCCTGTTCATATTTATAGGTCCACCTGCCATAATATGTCATTTCCCTGCCCTTAAAAAGATCCTTATTACCTGTGTATAAGCCAGGGTCGTTTACAAGTACAACAAGTGTTTTTCCCCTGATATCAAGGTTCCTGAAGTCATTCCACTCATAATCACCTGCATCAATTCCAAAACCGGCAAAAACCATTTCAGACTCTTTGATACTGATATTATCTTTAATTCTGGGACTGATTAATGCTATGTCGTCCGGTGCATTTAAGGAGTAATTGTTATTACTGGTTTCTATCAGTACAGGTTCAGTAACATCAGAAGTTATTTCTATCATTGGTACTTCCTGGAAGTAACTGTTCCCAAAAGCAGGCTCAAAACCAATTTCTTCCATTTGTGAAGCAAGGTAGTGCACTGTTTTTTCTTCACCTTCAGTGAAAGGGGCTCTGCCCATGAATTCATCCGAGGCAAGAGTTTTTACATGGGCTTTCATCTTGTCAACAGAGATTTCTTCATATGCATCTTTGAAACTTCGGTCTTCCTCGCAGGATGACAGTATAAAAAGTGAGGCTAAGAATAAAACATATCTGTTCATTGTAAAGTGAATTTAAAATAACGCGGGAATTAGCTTTATGATATTCCTGATGGTTTCAACCGCATAATTCATAGATCTTATGGGTATATATTCATACCTGCCGTGAAAATTATGTCCCCCGGTAAAAATATTCGGGCATGGCAGTCCCATATATGAAAGCCGTGAGCCGTCAGTTCCTCCTCTTATAGGCTTAACAAGGGGTTGAATACCTGCCTCCTTCATTGCTTTCGCTGCAAGATCAATAATATGAAAATGCTCTTTTACTTTTTCCTTCATATTATAGTACTGGTCAGCAATGTCAACTTTAACCAGGTCTTTTCCGTATTTATTATTAACAAAGGAAGCAGCATGTTCCAGGAGTTTTTTCTTATCCATGAATTTATTCTGGTCGTGATCCCTGACAAGAAACCTCATCTTTGTATATTCAACACTCCCTTCTATATCAACAAGGTGCAGGAAACCCTCATAGCCCGTAGTATGTTCGGGTCGCATTACATCCGGTAGGAGGGACTGGAATTCCGCAGCCAGGTGCTGGGAATTGATCATCTGGTTTTTAGCAGTTCCGGGATGTACATTACGGCCTTTTACTTCTACTGTTGCCATTGCAGCATTGAAGTTCTCATATTCCAGCTCGCCCACTTCACCTCCGTCAACTGTGAAGGCAAAGTCGGCACCGAACTTTTCCACATCAAATTTATCCGCACCCCTTCCTATTTCCTCATCAGGTGTAAACCCGATCCTGATCTTTCCATGTTCAACATCAGGATGCTCAATAAAATAATCAAGGGCTGTAATTATTTCTGCTATTCCGGCTTTATCATCGGCTCCGAGCAGGCTTGTTCCATCTGCAGTAATTATGTCATCTCCCTTATATCTTGCTAATTCAGGGAACTCTGCAGGACTGAGAACAATATCCTTTTCTTGGTTGAGAATAATATCCTTACCATCATAATTCTTCCTGATGCTGGGGTTGACATTGTTGCCGCTCATATCAGGGCTTGTGTCCATATGGGCTATCAGTCCCAGAACAGGTAATTTCTTATCTGTGTTTGAAGGAAGAGTAGCCGTCAGGTAGCCGTTTTTATCAAGGTTTACATCGGTAAGCCCGATCGCGATCATTTCCTTTTCGAGCAGGATTGCAAGATCAAGTTGCTTTGCCGTACTCGGGCAACTGTCAGAGTTCTCATCTGACTGCGTATCGGTTTTGGCATATTTTATAAACCTGCTGACTACTTTTTCCATCTTATCTGAATAATATATTTCCGATCAGAATCCTGCCGCTTTTCCAGTATGCCCTGTAATAGGGATCATCTGTAAGGTAAACTATCTCACCTCGTCCCATGCTTTCACTTGCAACAATGATGGTGTTCTTAACATCCTCCTTGAATTCATTGCCTGCAAAGCCTGCCACAGGTTCATTCTCCAGGATATATGCAATATTGTTGCCTTTTGCAAGGAAAGGATAATGGTCTGATGAATTCCTCATCATAAACCATTCTTTACCCAGGCCGAAAGCATAGGGATGACTGTCATCCAGCTTAATACGGTAAATACTTCCCGATGATCTGCTTTTAAGCCTTTCTCTCCTGCTATGCTCAAATCGTTTCAGGTGCTCCTTATCATCGGTTTTTAACTTGTCTTCCTCTTTCTCCTCTTCTTTTTTCCTTGCCTCAACGGCTTTATAAAGATTTGTTGACTTATCTCCTGAGAACAGTTTTATGGCATCATCAAAAAGGACCAGGCGGCCTCCCTGTTTTACAAAATCAGTGAGTTTTTCCTTATGTTTCTTGTAAGAACCTGAAGGAAGTAGCAGTACATCATATTTAGTTAGGTTAACCGAAGAAAAGTAGTCCAGTGTCAGTACGGTTACAGGATATTCTATTTCCCTTTCCATAAAATACCACAGTTCTCCGAATCCGTAAGTAGATACACCATCTCCGCCAAGGATAGCGATATCCGGGTCATAAGAAGGCCTGGAATAATTTGAGCCCAGGTCTTTCCCATTTTGTGACATGCCTCCATAGACAGGGTAGAGTTTAACCTCGCAATCATTAGCCATCCCGTTAATATCCTTGTCGAATTCTTCAACTTTATCCTTATTGTCTCCGCGGGTTATTATCAGGCTGCCCCTGTTAAAGTCTTTATCAGCTGTGCTGAATGGTTTCAGCATGCTTCTTACCCTGTATTTATTCTTTAGCAGGCCGGACATCAGCTTTAATTCGTTAAAACCATTCCAGTCTGCTATGTACGCGTAAGGTGTTTTTTCCGGGACTTCGTTCTTATCAAATGCGGGCATTCCTGATCCATCATCATCTGCAGCAATTTTTTCTTTCACTGCATAGGCCTTAAGATCGTATATATATGGAAGTGCCCAGGCGGTAAGATCGTAACTCAGTGAATCATTGTATTTTGAGTCGGGTTCGAAAAGCACTTTTACCATATGCGATTGAGGCTGGCGGGCGCTTATCACAAAGTCACCCTCAGTTATTTCGAATTCAGATTCTTTGTTTGCGAGGTAATCAAATCCCTTATATTTCTTACCTGAGTTTTTAACAACTCCGTAGCGTATCTGGTTTTTATCGAGTAGTTCAAAAAGGCCTTTTACGGATGACCTGTCATTAGATCCTTTAATTACAACAGATTCATATTCAAAAACAGGCTTTTCAAGGCCGCTGAGGAAATAATCATTGAATTCTTTAACAAGTCTTTCCCTGTTTTCATAGCTTGCTTTGATAGTAGCCATAGATGCAAGGAAATGTCCTTCTATCCTGTGTTCAAGGGTTAGTGTGTCTCCTGTCTCTCTTGCCAGTGCAAGGCCGGAGTACCCCCCGCCACCCTGCTCATAAGTAAATCCCATGGCACCGTTGAACAGGGGCCAGGTATCGCCAAAACTGGGACAGAAGAGGTCAAAGCTTTCTTTTGTGAAATAGAGCCTGAAGGATTTATCAAAAAGTTCAGCATTGGCTTCTCCGGTAAGCTCATGGAATTTATGCTGCCAGGGTGTTATAGCATTATGCCAGGGGTCTGCTCCCGGAGGAAAGAAGAATGAAGATCCGGAGCCCATTTCATGAAAATCTGCATGCACATGAGGCATAAAACTGTTATAAAGCCTTAGTCGTTGATATGTTTCAGCCTGTGTTTGCCAGGTCCAATCCCTGTTAAGATCGAACAAATAGTGGTTAAGCCTTGCACTTGGCCATGGCTGGTGATGCTGCCAGTCGTCCGGGCTGGCATTGGGTTTGACTGATTGCATGCGCCTGTACCTGTTGGTGTAAAGATCCCTGCCGTCAGGATTCTGGCATGGATCAATGATAATGACACAATTGTCAAGCCAGTCATCAACTCCTTCATAATTACCTGCTACAAGTGTATGCAGGGTTTTTAATGCTGCTTCCATCCCGACTGACTCATTCCCGTGAACGTTGTAACTGAGCCATACTAGAGGCATCTGCATCCCTGTTTTTTCTCCTTCCATGAAACCTGTGTTTACCAGGTTATCTTTCCTGATTTCTTCAAGGTTCGAAATATTTTCCGGTGCTGAAACAAAAACAACTCCCAGTTCGCGTCCTTCGCCGGTCTTGCCATATTTTCTGTAAACAACTTTATCTGAATTGCCTGCTATATATTTAAAATAATCCAGGGCCTGGTGGTGGAGGGTAAATTGTGTACCTGGTTCATATCCCAGGAATTCAGCAGGTTTTTTGATATTCTGTGAATTAGCACCTGATATAAGCATTAGCAGTAATGCTACTATGGCAGTTCTTTTCATCTGTTAAAAATTTTTAGTTTGCTGAAAATGAAGAAACTAAAAATTTCTTCACATTCAGGAACTCCCGATGAATTTTAATCATTTTCTTGAATATATTTTAAAATGATAAAATTCATGTTCGTTTCATTTCGTCTTTTTTTGATTGAAAAGCCCAAATATACTTCAATAATATTGAATACCGGATTATAAACTTATGTTATTTAATACCTTAGTCACTCAGTCACTTAGTCACTTCTTCGCTCCCTCCAGGCTTTACTCAACTGCATTCTCATAAGCCTCTTTGCCACCGACAACCGGCAGTCTTAGTATTGTTCCTCCAAGGTCTATTGTCAGCTCCGTTCCCGGTTCGGGCCAGAGGGTAAAATCACGGTCGCTGGAGAAGATCATCAGCCCAATCTGCTGGCCGGCTTTTATTACCTGGTCATCAGGTTGCAAATCAAAAGTCATTTCGTAGAATTTACCGGGGACAAGTGCTTCGCTTTCCCATTCTGATTTATAATTCTGCAGATCCGCCCATCCACGGGTTATGATATTATCGGTGATTTTTGATCTCCTGCCATCTTCCCATGGTAATGAAACAAGCCATACTGAAAGGTTAACTGCAGGCTTACTGCTGGCTGCTTTTATGCTTATGGAAGGAATGCCTGATATATGTATATCTTCTTCTAGTTCAGGTGTCAGGTAGATAAGCCTGTGTTCTGTGTATTCAGCCTCAGCCAGGGCTGAACCACTGAAAGATACGTTGTCAACAAGTGTTTCAGTGCCTTTACTATCCTTGTCAGAAAGGTTTAATTGCCCTCTCTCGGGTGCTCCTCCCTCAAGAAAGAAAGTAATATCTTCAGCCCCGGGGTTGGGATAATCAGCATAGGGAGTAGGATTTTCTCTTTTGTCGTCTTCCCTGACTATCCATGCTTTGGGACCGTCATGCAGATTGTTTTCCACGCCAAAAAGGTAGTGAGTAAACCACTCATTCATCATATCAAATGGTGGTCGCCCACCGTGTCCGCCCTGGTGGTAGAACATTTGTACAGGTACGTCTTTCTCTTTCAGCGCCTTCGATATCCTGTAACTGTGTATGGGCACAACATTCCAGTCGTTGAATGCATGAGACATCAATACGGCGCATTTAAGCGGCTCCAGGTCATTCAGGTAGTCCCTTCCTGCCCAGAAATCATTATAATCCCCGTTTACCCTGTCAAAATTTCCATACATTTCTCCATCCCTTACATTCTCATTGCACCATTCCCAGCGGTTGCCTGTACCACTGTGTATAAAATCATAGAGGTAATCAATATCTTCTCCCAGCCAGCCACCCGGGTGGCGAATCAGTCCGTAAGACCTGTAATAGTGGTAATAAGAAGTATTTGGTGCAATTGGTATTATTACTTCCAGTCCGTCTACCCCGGTAGTCGCTGCTGCCAGTGGCAGGGTGCCGTTATATGAAGTGCCTGTCATCCCCACTTTACCGGTTGACCAGTACGCTTTTACCTCTTTATTGCTGTCCGGTCCGGTATAGCCCTTCGCCCTTCCGTTAAGCCAGTCAATGACAGCCTTTGGGGCCAGAGACTCATTATCTCCCCCCACTGTAGGACATCCCTCCGACAATCCTGTTCCCGGCGAGGAAGAATGTACCACGATAAACCCACGGGGTACCCAGTCTTTAACTTCTGAATCAGATATTACCGGTCTTTTTACCCGTGCTTCAGGCCTTGGGGCATGCTTCCTTACAGGAGGTGTGCTGTTTAGTTCCTGTCTTACATCCCATAGCCATTTTCTTCCGCTGGCTGTCCCTGCATAATAAGGGCTGCTGGCATAAATTACCGGTAGTTTCAGCCCTTCCGTATCTGTTTGAGCCGGTCTTGTAACATCTACGTGAACACGGTCAGGTTTACCATCGCCATCTGAATCAAATTCTGTTTCTACCCAAAGGTCATGCCTGATCCAGTCATCAGGATTATTAAACTCTGTTATTACCATGGCTTTCCCATCTTCCACAACAGGAACCTGTGTCATTTCCTGGGAAAAGGAGATTAATGAAAAAAACGATAATGCAAACAATAGAAGAAATGATCTAAGGAGGGTTTTCATGATATGATTTTTTAAGATTTATACATGGAAGAAGCTGCCCAGGTCTTTTCCCCTTTTCATCCGGTAATGAACAAACAATAATATTCCGGCAAGAGGTACAAGGGTAGCTGCTGTTATTGCTGACCAGTCAATAAAGATGCTGTCGCTCAGGTGCATATCGGTAAACAGGTCAATTACTATGCAGAGTGCAGATATCTCTATTAAGATAAATGCCAGTATATTAAAACCTTTATACCTGAGCTTCCTGTACAGGACCAGGAATATCCCGAAAAGTAACCAGAATGTTACCGTAACGGGAAGGCCAATGCCTGTAAACCAGGTAATGGGTGAGTTTAAGAGGTCAATGATAAGAAGCATCCCAAGTGTTGAGAGGGTAAGGGATAGCCCAAGCAATATTGGCTTTTTCAGAAGAAACGTGAATGAAGTAATAAACAACCAGAGGCATGTAATTGCCGCGATAGCATAGAGTGACCAGTTAATTCCTTTACCTATTACTATATCTACTATCAGGCAAATAAGGTTTGCTGACAGTGCAATTATTGCGGATAATTCCCATGCATGGATTCTTGATTTTTTCTCGGAAAGGTGGAGAATGTCGCTGGGATATAATTCCTTGTCTTTTCCTGATCCCGATATCTCTTTCTTATGATGACATAAAGGGCACTCCCGTACTCCTTCATCAAGAATTACGCCACAATTGGGACATACATTCTTATCTTTCATTCCAGACATTTTTTTTAATTGTTACTTCCAGTCCTTTCCCTGCCAGGAAAGAAAAGAAACGCCTTTCAAGTTCCGTGTTTCCTGTATTATTTCCAAAACTGATACACAGATTATCTTTAAAACTTAATACACCGCAACTCACCTTTAGCTGCTTTGTGGGAGGCGGAGGTATCATAGATACTGTTTCTATATGTTTTTCTGCTTCTTCCGGGAATTTTGCAATACCAACATTAGTCAATACCCCGGAATATTTTGTAGCACCATGCTTTTTGAATGCGGCAGAAAGAAAAATATCCTTAATAAACACAGGTGTGGTCCTGACAAAGATATTGCGTTCAGGTTTAACATTTCTTGCTATCACTTTACTGAGAATCTTTTTATCAGTTTCTATCTGCATATAATTATGGACATGCCTGACTATTTCATCGAAGGTAAAATAGTCAAGCCTCATATCAAATTCCGGTAAAACAAAAAGAGAAAAATTACGCATAGTCTTACTGGGATATAGTCTTCTCATATTGACCGGGATTTCCAGCCTTATAATATGATTATCCCTTGCCCGGTCTTTTTTATATATCTCCTGCAGAGAAAAAAGGTAAGATGATGCCAGGTACTCGGTAATAGTTACTCCTTTATCTTTGGCTTTGTCTTTTATTGCTGATACAGGAATCAGGGCCTGTGTAATCCCCAGGTGATTTCCCTGCCCCGGTTCATGTGGCAGATGCCATGCATTTCCCAGCTTGGGTGGTGGTGGTACATTTCTCTTAAAATATTTATTGTAAGAGTCTTCTGTCTCCCCGGGATCAACCGGCGTTGAAGGATCTGTTATTCCTTCCGAGTAGGGGATGTCATAGCCGCATTTCCTTAAATACGTGACCAGCAGGCTTCTGAAGAACTCCAATGCTCCGCCTCCATCGGTCAGAACATGGAGAAATTCAACTGACAGATGATTATTATATACCACTATCCTGAAAAGGGCATAATTACCTTTTTTTGCAGGAAAAGCAATGCAGGGCCTTTTGTCTTCAACAACAAGCTGGGGCCTGATCTCAGGGTCGTATTCAAGAAAATACCAGAAAAATCCTTTTCGCAGGCTGGTCAAATAGTATGGGAAACGCCTGCAGGTAATGCTGACAGCTTCCTGCAGAGCCGATATTTTAACAGGTTCTCTAAGTGTACTGCCAATCCTGAAAACAGAACTTAATGACTTACTGATAACTGCAGGAAATATCTTGGCGGCATTGTCAAGCGACATCCATCCCCTTTTCTCAATATCCGGTGTTTTTTCTTCTTTCATTACCCTTCTGAATTCTGGGCAAAGGTACGAAACTTTATTTGTGTTATTCAGCAATATCATTCATCAATTCTGGACAATTGATTACATTAGTTGCTTAATTTAAAAACCTGAATAATGAAAAATAAAACTGTCTTTTTTGTTTCTGCTATTGCAATTGTAATGTTTTTCAGTACTATAGCTGATATTAATGCACAATACCGTGGCCAATCAGGTGGCATCATTGGATGGGCTGATGATAATCACTACCTGGAGCGATCAAGCGATGATGATGGAAACAGGGTTGTTATGCGTGTTCACGTAAAAACAGGAAAAAAGGAAATTTATGATGATTATATAAACCAGAGGGATGAATTTATGCAAGCCCTGCCGGAAGGTTTTTCGCTTGGATACCGGAGTGTTTTGAGCCCTGATAACCAGTGTGTAATACTTGATAAAGATAATGACCTGTGGATTTACAGGCTGGGAGATGAAAAGGCCGGGAAAATTACTGATGACAGCTTTGAGGAAAATAACCCGAGATGGTCACCTGATGGACAGCTTATTGCCTATACAAAGAAAAGAGACCTGTTTATTTATGACCTGGCAACTGCTAAGGAAAAGAGGCTGACTGAAGGAGCCCGCGGAAAAATATATAATGGTTATGCCTCATGGGTATATATGGAAGAAATACTGGGAAGGGCCAGCAGGTATGCTGCTTTCTGGTGGTCTCCAGACAGCAGAAAACTGGCATATCTTCATACTGATGAAACTGAAGTACCTGAATTTATCATTAACAGAATAGATGAGGAAGACGGATTGCATGGGACACAGGAGATCACCCCGTATCCCAAACCAGGCGATCCGAATCCAAAAGTTAAAATAGGGATTGTAGATATTGAGTCAGCTAAAACCACATGGGTGAAAACAGATGACAGTATTGATCAGTATATTGCGTGGCCCGACTGGACTCCTGACAGCGAAAAGCTTATGGTTCAGGTGCTTAATCGTGACCAGAATGATATGAGGTTTATTCTTGCCGATATAACAAGCGGTGATTTCAAAGAGATTTACAGGGAAAAGAGAGAAACCTGGGTCGATTTTTTTACGGATAATTATGTAATGGAGAATGGATCAGGTTTCATTATTCGAAGCTGTGCTTCTGACTGGATGAATCTTTATTATTATGACTGGGATGGTAAATTACTGTCGCAGATCACCGGTTTTGACTGGAGGGTAACGCGTATACTTAAGGTTGATGAAGAAAATGAACATGTTTATTTCTCCGGAACAGGAGAAGAGTCTACTGACAGCCATATATACAGGGTTAACCTTGACGGTACTGGTTTAATACAATTTTCTACACAACCTGGCAGCCACTCTGCCAGCATATCTCCATCAGGAAAATATATTATAGATACGTGGTCAAGTCTCGATAACCCGGGAAGCATCACTGCATATAACAGCAAAGGAAAAAAAGTAAGGGATATTAAGAAAGCCGGTGAGAATGACGCAGAGGGACAATTTGAACTTATACGTATTGAGGCAGGTGACGGGTTTATGCTTCCTGCTATAATTTCATACCCTGATAACTTTGATGAAACAAAAAAATATCCTGTCGTTTTTACAATCTATGGCGGACCGGATGCCGGGGGAGTAAGAAACAGGTATATGGGAGGAAGAAACAACTGGTACGCTGAGAATGGTATAATAACATTTTCTGTCGATCACAGGGCCTCAGGCCATTTTGGCAAAAACGGACTTGATTATATGCATCGTAACCTGGGTAAATGGGAAATGCACGACTATATTGAAGCTGTTAAATGGTTAAGATCCAAACCATGGGTTGACGCAGGCAGAATGGGTATAACCGGTGGTTCGTACGGTGGATACACAACTGCCCTGGCACTGACCAGGGGGGCTGATTACTGGACTCATGGTATAGCGAAATATTCAGTTACAGACTGGCGCCTGTATGATAATGTTTACACTGAGCGTTTTATGGATACCCCGCAGGACAACCCGGAAGGATATGAAAATGGTTCGGTGCTTACTTATGCAAATAACCTGAAAGGTGAATTATATATTGTTCATGGTATGGCTGATGATAATGTGCATATGCAAAACTCAATCTGGCTGATATCAAAACTCCAGGATGAAGGTAAAATATTTGATTTTATGATCTATCCCGGTGGGCGCCACGGCTGGGGAGGTCCAAAAGGTATGCACAGCCGCAATGAGGATCATCGCCACTGGATTAAATGGTTCGGCCTGGAACAATAAGCTGTCATTCTGAACCGACCGGAGGGAGGTGAAGAATCTCATACCATAGATAAAAAAGCAATTTGCTTAAAAATGAATTTAAATAGATAAGCTATGAACAAAAATTTACAGCAGGTAAGGAAACTGATGGAGGAGAATAACCTGGACGCATATATTATCCCGGTAACCGACCCTCACCTTGGAGAATATGTTCCTGCCCACTGGCGTATAATCAGCTGGTTAACAGGTTTTACGGGATCTGCTGCCAACGTTGTGATTACAAAGGATTTTGCCGGGCTGTGGACTGACTCAAGGTACTTTATTCAGGCTGCCGGACAACTGGAAGGTTCAGGGTTTGAGTTGATGAAACTTAAGATACCCCATACACCTGAATATATTGACTGGCTGAGGGATAATCTTCCTGAAAGCAGCAGGGCAGGGGTTGATGGCAGGATAATACCCATGGGTATTCTAAGATTGATGGAAAAAACTTTCAGCCGTAAGCGAATAAGAGTTGAGACGGATCATGACCTGGTTTCCCCGGTATGGAAAAACAGACCTCCGCTTCCGGATGCAATGGCTTTTGAACACCATCTTAAATTTGCAGGTAAAAACAGGAAGGAAAAGTTGGATGATGTCCGCAGCAGGATGAAAGAGATGGGGGCCGACCACCATTTGATTACCTCGCTGGATGATATTGCCTGGTTGCTTAACATAAGGGGAGGTGATGTTAATTACAGCCCGCTATTCACCTCCTTTGCCCTGCTTACAATGAATGAGATCTACCTCTTTGCAGATAATAAAAAGATACCAGGTCAGCTTAAGGATGATTTATATAGAGACAATGTGGTATTATTACCATATGAGAATATTGAAGAAAAATTATCGCAACTGGACGCAGGATCTTCTCTTATCTTTACCCCGGGGACTACCTCTGCTTCACTTATTAGTGTACTGGACAAAAATCTTGAAGTTATTGAGGATATTAGCATTCCAACCAGGATGAAGGCCATTAAGAATGAGGTGGAGATTGAAAATATAAGGAGGGTAATGATAAAGGATGGTGTTGCCCTTACGAAATTCTTTCACTGGCTTGAAAAAAATATTGGCAGTGAAAAGATTACTGAGATCAGTGCATCAGACAAATTACTTGCTTTCAGGATGGAGCAGGAAGATTGTGTGGGTCCAAGCTTCGCAACTATTGCAGGATATAATGAGCACGGAGCAATGCCACATTATTGTGCAACACCCGAAACCGATGCTGAACTGAAGCATGAGGGTATATTCCTGCTTGACAGCGGGGGACAGTATTACGGCGGCACAACTGACATAACCCGTACAATAGCGCTGTCGGAACCTACTGAGCAACAAAAGAAAGACTTTACCCTTGCCCTGAAAGGAACTATTGACCTTGCTATGGCTAAATTCCCTCTTGGAACAAAAGGGTACCAGATTGAAATGATGGCCAGGAAGCCGTTATGGGACCATGGAATGAATTATGGACATGGCACCGGGCATGGAGTAGGTTATTTTCTGAATGTTCATGAAGGCCCGCAGACTATCGGATCAGGGGCTTCAGGAGATTTAAAGACAATTATTGAACCGGGAATGTTACTGTCAGATGAGCCTGCTATCTACCGGGAAGGCGAGTATGGATTCAGAACAGAGAACCTGGTTCTTTGCACTGAAGATGAAGAGACGGAATACGGTCAATTTTTAAAATTCGACACCATTACACTCTGCTATATTGATACTTCCCTTGTTGATAAATCGCTGATGACAGATGAAGAACTGCAATGGCTCAATGATTACCATAAGCTGGTTTACAGTATCCTGGGCAGGTTGGTACCGGCGGAGATCAAGCAATGGCTGAAAGCAAAAACCGCATCAATCTAAACAATTAATCTTAAGCTTTAAACTCTAATTTAATTAAACATGACTAAACATCTTACCTTTATTCTGCTGAGTGTAGTTCTTGCTTCCTGTGGCCAGGACTACATGTCACTCGGGGAAAGGTTAACAAGCCTTGATGCAGAAAGAATTGATACCCTGGAGGCTGATACTTCTGTTTTCCGCTCTGCCTATGAAATCCATCTTATGCAACCCCTTGATCATAATAATCCGGGCGGGGATGAATTCAGCCAGAGGATATATTTATCCTATTCGGGTGCGGATAAACCGGTAGTACTTGTTACAGAAGGCTATGGTGCAGGCAGGAACTATACAACCGAGCTGGCAGAATACCTCGGCTGCAACCAGATTATTGTTGAGCACAGGTTTTTCGGGGAATCAGTGCCTGACAGCCTTAACTGGGAATACCTTGATACCTACCAGGCAGCATCAGATCACCACAGGGTAATTGAATTATTCAGTGAACTGTTTTCAGGTAAATGGATAACTACTGGTATAAGTAAGGGCGGGCAGACTGTAATGTACCACAGTTATTATTACCCTGATGATGCAGATATAAGAGTTCCATATGTAGCGCCACTTAATTTTGGCCCTGAAGATGAGAGGATATATACCTTTCTGGATACAGTAGGATCCGATTATTGCCGTGAAAGGGTACTTAAAGCACAGCTTAACATCCTGGAGAACAGGGATATTTATTATCCCATGATGCTTGAACTTGCAAAAAGCCGGGATATGACATTTGAGCGACTGGGAGGTCCTCAGAAAGCTTTTGAATATGCAGTGCTTGAGTATGATTTTGCATTCTGGCAGTGGGGTAATACTGAGTGTGAGGATATATTAATAGATGCCGAACCGGAAGAAGTATTCAAACAGTTCTTTACAATCTCAGACATTAGTTATTTCTCTGACCGGGGAATAAAAAATTTCGAACCATTTTTCTACCAGGCCCTGACAGAGATTGGTTATTAAGGTTACCGTTTTGATCTTTTCGACGGATTACTTGAATATGCAAAAGACGGCGAAAAGCCTGACTTTAGCTTTTCTGCCCCTGAGGGCCTTGAGTTGGAATATGATTACTCTTTAATGAAGGAAGTCAATGATTACGTAAGTTATGCTTCCAACTTTATCTATATATATGGTATGCAGGATACCTGGTCGGCTACAGGAGTGGAGTTAAATGAAAATTCCAGTTCAATTAAGGTCATGAAGAGAGGAGGTGATCACCGTACAAGGATAAAAAATCTGCCTGAAACCCGGAAAAGCCTGGTGCTAAACACTTTGAATAGCTGGCTGGGCGAATAAGCAGGTTCTGAAACTGTTTTCCTACAACTTTAAACGCATAATTAGCATAAGAATAAATACCACCTTAATGTTAAATTATGCTCATATATGCATAAAATGTGACAATGATCTTTTGTTTTTAAGAATTATCTTTTACATTTGATACCATATTACGAACCTAAAACTTAAATTTATGAAGAAACTAACACTGGTTTTCTCATTGTTTGTGCTAACCGGACTATCAGTCCTTATGGCTCAAACAGTGGTTATTAATGGTACGGTTACTTCTTCTGTGGAAGGAGAAGGCCCAATTCCCGGTGTATCGGTTGTAGTGAAAGGTACCACAATGGGTACTACAACTAATGCTGACGGGCAATACACTCTCACCGTACCCGAAGGACCTGCCACTCTAGTATTCCAGTTTATCGGGATGCAGAAAGTAGAGGAAGAAGTTGGCAACCGTACTACTATTGATATAGTTATGGAGCCGGACCTTCTGGGTATTGATGAGGTAGTGGTAACGGCCCTTGGTATTTCAAGGGAGAAAAAAGCACTTGGATATGCAGTTCAGGATGTTAAGGGTGAGGAGCTCAACCAGGCTAAAGAGGCTAACATTGTTAACTCTCTTGCCGGTAAGGTTGCAGGCGTCCAGATCACCAGTAACTCAGGAGCTGTTGGTGCGTCAACACAGATAAAGATCAGGGGTATCAATTCTTTTGGTTCAAACCAGCCCCTCTGGGTAGTTGATGGTACACCTATATCCAACTCCTCTTCTGCTCCTTCTCAGTGGGGTGGTACTGACTATGGTAACAATGCCATGGACATCGACCCCGAGAACGTTGAGTCTATCTCTATCCTGAAAGGTGCAAATGCTGCCGCTCTTTATGGTAGCCGTGCACGTAACGGGGTTGTTCTCGTTACCACAAAGAAAGGTAAAAGAGGACAGGGACTCGGAGTATCTTTCTCAAGTACAACAACTTTTGACAGAGTATCAAAAATCGCAAACTACCAGAATGAATATGGCCAGGGAGCCAACGGTAGTGAATTTATTTATAATCGTAACACCGAACCCGGCGATGCATATGAAGGATGGACCTACCAGGAGTGGGCTGAAAATATATCCTTCAGTTATGTTGACGGCGACGGAAACGGTGTAAATGATGGATTTGACGAGTCATGGGGACCAAGACTGGATGCAGGCCTTGTTCTTGACCAGTTCCATGGTGAGCAGCAGCCCTGGGTGTCACATCCCAATAATGTAAGGGACTTCTACCAGATTGGAATAACATCACAGAATAACCTTACCCTTAACGGGGGCGGTGAAAAATCAGCCGCAAGGTTAAGTTATACCAACCTGCAGCAGAAAGGTGCCATACCCGGAACTGACCAGACAAGGAATTCACTGAATGTTAATGCATCAGTGATGCCTACTGACGACCTTAAACTGAGTGCCAATATCAATTATGTAAATACTCATAATGACAACCTTCCCGGACAGGGTTATTCCAGTCAGAACGTTGTCCAGTCAATAGGTGGTTGGTTCGGACGCCAGGTGGATATGAAACTCCTGGAAGAGAACTGGGACACTATGATGGAGCCTACAGCAGCATGGCCTAACGGAAGACCTTATAACTGGAACACCAACTATCATAACAATCCTTACTGGACAGTTTATAAGAACCAGACACAGCGTGACCGTGACCGTATCTTTGGTAATATGACCCTTGATTACAGGATCACCGGCTGGCTTGATTTCAGGTTCAGGTATGGACTCGACTATTACAATGAGTTCCGTAAATCTGTTATCTACGAATTGTCCAACGCGAATAAAAATGAAGGTGGTGAGTTTGGTGAATCAAACCGTACAAGAAAAGAATCAAATGCTGATGCTTTCCTGTTCTTTGACAAGGATGTCGGCAGCGATCTTAACTTAAGCGGTAACCTTGGTGTAAACTACCGTAGTTATGACTATAAGTATTTCTATCTTGGAGCATCAAGGTTGACAGTGCCTAACCTGTTTACAATCAGTAATGTTGACGGAACACCATCAACAGGTGATTCTTTCTCAAAATTTGAGACAAACAGTGTTTTTGGTGCTTTGAATATCGCATTCAGGGATTACCTGTTTGTTGACTTCACAGCAAGAAACGACTGGAGTTCAACACTTCCTCCTGACAGCTGGAGTTATTTCTATCCTTCTGCAAGTGTTGGCTGGATATTTACCGAGACATTCGGACTTGGTGATTCTGCACTGTCATTTGGTAAATTGAGAGGATCATGGGCCAAGGTAGGTAGTGATACCGGACCTTACAATCTACAGGCTACTTATGGGTCAGCTACTCCTTTCGGCGGAATATCACAGTATTCTTACCCGGGCCAGATACCTCCCGCTAACCTGCAGCCTGAGTTCACAACATCAATCGAGGTTGGTGCGGAACTTAAGTTTTTCATGAACAGGTTTGGTCTTGATTTTACTTACTATAATAATCTTACCAATAACCAGATCCTGTCTGTTGCCGTATCACGTTCATCAGGTTTCGATTCACAGCTTATTAATGCAGGTGAGATACAGACAAGCGGTGTTGAACTGCAGATGACAGCAGGTATACTGCGTAATCCTGCAGGATTTAACTGGGATGTAACGGTTAACTGGTCAACAACTGAAACGGTTGTTAATGAGCTCGCTCCCGGACTTGACAAGTATGTTCTGAATAGTACATGGAGCCCAACAACACTTGAAGCAAGGGTTGGAGAGCCTTACGGTCAGTTCTACGGAAGAGACTATATGTATAATGAAGACGGGCAACTGCTCATCGCGGATGACGGATTTCCCGTTAAGAATTCTGATCTTACAAATGTTGGTAACATGATGCCTGACTGGATAGGTGGTATCAATAACAGCTTTAGGTACAAGAATTTCAACGCTTCTTTCCTTATCGATGCAAAATGGGGAGGCGACATCTACTCTGTAACAAAATGGTTCGGTGGTTATGCCGGTGTATCACAGGAGACTGTGGAAGGCGGTATACGTGAAAACGGACTAGTACTTGACGGAGTATATGAAAGTTCAGGTCAACCCAATACTACTGCTATTTCACCACAGGCTTACTTCGGTGGATGGTGGGGTATGACAACTCCTGCCCTTTTCGATGGAACCTATGTTAAGCTACGCGAGGTGATCCTTGGATACAATGTACCATTGAATTCAAACCTCTTCAGCAACCTGAATATCTCAATTGTAGGAAGAAACCTTGCAATACTCTACACTGATCCTAGTAATACTATCGGTATTGACCCGGAAACTGGTTATGGTACCGGTAATACTTCATCAGGATTTGAGCAATATCAGCTGCCACCAACTCAGAGTTTGGGATTCAAGTTAAGTGTTGACTTTTAATCTATAAAAAGTATAATTATGAAGAAAATTAAATATATAATAGCTTCCCTGCTAGTGGTTTTGTTTGTCGGTAGTTGTACCGAGGGCTGGGAAGATCTGAACAGTGACCCGAACAACCCTGTTGATGTGCCGGCAATGAATATACTGACTTATGTGGAACGTTATTCAAATGACTTCCTGTATGATATTACAGAGGCGGAATACTCAGCCAGTTTTGCACATCACACTGGTAAAATCCAGTATATTGATGAGAGTCGCTATGAATTCAGGGAAGGCCATATTAATGGCGACTGGAACAGTCATATGTATGCACAGCTGGATATCAGGAAGATCATTGACAAGGCCCAGGAGGCAGGTAATACCAACCTCGAAGCTATAGCAATGACAATGAGTGCATTCCTCTGGCAGAAAATGACCGATACATGGGGTGCCGTTCCTTTCACCGAAGGTGCACAGGGAGAAGACGGAATTATCCAGCCCCAGTATGACTCACAGGAAACTGTTTACAATGGACTGCTTACAATGCTTGAAGATGCAAACACCAAGTTTGCTGCAAATACAGGTATTGTTACAGACGCAGATATACTGTTAGGCGGTGATATTTCATGGTGGAAAAAATTTGCAAATTCACTCCATCTGAGAGTAGCCATAAGGATGTCTGATGTTGATGAAACAACTGCTTCAGCTGAAATTTCAAAGATACTTGATGATCCTGCTACTTACCCGATACTTGAGAGCAATGCTGAAATGGTTGCACTACAGTGGGATGGTTCAGCATGGCGTGAGCCTTGGATGTCTAATTCAACCGGTCGTGATGACCATGCTATTGCTAAAACAATAGTCGATTTTATGCTCGATCTTAATGACCCGAGGTTACCGGAATATGCTCATCCTGCAGCATCAGACGGTCAGTACCGTGGTGTTGTGGTTGGTATAGCAGAAGCTAATGAAGGTGACTTCCAGCTTAATGAGATCTCACGTCTTGGAGAGAGGTATCGCGACGATCCAACAGGTCTCAGCTATATGATGAGGTATGCTGAAGTTGAATTCCTTAAGGCTGAAGCTTATGAAAGAGGTCTTGCTACAGGTGATGCACAGGCTGCTTATGAAGCAGGTATTACAGCTGCCATGGAAGAACATGGTGTGGATGCTGCCGACATAACAGCTTACATGGCAAATGCTGATGTAGCATGGGATGACAATACAGGAACACTCGGATATACTAACCTGCAGAAGATTTATTTCCAGAAATGGTTCTCGCTCTTTAAGCAGGGACATGAAGCATGGGCAGAAACCCGTCGTACTGATGTACCACAGCTTCCTCATGCACCGGGTTCACCTTACTTCGGAAATGGATATGACCGTCCGCCTTTCAGGTGGCCTTATCCATCTAATGAATCAACCTATAATGAAGATGTTGTAAACCAGTGGAATACTGGTATAGTCGACTTCTTCTGGGGTGAGCAGATGTGGTGGGATACCAGATCTGTTAAGTAAGATTGCGATAAGCGGTAGTATTTTCAGATTAAAATGTGTTAATACTGCTTAAAAACATAGGAGAGACAGCCTGTTTGTGGCTGTCTCTCTTTTTTTTATACTAAATTTGCAAGTGTAAATAGTAAATCCCATGAAAAGAATTCTGCTGATCTTTGTTTTTGGACTGGTGATGGCCCAGGTGGTTTACCCTCAACTGATGGAGCGTGTATCCCGTTTTGTTAATGTGAAAGGATCTGAAACAATTACACATGAGGCCTCGGTCCCAATGATGATCGTTCAACAGGATGACGAAGGGTATTTTAATCCATCAGTGATGCGAAGGTCATACAGGGATATTCAATTACCCGGCAGTAAAATTACTATTGTTCATCCCGAAATGGAAGGTTACAGGGATACAGCCTACATGATGATGTTCATAAGGGACGAAGCCTACCTTGAAAGTGGTTTTATCAATATTGCAGTTATAGGCATTGTAAACGATAATGAACTACACTATTATATAGACAATAACAGTAACTATTTTTATGAGACAGGTGAAACAATAATCACTTTTACTCCTGAAGAAGAAAAGGCAAGACTGGAGATGAAAACCCGAAGGGGTACAAATGAGTTTTATTTATTTAATCCTGTTTACAGCAAGCAGGAAAAACTAATGGCTGCTACCGAACTTGAGTGGAAGTCACCGGATAATAAACCGGAATTCTTTGTTGATCTTTCCGGAACTTTCGGTTCAGGAAATGCTTCTATAAGTTATGTTCCCTCCACTGCAAGTATTTTAAAGACTGATTACCGGGCGCAAATATTTGCCTACGGTCTGTTCAGGGCCGGCCCTGTAATGAAATACAGGAATTTTAATCTTGGGGTTTATGCCGGATTTGAACAGGTTCAATATACGGAGAGAAACAGGTATAACCAACTGGTTGGAGAGGGAAGTGACCAGATATTATACATGTCGGGCCTGTGGATGTGGTCCAAAATATCACTGGAAATGGCCCTTGAATATGATATCAAACTTGGAAAGAGGCTGAAATTTAGCCCCCTGGTCTCAGCCGGAATGTGGATGCCTGTGGATAACAGGATTTTTGATGATGACCTTAATCCTTCACCCAATGCGAAGTACATTGATACATGGAAGTATGAATATGGGTTTAAGCTTAAGCTTCTTATAAGTGAAGAATCATTTGTTTACCTGAGGGCAGGACATATTACTACCTTTTTTGACGCAAGACAGTATCTCACTGATTATTCAGATGATTACAATCAGACTTATAAACAAGCTTACCTCGGTATAGGATTTACCAGGGAATTGTTCAGTAAAAACTAATGGTACGGGTCAGGGACCTCCGGCAAAGACCCGCACCAAATAAGCTTTTAAATAACTCAGATCTTTTCTACTCCCATTGAATAGAGGGTAAAGCCAAAAATGTCTGCATACTGTTCCACGATCTTGCTTACAGGAGTTCCGGCCCCATGCCCTGCTTTTGTTTCAATCCGGATAAGAACAGGATTATCACCTGCCTGCTTATCCTGCAGCTCTGCAGCAAATTTGAATGAATGCGCAGGAACAACCCTGTCGTCATGATCACCGGTTGTGATAAGTGTAGCCGGATACTCTGTACCTTCTTCTACATTGTGCACGGGTGAGTAATCAAGCAGGTAAGTGAACATCTCCTCGCTCTCTTCAGATGTGCCGTAATCATATGCCCATCCTGCACCTGCAGTGAAAGTATGATAGCGTAACATATCAAGCACACCTACAGCAGGTAAAGCAACCTTCATAAGATCAGGGCGCTGTGTCATAACTGCACCAACGAGTAAGCCTCCGTTTGAGCCTCCCCTGACAGCCAGGTAATCACTTGATGTATAGTTGTTCTCTATCAGGTATTCCCCGGCAGCAATAAAGTCGTCAAATACATTTTGCTTGTTCATCTTAGTACCTGCCAGGTGCCATTCTTCTCCGTATTCTCCACCACCCCTGATATTGGGTACGGCATAGATGCCACCCATCTCAAGCCACAATGCATTTGTTATGCTAAAGCTGGGTGTAACACTTATATTGAAGCCTCCGTAGCCATAAAGCAGGGTGGGTGTGTTACCATCTAACCCGATATCTTTCCTGTGGGTTATGATCATGGGTATTTCCGTACCGTCTTTTGATTCATAAAACACCTGTTTGGATACATAATCTTCGCTGCTAAAATCAACATCAGGCTTCTTATAGACTTCACTTGTTCCTGTTTCAGGGTCGAGGGCATAGATAGTGCCTGGCGTGATATAATTTGCGAAGGAGAAGTATACTGTCTTATCTTCCTCTTTTGCTGAAAAACCGGAGGCAGATCCCACACCGGGCAGTTTAATCTCCCTGATCATTTCTCCCTCTTTGTTATATTGAATAACTTTTGATATTGCGTCCTCCAGATAGTGGGCAAAGAAATAACCTGCACCTGTGGATGGTGTAAGTACATTCTCTGTTTCAGGCAGGAAGTCTTTCCAGTTTTCAATGCCTGGATCATTTGCGTCAACAGTTACAATTTTTCTGTTGGGTGCATCCAGATTGGTAACAATAAAAAGCTTTGAGCCTTCATTATCTATTACATAGTGTTCATTTTCAAAATTAGCTGCAATAGTTACCAGTTCACTGTTTTCTTTTGTGAGGTCTTTAATGTAAAGTTCGTTGCCTGTGGTTGAGATTGCAGCTGTTATAATAAGATACCTGTCATCCTCTGTTACACTGCCCCCTACATAACGTCTTTTTTGGTTATCACCAAATATTAGCAGGTCTTCATCCTGTGATGTGCCCAGCTTATGGTAATATAATTTGTGTTGATCTGTTTTTGCTGACAGCTCACTTCCTTCAGGTTTGTCATAACTGGAATAGTAAAATCCGTCATTACCCCTCCAGCTAAGATCACTGAATTTAACATCCTTGATGGTATCCCCGATAATCTCCTTATTCAGGGCATCCATAACTATTATCTTTCTCCAGTCCGATCCTCCTTCTGATATGGCATAAGCAGCCAGGCTGCCGTCCTTTGAGAAGGAAAGGGTGCTGAGTGATGTTGTTCCGTCTGCTGAGAATTTATTCGGGTCAATAAAAACTTCAGGCTCACCGCCGTCTTTTTGCCTGTAAACAACAAACTGATCCTGTAAACCGTCATTCTTGTAGAAATACGTGTAATCTCCCTCTTTAAAAGGTGCTGAGAATTTTTCATAATTCCACATTGCCATAAGACGTTTTTTAATCTGGTCGCGGTACGGAATGCGGTCCAGGTAACTATATGTTACTTTGTTCTGTGCCTTAACCCATGTAGCTGTTTCTTCAGACATATCGTCTTCCAGCCACCTGTAAGGGTCAACAATCTCGGTTCCGTAATAGTTATCCATTATGAGACCCTTTTTAGTCTCAGGATATTTTATTGGTGGTCCGGCAGGATTTTTACATGAAGCTATAAAAACCATTGCAAGAAGTATTAGTACTGCTTTTTTCATAATATTAATGGGTTAGTTAATAATTTTCATATGTTTAATTCAGACAAGATTATCACACCCCAATAAATATACTGAATATCACTAAGATCGCCAGGCTGTCAGGATACAATTTTCTTGTCAATGTATCTCGAACTCATCAACCTCAGTGTGCCAACGTAATCAAGTTTGAATTCGATAAGGTCACCGACTTTATATTTTTTTGAGTTTTTTCCCAGGTCAATAACAATCATGTCTGATGAAGCTCCCGCAAATTTAATATTCTTATCTCTTGGTGTAATGTGCTCTTCATCCACATCGAGCAGGCCAAGGTCTATAATAGCCCTGCAACTGGTTTTGCCTATATCGCTTTCATCAAATGAATACTCTTCTCCTTCCACGTTGGTTCCCATTTCTCCGTCAGGCACCATTGGTTTTTCTGATACCTCTATTACCTCCGCAAACAATTTAAAAACATCGTTTTTCATATTCCTGTACCGGGAATTATCATATACGTTTGTCCCCAGGAACAATGTCTCGCCAACCCTGAAGTGGTTTATTCCCCTTGGAAGAGTATTGTTCAGGATAAGAGGTATAGTTACAGATGAACCACCGGATACAAAAGGTATGTTTTTATTGAATTTGGCTTCAACAAGTTGCTCATAGAGGCTGAGCTGTATGAGCTTGTCACGGTTTGGCAGAACACCATAGAGGCATGAAAGGTTAGTACCTATACCCACAACCTCTATATTTGGTAACTCAAAAACCTTTTCATAAAAATCCAGGAAATCCTCGGCCAGCACGCCCTCACGCAGTTCACCTGTCTCAATAATGATCATTATTTTATGAGTCTTTTTCTGTCTTTGTGCTTCTTCCGAAAGAAGTTTTATAGTATAATACTCTGTATTGAAACTAATATCCGCAAAACGCACTATGCTTTTTATGCTTCTTTTGGCGGGTGGTTTAATATAAATTGTTTCAATATTCTTATCTATGCTCTTAATAACCTTAAGATTGGTAACCCTTGAATCGCATATCTTTTTTACCCCGAGATTTATTATTTCTTCCAGGTATGATTTTTCTCCGCACAGCAGCTTGGATACAATGGCCCATTTGATATTGTTACTTTCAAAAAGGTTTTCCAGGTAGTCGAAGTTGTGCTTTAACTTTGTCGTATTAAATTCAATAAATGCCATATATTGTTAATTTACTATTTTCCTTTCTATACTTTCGGGTAAGCGGACGAGTAGCTCGTAATTCATTGTTGAGCTCATAGCGCTGAATGAATTAACAGATATTTCCAGGCTGCCCTGTTTTCCAATCATTACTACTTCATCACCCCTTTTTACATTTGGTGTGAGGGTAATATCCACTATCATCATGTTCATGTTAACGAGTCCTATTACGTCTGCGAAGGTTTCATTAATTATTACTTTTCCCTGGTTGCTGAGCACCCTGCTGTAGCCATCCGAATAACCTACAGGAACTATTGCTATTTTCTTATCTTCCTGGGCAAGGTAATTGGTACCGTAGCTAATAAATTCGCCCTCTTTTACTTCTTTAATGGTCATTATCTTGCTCTTCCACCTGAGCACTCTTTTCAGAGGGTCTGTTTTTTGTGATTTACGCTGTGCATATTGTATAAATGTTTCAGGACTGGGCCAGAAACCGTATTGCATTATTCCTATCCGTACCATATCCATGCATGTACCCGGGTAATTCATGGCCGCTGCAGAACAGGCTGTATGTTTCAGTTCAGGAACTATCCCTTTGGATATAGTTTCCTTATAAAGCTTTTCAAAACTTATCCTTTGTTTTTGTATCCTGACATAATTGGCAATGCTTTCAGCACCTGCATAATGAGTGCAGAAACCTTTTATATCAAAACATTCAGGATTATTGTTTATCAATTTGTAAAGTTTAACAAGCGATTTCTTTTTAAAACCGGTCCTGTTCATCCCTGTCTCAACTTCGATGTGTACTTTAGCCGGTTTACCAACTTTCTTTGATATTTTTATTGTTTCATATACAAAGTTCAGGTCAAAGATGTAAAATTCAATATCGTTACAAATTGCCCATTCTATCTGACCGTTATCCAGCCAGCCCATGATCATGATACTTGTATCAGGCTTTTTGCATTTGAATACCACCTCGGCTTCATCTGCGGAAAACACTGAGAAATGATCTATGCCTTCACTCTCTGCCAGCTGTACAAACTCCGTAATTCCATGACCGTAGGCATTACCCTTAACTACAGAAGATATTTTTGCTCTCTTATGAATATATTTTTTTATAAATCTAAGGTTATTTGCAAGTGCTGTACGGTCCAGTTCAATGACGGAAGTTGTTATCATTTGTTTTTTCGTTACCGGTTTATTAACCTGTAGATATTAAGGAACATATTAATTCCTGAAGCCAGTATCTGGTCAGGGAAATCGTAATCAGGGTTGTGCAGTGCAGGCTGGTCTTTTCCTGAACCAAGCCCGAACATGGCGCCTTTATATTTTTTGGTGAAATGACTGAAATCCTCTGACCACTTGAATGGCTTCTTCATTTCAACTGTTTCAAGATCAAGTTCTGCTGCTGCTTTTCGTATAATTTCAACAGGGAAATCATGATTTTCGAGTGAAAGGAACTCTTCAATCCACTCATATTCATACCTGATACCGTCTTTCTCGCAGATATCTTTAATTGCCCTGATCATCTCTTTCTTCATAACTTCAATATCTTCATCCCTGTATGCTCTCAGGGTCATGGAGATCTCCCCGTATTCCGGTGATGTGCCAAAACGTTTCTCACCAAGATTGATGTGAACTACAGTGCCAAGTGCAAAGTCCTTAAAAAGGCTGGTGTCAGACTGTATCCTGTCAAGAGCATCAATTATTCCGGAAAGGGCCTTTACCGGTGAATTTCCCATTGACGGCTCTGCAGCGTGTGATGACTTACCGTGGAGGCACACTGTTAGTCCCACCGAGGCTGAACTGAAAATATCATCGTTAATAATTATTGACTTATGAGGATATCCTGGCAGGTTATGAAGGGCAAAAACGTAATCGGGTTCATTAATTTCTGCAAAAGCAGGATCATTAAGTACAAGAGCTGCACCTTCGCCTGTCTCTTCTGAAGGCTGGAAGAGCAAAGTTATTTCTCCTTTAAGAGGCCTGTTGCTGTCAAGTGCTTCCGCAAGCCCTGCAAGTATTGTCATGTGTCCGTCGTGACCGCAAAGATGGGCCCTGTCTGAATATACCGACCTGTATTCAAGGTGACTGATCTCTTTTATTGGCAGTGCATCAAGGTCAGCCCTGAAAAGTAGCTTTTTTCCCTCTTCCTGTCCTTTGAAAACAAAGGCAATCCCATTCCCCCCGAGACCTGTGACCACACGGTCAGGATTAAAAGCTGAAATAAACCTTCTCAGTCTCTCAGCGGTTGAACGCTCCTGACCGGCAGTTTCAGGATAGGAATGTAATTCTTTCCTTAGTTTTACTAAATGACCTGTTTCTATCATTATTTGTTATATCTCATTTCAAGATATTTGTTTGTAAATCCTATCTTTTCATAAAGGATTTTTGCGGGGTTATCCGGTTCAACATGCAGTGCAACATTGCCCTCAGCAATATCAAGCGCTTCTTTCATCATCTGTTTGCCTATTCCTTTTCCTCTGTAATCGCTGTGCGTTGCAATATAAACGAGGATGTTTTCCGGTATATAACCACTCATACCCGTTTTATTTACCACCACGGAACAAACAATTTTGTCGTCCATTATACCGTTTAGAACAAAGCCACCCAAAGGTAAAGGCTTTAAAGCCGGATCATTTATTTTCAGTGAGAAATGAATAGCTTTGGTTATATCTTCCTTGGTGTCTCCATACTCATCAAGGTGAGTATAAAGAAAGTCTACGGTATCCTGTTTTTCCTTTGAAGTAATTGAATTTTCTGATTTGTAAACTTTTGTTTTTAACATAATCTGTATTTGTTATTTTATTGTTTAAGATAAATTATTTATTAATACCAGTCAAACTAAACAACATCGGTTATTAAGCTTAAAGATTGTCTCTTTTTGATGTATTGCTAAATAGTATCAGGGGTTGTTGCGCGAGTATAAAAAAACTATCAAAATATTATTATCCTTTTTTGATTCTGAAATACAAAGTTACAAAAAATCCTGCTTATCATCAAGTAGGGTTACCGTATCCTCCTCCTCCCGGTGTTTTCATGACCAGGCTGTCACCGGCTTTAAGATCAATATTATGAACTGATCCCAGGGTGATTATTTTGCCGTTTGTCCTGATTATTTCCTGGCTCCCGGGTTTGCCTGCCGAGCCTCCGTTAATACCATATGGTCCGCTGTTTCTTCGCTGTGTCAGAACAGACAGGTTAACCGCTTCAAGGAAGGTGATGTGTCTTATAACACCGTTGCCGCCTGTATTTTTGCCTTTACCCCCTGATGATTTTCTGACGGAGAATTCTTCAAGCCTGACAGGGTAGCGGTGTTCTATTATTTCAGCATCGGTGATCCTGGTGTTGGTCATATGGTGGTGCACGGCATCGGCACCGTTAAAGTCTTTACCGGCTCCGCAACCTCCGCAAATGGTTTCATAGTACCCAAAATCTTTGTTGCCAAAAATAAGGTTGTTCATCGTCCCCTGGCTTGCTGCCACAACATTAAAAGCTTTAAGCAGGGTGTCCGTAAGTCGCTGGCTTATTTCCACGTTTCCCCCCACAATAGCAGGACACCGGGCTGGATCATCATGGAATACGGGGTTTAGCATGCCGTGAGGCAGGATGAGTTTAACATGCTCCATAAGGCCGTCATTGAGTGGTATGCTTTCATTGAGAAGCAGTCTCAGTACGTATATTGTAACACTCCTGACAATAGCTTCAGTAGCATTCATATTTGAGTTATTGACATCTGCGCTGCCACTGAAATCTATTATGCAACTGCCATTTTCCAGGTATACTGATACACATATTATGGAACCATCGTCCAGGGACTCTTTGGCCCTGTATTCGCCGTCTTTGAATTTTTTTAGCGTGTCTCTCATCTTCATCCCTGCATATTCCCTCAGCCTGTCAAGGTAGTCAGTTACTTTTTGCCTGCCGTGTTGTTTAATAAGGGAGAGGAAAGCATTTTTACCATTAGTATTTGCTGCAATGGCTGCATTCAGGTCTGCAATATTCTCTTCCAGTGCCCTGGTGGGGTAGGGATAGCCAGTTAATATCTTCCTTATTCCTTCCCAGTCGGCGTAACCGCCTTTTACAAGGTGAAAGGGTGATATTACCACCCCCTCTTCGTGCAGACCGGAGGCAGCGGGTGGCATTGATCCCGGGCTTATGCCTCCTATCTCGCTGTGATGGGCCCGGTTAACAACAAATGCAATTCTTTCCCCTTTATAAAAAACCGGGGTAACGAGTGTGACATCAGGGAGGTGTGACCCGCCATAATTAGGGTGGTTAGTGACAATAGTATCTCCTTCCTCAAAATTTATCTTGTCTATAAGTGAGCGTACACAGCTGCCCAGTCCTCCCAGGTGCACCGGGATGTGTGGTGCATTTGCGACGAGCCTGCCTTGTGCATCCAGCAGGGCGCAGGAAAAATCGAGTCGTTCTTTGATATTCACTGACATAGCTGTCCGTTGCAGAAGGGCTCCCATGTTTTCAGCAATGGACATAAAACGGTTGGTAAACAGTTCAAGTTCTGTTTCGCGTGTCTTTTTTACTTTCTTTAAATCCTTGTTCTTTGTGCGCGTAATTACTGAAGTACCGCTGCTGTCAATTTCGAGCTGCCATCCTTTTTTTATATAGGTGCTGGCATAATTATCCAGTAAGATAGCGCTGCCTTCAAAAGCTGCTCCTGCTTTGAGTTTGTTGAGACTGAAGACTTTATTCCCGTTGTCAGTTAGACGCTCAGGATCAGCTATATATGTTTTAATTGCCTCCTTGACCTTTATTTTGCTTTCCTTTTCTACCCTGGCTATTACTCTTACAGACTCAATTTCAATTTTCCTGTTGCTGACACTGTGCCCGTAGGTATTCCTGTATGTATCTTCAAAATTATGTACCAGGTCCTGTGTGTTTTCAAAATTTACTTCCAGGCAAGTGTCCTGGCCGGTGTACCTCATAAAGGCAAGCTGCCTGTGTATTATTATTTCATCATCACTAAATCCTTCAAGCTGCAGAAGCTTAACGGCTTCTTTTGTGCATTCAGTGAAAAAACTCTCAATTTTACCTGAAGCTTTGTCAAGGGTAAGGAGAACCTGTTTAACGGCAAAGCGTTCAATGGCGGCATGGCCAATACCATAGGCACTTAGTAATCCGGCATCGCGTGGCAGCAGTATTTTTTTTATTTGCAACATATCTGCTATGTCGCATGCATGGAGGCCACCTGCCCCTCCAAAGGCAACAAGGGTGTAATCAGAAGGATTATAACCTAAGGCATGGGAAATTTTTCGTATGGCCCCGGCCATCAGTTCATTTGCAATGTCAATAAACCCATAGAGTATTTTATCTGCATCTCTTTTTTTCCCGCTTTTATGCTCTATCTCATTGAGCAGTTTTTCCAGGCTTTTTTCTGCATGCGACGGGTAAACGGGTATTCCGAAACGTGAGGGATCAAGCCTGCCCAGTAGTAGGTTGACATCGGTTAAGGTCAATGGTCCTCCCGCACCGTAGCAGGCCGGACCTGGGTAGGCACCAGCACTTTCAGGGCCGACATACAGTTTATAACCGTCAAAACCACAAACCGATCCACCACCTGCAGCAACTGTTTCAATGGCTATGGCAGGGCTGTTGATACGTGCATCTCCTACCTCAAGATCGTAACGGTAGTCAAAGCTGCCTTCAATACGTGATACGTCAGTGCTTGTTCCACCCATGTCGAAAGTAATGAGTTTATTGCAATCAATCTCCCGGCCTATGGCAAGTGCTCCGCTCACACCGCCTGCCGGTCCGCTCAAAAGACTGTCTTTCGGGAGAAAGTGATTTGCATCAACAAGCCCGCCCGCACTGGTCATCATGTAAAAACGGCTGCCGGATGTATGTTTCTTGATATTGTTTACGTATTCATTTATAACAGGTGAGAGGTAGGCGTTCACAACCGTGGTATCAGCCCTGTTCTGAACTTTTATGAGAGGTGAGATTTTATGAGAAAGTGAGATAAAAGGTACTCCTGCAGATATAAGCTCAGTATATATTGATAATTCGTGTGCAGGATTCTGATAACTGTTCATCAGGCATACTGCTACCGAATCAAAGGTTTCAATACTTATATCATTTAGCTGTGCCCTGACCTTTTCCAGGTCGGGTTTAAGGAGAACTTTACCTTTGGCATCAATGCGTTCATCTACTTCAATAACTTCACTGTACAGCATACTTCGTTTTTGGACATTGAGGGCAAAGATATCCGGGCGCGACTGGTTACCGATCTCAAGCAGGTCCGCAAATCCCTTCGTTGTTATGAACAAGGTACGGCCTCCCTTGTGCTCCAGCAGTGCATTCGTCCCCTTCGTCGACCCAAGCTTTAAATCCATCGGCGGAAATACGCCATCCAAAGGGGTTTTTGTAAGTAACCTTGCACCCAGGACAGGTGCTTCTTCTCCTGATGTGATTTCAAAGCTCTGCCCTGCTCCGGGTAAAGAGGGCAATGAATGATCAATGGTTATTCTTGAGGATTTACTGTTGTATACCTTAATTTTGATTTTTGTATATGATGCGGGAATAATACGAAATAAAAAGCCTGTAAGCAGCTTATCATCAAAAGCCCAGGAGGTGGTTATTTCAAATTCGGTGTCTGAGATGACCCTGGTGATCTTTCCTCTGAGACTGCTGTTGCTTAGTACTTTAAGTCGCTTGTATTCTCCGCCTGGACATTTACAAATGCAGTCCGTAAAGGTGCCGCCCGTGTCAACATATATTTCATGGATGCCATTCATGATCTCTTGGTATTTTTTGTTCCGGGTTTGTGATTTCTTGTCCTGGCTGCAATTATTAAAACAATAATCAGTGCCGCTGCTGATGTTATTACCAGGTATACGGGATTGTCCACTGTACCATAACCGATTATTCTTAGAAGAGCCCTTAATGCACTGTTAATACCAAGGATCAGGGTTACATATATAACGGTGAGCATCAGTATATTAGGAAGTATAGTGTGTTTAGTGTGCTTTGGATCTCTTTTGATAATTACTATATAAAGAAATATACTTACGAAGGGCAAAAGAAACCCGTTAAGGGCCTGTGCAAGAATTATGGCAGGGACGGGTTTTATATCCAGAGAGGCAAATAATGTTCCTGTAAATACTATTATAAGCCAAGTGGCCCGGAAGCGCCGGGAACCTGTACTCCAGCTTTTGTTGCTGTTATGCCCGAAAATACTTTTAAGGGTTACAGCCGTTGCCAGGGGAGCCGTTACCGCCGAGGTGAAGCCTGCTGCAAACAGTCCAAAAGCAAGAAGGTATTTACCGCTGATACCCATTTTTTGCTCCAGTACAGCCGAAAGAGCATTGAAGGAGAATGATCCGTTTATTGCTGCTCCTGTGAGCAGTACGGCCATGGAAAAGATCCCTCCCAGCAGTATTGCGGTGAAGAGACCAAAACGCATCTCTTTCATTGACTGGCCTTTTGCCGATAATCCCGATCCCAGGAACAGGTTGTATGGAACTATGGTTGTTCCTATAAGAGCCAGCACAAGGGTGCCGGCACCCGGGCCGGGTAAAGAAGGGATGAAAGCTCCCTTTATTATTTCACTTAAGTCCGGCTTTACCATTATTGCCGTTAGCAGGAAAGCTGATCCCATAATGACCACCAGCATTCCCAGTATGGTTGAAATGATCTTTAAGGATGGTATCGCAAGTATTATTGTTGCAACCGTGGCAATAATCAGTACCAGTAAGTAAGATGGTATATCAAATAATAGTTTTATTCCTTCAACTGCACCCAGCATATTTCCCATTTCGTAAGCTGCCGCACCAGTAATAATGGCAGCAGGTACCAGGAAGAGAACACTTCTTTTTGCTGATGTGCTTCCATAATGTTTGGCTATGGATTGCCCCAGGTTGCTGCCGGTAGTAATGCTGATCCGTGATGCTGCTTCCTGCAATACTATACAGGCCAGTGTGGAAAAAACAAGAGCCCATAACAGGCCGGTGCCAAAAGAGGCGCCGCTGCTTGCAGCTGTGGTAATAGTCCCCGGGCCAATAAAGGCCGCTGAGATTACAGACCAGAAAAGGATGTTTAATATACGCTTCTTCGTCGACATAAATTAAATACCAAATGTACGAAGAAGGAAATTAAAATAATGGTTAAAGTTTAAGTTTTGGGTATGCTTTATATGGTATTTTATCGCTGTCAGGAACTGCCGTGTTCTCTCGTACCTGCGCGGGGGTTTTGCCACTGGGTATTGCAACATGACACGCAGGGTGGGATATACAAAACCCCAGGCTTAACTGTGCCGGGCTGTAGTTACTGTATACTCTGAAAAAATCATTGAAAGTGTCCATCCGGTCAATATATGCCCTGAGCTTTTCAGGTGCCAGGTTAAGCTTCCTGTGGTCATCTTCCCCGAAAGTGCTGTTCTTGTCGAATTTGCCGGTGAGCAGGCCAAAGAGCAAAGGTATCCTTACAATAACTCCTGTTCCGTATTTCATGGCTGCCGGGAATAACTTTTCTTCAGCCTCCCTTTCAAGCAGGTTATACCTTACCTGGATTACATCAATCAATTCATTATGCCTTTCCAGTATGTGTGTTTGCTCACTTTCCCGGAACGACTGTACACTCCAACCGGCATGCCTGATCTTTCCATCCGATTTCAGTCGGGTAAGTGCTTCCCATGGCTCGTCACGTTCCAGTATATCGGTTGGCGGGCTGTGCAGTTGCAGTATGTCAAGGCATTCGGTGTTTAATCGTTTAAGGCTTTCTTCTGCAGCATGAATAAGGTGCTTTTCTGAATAGTCATGGTTGAGCGGGCTAACCTTAAGGTCTTTGTTAATGTAAGGATAGAAATTATTACCTGCCTTTGTTGCAACTACTATCTTATCACGGTCCTTTCTTTCACTGAGAACCTGCCTGATCAGTTCTTCCGAATGCCCGAAACCATAGACATCAGCCGTGTCAATGAAATTAACTCCCTCGTCAAGAGCTGTGTGCAATGCCTTAATGGAATTTTTATCATCTGTCTTTCCCCAGTCGCGACCGCTGATACCCCATGATCCAAATCCTATTGTTGATATTTCCGGTCCTCTTTTTCCAAGTTTTGTGTATTTCATTGCTCTGCTCCTTTTTTATTTTATGACTTTGGCGTATTGCTAAATTAAGAAATGTATTTGTCTTATTGCAACACTGGATTATTGGAATACTGGGTGTCCTTAACTAATAATAAACATACATTGAAGCCAGTTTTTGCCAGGGATTTGTATATTATCTGAGCACCTAAAAGCCACGGAGTGGCTTAATAATAATAGCCCGGGTTTTATCCCGGTTTTTGATACATAGAACCACCCCACACCCCCGGAGGCGGGTGAATAGAGAATAATGTATTATTATTATCACCCTCCGGGTGAGACTTTTCGGAGTGGACTCAAAAATCCATCCCCTGCCTTCCGTGGCTTTAGCGAAGTAGCGAAGGGGGGAACCATCATTCCACTATATTAATTAAATTTGTAAACAAGCCAACAGACAGCTCATATGAAAAAATTCCTTGATGATAATTTTTTATTAGATACTGATACAGCTTCTGAATTGTATCACAATTACGCAAAGCCTTTACCAATAATTGATTTTCATTCCCACCTTGATCCGCTGGCCATTGCAGCCAACAGGCAGTTTAGTAACCTTACCGAAGCCTGGCTTGAAGGTGACCATTACAAGTGGCGTGCGATGAGGGCATGCGGTGTTCCCGAGAAGTATATAACAGGAAATGCTGACGACAGGGAAAAATTCAGGGCCTGGGCAGGAGTGGTGCCTTATGTTGTCAGGAATCCGCTTTATCACTGGACCCACATGGAGTTGAAACTTTATTTTGGGATTGATGACCTGCTTGGACCAGGCAACTGTGATAAGGTTTATGATAAATGCGGCGCAATGCTTTCTGATCCGGCTTATAGTGTTCACGGACTGCTTAAAAAGATGAATGTCGAAGTGTTATGCACAACTGATGATCCGCTGGATGATCTGTCTGCCCACAAGAAGATAGCCGGAAATGATTTTAGTGTAAAAGTGTTGCCGGCCTGGCGACCGGACAGGGCGCTGGAGATTGAGAAGGCAGATACATTCAATTCTTTTATAGATAAGCTGGAAGATATCAGCGGACTGAGAATATTATCAGCCGGCAATCTGATTGATGCCCTTGACATGCGGCATGCATATTTTCATGAATCAGGCTGCAGGCTTGCAGATCACGGAATAAGGGAATTTTATGCTGATAGTTATTCAGCTAATGAAATTGAAGCTATATTTTCTAAATCAAGAGAGAGGAAGGGAATAACAGGGGAGGAGCTTAACAAGTTTAAGAGTTTTCTTATGTATGAACTGGCCCTGATGAATAATAGAAGGGGATGGGTACAGCAGTATCATTACGGTGTTATTCGTAATAATAATACACGTTTATATAATGCTCTGGGCCCCGACACCGGTTTTGATTCAATTGGGTGCTACAACGTGGCTGAAGCAATGAGCAGATTTTTTGACCGCCTTGATAGTTCTGGGAACCTGGCAAAAACGATAATTTATAATATTAATCCATCCGGTAACGAGATGGTAGCTTCCATGGCGGGCAGTTTTAATGATGGATCAGTAGCCGGCAAGATGCAGTTTGGTGCTGCCTGGTGGTTTATGGATTCAAAACGCGGTATTGAGAGGCAGCTTAACACGCTTTCTGACATTGGTCTTATCAGCAGGTTTGTCGGGATGCTCACTGATTCGCGTAGTTTCCTTTCCTATCCCAGGCATGAATATTTCCGAAGAATACTCTGCAATCTTTTTGGCAGTGAAATTGAGAAGGGCGAGCTGCCGGCAGATAAAGAGCATATAGGGAAGATCATACAGGATATATGCTACTTCAATGCTAAGGAATATTTTGGTTTTTAGGTGCCAGCACGGGCTAATACAAAAACCGGTTTCAGGTTGTCAGCGGCTCCGGTTTTTCCACTTTAGAGTTTTTATTTGTATTATATTAATTTTAAAATTTATTATAAGGATCCAGGCTTATAATGGTGATTTATTAGGTATTTGCCTTATATTTGTTAATAGGACATAATGTTAATAAAACTTATATTGATTAATGCATAAGTGATTAGAGGAATAAGGCAAGAAGCTTATAATACAGGGTTATAAGCCTGGGGCCTTATAAGTATAATAGTTTTGATTAAATGAACAACAAAATTTAAGCTATATGAAAGCAGTAATAACAGCTGATATAATTGATTACTCAAAGCTTTCCATTGAAGAAGAGAATCTGGTAATAGATATTATTTATGATACATTTGAAGATGATGAATACGTAAGAACTAATGTTGATAGTAGTTTTATGATAACTAGAGGTGACAGTGTTCAGATAGAACTTGACAAGAAAGAGGAAGCACTAAACGTAGCTTTGCTTTTAAAATCAGCCATAAACAAAATCGCTTTAAGCGAAAGTAATAAAACCAAACCAACTATTGATGTTAGGATAGCAATTGGTGTTGGAGAGATTTTAGGCAAAAGGGAAAATGTGAATGAATCAACTGGAGATGCCTATACTTTTTCGGGTAGAACCCTTGATATGATGAAAAAAAACAAACGCACTTTGGCGATAGCGACAAATAATAAGGAGCTGAATGCTGAGCTTGAAACCGAATTTAGATTATTGGAGGTGGTACTCTCAGGTTGGACAGTTAATTCTGCTGAAGTAATATATTGGACAATTTTAGGTTTAAATGAACGAGAAATCAGTGAAAAACTAAAAAAATCACAATCAGCAATTAATCAACGAAAGAAAACAGCCGGATGGAATGGTATAGAACCACTTATTAAAAGGTATAAAGAGTTAATGAAGAGGGAGGCAATAAAATTAATATATTGATACTTTTACAACTAGTTTTAGCCCACATATTAACTGATTTTGTTATACAATCAAATAAATGGGTAGAACATAAGAAAAGAAAAGCTTTAAAATCGCAATATTTTTGGTTACATGTAAGCTTGTCAGGAGTATTAACCTATCTTATTTTAATGCAATGGACAAATTGGATTGCTCCATTATCTATATTTATTTCTCATGGTTTAATTGATTATTGGAAAATTAGTATAGAACAAAAGATAGATGCAAAAAATGAAAAAATACCGAACAAAAAGGATAAAATAATTGAAGTTGTTTATTTCTTTACTGATCAATTACTTCACTTGGTAATCATAATTTTGGTATGGTTGTATTTAACTGATAGTTTTAATCAAGTGATCCCTTCTCTTGTCGATTTATTCACTGATGAGAAAAGTCTAATTATTATTACAGCATTCATTATTATAACCTGGCCTGCAGGAAAGACAATTGGAAAAATTACAGAAACCTTCAAATATGAACTCTCAACTACAGATAGTTTAAAAAATGCAGGAACCTATATAGGCATTACTGAAAGGATTTTAGTATTTATTTTTGTCTTATTAGGTCAGTTTGCTGCTATCGGTTTTTTAATAGCAGGAAAGTCAATTCTAAGGGTAAGTAGGGACAATGATGATGATGCAAGGAAAAAGACGGAGTATGTTTTGATCGGGACGATGATAAGCTTTACAGTTGCAATACTTATTGGGCTATTAACAAGGAAGTTATTAAGCATGTAATTTGAGGGTATAGGATCCATTAAAATATTGTGAAAATCTTACGAGTATAAACAACAATTATGAAAGCGAGCTTTCAACGAGTTACTCCAAACAAAAAACCCTGACAAAATTTGTCAGGGTTTTTAGCTCTTTGCGGTCTGGACGGGGCTTACTAAATGAAAATAGTGACGGAAGAATGGGCGTTTGAGCGTGTATTGGTGTCTAATTTAGTGTCTAATCTTAGTGTCTAATTTTTATTATATTTGGTCCTACTAAAACGTAACAAATGGAGCAATCATCTAAAAAGAAGATTTATCTATTTCTGAAGCAATACGAAGGCAAAAAGGATGGTAAGCAGCAATTAATGATTCGGGTTAAATTAGGTTCTATTTCTCTTGGTAAAAAAAAGGTCGATAGGATAATTGATATCAAAATGTTAGATGCCAATGAGGAAAAGGTAAAACTAACTAAGGCTGAATTTCAAAACAGACTGAATGACCATGAATTGATGCAAAGATTTTATGAAGTAATAGGTCTTATAAATCATGCCATTATTCGATTAAATTTCGAAAGGAAGAAAATTAATCCTAAGAATCTATTTGAATACACATATAAGCATCAAGACCCAATTCCAGAAACCGAAGAATTAATAGATAACGAAGAGGTTAGAAAGTTTTTTGATAATCCTGTTCCTAAACAAGTTTGGGATACTTTCACCTCGGAAGTTCATCTTGATGAAATTACTGGAGAACCAGTTTTATATGATGAACTTGAAGATATTGCTAATTGGATTGAAGGCTCTTACTACGAAGAAAAGCATCAAAAGGAAATTGAAAAGTTGGATTATTTAGAGCGTTATGAAAAAGGATATTACGACAAGGAGAATATTTTCGATTGTTTCGGATTTTGTTGGACCAGAGACAAATTAAACAATGATTTGTTAATTGCAGATTCTTATAAATCGCTTCTTCTTCGATTACATGACTACCGATATAATGCTAATCCTCCAGAGCATATTAAACATTTCAATGATGAATGGATACACGAATTTTTAAAGTTCTTGGTTCAAAATGGATATGCCAAATATCGCCCAAGGAACTACAAACCATTTAATTTTGAGCAATATAAAATTAAACTTATAAATTCAGAAAGGGAAGGTTATAGATTTGCAGGTTTTAGTAAAATCGTAAAACATTTAAGAAGGTATATTTTTCTTTTACAGAAGTATAACATAATTCCATACGAACGTAATCCAAACTTTATTGATGCAAAAGATTACGTAAGTAGGAAAGATATTACGACACCCTATACAAGGAGAGAACACTCACTTACTTTGGAAGAATTTGATATATTTTGTAAAACTGATTATGACAACATTCAGGCTAACCTTGCGAGAGATATGTTTATTATCGCATGTTTAGGTGGCGGATTTAGAGGGGAGGAATTGTATAATCATGAATTAACAATTGAAAAGAGAGATAGTCGTTATTTATTACATATTTATCATTCAAAAACAAGTTTTCTTAACATCAATCCTGTATTTGGTTATTTAGAGGTTGTTGTGAAAAGACATAATGGAGAATTACCTACTTTTATGCCAATCGATGAGTTTCGCAAAGAACTTACAGAAATTGCTTCTAAATTGAATTTTAATCGAATTATTATAAGTCCTAATACCCTTCTTGGTGCTAAGAAGAAAACTGAAAGGCTTGTGCTAAAGGATATATTTAATGTGTATTTTGCAAGAAAGACCCTTGTTAGGTTTCTTGATGCACATGGGTTCTCAGACAATGAAATAATAGAGTTTACAGCACATACAAAAACCGAAACCCTTAACCACTATAAACCGAAACTATCTTTGGTAAAGAAACAGGATATATTAAGTGATAAGGGAATTTGGTAGTCTATTGGAATTTGACCCCATAACCTTTACAATATTTTATAATTTTTTATAATCCCCTATAATTACCCAATCACAATCTCCAAAATTTTTCCCAAAATTTTTCCACTTTTCAATAATTTGAACCCCAAATATTATTTCAGGTTTTTGAAATTTTATTTAAGCAAATACATTTTTTTCTTGCAGCACCCTCAGGCTATATAGGGGGGTGGTTAGGGTGGTGGTCATAGTGGTGGATACGGCAGTAATCCCCCATTAGTATGTACATTCTTGATATTGGCAGTATTTATAATAAATGTCCACCCATATGAAACAGATTGTACAAAATAGTCCAGTAACAGAGAAATTAATACACTACTTCCCAGATGGTAGTGCAATGGTCCTTCAGAATAATATCATTACCCCCAATAATATGATTTACCCTGATTCGCTGTATATCCTTAGAGAAAGAAGTTTCTATACAGTTGTAAGAGTAAAAAAAATATGGGACACGGAAGGGATTGTAAATTTAAAGGTGCAGGATCAGGATGGGAGTGGCAGGGTTTATAATATAAGTCAGGTTATTGATCCTGACATAAAATATTTCGTATGGTATCTGTTTGAACTTAATGATATTTTTAGGGTTCTGGAGGATCGAATTATGATGGGGTTGATTGTGGGGAAGACTTTCTTAAAGTGTGCTTTTTAATATTCATATAGTCTTAGTGCATTCTTGGTTTTATAAATGAATGATTTATAGAATAATTCTTTCCCATATTAAAGGCATTATCCTATTCAATAGAAGTTAAATTTAGCTTACTGAGAACTGTCAGGTAAAATAGATCAGAGATTATAATATAAAAACTATTATCAATTGAAATTATCACAGCATAAAATATTTGATCATGTTGAGTCAAGTATTTTATTTTTACGATGATAATTAATCAACTTTTTCTTGTTTTAAACACCCAATATTGAGTATTTCTAATTAACGTTCCTTTATGTTTATTAGAGCATAATTATGTCTAAATAATTACAAAAAGACTCAATAAAAAAATGCCAGTACTCATGAAAAAGATAAACACACTGTATTTCTTGAAATACTAAACCTATATAGATATGATTTACCTGCTTTGTTTATGTAATACCAACTTTGATACAAGGAGCAAGAGGTCTACGAAACTTTGATTGATTATCTACGTATAAATAATTTAACATTATTGACACGATATGTCAAAAATCTACTGTATAATGAAAAAAGTATTTTTACTAATTATCTCTTTGGCAATTACATCTCAAACATTTGCTCAAAGACAGCAAGATTCGCTTGCACTTGTTGCATTATATAATTCTACTGATGGTGCAATTTGGAATAATAATACGAATTGGTTGAGTTCAGAACCTATTAATACTTGGTACGGAATAACATTAAGTAATGATAGGGTAAACGAGATTACGCTCCCAAATAATAATCTCGCAGGAATTTTACCATCTGAACTGGCTAATCTTACCAATCTAACAGACCTGTACTTAGACAACAACAAATTATCAGGATCAATTCCATCTATATTAGGGAATCTAAGCAATTTAGAATACTTGCATTTGGAGAACAACCAGTTATCAGGATCAATTCCACCTGAATTAGGAAGCCTCCTTAGTTTATTACAACTAAATTTACACAGCAACCAATTATCAGAGTCAGTTCCGCCTGAATTGGGTAATCTTACTAATCTATCAGACTTAATTTTAGGAGGCAATCAAATATCAGGGTTAATCCCAACTGAATTGGGCAATCTAAGCAATTTAGAGTTGTTGTATTTGGACAACAACCAATTAACAGGATCAATTCCAATTGAATTATGCAGCCTAAATAATTTATCACAACTTTATTTAAAAGAAAACCAATTGACAGGGTCAATTCCCTCTGAGATAGGAAATCTAACAAATCTTACAAGGTTAATATTAAATAATAATGCATTAACAGGTTCAGTCCCTCCTGAGATAGGTAGTCTAAGCAATTTAATATGGTTGAGTTTGGAAAATAATCAATTAACTGGCTCAATTCCAACTGAATTAGGGAATCTTTCTAATTTATGGTATTTATATTTAAATGATAATCAATTATCAGGATCAATTCCTTCAGAGTTGGGAAATATTATTAATTTAAGGTTTTTAAACTTAAACGATAATCAATTATCAGGATCAATTCCGCCTGAATTGGGAAATCTATCCAATTTAACAGAACTATATATACATAATAATATAGTATCGGGGGCAATACCTAACGAATTAGGTAATTTAAGTAATCTAATAAGGTTATACTTATATAATAATCAAATCTCAGGATCACTACCGCCTGATTTGGAAAATCTTATTAATTTATCAGAACTAAGTTTACATACCAATCAAATATCAGAAGCAATACCGCTTGAATTGGGTAATTTAAGCAACTTAACACAGTTACGCTTAGACAACAATCAATTAACAGGTTCAATTCCACCTGAATTAGGAAATCTTTCTAATTTATGGTTACTATATTTAAACAACAATCAATTAACAGGTTCAATTCCCCCTGAGTTGGGAAATTTAGATCTGGCTTCTCTATATTTAAGTAATAATCAACTATCAGGCTCAATCCCACCTGAATTAGGGAACTTTAATAATTTATTCACATTATACTTATACAACAATCAATTAAATGGAAGTATCCCGAATGAAATTGGAAATTTAATCAGTCTTAGGAGTCTAAGTGTATCACAAAATCAGTTAACTGGTTCAATACCTCAGAGTATTGGCAATATTGTCAACCTTGAAACATTGAGTTTATGGGATAATAATTTAACAGGTTCAATTCCCCCTGAATTGGGTAATCTTAATAATCTAAAAAATTTATATTTAGACCATAACCAGTTAACAGGGTCAATTCCAATTGAATTGGGTAATCTTAGCAATCTTGAGCACTTATATTTAGGAGAAAATCAACTATCAGGATCAATTCCCTCTGAGATAGGAAATCTAACAAATCTTACGAGATTATTATTAAATAATAATGCATTAACAGGTTCTATTCCAGCAGTATTAGGTAATTTGTTAAATTTGGAGTATTTGTATCTACTTAATAACCAGCTCACTGGTTCAATTCCTGCATCTTTAGGCAATTTATCTATGTTGCGGACTTTAGCAGCAAACTATAATCAGCTTGACGGGTTAATACCAGCTGAATTGGGTAGCCTTACCAATTTATTATATCTTTATTTAAACAATAATTCATTGTCAGGTTCATTACCAGAGGCACTTAACAATATTGCAAATCTTAATAAACTAAATTTAAGTAATAACAAATTCTCATCACTCCCATCTCTTGTATTACCAAATTTAGATAGTCTTTGGGTGGGAAATAATCAATTAGCATTTGAGGATATAGTGCCCAATATAGATATTCCGAATGAGTATTTTTCTTACTCACCCCAAGACAGCCTTGAAATAGCAGAGGATATTTACAAATGTCTAAAGGGAGAGTTTGCGTATCTGATTAATGACAATCAAACAGAAAACGTTTATCAGTGGTATCATGATGATGTTTTGATGTCAGATATTACTACAAATACTTTGGAGTTAAGTTATCTTCAAGAATCTGACAGTGGGTCATATCGTAGTGTAATTACAAATCCACTCGCTCCTGATTTGTCACTTTATACAAGAGAAAAGAACTTGAAATTTTATCCATCTCCACCAACATATAGTATCACTGGTCAAACAGATGTTCCTGAATACGAACTTGTTCTGTATTCTACACCTTTAAATGCTGATGTTGATTATTATTGGTTCTCAACTGGTGGCAATATACTATCCTATCCTTCAGCCAATTCTGCCCAAATCCAATGGGGAAGTCAGGGGGAAGGATATGTTAATAGCTACTCTATTAACTCAAATAATTGTGTTAGTGATACAGCTATATTACAAGTGTATATAAGTGCAGTAACAGGTATAGAAGAAGAATTAAGTAGTCATAACGTTAGTATCTATCCCAATCCCACAAATGGAATAATCAGGATAGAAAGCAGTGCAAATTTATCGGATAATGAGAATCTGGAAATATTAAATTCATATGGAAGAGTTGTTAAGATTATAAAGATTAATGATACTCCAATACAGGAGATTGATATATCAAGTTTACCCAAGGGGATTTATTTACTTAAATTTAAGAACTCAGAATTCTATCCAAGAATCATTTTACAATAATTCTTATTAGTCTGTGAAACTATGACCTAAGTATAAAACCCAAAATATAATCCGTATTGGAAATATCTGATTAAATAAAAAAAATTGATACCCAAATTTTAAAATAAATGTATATTAATATGACAAGCAAAAGAATACTTATCTTAGGATTATTACTTTCATTACTTTTTGCCAGTTGTGAGAAGAACAATTCAGACGGGATTAACAATGTGAGAATAACTGATATCTCGATGGAGATGGGAGGATCAACTTCTGCATTAAAATTTGAATATAATTCCAACAACTTACTTTCCAAGTTTACTGAAACATATAGAGATAATATTGTAGAAATATCTGTTGAATATAATTCGGATAAATTACCAGTTAAAATAACGAGAGCCACTAATTATCAAGGCGGTGATGGTATGGAAATAATCGAGTGGACTGAAAGTGGATTTAATTTTGGGAGATATAATTACATTCTTGATTCAGAGAATAAATTGTCCTCAATAATAGATTTAGAACTAAGTTCAGAAACTCAAGTATATGATACAGTTAAGGTTATAGAATATATATGGACAGGCAATGAGAGTTTGAAAAGGGTTTGTACATATTATCCACCACTATCCCAATGGAATGATGATTGGGAAGATAACTATAGTTTCGGGGAGGGAATTAGTCCTTTTAAAGGTATCAATATTGCATTATTAGTTACAGGTCAAATTGAATGGGCAGAGGAATTGGAAGAACATCAAAATGATAAATGTACATCCTATTTTTCTAATAAATATTTAAGTGCTGATATTACGTACGAATTTAATGAGTATAATTACCCAACCAAGGCAACTGCAAAGTACAATGATGGTTTAACTGACTATTTCTACTTTGAATATGAAGAGTACTAATGTATTACATGAATCTTTTGCCAAGTTTTAATAATCTAAATCAACCAATTATAAGATTATTACTTAAGATTTTTATATTTCTACATAGATTTTGAGGTTTTTTATCACCTAATTCTAATTCAATGGTTTATAGGAAATTATTTTTGCCAGTTCTTTACATAAGTCATCATCTTCCTTTAGAATTTCTCCGAACATCTCAAGTTTTTTTCTTGCTTCTTCCTTTTTACCAAATTCAAGGCTATGGTAATAATATTCTGTAATGAAGTCTATATACATATCTTTAAGTCCATTTAAAGCATTTAAAGCCTTTTGATCATCAAATACATATCTGATCAATTGCCTAATTGCATATGTAAAATCGTACATATTTTCATCATTGAAATCATTTCTTTTGGTTATTGAATCAGCCACTTGAGTAAGTCTCATGATGCCCTCAATCTTATGCTTAGTTTCATCCTTGCGAATTATCTCCATTATCTGTTTCTTAGGCTCTCCTTCTTCAGGTGGCATAACTCCTAACACTATACTCCAAAACGAATTGGATGCAAATATACCAGTACCACCCAATTCAATTAGGGGCATAATGGCGTTTAAGACGTATAGTAAATTGGTTGGTTTCTTTTTGTCCATGAATCAATAACATTGATGAAACACCATTTTCACAGAGAATACAAGTTAAATTAATTTACAAAAAATTTATCTAACTTGTATTTTGTATAAAATAGTGATAAAAACTTTACATAGTTAGTATTCTTCATGTCAATATATAAATGTAATAGAAAGAATTAATTTGATTTGCTTCAATAATATAAAACTGAATCACAATGGGTATTTTACAAAAATTTACAAAAGCCATATTCAGGTCTTTGCCAACAAGAACATTGATAACCAATTGTACTGAGATTTATTCTTTTGACAATAATGATAAACGTGTATTAATTAGTCAATCAATGGAAATTGTAAAGTGGAAGACTTTTTCTAATAGGATTGAATTTAGTACCAACGAAAACTACCCAACAGTTGTTGAAGTTGGAATCGATAGAAACCTGAGCCATCCCCCTCATTATAATGTTTATCGAGTTTATGAACCATATGTAAGTCGTAATAATATTGATGTAATTACAATTACCCCTAATGAAATCACAGTTGGGAAAGTTTCTGATGAAAAAATAATCGTATATAAAATTAGTAAAAGTACAGGGTTACTCTGATAGAGTTACCATCAAATCCAGTAATATATTTCATATCAGCATGTAAGAAATTTTTCATTCTTTCCATTTTTGTTCTAAGGGTGAGAAAGAAGTTAGTAGTATTATTGCCTTTTAAATGGTATGTTTAATAATTACAGAGCATTTGCAAACACAACTTAGGTGATTTTATGTGAAAATAATAAAAACTATTCTTGTTTTTTTGAAAGTTGTTTATTTTGATAGTGGGTTATGAAAATATATACATTTTTGATCTATAAGTCATAGATGCTATTTGTCTATATTTTCTTACACTAAATTCTTTAATATATAGTTCTCTGATTATTACAACATTTATTTAAAAACCGAATACATGTTTAATTTTATAGCAAAGTGACAACCTTTTAATTATTATTCTGGATAAATTTTTAAACGTTTTATTATCAGAAAATCTTGTAACTAACTTAGCCTGAATAATTCATAAAAAACAAAAAAAAGGTGATTTTTATTAGTTTATCTCCTTGATATTCACTATCTTGGAGTTGCGTAAAACAAAAAAAACCACCTATGTATAAAAGTAAGGATTTTAAGCAGGATTTCCAAAAAA
>JAIPBU010000003.1 GCA_021738535.1 Bacteroidales bacterium | reverse complement strand
AATTCAAGGGTGGAGACGGGAAAAGAAAAAAGCATTGATCAAGGGAATGAAAGGGAGACTACCAGGTCTATCTGAGAAAAGTTACAGGGGAAAGAAGTAAATGGGTTGCGTGGTAGTGGTAGGAACAGCCCTTCGACGATGTGGCATAATAATTCAGCTAGATGCAGAAATCAACAGCCCTTCGACGACCTACCAGAATAATGATGCTAAGTGCAGTTGTCAACTAGCTGCAGTTAGTTACTAAACTACTTTCTTTTGCTCAGGGGCCTTTGGTTCATGGAATTAATTATCGTGACTTAAATTGTAGTAAATAGGAAAGGTTCCCATGACTAGCTACAAAGGTCCCTGCACGGTCCGCCGCAGCCTGAAAGGCGGAGGAGGAAGCCATAAATAGCAGATAGATTTACTTTTTATAGAGAAAATAAACTCAATCAGAGCTTATCCACATACGGTAGGCTGCATTAATAAAAGCCGCTCTTATTTTTTGAAAACAAACATTTTTACTTACCTTTGGCGTCAGTATCGTTAATCGTTACTATATGATAATAAGTTTTGGTGATAAGAATACTGAGAAAATCTGGAGTGGTGAAACTGTGAGGAAGATCCCTTTTGAAATTCAGAAAATTGGGAGGAGGAAACTGAGGATGATACACAACTCACAAGATATTGTCGATCTTCGAGTGCCTCCCTCGAGCAGGCTTGAAAAGTTAAAAGGGAAACTTAAGGATTATCATAGTATAAGAATTAATGACCAATGGAGAATAATCTTCATCTGGGATAACAATAATGCAGAACAGGTACAAATTATTGACTATCACAAATAGACAGGACATGGCGAAATTACCAAACATACACCCGGGAGAAATATTGCTTGAAGAATTCTTAATTCCTCTTGAAATATCAGCTTACAAACTGGCAAAAGATTTGAATATTCCTCAAACCAGAATATCACAAATATTGAAGGGAAAAAGAAGAATAACTGCCGATACTGCACTTAGGCTTAGTCGATATTTTGGAAACTCCCCAAAATTTTGGTTGGGCTTACAAAATGACTATGATATCGAAGAAGAGAAAAGTATAAATAGAGAAGCTTTTCTAAATATTAAAAGAACAAAAAAACGCAATCTAATCGAGTAGGCAGCCCCGCCAGCGATAGCTGACGGGGAGAACCTCTCACATGGTATACTGAGCGTAGTCGAAGTACCACCGCACATACGGGTAGCCTCTTTTCAGATTCGTTTTTAACAACTTCCAGCGACTTTTCTCCCGGTATTTTGGGAAATATGCCTGAACGTCGTGCTAAACGAAATTGCGGAACTTTGTTTAGCGCGGCGTTAGGCAAAATTTGGCTGTTGCAAAAATTTGCAACAGCCTTTCAATATTCTAAAAGTGAATTAAATCACAACCGTAACTTCGTTTGAACATGTTGAACCATCTGTTTCGCAAACGGTAACAACAAATGTTCCGCTTACTCTACCCATGTTCAATGTTTCGCTGCCATCATTGGCTGTGGTTGTTTGGGTAGTACCATTTAATTTTATGTCAACATTGCTTCCTGTAGCTCCGCTCCAGGTAACATCGATATATCGCACTCCACGAACTTTTCTTCCAATAACCGTAATTGAAATGTCGCCTCCAATGGGTTCTTCGGTAAGTGTAACTTGCTTAATAACTATATCTGTTTCTCCATCTGCATCCTCTACTGTTAAACTTACTGTTTTGACACCATAACTTGAGTACGTATGGTTTGGACTTGCTACAGAAGAAGTGCTTCCATCTCCAAAGTCCCATGCCCATGATACAACTCCGCTATCATCGCTACTGGCATCGGTAAATTGAACTGTTAAGTCGTTAATATCAAAAGTGAAATCAGCATTTGGAGCTTGATTTTCCGGAGGAGTAGTTCCGCCAATAAATGCGATTGGATCAGGATAACCATCAGGATCTCCATTTACAGTTCCATCTGTTGATGGAGTACCCCCTGTTACCAGTAAAACTCCTGCCACATGAGGTGTTGCCATTGACGTTCCGCTCATGGTTGCATAAGCTCCATCTAAATAGCAAGAATAAACATCAACACCCGGGCCACATATATCAACAGTTGGGTATCCATAGTTCGAAAAATAAGCAAAATCGTCATTAATATCCATTGCAGATACAGTCCACAAATTTGTTCCGTTTGCACGTCCCGGACTTACTTGAATTGCGTCGTAAATGCTCATACCATCGTTACCAGCAGCAACTGAAAAGAAAATACCAGAAGCGGCAGCGTTTACGACGGCCTGGTCCAGTGCTGATTCGTTAGGATAACCAACACTCATATTGGCTACATCTCCGGGTGAACCGTATGCAGCAACATGATCAACACCGGCTATACAGTCAGAAGATAATCCATAGCCCCTAGAATCTAAAATACGTGCAGCAATAACAGTTGCGCCAGCTGCAACTCCAATAACTCCTATTTCGTTGTCGATAGCAGCAATAGTCCCTGCACAATGTGTGCCGTGTCCATGTCCATCGTCGGGTGTGCTTTGTCCAAAAGCAACGCTTCTGCCAGCGTCTACATTTAGATCTGGGTGATCTAAATCAATTCCTGTATCTAAGATCCATGCTACATTTGAGCCTGAATAGGTGGCTCCACCACCAACCCGTGGAACACCGTATGGTGTTGATTCGTCGGGTGTAGGAGTTGGCCTTTTTAGAATATTTGTTGGCAGTTTCAAAAATACTGGTTGATCTTTTTCGATGTGTTCTACAGAAGGATCTGCTTCCAGTTTTTTTAGCTGACCCGGAGGTAGCTTAACCGAAAAACCTTTTAACGCAACACCGTATGTATAACCAATGTCTCCATCAGTAATACCAGCACGTTTTAAAATTTTAGCAGAAGTAGACTTTACTTTTGCTTTCTTTTTTTCGTAGCCTTTTAGTTTTGATAGCTCGGTGTTAAGCTCAACATCGTTTAAAACAACAATGTAGCTTTCTTTTTCAATTGAAGCCGATTTTAATACCGTAGCTTCTTCGTTAATTTCTTCCATGTATAGATTTTCACAGGAAGCAAAAAATCCCAACGCCAGTACAGTTACTAGCGTCATTTTTAATAGTTCTTTCATTCTGATTAATTGTTTAGGTTAAGTATAAAGAGACTTTTAAATATAAAATAAAATATCTTTGCACGTGTAATTTATATGTAAAATATGAAATGGGGAGAATAGATTACTTTGCCTAAAGCGTTAAACCAAATTGCGGAACTTCGTTTAGCGCGGCATTGTCGGTATTAAACACAAATAAAAAAATCAGATTTTTAAAAATGTACTTAATAGACAAACCATACGTTTCGGAGTTTCTTCTAGACACAATTCGAGAGAACAACTACCAAATAATTGCAACTAAAGAAGCTAAAGAATTAGTAAAGGATACTTCTTTAAATTGGATTAGTGAAAAAGAAGCTTTCATGAATATCATAAATAACCCTTATCAACCAATTTATTCTAATTCAGAAAATGCTTTAAATTGGATTGAAAATAATTTTAATAAAAGTGAGTTATCAAAACAAATCAGAATTTTTAAGGACAAGGTTGCTTTTAGAGAACAAATTAAAGCTATTTTTCCAGATTTTAAGTTTCAAAAAATCAACTTACAAGACATTCAAAAAATTGCAACAGAAGAGTTATCATTTCCATTTGTTATTAAACCATCTGTAGGTTTTTTAAGTCTTGGTGTTTACATAATAAAAGATGAAAACGATTGGATAAATGCAAAGAAAAAGCTAGTTCCAAAAAATTTGAAAAGCATTTTCCCGAAAAACGTACTTGATACCTCTCATTTCATTATCGAAGATTTCATAGAAGGAGAAGAATACGCCATCGATTATTATCACAATGATAAAGGAGAAGTAGTTATATTAAATATTTTGCATCATATATTTTCATCGGGAACGGATACAAACGATAGAGTTTATTCAACATCAAAAGCAATAATTAATAAACATAAAACTGAATTAGAAAATTTTTTAAGTATAATTGGTAATCAGTTAAATTTGAGAAACTTTCCCGCTCATGCAGAGGTAAGAATAGATAAAAATGGTAAAATAACACCTGTTGAAATTAACCCATTACGTTTTGGTGGTTGGTGTACAACAGCAGATTTATCAGGAATTGCTGTAGGATTCAACTCTTACAAATACTTTTTTGAAAATATCCGTCCGGATTGGGATGATATTTTTCAAGGAAAAGAAAATAAAATATTTAGTCTGATTGTTCTGGATAATAATTCGGGGATTACCCCCATAAATATTGCTAAATTTAATTACAAAGCGCTTGCAAATGATTTTGAAAATCCTATTTTAGTAAGACAATTGGAAATAAATAAATATCCTCTGTTTGGATTTGTTTTTGCAGAAACGGAACAAAGTAATAAAGACGAACTTTCTCATATTCTTAATTCAAATTTAATGAAATACATAACTGTAAGGGAATAGCACTACCGCCAATTGAGTAGGCAGCCACGCTAGGGATAGCTGACAGGGAGAAACTCTCATACAAGAAGCATAAGTAATCTTCGCTCCTCCCGTGTCGAGGGCATGGTATAATAAAGTGGCCTGGTGCAGAAAGGAACAGCCCTTCGACGACTTATTGGCTAATGCTACTAAGCCACGTGCATTGATAACCTTTTATCCAACATTTTTTTAGTCTAAACGTTATATAAAACAAAAACACATGAAAAACAACAATGTTAAATCAGGCAGAATAGTCCTCTTTGCCGGTGGTATACTCACAGGAATTATCATTACTCTTATAATATTAATTGCCATTTTGAAACAGCAGATGTTTGTGGTGTACGAAAGCAAATTTGATTTTGATAAAACAGTTAATACTATCACAGAATCAGCCGAAGACCATAAGTGGAGTGTACAACATTCGTATGATATACAGGCTTCACTGGACAAGCATGGTTATACGGTTCAGCCGGTGAAAGTTTTTTCCCTATGTAAGCCCGAACATGCTTCCAAAATATTAGTCTCCGGCGAGGAACGGATAGTCTCTGCCCTGATGCCATGTCGCATTTCCGTCTATGAAGATGATGGAACTGTGTATATATCCATGCTCAATTCCGGATTATTCTCCCGGTTTCTCGGGAAAGAAATAAAGAATGTGATGGGAAAGGCAAGCAGTGAAAACAAGCAGATTCTTGAACCTGTGATAAAGTAAGCTCTCCGGTCTGTTTATTGAATTAGAAGATTATTTTAGAAGACTGGAAAAGAATAAATATTACAATCATCAGAATATGAATGAACAGAAGAATCCAACAAAACAATAAAGCATTTCCTTTGTTTTTCGCTCATGCCGTCAATACCCCCTGCTCCCTTCTTTTTGACCAATTCAGAGCAAGACACTGTAAGGTTTCCTGCAGATAATACCGCATCATTCATTTGCATAGGTTTTCTGTTTCCCTGTGGCATTTGCCAATACTGAGAAAATCTGGAGTGGTAAAACTGTGAGGAAGATCCCTTTTGAAATTCAGAAAATTGGGAGAAGGAAACTGAGGATGATACACAACTCACAAGATATTGTCGATCTTCGGGTGCCTCCCTCGAACAGGCTTGAAAAATTAAAAGGGAAACCAAAGGATTATCATAGTATAAGAATTAATTACATGGGTAGAGATACCCGCGGTCGATTTCGTCAGAGCAGTTAAGTTTTATAACTCAGTTTTTCGCCTTAACCTTACTAAAGCAGATTTTGGACGGGAAAAAATGGCAATGCTGAAGATTTCTGGGTGTAGTGTACAACAGAATCCGGGCAACATCCTGATTTTATTAGTATTGTTGCTTCGTTTTCTGATAAAATTTGTATTTTACATCATTATGCATAGTTTGAAGCAGCGTGGCTTTTAGCACCTTGTCCATTCTCATGCCTGGCATACACATCCAATGCTAAAAATAGACTACCGTTGAGATAGTAGTAAAGAGAAAATATGAAAAAATCAATTGTGAAAATAGAAAAACCCGTTTCAGAAACGGGGAAACAAAAAAAACCGGCTACCCTGAGTTTCCCGATTGTTGGTATTGGAGCTTCGGCCGGTGGACTGGAGACCCTGGAACAGTTTTTTGAAAATGTACCAAAAAACAGCGGACTGGCTTTCGTGGTCATTCAACACCTCGACCCAACCCATGTTGGGATAATGCCGGAACTTTTGCAGCGGGCAACCCAGATGAAAGTGGTGCAGGCAACTGAAAAACTCCGGGTGCGGCCAAATCATGTGTATATAATCCCACCCAATAAAAGCATGTCGATATTGAATAGCTGTTTGTACCTGTTTGAGCCGACTGAATCACGTGGCTTACGGCTCCCGATTGATATTTTTTTCCGCTCACTTGCTGACGACCAGCAAGAAAAAAGCATCGGCATTATCCTGTCGGGTATGGGCAGTGACGGTAGCGCGGGACTGAGAGCAATAAAAGAGCAAAACGGTATAGTAGCTGTGCAGGACCCATCAACTGCAAAGTTTGACGGCATGCCCAAAAGCGCTGTTAATGCTGTTATTGTTGACATTCTGGCACCAGCAAACCAACTGCCGGAAAAATTGATTGCCTTCCTTAATAATAGTCCTGCCGTTGTTCAGAAAGACGAAATTGATGATAAAAGCAAAAGTAACCTGGGAAAAATTGTAATTTTACTGCGGGCACAAACCGGGCATGACTTTTCTCTATATAAAAAAAACACTTTGTACAGGCGTGTTGAAAGACGCATGAATGTGCATCAAATTGAAAAAATCTCCAATTATGTCAGCTTCTTACAGGAGAACCCCTCCGAATTAGACATCCTTTTTAAAGAATTGCTTATTGGTGTAACCAATTTTTTCCGCGATACTGCCGTGTGGGAAAAACTTAAAGAAGAAGTCTTGCCCGGTTTGTTTAATAAAGCCCCCAACGGACACGTTTTTCGAGCTTGGGTTACAGGATGTTCCACTGGAGAAGAAGCCTATTCGTTGGCAATCGTTTTTAAAGAAGCTTACGAAAAAACAAAACAGGACAAAAATTTCACCCTTCAAATATTTGCCACCGATATTGACAGCGATGCCATTGAACGAGCTAGAACAGGTTTTTTTAGCACCAATATCGCTGCCGATGTTTCACCTGAAAGGCTCAGCCATTATTTTGTAAAAGAAGACGATGGTTTTCGTGTTAATACTACCATACGCGAGATAGTGGTTTTTGCACCGCAAAATGTTATTAAAGACCCGCCGTTCACTAAAATGGACCTGCTTTTATGCCGCAATTTATTGATTTACATGGAACCTGAATTGCAAAACAAGATGATGAATTTATTCCATTACGCACTCAATGCCGGAGGCGTGTTGCTGCTCGGCAGTGCCGAAAATGAAAGTTCACAAAATAAATTATTTTCGACAATTGATGCAAAACTGAAGTTTTATAAACGTTCTGCAGGTACTTCAAATACAGAATTATTGGATTTTCCTGCCTCATTTAAGCATCCTAAGGAAAAATCAGAAGAAAGTATAAAGAGGGTAAAAGGAACCGATAATATCCAAAATCTGGCCGAACAGTTGTTGTTACAGCGTTTTGCACCGGCCAGTGTGCTTATCAACACCGAAGGGGACATTTTGTACATCACAGGCCGCACAGGCAAGTACCTGGAGCCAGCAGCCGGCAAAGCAAACATGAACATTTATACCATGGCCCGCCAGGGTTTACGAAATGAACTTCCGGGCGCAATACGTAAAGCAAAGCAGAGTACAGAACCGGTTAAGTTGAATAAACTGAATGTCGGCACAAACGGAGGAACACAAATTGTTAACCTTACGCTTCAACTGATTGAAAAACCTGAGGCAATTAAAGGCACAATTATTATTATTTTTACTGATGTTGCCGATACCACCCTTCCACGCAAAAGAAAATCAAAAGCTGAGAATCAGGCAGCAAGCGTTCGCGAGCAGGAACTAGAAAAAGAATTACAACATGCCAATGAAGAACTAAAAAGCACACGCGAAGACATGCAAACCACTCAGGAAGAATTGAAATCAACCAATGAAGAAATGCAGAGTACTAACGAGGAACTGCAATCAACCAACGAAGAACTCACCACTTCGAAGGAAGAAATGCAAAGCCTTAATGAGGAACTGCAAACCGTAAATATTGAATTGCAAAGCAAGATTGCTGACTATGCGGCTGCCAACAACGATATGAAAAATCTGTTAAACAGTACCGACATAGCAACCTTGTTTTTGGATAAAGAACTTAATATCCGGCGTTTTACTGAGCAAACAACGAAAATTTTCAAGTTGCGTCAAACAGATATTGGAAGGCCTTTTACCGAAATAGTGAACAAATTGAACTATCCCGAGATTACTGACCATGCCCATGAAGTACTACGCACACTTGTGTTTAAGGAATCTGAAATTGCTACCAGCGACCAGCGATGGTTCACCATACGTATAATGCCATATCGCACTGTAGATGACCGTATTGACGGACTGGTTATTACCTTTATTGATAATACTCAACAAAAAATGGCATTAAATGATTTGCATGAGCTTAAAAGTAATTTAGAACGTACTTTACAAAACTCCAATATAATTCTTGCAATCTGCGACACCGAATTGCGCTATACATGGATATTCAACCAGTAAGCTGGTTTCGATTTCAATAAGGTGATAGGCAAACGCGATGACGAAATTGACAAAAACGAAGGAGCCACTGCGCTGATGAATCTTAAAAACCATGTGCTTGATACAGGTAAGTCGGCAACTGATACCATTTTGTTAAATATCAAAGAAAAAACCGTATCTTATTATGTTATAGCGCAGCCCATAAGAGACAAGCAGGGTACCATTACCGGGGTTTCAACCTGTGCTAGTGAATGTGCAGACCAGAAACCTCATGGGAATAAAAATAGGAGTTAATATGACAAAGCGAAACAGTAACCCGGATGATGAAGCTAAGCTTCGCCAAAAGGCAGAAGAAAAACTCAAAAGGCGAAAATCACAAACAAACAAAACTGTTTTGGATGCCGACAAGCTGAAGCTGATTCATGAATTAGAAGTGCACCAGATTGAACTGGAAATGCAAAACGAAGAGCTTGTAACAGCCAAACAAAAGGCAGAACAGGCGGAAGAAAAATATACGAACTTATATGATTTTGCACCTTCAGGTTACCTTTCGTTGACAAAAAAAGGTGAAATTTTAAATCTGAATTTTGCAGCAGCCCGAATGCTCTGTAAGGAACGTTCTAAATTGATAAACAGTCAGTTTTCGATTTTTCTGTCTAATAATACACGTTCAGTTTTTAATCGATTCTTAGAAAAAGTATTTACCGTTAAAGAGAAACAAACCTGCGAAGTAATCATTGAAACCAAAGATAAGTCCGAAACGCAAGAACATCCCCTGCCAATGTATGTAACTATTGAAGGCATTGTACAACAGAATGGGGAATTATGCCATTTGACAGTTGTGGATATAAGCAAGCATAAAAAGGCGGAAAAAGCATTAATTGAAGCCAAAGAAAAAGCCGAAGAAAGCGACCGCCTTAAGTCTGCTTTCCTGGCCAATATGAGCCATGAAATAAGAACACCTATGAATGGGATTCTGGGATTTGCCGATTTATTGAAAGAGCCAGGTCTTACAGGTGATGAGTATCAGGATTACATTGGCCTTATAGAGAAAAGCGGTGAACGAATGCTAAATATCATAAACGACATAGTTGATATTTCAAAGATAGAAGCCGGCCTGATGCAACTCGATATTAAGGAGACAAATGTAAACGAGCAAATCGAGTATACTTACACTTTCTTTAAGCCCGAAGCAGAAACAAAAGGGATTAAGCTCTTTTTTACAAATCCCTTGCCGGCAAAGGATGTCACCATTAAAACCGATCGTGAAAAATTATATGCTATTCTTACTAACCTGGTAAAAAACGCAATAAAATACACGGAAAAAGGTTCAATTGAATTGGGTTATAGCCTGAAAACCGACAATGAACCAGATGAACTGGAGTTTTTCGTCAAAGACACAGGAATAGGAATTCCGAAAGACTTGCAGGAATCGATATTTGAGCGTTTTATCCAGGCTGATATTGCTGATAAAATGGCTTCTCAGGGAGCGGGGTTGGGTTTGGCTATCAGCAATGCGTATATTGAAATGCTTGGCGGGAAAATCTGGGTTGAAAGCGACCCTGATGGAAAACCGGGAGATAAAGGCTCAACATTTTATTTTACCTTACCTTATAATCGTGAACGGGATACAGATCACGACAGGCAAGCCGGGCTTTCAGAGAAAAACGAAACTGTAAGAAAACTGAAGATACTGATTGCCGAAGATGATAAAGTATCGGAAATGTTAATTGACAGTTACATTAAGCCGCTTAGCAAAGAAATTTTAAGAACAAGGACAGGCGTTGATGCCGTTGAAGTATGCCGCGTCAACCCTGACATTGACCTGGTATTAATGGATGTTAGAATGCCTGAAATGGATGGGTATGAAGCTACAAAGCAAATCCGTGAATTCAACAACGAAGTTATCATTATCGCACAAACAGCTTATGGATTAACTGGTGACAGGCAAAAAGCAATCGATGCCGGTTGTAACGATTACATTTCAAAACCGATTAAAAAAAACGAATTACATTCATTGATTATAAAGTGTTTTAGTAAATAAACAAAAATTTTAATTCTAATCCTCACGCTATATAAAAACTCTGCAAGTGCAATGAACAAAGGTTTTCAATTAACTATTAAATATTTTCAGCACCCACTAATGATTTTTTAATATGGATAAATTATCAAAGTAAAATTCTGAAAAACGGAAACACAATATTTATCAATGTTTTGCAAGAATGGAAGGCAGAAAACTAGGTGGCAAAAGGTAAAAATAACATGGTCTAATCGATATGAAAGGTGAGCGGGAAGACCACCGGTCCGACTCTAACCTCAATGTACGAACACGATCTTCATTCCTACCCTTCGACGACTTATAGATTAATGCTACTAAGCCACGTGCATTGATAACCTTTTAGCCAACATTTTTTAAGTCTAAACGTTATATAAAACAAAAACACATGAAAAATTACCTTATCCCTGCAAGCGGAATTATAATAGTCACGATCATTTTAGTTTTAATAAATGAATTTACTGAAACGACCTTTATTAGAGATTATGCCTTGATATTTATTGTAGCTGCAATGTTCCTGGGCATTGGCCTGGCTAAGGTTTCCGGAAAAAGTAACAGGCGGGAGAAATAGCACAAAGCAGTTTTAGAAGATAAAATAATAATAGTTGGCGGACAGCATAAAGAAGAAAAAGCGATTTCAATCGTTTACATATACCATGCTAAATTGGATAAATGGTCTAAATCAACTGATTTACCTAAACCTACACAATTAGGCGGGATTACCACATTAAAGGATAATATATATTGTAGGTGGGTGTAATACCGGGTTTGATAAATTTGACACTGTTTATGCAGGAACACTAATTGAATAATAAATAGAACTCTGAGCTGCCTGCAAGGCCCAGTGACGAGTACATGTTGAATTACACCCGCCGTATTGCCGGCTATGTACTTATTGTCTGTAATAAAACCCTTCCAAATGATACTTTGTAAATAGAACAAGTTTTCTAATTCTTAACTATTTTCACTGATGAGAAATATAAAATTTACTTATTTGCTATTTTTATTTGCGGTTTTTCATTTCCATGCAGACGCACAAATAATAATGCACATACAAAGTTTTGACGGAGAAGTAATCGAAGGAAGGCTTAACATCCCCAGTGATAATTTTAAGCAAAAAATTGTCATTGATGTGCCGGGCAGCGGACCTTTTACCTATGAGACAAAGCGTAAACTAGGCAGAAAAGTATTTAACTACCATGACTATTTTGCAGGTGAATTTAACAAGCGGGGTATGGCATATTTTAGCTATAGCACCAGATATACCGAACCAGACAGCGCTCCACCCCACTTTGACAGGGTAAACAAAGAGAAATTTTACAACTATAGGCCTGCAGTAAAAATTAAGGACCTTGAAGAAATAATCAAGTTTTTACAAAAAGACCAACGCCTGGCAAACTGCGAGTTTATTTTACTTGGCTGGAGTTCGGGTTCGATTATTGCAAGTGAAGTAGCCAATCGCGAATTGGTGCCCGTAGATGCACTTTTTTTGGCAGGCGCCCCGTCTGACGATGTTTATTCAACAATATTGTGGCAGCACAGTGGTGAGTCTTCCATGATCAATATGCGCCGATTTTTTGATTCAGACCAGGATGGAATTATACAACCGGAAGAATATGAAAACGGGCACCCCAGTGCCAAAGCACGTGTGGGAGGTGCCAAATTTGAGCAATTGGATATCAACCACGACTCCGTTTTAACGACTGAAGATTTTCGTATAAAACTCAAACCCCGCCTTCAAAAAATACGATCGGCAATTGAAGAAAATAATAGCGATTGGATATGGAACAACTTCTTTCGGGTGGGTGTGCCATGGATTACTGATCATCGTGAGTTGGAACCAAACAAGACCAGATTATTAAAATTGGACATTCCGGTACATATTTTTCATGGATCGGATGATGCCAACGCCCCGGTGGAGGATATATTAGCATTAGAAAAAAAAGCAAAAGATTTAAAGAAAAGCAACTTGCATTTTTATATCTTTCAGCAAAGCAACCATAGTCTTGATTTCCCGGTATGGGTGCTTAGCGACTCTATTCCGCACGGACTCAAAACACTGTTCGATACGGCAGAAAAACTGTAACCCTGATGGATTATTGTAGATAAGGGCAAAAACAAACTCATATGAGCAATATTTCAGATTCTAAAGCTTTGAAGAATAAATTCCTTGAGATATTATCAGACTACCAGGGCATTTTGCATAAGGTCAGTTTAATATACTTTAAAAATAAAACGGAGCGAGAAGATAATTTCCAGGAAATCGTTTATCAACTATGGAAATCCTATCCAAAATTGAAAAAAGAAAAAAGTATTGGTTCCTGGATATATGCCGTATCTATCAATACATCAATTTCCAGACTTAAGAAAAATTCACGGGTTGAATACAATGAAAAAGTACCGGAATTGGCTGATCAAGCCAACATTGAAGATGAAATATCCAAAAACGAAGCTTTTCAGCTTTTACTGAATGCCATATATAATTTGGATGAAGCATCGAAATCAATTATGCTGCTTTATTTAGAAGAAAAATCTTACGATGAAATATCAGAGATTATCGGTATTTCAAAGTCTAATGTAGGTGTTCGCATCAACAGGGCTAAAGAGTTGTTAAAAAGAAATTTAAAACATTCACACCATGAGCACAGATGAAAATATAGCGCTACAAAAAATATGGAAAAATGTGGATAGTGAAATCGATCAGAAATCCACGGATGAATTGAATTTATTGCTTGTGTCAAAAGCTAAGCAAGCTTTACATAAGTTTGTGGTTATTAATGCAGTTTCAGTTGTTGCTTGTATTGCAGTGATCGTGTGGTTGATTATTACCTCAATTAACCGGCAGCATGATTTTTTACTTTTGACCAATAACGCAATACTTGGAGCAGTTGCTTTTGTATCACTCTACTATGGAATGTCCATTTGGTATAAACTCAAAAATATTAAGAGCGACACATCTTTAAAGGCATGGTTAGAAATAAGAATCGATATATTATCAAAATGGTTAAACGGGAGGTTTCAGAAAGTCGAGTACTATTTATTTCCCTTATTATACATTTTAACATTTTTGTCTATTCATGTCTATTATTCGGGTTCAGGTTTTAGGGAATTATTGAAGTCGGAGAAATTTATAACCGAGGATGTTTGGGGCATACTTATTTTTACTCCTATAATTCTGGCAGTAGGCTTTCGTTTTATGATAAATACCCGGAAATATTATTTAGTGAAGCTGGAATTTTTGAAAGATTTGTACGAACGTCTTTGTCAATTGCGTCATTAGTAATCATTCAAATTGTTATCTGCAAGCTTTGAAAATTAAATTTAATTGCTATGTTTTACAGGACAAAACATATGCAATATAAGGATCTATGCACAAGTTGTGCATAATTTGTTCAATGCTGAACTATCAAAAACAATAAGGCATGGATGGACAAAAAATGTAAATTTAAGGAGATATGAATGATAGAATTATATTAATGCTTTAAAATATCGTTGTAATCAACAGGCATCGAAAACAAAAATATAGTTTGTCAAATAAAAAGGAGGAGAGTTTTTTATGTTTAAAAATTTGATTTTTAGTTTTATGGTAATGAGTTTTATTTTCCCTGGCTTAACAACTAGTTATGCACAGGAAGATATTGAAGGAAGCAAAGACCACTCGATGATATCCAGGTACGATGGATCTTACATTCGTGGTTATGAGCATTTTGATTATGACCGGCTGACTTTTTTTATGAAAGAAAAGGATGGTGAGTTACAGAAAATTAAGCCTGAAGGGGAAGCCACACGAATTTTGTATTTCTTGCCTGCTGAAGATTTGTCTGTGTTACAGGTGCAAAGAAATTACCAGATAGCATTGAAAAGTGCCGGTTTTGAAATTGTATATGAATGTTTAGGTGGTAAAGATGAAATACCAAACAAAATTTATATGAATTTTGATAGGATCAGCGGAGATTATAACAAAAATGTTTTTGCCGGAAAAGAACACAGCTACTTTTTAGCAAAGCTTTCGCAAGAAAACGGGAACATGTATGTTTCTGCCCACACCTTGCTTAGTGAATGGGCCGATGAAGATAAACAAGCTGTCACAGCTCTTCAGATTCTTGAAGAAAAACCTATGAATTCAGGCAAGGTAAAAGTTGAAATAAGTGCTGATGCAATGGCAGAGGATATTGGCAAAAACGGAAGTGTCAGTATATATGGAATTCATTTCAATACCAATGAAGCAACAATTAAAGAAAAATCCGAATCCATTCTGTCTGAAATTGCTGAACTTTTGGAAATGGAATCAGATCTTAATCTGCTTGTTGTAGGACATACTGATGCTACAGGAAGCATAAAACACAACATGGATTTGTCGAAACAACGTGCAGAAGCAGTTGTAGAATTCCTGACAGCAGAAAATGGAGTTTCAGCAGACAGGCTTGAATCATATGGTGTAGGCCCTTTATCCCCTGTTGCCAGTAATGAAGATGAAGATGGCAGAGCACAGAACAGAAGGGTTGAATTAGTTAAGATAGTGAATGAATAAATGATCTCTGTTGTTGAATAAAATAGGCTAAATCTCAGCTTAGAGTATAATAAAAGAAGTATAAACTGGTGAGAAGGTTTATATTTACTGAGAATGCGAATATTAGAAGAAAAGCTTATTACCAATCTAAAACAGAGCATATGTTAAAAAGAAAACATAATATTATAGAAGGGTCTCGTTTAAATTTGATTATTGGCCTTATAATGTTGTTGGGTATTACTTTTTCATGCACCGAGAGCAAACCATCACAAAAATTAATTGATAAAGAATTAATGATAAACGTGCCTGAATCAGAACTTTATCTCAGAGTAAGAGGAAATCCCAATAAACCTGTTATTATTAATCTGCATGGAGGTCCAGGTGGTTATTCCGGCATTGATATTAAGTTAATGGGGCCGGCGCTGGAAGATAAATTTCTTGTTGCTTACCTCGACCAGCGGGGATGTGGAAAATCCTTAGCGTGTTCCGATACAACATATCTGAATGTTGAACAATACATCCAGGATTTGGATATTGTCATTGACAGTTTAATCAACAGGTACAATAGAAAACAGGTAAATCTTATGGGTAGTTCCTGGGGAGGAATGTATGGTTTTTTATATATGCTGTCGCATCAGGAAAAAATTATTTCCTACGCATGTATTGATGGTAAAGTAAATAGCGACTATCAAAACCATTCTTTAATCGATTATGAAACTAATATAGCTAATGAATTGTTGCAAACAGAAATCTCCGAAACAAAGGAAAAAGAACTTAAATTAATTGTCAATGAACTGAATCGTATTAAAACAAGCAATTTCGAACATTTCCATACTGATGTGAATTGGATGAAACACGAGGTGCCTCCGAAACTCGGATTCAACGCTTATTTTGCTGACACTTCAAAGATTATTTCTTTTAATGACGTTTTGCAGGATACTGCCTTGATGAAACTGATGAAGTATAACGAAGAAGAATATGTAAAGGTTGGTGAAAAAGCAGAAATAGTGAATCGGGCTTTTCGTAACAACCCTGATTATAACAACATCAATATTGAAAAAGAACTGGCGCGAATTAAAACACCAACAGTGGTTATTCAGGGCGAACATGATTTTGTTGTGGGAATTGGACATGCTGAGTTAATTTACAATGCACTTACCGGCTTATCGACAGCAAACAAAGAATTGTTCATTATACCAGAAACCGGTCACTGCCCTGCTATTGAGGCACCGGAATTATTATCTGAAATATTGGTTGATTTTTTTCAAACCTTCAATAAATAAAGATAATGTAAACTAACAAAAAGTAATTAGAATTATAACCCTATGTTTAAATAGAGTCAACTAGTAAAGACCCATTTGAAAATGAGTAATATACTGATAACAGGAGCAACTGGAAATATAGGATTTGAAGTTATAAGGTTTCTGACAAAGATTGACTCATCAAACAGGATTATCGTTGGTGCCAGGAATATTGATAAAGCAAAAAAAGTTTGATGAATATGACAGAATAAATTATGCTTTTCACAGGCAAAAGCAAATTCAAGGGTAGAGAAGGAAAAGAGTAAAGAGAAAAAGCGATTCAATAAGAAAAATTATCTTTACATATGAAAAAACAAACAATTCTTTTTAAATATGGCGGCAATGCCATGACAAATACTTTATTGAAAAAACAGGTATTGAAAAATATCTTATCATTAAAGAAAAAAGGGTTTAACGTAATTATTTCGCATGGAGGAGGTCCATTCATAAAAAATATTTTAGAACAGGTCGGGGTTGAATCTGAATTTATTGATGGTCAGCGGGTAACTACACCCGAAGCTTTTAAGTATATTGAAATGGCCTTAAAAGGGCAGGTGAATAGCGATCTTGTAAATACTATAAATACTTTAGGAGGTAAAGCAGTGGGTTTGTCAGGAAATGACGGACAAACTGTTACTGCCGAAAAACGCCTGCACAAAAGAGTTGTTGATGGAAAGGAAGAAATTGTGGATTTAGGACAGGTTGGCAATATTGCTAAAGTGGACAGAACACTTATTGACGTTTTGTTTGATAATGATTACATACCTGTAATTGCATGTATTGCTTCAGATGAGAATGGTGTGGGTTACAATATTAACGGTGACTCATTTGCCGGAACAATTGCCGGCGCAATTAATGTTGAACAGTTTATTGTTTTAACAGATGTAGACGGTTTATTGATGAATAAAGATAATCCAGATTCTATCATCAGAAGTCTTAATTTTTATAAGATTAAGAAATTAAAATCTGATGGAATTATTCAAGGAGGTATGATTCCTAAAATTGAAGCATGTGAAAATGCAATAATTGCAGGTGCTAAATCAGCAAAAATCATAAACGGGAAAAAACCTGATCAAATTTTGTCAATAGATGAAGATAAATTTGGAACTTTAATAAGAAAGTAGAATAGTATGGATATGACAAACAACAAATATTTAGAATTAGACAAAAAACATTATCTGCAGACATTCGTTCGCTATCCTGTCACTTTAGATTATGGCAATGGCAGTCATGTATGGGATGTAGAAGGAAAAGAATATATTGATGCCTTAGGAGGGATAGCTGTAAATGTACTAGGTCATAACCACCCCAAACTGGTAAAGGCAATACAGGAGCAGGTAAGTAAGTTGATCCATATCTCGAATTTCTATTTGAGTAAACCCCAGGCCGAACTTTCACAAAAACTCGTAAATATATCCGGTCTAGATAGGGTGTTTTTTTCCAATAGCGGAGCTGAATCTGTAGAGGGAGCAATAAAAATTGCTCGAAAATATGCGCACAGCATTGGCAGGGGCGGAGAAATAATTTCTTTTAAAGGTTCCTTTCACGGGCGTACATTAGCTACTATTGCAGCTACCGGAAAAAAAGAAATGCAGAAAGGATTTGAACCCATCCCCGGTGGATTTCAGAACATACCCTTTAATGATATTAAGGCTGTAAAAGCAATAGCCAGTAAAGAAACAGCAGCCTTTATAATTGAACCTATACAGGGTGAAGGTGGGATTAATTTAGTCAACGAACATTTCATTAAAGAACTTCGTAGTTTTTGTGATGAACAAAATATTGTTTTGATTTTCGATGAAATTCAATGTGGTATCGGGCGAACCGGCAAGATGTTTGCAAATGAACATTTTGGTGTAAAGCCGGATGTTATGACACTCGCAAAAGCTCTGGGAGGTGGTGTTCCAATTGGAGCAATATTATCAAACCAAAAAGTAAGCTCTGCCATCGAGTTTGGTGATCATGGTACTACTTTTGGTGGTAATCCTTTAGCATGCGCTGCCGGTTTGGCCGTATTAGAAGTTATTGAGGATGAAGATTTACTAATTAACGCCAGAGAAAAAGAGCAATGGCTTAAGAACAAAATCACTGGATTAAACTTACCCGGTTTTAAAGAAATAAGAGGGAAAGGTTTAATGACAGGTATTGAATTTGATTTTGAGACAAAACCATTGGTTGCCAAAATGCTTGAAAAAGGTGTACTGGCTAATGCTACGGCAGGTAATGTCCTACGCCTCCTGCCTGCTTTAAATATTAAAACTCATGATTTAGAAAAAATCATTGAAGTATTAGTAGAATCAATAGAGGACATAAAATGAACAAGAAAAAAATAGGTATTATTGGAGCAACAGGTTATACAGGTTCTGAATTAGTCAGAACTCTGAAAAACCATCCATATGTTGAAATATCAATAATTACATCGGAAAGCAGAGCAGGCGAAAAATTTTCTGATGTCCACCCCTTTTTCCAGGGTATTGAAGAACAAAAATTACGATCAATAAAAGAAATCGATAATTACGATCTGGATCTGGTGTTCTTGGCTCTGCCTCATGGGGTTTCGATGAATTTTGTAAAAGATAACGCCCACAAGTCATTTAAGATAATTGACCTTTCCGGAGATTTCAGGATTAAATCGAAAGAGCAGTATGAAGCCTGGTATAAAATGGAGCATATTTATGCTGAAGGAATTGAAAATGCCGTATTTGGAATGCCCGAATTGTTTACGGATAAAATTAGAACTGCAGAGTTAATCGCTAATCCGGGTTGTTTTCCAACCAGTGCTATTTTAGCATCAGCACCCCTGTTAACTGGCAAATATGTCGATAATAAATCTATTATTATTGATTCAAAAACCGGCGTTACAGGTGCTGGGATAAAATCGAAACCGACTAATTTATATTCTAATGTTAATGATAATTTCAAAGCATACGGACTAAAATCGCATCGCCATACAATTGAAATACAAAATATTTTAGAAGAAATATCAGGTGATAGTGCATTGGTACAATTTACACCTCACCTTTTACCGGTTGACAGAGGAATTCTTTCAACAACATATCTGCGTCCGGTAAAAAATGTTAGCGAAAATGAATTGGTGAATTTTTACAAGGATTTTTATTCGAAAGCGCCTTTTGTGAGAATCAGAAGACAGATACCTACAATTAAAGATGTCAGAGGTACTAATTATTGCGACATCAATATTAATTACGACGAAAGAACAAATACTATTATTATTGTTAGTGTAATAGATAATTTGGTAAAAGGAGCTGCCGGGCAAGCCGTTCAAAATATGAATATACTTTTTGGGCTGGATGAAAAAAGCGGCTTAAACCAAATACCGATGAACCCTTAAGAGATTATAAATAATGATTATTTCAAAAAGAGATTATGATGATTAAAAACATTACAAACGTCAGGGGCATACAATGCTGGGGAGCTCACACCGGGGTTAAATCTTTAAGACGGGATTTAGCAATTATTTATTCTGATGTTCCTGCAAGTGCAGCAGCAGTTTTCACACAAAACCAGGTAGTGGCAGCTCCTGTTACCGTATCGAAAAAACACATTAAAGATGGAAAAGCACAAGCTATCGTAATTAATTCCGGTAATGCCAATGCGGCGACCGGCGAGCAAGGGATGGAAGGGGCAGAAGCAATGGCTCAGACTCTGGCTGATGAACTAAAAATTGATAAAGAGATGGTTTTAGTGTCATCAACAGGGGTTATCGGAGAGCCATTCCCTACTGAAGAAATCATCAAGGGTATAAAAGAAAATGTTAGCAAACTGTCAACTAATTCTAATGCAGGTTCTTTTGTTGCTAATGCTATTTTAACTACTGACACTTTTGCTAAAGAGGGATTTGTAGAATTTGAATTAGATGGCTATGAGGTTAATTTGGGTGGTATAGCCAAAGGGTCAGGAATGATACACCCCAATATGGCAACAATGCTTGCTTTTATTGTTACCGATTTAGCAATAGATCCAAAGCTATTACAAAAAATGGTTAAAAAGGCAGTTAATAAAACATTTAATATGATAACTGTTGATGGCGATACTTCAACAAATGATATGGTTGTTGTACTTGCTAATGGTAAGGCAAATAACAAAGAGTTAAAATCGAATAAAGACGTTGGCTTCAAAAAATTTGAAGAGCAACTTGAAGAGATGATGACTCATTTGGCTCAACAAATAGTATCTGATGGCGAGGGTGCTTCAAAATATATAGAATACGAAATGGTAAATGCAAAAAGTGAGCATATTGCCCGTACATTAATTCGTGCCATCTCAACATCATCACTGGTTAAAACTGCTATGTTTGGCAGAGACCCTAACTGGGGTAGAATAATTTCTGCTGCAGGGAATGCCGGAGTTCCGTTTAATTATGAAAATATTGTATTATATCTTGGTTCGGAAGAAGAAATATTAAAAGTTCTGAACAAAGGAAAGCCTGAAAAATACGATAGAAACTATATGAAAAAGTTATTGCGCGAGAGTCATATTAAAATTAAAATCGATATGAATGAAGGAAAAGCCAAAGCAAAAGGCTGGGGAACAGACCTAACAACAGATTATGTATTGTTTAACTCTGTCTATACGACTTAAAGTTTAAGGTGTAAGAATACCTGTACACATCCGGTAAGATGACCGGTGAGTGGGAAGCCCAGAAGCAATGATAAGCTTTTTTAGTCAACATGTTTTCATGCTAATAGTTATATAAAACAAAAAGACATGAAAAGAATATATTTACTGGTCATTACTGATGCTAATTTAAACTGACTTTTCACTCTGTAAGCTAAACTAACTATGCACAGTCACATCAGCCACAGGCAACTCAGAAACTTTATCTTTCCAATAACCATAATCTCCTCAATCCTTCTATCATCCTGTTCTCAGGTAGACGATAAAGAAGGTGCTATTGTTTATAAAATAAATCCGGAGAATGTTAAAAATGCCGGATTCTCAGAACTCTACGAACTGGAAAAACTCATCCGTCTGGAGAATCACCCTGATTCGTATTTCGGGGATGCCCGTAAGATTATTATATCAAATGATAAAATCTACATACATCCATGGGGTCAACCCAGGGTAATTATCTTTGATATAAACGGCAAATTTATTGGCAAGATCGAGAATTATGGTCGCGGTCCCGGAGAATTTACTTATGTTGTTGATATATCAGTTTCCAGCCGGGGAGATACAATATGTTTATATGAAAAGAACCTGAAACAGTTTATGTATTACGATCTTCACGGGAACTTCTTAAATAGTGTGGAGACAAGTGTTGATCTCGAATCATTTATAGTCTTACCCGACAGAAATATTGTAGGATATTCGTTTCTTAACAGGGTCCCTGAACTGCAGGAAAATCAATACCGGCTCTGGTTAATAAATCCCGCGGGCAAACTTATCGACGGGCTGTTACCAGTTAAAACTCAATACCTGGGTAACAGCATTGGACTTTCATCTTCTCTTCATCAAAACAATGAGGGCTTGTTCTTTATTCCATATACTGAGAATATGATTTATGAAATCAACCAGGATACATTTCAGTTAATTCCAAGGTATTACCTGGATCTTATTGGTAACACCATTCCTGCTAATCTTTTAGAATTGCCGGTAAATGAGATGCAGGAAATCCTTTTCAAAGAGTCATCCATCCCCTACAGTGAAATTATTGGAAAAAAATACATTATCATCAAGTTTTTATACCGGAAAGCAGCCAAGCCTCTGACAGCAATAATTAAGAAAAATAACAATTCATATTATCTTTTTGATTCGAGATACATAAACGACAGCAAAAATGAATTAAGTCTGCATGTAGTGCAGCAATATGATGATGGTCCCGGTGGAAAGCTTATAACATTAATACCTCCACATAGTGTATTACAATATGAATATAATGACCAGGATTCGCATGGTTATAAACTTTCAAAAGAGCTTTCAGATACAGATAACCCGGTTATTGCTGTTTATTCTGAGAGGTAAAATCTGAGAATAATTGAGCATATTAAAAGTGAGCCAGTTGTACGGCGAATTATAGTAACAATAAACATTATTAAAAAACTACATATTTAAACAAGCATGAAAATCTATTTTGTATTTATTCTACTGTGTTCTTTCTCTTTACTTTCATTTGGGCAGACCAATGCATATCAGGATATTGACAGCCTGTTTTCAGAATGGGATAATCCAGGGGTACCGGGTTGCGCTTTAGGTATTGTCAAAAATGGCAAACTGGTATACACTAAAGGGTATGGCATTGCAGACCTGGAGCATAACATAGAAATAAAGCCGTCATCGGTATTCTATATTGCTTCGGTTTCTAAACAGTTTGTAACCTTTTGTATTTTGCTACTGGAAGAACAAGGAAAACTGAACCTGGATGATAAGATCCAAAAATTCTTACCGGATTTCCCGGAATATGATACTCCTTTAACTATCAGGCATTTTATACATCACATGAGTGGAGTCCGGGATTTTTTAACGCTGATGTATTTAAAGGGCAGAAGCTACCTTGACAATATAGATAAAAATGAGGTATATGACCTGATCAAAAGACAGAAAGAGTTAAATTTTACGCCGGGAGAAAAATATTTATACAGCAATTCATGTTATTTTATGCTTGCCATGATTGTTGAAAAAGCTTCCGGTCAATCCATAAAAGAGTTTGCCCATGAAAATATCTTTCAACCACTTGGAATGAAGAATACACTTTTTTATGACGATAATACAGATCTTATTAAAAACCGTGTTTTCAGCTATGAGAAGAAGAATGACGAAAAGCGATTTAATAACCTGATTATGAGATATGATCTTGTTGGTTCAGGTGGTGTATATTCAAATATTGAAGATCTTTTCTTATGGGATCAAAATTTCTATGATAATAAACTGGGAAAAGGAGGACAAGAAATAATAAACAAAATGCATGAAGAAGGGATTTTAAATAACGGAGAAAGCTGTGGATATGCCTTTGCATTGAATATTGCAGAATACAAGGGATTACGAACAGTGAGTCACGGAGGTTCTCTTGCCGGTTACAGGTCTCAATTATTGAGATTCCCGGAGGAGGATTTTTCCATAATCATACTGGCGAACAGGAGTGATGCAAACACACGAGGAAAAGCAAATGAAATTGCGGATATTTTACTGGAGGATAAATTCATTAAAGAATCGCTTGAGGAAGAAAGCCAAAACGCTGAGCCCAAAAATCTAAATGAAAAAGAAAAATTCAGCCCGGGTCAATTAACAGAGCAGCCTGACCTGGAAAAATACACCGGTAATTTTTACAGTGAAGAATTAGATGCCACCTATCAAATCTTTACAGAGAACGAAAAGTTAAAGCTTAAAATAGCCAATTATGAAACGCAGCAAATGATCATATCTGACTATGATACTTTTGCTACGGATTTTGGCCTGCTAGGTTTTTACAGGTTAAATGGTTCAATAAAGGGATTTGAACTTGATGCCGGCAGAGTAACTAATCTGAAATTTGAAAGAAAATAACTATTATGAAACATACAATCCTAATTCTGATAACTGTATTTCTGATAAGTTCCTGCCAGCAGAAGCAACAGGACAAATCAGCTTAAATTTCTAATGGTGTTCTGATTGGAGGAAGAGATGATTCCCCGAACCAGGCAGCAGGGAAATAGTCAACAAACTCAGCCCCTGGCTCAAACAAAAACAAAGGAGGTTATTAAAAATAAAATCATCAAAGACGGACGTATTGGTATCGAAGTTGATGATTTAGAACGAACTAAAATCCAAATAGATTCATCGTTACTTAAACGAGCTTCACTCCTCCCCCTTCGACGATTTGGTATAATAATTTGGCCTGGTGCAAAAGTGAACGGCCCTTCGACGACCTACCAGAATAATGATGCTAAGTGCAGTTGTCAACTAGCTGCAGTTAGTAGCTAAACTATTTGCTTTCGCTCAGGGACCTTTGGTTCATAGAATGTATTATCATTACTTAAATTGAAGTAAATAGGAAAGGTTCACAGATCTGGCTACAAAGGTCCCTGAGCACTCAATAATAGCTAATAAAAGATCATCTGGCTGCGATAATAAAAAGTATTACAGGAACAATTATGCAGTTAGTCGTCGAAGGGCCCTTCTGCAAAAGGCATCTTAAAAAGAATAAACAGCAAAAGAATTTGTAAATTTGGGGTGCTCCGGGATTGCGCAATGGTCGCGGATAATTATACCTTTATGGAACCAAACAAACCCAATGTTTAAATGAATTGTCCACTCTGCTACTCTCCTCTTACAATTAAAAAAGATAAATATTATTATGATTGTAATACCTGTAAGGCTATTGTAAAAGATGAAAAATATTACCTGACAGCTGAAGAAGAAATAAAAAGATATGAAACTCACAACAATGATACAGAAGATGCCGGGTACCAGGAATTTACATCACCAATTACAAACTATGTATTAAAAAAATGCCTGCCATCACATAAAGGATTAGATTTTGGAAGCGGCACCGGCCCTGTTATTTCAAGTATGCTGATGAAGAAAGGTTACAATATTGTTCAGTATGATCCGTTCTTTGCCCCTGATAAGAAAATTTTCAATGACAGTTATGATTATATTGTTTGCTGTGAAGTATTTGAACATTTTTATAAGCCCGGAAAGGAAATCAGCAGACTGGCATCGCTGTTAAAAGACAATGGAATATTACTTATTATGACAATGCTTTATAATGACCATATTGAGTTCAACAGCTGGCATTACAGGAACGACGATACACATATTTTTATTTACAGAAAAGAAACAATTGAATATATTGCAAAAAATATGAAACTTGAAATTGATATCCTTACAGACAGATTCATAGTATTAAGAAATCCAGGTTACAACACTGCATGAAGATAAAATCCTGTAAGGGTTGATATAATAAAAGCTAAAAAGTGATATATAAAGTCCTCATACCGTTCTGTCTGCTCATGCAGTGCACGCAGCCAATGATTAAAACAGGATTAATATGGAAGTAATATTTATCAGCGGAATTTTTATGGCTTTCTTCATTGTCGTATTACTCCTGACAAAGAAATCAAAGGCATTGCCTGATAAGATCCTGGCAATATGGATTGCTGTCATTGCGATTCATCTTCTTGGATTCTATTATAACCAGGCAGGGTATTGGGAGAAATATCCTCACTTGATAGGTGTTACAGCTCCGGTCCCACTGTTTCACGGTCCCCTGCTCTATTTATACTGCCTTTATTCGCTGAGAGGAGAAGGTAGGATTCGCCTTATCGATTACCTGCATTTTGTTCCGGGTATTGCCGCTTATTTATATATGTTTACCTTTTTCTTTTTTTATACGGCAGAAGAAAAAATCCTGATAGACAAAGGCGAAATCAATGACTTTGGAATATTTTCGCTTGTATTGCTGATTGCTATTTTAATTTCCGGTCTCGCGTATTCTGTTCTATCATATCGCCTTACGATACAACATAAACATAAAATCAAAAGCCGTTTTTCGTACAGCGAAGGAATAAGCCTGAAATGGTTACGCAACTGCATAGTAAGTATAGGACTGGTTTTTCTGTCAGCAATTATCGTTTTTATATTGCGCGATGCGATGGATATATTCTTTTCTTTCAACCCGGAATATATTTTTTATACCATTTTGATCGTTTTTATTTTTTATATAGGGTATTTCGGCATTAAACACGAAAACATTTTTGTCAATAACACGTTACATGAAAACCCTGAGGACAACAAGAATTCCGGGGACGGGAAATATAGAAATTCAGGTATGAAACCGGGAGTTGCTGCCGAACTATACGAAAAACTGCTTCATTATATGCAAGAGCAAAAGCCTTACCTTCAGTCAAAGCTCAGTCTGCCCGAATTAGCCCGACAGCTTGATATTTCGCCCAACCAGCTCTCACAGGTCATTAACCAGCAGGCTAAAAGCAATTTCCATGATTTTATTAACAAATACAGGGTAGAGGAATTTCTGCAAAATGCCGAACGCAACAAAGATTTCAGCCTGCTTGCCCTGGCCCTCGATTCAGGCTTTAATTCCAAGTCATCTTTCAACTACATTTTTAAAAAGCAAAAAAAGATCTCACCTTCTCAATACTTATCAGAAATGCATAAACAGCAACAAAAGAATTGACCTTTCTGAATATTTCGCCGGATTATAAAAACACATAATCATTTGAATATATGACTTTTAAAAGAACCATATTATAGGTTTGGACCTGCTTATTGTCCAATCCTGTACGTTTGAGCGATGGCCTCTTCTAATTGATTTTTCTTTGCTCATAAATTATTTATTAACTAATAAAATTATGATCATGAAAACAACAGAGCAAAAAACAATCATCAGGAAATACAGACGGCCTTATTTGTTTTACCTGTTAAGCACGGCAATTCCCTGGTCGTTATGGTTTTTAGCCGGCTACTTCAGCCACATTGAGCCTTTTACCCCTACCCTGGAATGGGCTGTAGGAATATGCAGTATACTGGGACTGGTGGCACCCGCAGTCATTGCGCTAATATTCATGCTGCCCCATAAGGAACTGCGTAAAGATTTTCTGGGCCGCTTTTTTAATTTCAAAAACATAAAGGGTGAATACGTTTTTATCACATTCTTTGTTATGCTTATCAGCATCCTGGCTGCTCAGGCTATTTCACTGCTATTCGGATACCCCGCTGATCAGTTTAGTCTGAGGGGCTCATTTACTTTTACATCATCGCTTTTCCCGGTTTGGTTTTTATTGTTGGCTGCACCGGTTTTCGAAGAACTTGCATGGCATTCCTACGGAACCGACACTCTTGTTTCTCGTTTTAACCTGCTGAAAGCTTCGCTGATGTTTGCTCTTTACTGGGCATTCTGGCATTTTCCCTTATCTACCATCAAGGGGTATTACCATAGCAACCTGGTTGAATCGGGCTGGATTTACTCGGTGAATTTTATCGTCAGCCTGGTACCCTTTGTTTTGATTATGAACTGGATATATTACAAAACCAACCGGAACATCCTGCTCACAATAGTATTTCATATTACAGCAGTTTTTTTTAATGAAATATTTGCAACACACCCCATGAGCAAAGTCATTCAAACGGTATTGCTGCTTATTGTTTCAGTCTACCTGGTAATAAAGGATAAAGATCTGTTTTTGAAACGAATTTAAATACCCGGTAGCTCATGTACCTCATAATATATGCGAGTTTTGCTCCTGCTCTTCACCTTACCGGCAAGTTTGTAAGAAAATACTGAAGAAATAACGCATAATCATTGATAAACCATGTTATATATTGTAAATTAGCCGATTATAAATACTAAATAAACATTTATGAATAATCAGAAAATCAGTGAAGATGAGGTACAACAATTCATTAAAAAGCATTACAGGACAGTAATTATTGTACTTGTGCTTATAGTTGTTGGATTTGGCTCTTTCTTCCAGGTAGGAACGGAAGAAGAGGGAGTTATAACGCGCTTCGGGAAACATGTCAGGACAGTTGAGCCCGGATTGAAAATGAAAATACCGTTTATAGAAGATGTATACAAGGTACCTGTTGAAAGACAGAAAAAGCAGGAGTTTGGTTTTCGCACAGAGCAAGCGGGAATCAGGACCCAATACAGTCGCACAGGTTCCGTAACAGAAGATGAAGCTATCATGCTTACGGGTGATTTGAACCTTGCCAATGTACAGTGGGTGGTACAATACCGTGTAAGCGATCCTTACAATTACCTGTTCAAGGTACGCAATCCTGATAACACACTGAGGGATCTTTCTGAAGCTATTACGAGGCAGATTGTAGGCGACAGGACCGTTAACGAAGTATTAACCCTTGGAAGGGCAGAGATTGCCAGTGAAGTAAAGGTCCTCTTACAAGAGGCTGCGAGGGAATATTCACTTGGAATTGAAATAGCGCAGGTAGTTCTCCAGGACATCAATCCCCCGGAGTCAGTTAAACAGGCTTTTAATGCCGTAAACGAAGCCCAGCAGGAAAAGGAAACCCTGATAAACGAGGCTAAATCGGAATACAATAAAGTCATTCCCAGGGCCAGGGGACAGGCGCAGGAAACCATACAAAAAGCAGAGGGTTACGCTACCCAGCGAGTAAATAACGCACAGGGAGAAGTTGCACGATTTAATGCCCTTTACGCCGAGTACATCAGAGCGCCGGAAGTAACAAAAAGAAGAATTTATCTTGAAACAATGCAGGAGGTTCTTCCCAAGCTCGGTGACAAGATCATTACCTCTGAAGACGGAAACAACATGATTCCCTTGCTAAAAAAAGACTTAAATTAAACCGGACAGGATCAAACTATTAAAAGAATGACAATGAATAAAAAAAATAAAATATTACTTTTTGCCGTAATTATTATTGGCGGCATTATTGTATTATCTCAAAGTTTTTATATGGTAGACGAGACCAAACAGGTTGTGATAACCCAGTTCGGCAGACCAATCGGTGATGCTGTTACAGAGCCCGGGTTAAAAATCAAAACTCCATTTGTTCAGAAAGCTAATTTTTTTGAAAAACGTTATATGGAATGGGATGGCGATCCCAATCAGATACCGACAAAAGAGAAAAAATTCATCTTTGTTGACAGCTATGCCCGCTGGCATATTACCGACCCCCTGCAGTTTTATAAACGCCTGACCAACGAGCGGGGTGCACAAAGCAGGCTTGACGATATAATAGATGGTGAAACCCGTGACCAGGTAGCCGGCCACAGCCTGGAAGAAGTTGTAAGGAATACCAACAGGGAGGCCGACACAAGCGCTACAATTAGTGTAATGATCGAAGATTCACTTGCCCGGATCAGTGTGGGCAGAAAAAAAATACAGAATATTATTCAGCAAAATGCGAATTTAGAAACAAAAGACCTTGGTATTGAGATTCTTGATTTCCGGTTCAAAAGGATTAATTATGTTGAAGATGTAAGGGAACGTGTATACGACCGCATGAAAAGCGAGAGAATACGAATTGCCGACAAGTTCAGATCCGAAGGTGAAGGCGAAGCTTCAAGGATTAACGGAGAGAAAGAACGCGAATTGAACCAAATACAATCAGAAGCATACAAGGAAGCTGAAACAATAAAAGGAAAAGCTGATGCTGAAGCGGCTCGTATTTATGCCAACGCCTACAACAGGTCAGGCAGATCAGTAGAGCTGTACAGTTTTATAAAAAGTATGGAAACATTTGTTAATACATTCGATTCCACTACTACAGTTATCCTTTCAACTGATAGTGAACTTTACAAATATCTGAAAAGTATGAATTAAAATATGCCATCAGAAATAAATTACTCTCACAATCGGATGGCGACCTGTTTATCGGCATTAAACAGGTCACAAGGAGCCCTTAATGTTTAATGCAGATGAGGGATACAATGAATTTGCAATACTATTTCCTTCTTAAAGGGATTAGAGTGGCTATTATGCAAACTCAGGTTATGTGTTATAATAAGTTTTTTTGAATAACTCTCTGAATATTAATAATGAAAGAGGCAATTGACTCAGACCAGAACAATGGTGTTGTTGTGCCAAAAGGTTTATTAGTGGCTGTTGGCGGAAACGAAGACAAGGAACATGATTTATACGTATTGCGGAAAATTGTTTCTTTAGTTAAAGCACGTATCGTAAATATTGAGATTATTACTACTGCAAGTGAAATACCCGGGGAAATGGAAAAGATGTACCGGAGATCATTTAACAGGACAGGCAATACATCTGTAAGGTTTATGCACATAAAAACCAGGGAGCAGGCTGAGGAGAAACAGTATATACAACGAATTAAAAAATGCCATGTTGTATTTTTTACGGGAGGTGATCAACTCCGGATCTCAAGCATACTTGGAGGAACATTATTCCTGGATGCTATTATAAATAAATACTATACCGAAGAGTGTATTGTAGCCGGAACAAGTGCCGGAGCAGCAGCCATGTCACAAACAATGATTTTTGGTGGAGAAAGTGCAGAAGCTCTGTTGAAAGGATCTGTTAATGTCACAGCTGGAATGGGCTTAGTTCAAAATGTGATTATCGACAGCCACTTTATAAAAAGGGGCCGTTTTAGTCGTTTAATGGAATTAATCACTTCAAGCCCGGGTCATGTTGGAATTGGATTGGGTGAAGACACAGGTATCATTATCAGGAAGGGATACCTTATTGAAGCAACAGGAAATGGTTTGGTTGTAATTTTTGACGGTAAACGAATCAAGTACTCTAATATTTCTTCAATAGAAACAGGTGAAGCAATCTCAGTTGAGAATATGCATGTGCATGTACTGGTGAATGGTTACGGTTATGATATATTAAACAGGACATTTCTCAATCCGTTAAAATTAGAGAAATTACTTAATGCTTAATCATTTTATTATGGAAATTCGTGAAATCCGAGCACTCAGAGGAGCCAATTATTATTCCAGGCACCCTGTTATTTACATGCAGTTAGACCTGGGCGAACTGGAGGAAAAGCCATCAGATACAATACCGGGGTTTAAGGGCAGGATAGAAAAAATACTTCCTACCCTGGTCGAGCATAATTGCTCTGTTGGACGCCGTGGCGGATTCTTTGAGAGAATTGAAAGAGGCACATGGGCCGGTCATATAGCAGAACATGTTGCCATAGAACTTCAGTGCCTGGCAAATATGGAAGTAGGCTTTGGCAAATCGTACAGTACAGATGAATATGGTGTATACAATATTGTATTCAGATACAGGGATGAAGAAGTTGGATTAGAGGCGGGAAAATTCGCAGTACAAATAGTAAACAACTTATTTAATAATAAGGAAACGGACATATCCCCTGTTATACAACGATTAAAGGAAATAAGAGAAAACAACCTCCTTGGTCCTTCAACTCAATCCATTGTTTCTGAAGCTCAAAACAGATCCATTCCGGTAATAAGATTAAATGACGACAGCTATGTTCAACTCGGTTATGGTGTTCATCAAAGAAGAATCCAGGCAACTATAATTGACAGCACATCAGCTATTGGAGTTGAAATTGCTGATGATAAAAAGCAGACAAAAGATTTACTTTCAAAGATGGGAATACCTGTCCCCGGGGGATATACCGTTGAGACAATACCCGAAGCACTGGAAGCGGCGGATGCCATTGGATACCCTGTTACAATAAAACCTGTTTCCGGCAATCATGGCAGAGGCATTACCACTAATATACTAAGCCCTGCAGATCTGGAAACATCATTCTTGAATGCAAAAGAATTCAGTAATTCTTTTTTGGTCGAAAAATTCTTAGTAGGTGCAGATTACCGCATGCTTGTTATAAATGGTAAATTTATTGCTGCAGCCAGAAGAGACCCTGCATCTATTGTTGGCGATGGAAAATCCACTATAAAAGAATTGATCGATAAAATCAACATGGATCCAAACAGGGGATTTGGTCATGAAAAAATTCTTACGCGTATTAAAATAGATAACATGACAGAACGTCTTTTGAATCAGAAAAATCTGAATTTACAGACAGTGCTTCCAAAAGACGAGAAACTCTATATTAAATCTACAGCAAACTTAAGTGCAGGCGGAATAGCCATTGATGTAACCGACGAAGTCCATCCAATGACAAAAGCCATAACTGAACGCATATCACAGATCATCGGATTAAATGTAATTGGTATTGACCTTATTACAAAGGATCACAGAGTTCCCTTATCAAATGATAATGGAGGCATTATTGAAGTTAATGCAGCACCCGGTTTCCGTATGCATTTAAAACCCTTTGAAGGGAAATCCAGGAACGTTGAAGGAGCTGTTGTTGATATGCTTTTCCCCCCGGGATCAAAATATGATATTCCCATCGTAGCAGTTACCGGCACAAACGGAAAAACAACTACTATCAGGCTTATTTCTCATATACTCGGACTTAATGGAAATACCGTAGGAATGACATCCACAGATGGCATTGTAATTAGCAATGACCTGATTGTTAAAGGCGACTACAGCGGACCTGAAGGCGCAAAAATTGTACTGATGGATGCCGCCATAGATCACGCAGTTCTTGAAGTGGCAAGAGGAGGAATTGTTCGCAGGGGATTGGGGTATGATGAAAGTGATGTGGCTGTGGTAACGAATATAACAGAAGACCATCTCGGTGACGGAGGAATTAATACACTTGAAGACCTTACCAGGTTAAAAGGAACCATTGTTGAAACAGTAAAACCAGGCGGTTATGCTGTATTGAATGCCGACGATGACCTGGTTATGACATTAAAAGAAAAAACAAAAGGACAGGTAATCCTGTTTTCTGTCGAACAGGATAATCCTGAATTAATTAAGCACCATGCAGCGGGAAATGTTATTGTAACCCTCCGTGATGGATCTGTTATAATTCAAAAAGGGTCTATGATATCTACTATTGCTAATGTAATTGAAATACCTCTAACACTCGAGGGTAATGCCCTGTTCAATGTATCAAATGCACTTGCCGCAGTAGCAGCGACATATGCATTAGGACTGAACGACAAACAGATACGTGCCGGTGTAACCAGTTTCAGTCCCTCTATTGGGCAGTCGCCAGGCAGAATGAATATCATTGACATGGGTAAGTTTAAGGTAATGATTGACTACAGCCATAATATAGGAGCCGTTATAGCCACAGGAAAAATGCTTCCTTTTGTTGCTCCCGGTAAAAAGATCAGGATGGCTGCAGGTACCGGAAATCGCAGAACACAGGATATAATTGATTTCGGAGCAAGCCTTGCTGAATTTTATGATTATGTAGTTATTGCTGATTCCGATCCGCGGGACAGGTCACCCGGTGAAACATGCGACCTGGTGCAGCAGGGCCTTATTAAAGGTGGTTATTCTAAAGATAATACAAAAATCATTCTTGATGAAAGAGAAGCTACACAAGAAGTCCTGAATATGGCTTCTGATGGCGATATAGTGGTAATTCAAGCGGATAACGTACAACAGGTGATAAACGACGTGATGGATTATAAAGAAAGGATTACCGAAGAATTTGTTCATTCTTCAAAACATAAAAATGAATAAAATAGCTATTGCCTTACATGGAGGTGCAGGTACTATCTTAAAAAAACGTATTACTCCTGCAAAAGAAGCGGCGTATAAAAAGGTCCTTAAACATGCATTAGATGTTGGCTATGCAGCTCTCGAACAAAATAAAACTGCTGTTGAGGCAGTGGAGTTATCAATTATTGAAATGGAAAACTCCCCCTTGTTTAATGCGGGAAAAGGGTCTGTGTTTACAAATAAAGGAACACACGAAATGGATGCTTCCATTATGGAGGGAAAAACACTGAATGCCGGAGCAGCAACATTACTTCATAACATAAAAAACCCTGTTTCACTTGCAAGATTAATAATGGAAAAATCAGAACACGTGATGCTGGCAGGTGAAGGTGCAATGGAATTTGCTAAAAAAATGAAATGCAAGTTTGAACCAGACAGGTACTTTTATGATGAATTCAGGTACCAGCAATGGATAAAAATAAAAGATTCCGAAAAAGTTCAGTTAGATCATTCAGTGAATAAAAAGATAGGCACAACCGGGGCAGTAGCTTTGGATGTTTACGGAAATCTTGCTGCCGGCACATCTACGGGAGGAGTAACCAATAAAAAGACAGGCAGGATAGGCGATAGTCCAATAATTGGTAGCGGAACATATGCTAATAATAAGTCCTGCGCGATATCATGTACAGGAAACGGTGAGTTTTTTATAAGAAGTGTTGCTGCCTACGATATTTCCTGTTTAATGGAGTATAAAGGAATGAGTTTAAATGATGCCTGCCATGAGGTCATAAATAATAAATTACTGAAATTGGGCGGTGAAGGAGGCCTGGTAGGAATTGATGCAAACGGGAATATTGCTGTCTCTTTTAATTCTGAGGGCATGTATCGTGCTTATAAACAATCTGGTAAATCAGCCGTAACAGCCATTTACAAAGAGTAATTAAAATGCATGATCGCTGTGTCATATCCAAAGTAGTTTATGTATTACGGTTAATTTAGCATTAATAAATGGATTTATTGATTAGCATAAATGTTGTTTTTATGAAATAAAATGTATATTTTACACTTTATTTAAAGAACTATAATATCTTTGTTAATCAGGATATATTAATTTTATTAATCTCATTCTTTATAATGCAAGAAGTAACCGAAAATAAATGAATTATGAGAACCTTTAAACTGTTTGTGGGTATAATACTATGTACTATTACCATGGCGTCACCCCTGGCATTTGCACAGGAGGGAGACCAGATCCTTGATGGAATCGGAGAAACTGATCTTATAGCACGCTACACTTTAAAAGAAGACCTTAAAGACTGGTCACGTAATAATTTACATGGTGAGATGCAGGGCTCAGGGGCTGAATTTACTAATGATGAGCTCTTTGGCAGAGTACTTTCTTTGAAGCAAAATGCATTCATGACCATCCCTGGCGAAGCAGTAACAGGACAGGAGTCACTCAGTATCACAGGTTGGATATTTTTGCGCTCAGACAGAAGCGGACAGCATTTCTTTGATTTTGGGATAAACGAGAGCTCTCATTTCTTTGTCGCGCCAACAGGCACAAAAGATAAGGAAGGAATACAGGCTCAGGTTATCACAGCATCCGATAAATATATTTCAGTTGCAGAATCTCTTGAAGCTAATCAATGGAATCACCTGGCCATAATAATAAATGTTCCATCCAGAACACTGAGCATATACCTTAATGGTGAGATTGTGAATAAGCAGGAAAAGGTATCCCTGGAATTAGATGAGCTTTTTGATAATACTGAAGCAGCTAATAATAAACTATATATTGGCAAATCACTCACATCCGAAAATATCTATCTGGATGCAAAACTATATGATTTCCGCATGTACAGAATACCCTTGAGCGAAAGACAGGTAGCCAGGATACGTTATGGAGCACTGAGAAACAGTGAGGCAGCTGCCAGCAGGAGAAGAAACAGGCCTGATCCCGACCTTCCTGTTTTTGCAGAATCCACACCCCAGCTTTATAATGAGTACCTTAGCAGTGTGCCTGATATCGAGGTTGAAACTGTTCTTGGGCATCTTCCCGTACTGCCACGTTTTGTACCGGGTGTTTACAGTAATGGCTTTAGCGGCCCGGATGTAAGGGTTATATGGCCGGCACCAGAAGATAACAGCCAGGTACTGGAGCCCGGTACATATACCGTTACGGGGAAAGTTTCCGGAACTGATCTGCAGCCCAAGGCCAAGGTCACAGTTAAAGAAGAAAAGAATGCAGCCACGCCGGAACAAACACTTGAAGCATTTCGACTGAATGAGGTTGTATTAAATCCTGATATCCATGGTAACAAAACAAAATTTATAGAGAATCGTGATAAATTTCTCAGTGGTCTGGACAATACTAATCCTGATAATTTCCTGTACATGTTCAGAAATGCCTTTGGCCAGGAACAACCCGAGGGAGCAGAAGCACTAAGAGGATGGGACAGCCAGGAAACAAAACTGCGCGGACATGCAACAGGCCATTATCTGAGTGCAATAGCCCAGTCATATGCAAGTACCTCTTACGATGCAGGCCTCCAGGCAAGGTTTGCTGATAAAATGGAATATATGGTAGAAGAACTGTATAGGTTATCACAGATGTCAGGAAAGGCAAAGCAAGGCAGAGAAGAATTCGTATCAGACCCGACAGCTGTTCCGCCCGGACCGGGAAAATCAACATATGATTCAGATCTGAGTGCAGAAGGTATCAGAACTGATTACTGGAACTGGGGCGAAGGATTTATAAGTGCCTATCCTCCCGACCAGTTCATTATGCTGGAGAACGGTGCCAGCTACGGGGGAGATGATTCACAGGTATGGGCCCCATACTATACACTTCATAAAATACTGGCCGGCCTGATGGATATTTATGAAATAAGTGACAATGAAAAGGCCCTTGAAATTGTAAAAGGCATGGGTGACTGGGTACATGCACGTTTGAGCCGGGTACCAACTGAGACACTAATAAGCATGTGGAATACATATATAGCCGGTGAATTCGGAGGGATGAACGAAGCTATGGCAAGGCTTTACCGTCTGACCAATGAGCACCGTTACCTCGAAGTTGCTCAATTATTTGATAACATCAGGGTATTCTACGGCGATGCTGATCATTCACATGGGCTGGCCAAAAATGTCGATATGTTTCGCAGCCTGCATGCCAATCAGCATATACCCCAGATCATGGGGGCGCTTGAAACATATCGTGTTTCTGACACACCCGACTATTATCATATAGCCGCGAATTTCTGGAACAAGGCCACTCATGATTACATGTACAGTATAGGAGGAGTGGCAGGTGCACGTAATCCATCTAACGCTGAATGTTTCACTGCTCAACCATCAACATTATACGAAAACGGATTTTCTGCCGGCGGACAAAATGAGACATGTGCCACTTATAATATGCTGAAATTAAGCAGAAACCTGTTTCTCTTTAATCAGAACCCTGAATTTATGGATTATTATGAAAGGGGCCTTTATAATCACATACTGGCTTCAGTTGCAGAGGACAGTCCTGCAAACACATATCATGTACCATTGAGAGCAGGTTCGATAAAACGTTTCGGCAATCCAAATATGACAGGTTTTTCATGTTGCAACGGTACAGCCCTTGAAAGCAGCACAAAACTTCAAAACACGATCTATTTCAAGAGTGAAGATAACAAGGCATTATACGTGAATCTTTATATTCCTTCAACATTAAGCTGGACAGATAAGAATGTAACCATCAAACAAAAAACAGCCTATCCCCGTGAAGAACGCACACGAATAGTCATTGAAGAAGGAAAGGGGAAATTTGATATCAATGTACGTGTACCACACTGGGTAAGCAGGGGATTTTTTGTAACTATAAACGGGAAGAAAGAAAAAGTTGATGCCGTACCGGGAAGCTACCTGACTCTAAAGCGCAGATGGAAAGAAGGTGATACTATTGAGCTTTATATGCCGTTTGCATTCCGCCTGGAGCCGGTAATGGACCAGCAAAACATTGCAAGTTTATTTTACGGACCGGTATTACTTGCGGCACAGGAGCCTGAGCCACGAACAGAATGGCGTAAGATAACATTAGATGCAGAAGATTTAAGCAAAACGATATCGGGTGATCCTGAGAAGCTAATATTTTCTATTGATGGTGTTATATTTAAACCATTTTATGAAACTTACGGACGCCATTCGGTGTACCTGGATGTCACCCTGAAATAATATTTGTAAAACAGGCATAATTATACTATATCTCAACGGATACCGGGCAGTGGTCTGATCCCGGTATTTCGTTGTGTATCTCTGCTTTCTGTATGCCGGGGATAAGTTTTTCGCTGGCAAGGAAATAATCTATTCTCCAGCCCACATTCTTGCCCCTGGCTCCTGCCCTGTAGCTCCACCATGAATAAACATCTCGTTTACCGGGGTAGAAATGCCTGAATGTATCAATAAACCCGCCGGTTGTATACCTGTCCATTCCGTCTATCTCCTCCTGCATAAACCCGGCCGACTTATTATAATTTGGCTTGGGCCTGGCAAGGTCTATTTCCTTATGTGCAACGTTAAAATCGCCGCAGGCTATCACAGGCTTTTTCTCCTCCAGTTTCTTCAGCCAGGCAAAAAAGTCACGGTCCCATTCCTGCCGGTAACCAAGCCTTTTCAGGTCGCTTCCCGAATTAGGCACATACACATTAACAAGGAAAAAACCATCATATTCAAGGGTTAGCACCCTGCCCTCCTTATCATGGGCATCATTAGCAATTCCTTTAGTTACACCCAGTGGTTCTGAAGCTGAAAGGACGGCAGTACCAGAGTATCCCTTCTTCTCAGCTGAATTTGAGTATATATTATATCCGTCCAGTCCCCTGAGAGCTTCTTCCACCTGCTCATCCTGGGCTTTTGTTTCCTGAAGGCACATAATACCGGGTTTCAGTTGTTCAACACTCTTAAAGAAATCTTTTTTTACAACTGCACGGATTCCGTTAACGTTCCATGAGACAAGTTTCATATGTTATTTTTTTTTATCCAGTTCACAAGGCCTTTTTGCTGTATTATCGCGTTCAGTTTATCAGGCAGTGGCTCAAAATTTATTGTCCTGTCTCCTACCCTTACCACTCCTATAGAGAAATCTATATCAACTTCATCGCCTTCACGGTATGCTTCCACAGCTTCAGGTAAAACAATCAGGGGCAAGCCCTGGTTTATGCTGGAGCGGTAAAAGATCCTGTTAACTGATTTAACGATAACAGCCTTAACCCCCAGGTGTGCGAGTCCCACCGCCGGGTGTTCGCGCGAACTGCCACAACCGAAATTATCCCCTGCCATGATGATATCACCTTCGGATGCATTCCTGCTGAAACCGGCATCAAAGCCTTCGAAAAGGTGGGGGATTATTGCCTCCGGATCAGAGCTGAGAATATTATAGGTAAGGTTACCTGCAAACATCTGGTCTGTATTCAGGTTATTGATATCACTGTAATTCCATACCCCTTTAACTTTCCTGTTTTCTCCCTCCTTTATCTCCATAAGCCCGGCCTCCGGCCTGTCGCTGACGAACTTCTCGTTTCCTTCACTGCCCCGCGGATCCGTGATCTCTCCTTTAAGTGCCGCATGGGCCACTGATGCAGGTGAGGCAAGGTATATTTCAGCATTCTTATTGCCCATCCTGCCCGGAAAATTCCTGTTAGCCGTTGAGATAACCGTATAACCATCAGCCGGGATCCCCTGGCCGGTACCCAGGCAGGGGCCGCAGCTTGGACCAAGCACATTGGCCCCGGCATTCAGAAGGATAGTTATCAGTCCTTCCTCAATGGCCTGCAGGTATATCTCCCTGCTTGCGGGTATAATAAGTAATTGCAGTCCCTCTTTGATCTTTTTACCTTCCAGGACAGAAGCGGCAACCCTTATATCTTCAATCCTGCCGTTGGTGCACGTTCCTATCAGTCCCTGATGTATTTGCGTGCCTTTAACCTCAGAGATACTCTTTATATTATCAACGTTGTGTGGTGCAGCAACGAGCGGGTACAGTTCAGAAAGGTTTATTGTCATTTCTTTTTCATAGTAAGCGCCTTCATCAGCCCACACCCCTTTATATTTGTCTTCTCCCATAAACTTAAGAAGCACTTCATCGGCAGGGAAAACAGCATTCTTGGCGCCCATCTCAGAAGCCAGGTTAGCTATGGTCATCCTGTCCGATACACTGAGTGATTTTACTCCTTCACCATGATATTCAACAGACATATAGTTGGCGCCGGCTGTTCCCAGTATACCGATGATATAAAGAGACAGGTCTTTTGCATACACATTATCAGGCAATTTTCCTTCCAGTGTAATCTTTATTGAACCGGGCACCCTGAACCAGGTCTCACCACGGGTCCATATGCCTGCCGATTCAGTTCTGTCAATTCCTGCAGCCATAGCATTAAAGGCACCAGCCGTACATGTATGGCTGTCGCTGCCAACGACTATCATCCCCGGCCTGGCATGATACGACATTAGCTGGTGGCATATTCCACGGCCGGCATCATAAAACTTCTTTATGCCGTTGTCGCGAACAAACTGCCTTATTTCTTCATACTGAGTGGCAAGCTTTGCATTTGTGGGTGGTGCATTATGGTCAAGTACAACCAGTAGCTGCTCCGGATCATTAATTTTTGCCGCCCCCATCTTCATAAAAGTTTTATAAATACTTGCCGTATTATCGTGGGTAAGCACAATATCCGGCTTTTTGAATACTATTGCGCCGGCAGGGGCATCGAATATTTTCTCTACGAACGTACGCTGTTTCATATACTTGATTTAAAATAGTCCTCCGTTATTATATATTTCCATCTGCACTTCGCTGAAGGGAATTATCGCAGTTGATTTGCCATTCTCAGCATTCTTAAGTATTCCTTTATGCAAATCAATCTCCACCCTGTCGCCATCTTTTAAATCCACTGCATCCAGGTCATCATAAGTAAGAACAGGGAAAGCTGCATTAACAGCATTTCTTTCGTATATGGCACCAAATGATTCGGCCACCACAGCCTGTATGCCAAGCGACACAAAGCAGTCAACGGCCTGTTGCCTGGAGCTTCCGGATCCGAAATTCTTACCTGTTACAATTATATCCCCCTCGCGCGCCTTTTCCGAAAAATCCTCATATCCCTCAAGGTTATCAAAGGTGTATTTACCCATCTCATTTATATCAGTAATAGACAAATACCTGTTATGGAATATCATATCTGTATCTATGTTATCCCTCTCAATGACCCAGCACCTACCTTTTAGCACAGCAGGTTTTTTAGCTGCTTTTTGCGCACCGGCTGCATCCGGCTTCCTCTTCCTTGTGCCTTCCTCAAACAAAGCAGGTTCAGCAGGAATATTCTCTTCATCAGTAACATACCCTGCAAGAGCTGAAGCCGCAACGGTAGCAGGCGAAGCAAGGTAAACACTTCCTTTCCCCTGTTTACCAGGGAAGTTCCTGTTGCCCGTGCTAACTGTAACCTCACCCGGGCCATTCTGGCCAACCTGTCCGGCCGCACAGCCTGCACAGCCAGGGTTAGAGACCAGTGCCCCGGCTTCTTTAAAAATATCTATTATACCCTCAGCCAGGCATTCCCTCCATACTTCATCTGTTGAAGGAACAATTTTCAGGACCACACCCGGTGCTACTTTTTTACCTTTCAGTATACGTGCTGCAACCCTCATATCTGAGATACGCCCGTTTGTGCAGCTGCCTATGAATGCGGAGTCAATCTTTGCTCCCCTCTCACCTGCAACGGGTACTGTATCATGTGGTTTACCCGGTCTTGACACCCTGGGAACGAAAGTTGATGCATCCAGTTCAATCACTTTTTCATAAGCAGCATCATCATCCGCATAGACAGCCTCAAAATCTTTCCCGGCTCTTTCCCTGCAATAGTTTATCACTTCCTCATTAGGAGGGAAGAAAAGTATTATTGCACCCATCTCGGTAGCCATTGATGAAATTGTTATCCTGTCATCCAGGCTCATCCTGTCTATACAATCGCCATATATTTCAACTGAATAGCCCAGCAGGGTGTTAGCCCCGAATTCATTAAGCAGGTTCAGCACAAAATCCTTGGCACAGACTCCTCCTGGCAGGTCGCCAACTACCTTAAGCTTTACTGAAGGAGGCACTTTGAACCACACCTTACCCTTGCTCCAGGCAGCTGCAATATCCTTATCGCCCATTCCCTGACCGAAAGCACCCACGGCGCCCAGGATATTTGCGTGTGAATCAGTTGAAACGGCTGTACCCCCGGGGAATACGTATCCTTCATCCACCAGCAGGTGTGTTCCTATACCTGAATTAATATCATAGACCTTAAGACCTTCACCACGGGCAAATACACGGCATAGCTGCTGGTTTACGGCATATTTCTGATCAGACCCGGTTGGATTGCAATCAAAGGTAAACATTGTTTTTCCAGGATCATCGATACCCAGGTTATAGGTCTCAATGTTCTTAACCACATTGGCACCCCCAAAGTCACGGGCAACCCTGGCATCAATTTTAACATCAACAATATCGCCGGGTTTAACTTCATGCATAACAGAATGAGAGGATATAATCTTTTCAATAATTGTCATGAGGCAGTTTTTAAAGGTTCAACTACAACAAATTTAGTACTAAGAGTTAAAAATATATAATCCCGGGAAAATTATTTAACATCAGAAGTTGATACCGGCTGAGCGGGCATACTTCCTGTTCATTTCAAGGTAGTCAGATATTATATCGCTGCTGAAGCCGGACAACACATCCCCGGTATCTTTTTTCCCGGCGTCAGCTCCTGCAGCAGGCAGGCCGGCATCAAATTCAGCGGTCTTTTTAAAAAGATATTGCTGCAGTTCATCCCTGAATTCCCTGCGCTCATCAATCCTGCCGGCATAATCATCATCAATAAACTCAGTAACTTTCACAAACTCCCACCATACCTTTCCATTATTGCGATCATACATTCCCTCGGGGGTATTGAAGTGAGAATTATATACAAGGGAGTTATCACTGAAGTATTTCCACCCCTCCGGAAAATCCTTAATACCATAATATACCGGGAAGTAAGCATTTACGCATCCGCGCCTGGGTGCTATCCACAGCCTGCAACCCGTTTCTACCGGCATATCGTGCCTTAGCTCGGCAACAAACGACATCTGCTGGTGTCCGGCACATATGCTCATAGCCTTGTTTTTATGAGGATTATGATTCCGGTAGTGGTCTGAATCATCAAGTTCAGTATCCTCGTAATGATTTTCAAGCACAGCAATTACATCCTCCATCCTGACGGGTTCCGGGGGAACAAAGCTTACCGGGAAACCGGCCTCAATATCATAGTCGCTGCCCGACAGTTCATTAACCCCGACCCACATCCTGCCTATATTAGACATACTGGCTGCAGACCTTGTGTTACCATAAACCTCCCTGAAATTAAACTCACCATCAGAGGGATCATACCACCCCCGTGTTATGGCATATTCCTCTAGTCCCGCGGAATACAGGAAGCGCCCTGGATCATCAAAATCAATGTTCTTAATAATATAATAATTAGGCAGGTAAACCACCTCATTGTCGGGCACCCTCATGGCAACCCAGTGTTTCCCCCTTACAACCGAAAGCATCCATGCTTCACCGGGATCTGCAATGGTGTATGTCCGGCCGGAACCCGAATATCCTATGGAAGAGATCAGCTCCCCTGCCAGTTTCACACCGTGACGGGCAGATTCAGCCCTCTCTGAAATAATTTTCCTGAGGTTATATCCTATGCCACCATCTACAATTTCACCGTACCTTTCTTTGGACCGGCATGAGTTTGAGGTAACCAGAACACCATTCCCATTCAGGAAGCTGTCTGCAAAATCCTGACCCGGCATCTCCATCCAGATATAGCCGTATAACTCATCAGGCTGATCAATCACGGCCCCGTTTTTAAGCACCAGCTTATCAGAGTGGTTGCGGCTACCTTCCATTTTGTAAAAGTTCACGACCTGCTCTCCCCCGTCATCTTCATTATGACCAATCATAACATGGCCGGTTGCGGATGCATCTTTTCCTACTATAACTGTAGAACAGTCAAAATTTTCAGTATTTACCTGGGCAAAGGTAAATGAGCAGATAAACAGTAACAGTGCAAGAATACTCAACTTTTTCATAATATAATGTCTTTCATTAATAAATTAATTCAATAAGCAATTCAGCAACCAATAAAGAAACCAAATAACTAAGTCAATCAAAGATTAAAAATATGAAATCTCTTTAAAAAAGAACATGTTCTGCAGCAAAAGCTCTTAACTACTTTATAACAGGAAATTAAGCTTATAATATTTAACTGAACCAACACAAAATGTATATTTTTTTAATTAATTATTACTTTTTTATTTCATTTTACTTGTTTTATAAGGATTTCATTCTTTAATTTGCATGTGATTTTGATTCCCGTCCGGGAATCAGGATCAGGGTTCAATTGGGTACTTGGTTGTTCGGTCAATTAATATTAGACCTTACTATAAATCACATCCAGAGCATTAAATTGCAATGAGATATCCTTAATGGCCGGACAACCATTTTTTTTTTTCAAAAAAAATTTGACATTTGACATATTATATCATATATTTGTATAGAAGCTCATGCTATTAGCATAAGAGGAGCGAATTAAGGTAGTGGTTATGTGAAAGAACAGGATTGTATTGCAGACATTGACTTTCACACTAAAGACCTCCTGAAACGGAGGATCTTCCTTATTATCAGACAGTAGATTCCGGGATTATCTTTTTAAAGAGAAACCGTTCCCTTCTTCCATAACCACCCTTTGCTCCTCTTTTTTTATTGTATCTCCTCAGCTGACTCCAAAAATCTGTTTATATTAGCACTCACAAAATTCCGGTTTGCATGAAAACTTACATCAAGCGTGCCGAGCAAAACAGGAAACTGGTTGTTGTATTCGGGGGCTGGGGAACAGATCAGAACGCCTTTGTGCCCTTATGTACTGATGATCACGACTTTATGCTTTACTACAATTATTCAGCAGACGAACCCCTTGTTCTGCCGGACAGCAAGACCTATGACAGGGTAGTTCTCATTGGCTGGTCGCTTGGAGTATGGGCCACTGAATACTATGCTGAATCCATGAAGATCAATTCTGACCTGAACATAGCTGTTAACGGAACACCTGAGCCGGCTGACGATAAGTACGGGATACCCCAGGATATTTACAGGCAAACCCTAGATAATATTAATGATAAGGATATGGATAAATTCCATCTCCAGTTTTTTGGCAGCAGCAATAAGCACCAGAGAAACACAGACATGATTCCCGAAAGGAAGACGGAGTCTTACGGGGCAGAACTGAGATGGCTGTATAACCGGATGATGGAAAACCCTGACAGGCGGTATCGCTGGGACATAGCCGTTTCCGGGATGAGGGATGAGATATTCCCTCCTGCGAACCAGGTAAGGTACTGGCAGAAGCGTGAGGACACAAAGCTCCTGGTTAAAGACCTGCCTCACTACCCTTTTAACAGCTGGGGTAATTTCAATAATATGATAGAGAGCCTGCTTGAAGAAAGCGGGTTAAATATCGCCAATAAGAATATTTGAGCTGCTCTCACTTACTTTTTTTCCAAAGTCGTTTACCAGTTCAGTTATTTTCATGTACTCATTTGTTTTTTTAACGGGTATATCCTCCCCTCCTGACCTGTCAATCTTTGCAAGCACATAATCCACCTTCAGCCTGGAGGTATCCATGGCCGGCTGATACAGCCTTTCCCTGGGCTTATCAATATTGATTTCAGTAATGAGCCCGGCATTATTAAGGTTATATAGTATCTCACGGGCAAGTCGCACCGGGATCTGAATGGTCCGGGAAAGGTGAGAAGCACTAACGGGTGAGTCGCCCGATAAAAATCTTTTCACAATAATATTCATTATCATCAGTGTCAGTATGCGTTTTTGGTATGAATTAATGCTCAGCGACTCATATTCAAACTCATACCTGTTCACATTCTGATTGGCAAAGGATATCTCAGCCCCCATCAATACTATTAACCAGCTTATCTGCATCCATACAATAAACAGTGGGAAAGCAGCAAAGCTGCCGTAAATGGCCGAGTACTTTGATACGCCAATCTGCGAATTTATATAAAGCAGCTGAACAAGCTGGAATATTGTCCCTGCTATCACACCTGCTACGAAAGCCGACTTAAACTTTACACGTGTGTTGGGCATTACCATGTAAAGCATAGTCAGGACAAGCCACATAATTACATAGGGAATGAATTTAAACAGGAATACCAGGGCCGGCTTTATTGTACTGAGCACTGCGGCCTGTTCCGATATATTATTCATTGTGGTATTCAGATAAACTGTAGCACTGCCGGACACTACAAGAAAAAGCGGGGCAACAACCATTATTGACAGGTAATCGGCAAATTTACGAACCCAGGGACGTGCTTTTTTTATCTGCCAGATATGATTGAATGATTTCTCTATATGGTTAAGTACCTGCATAACGGACCAGAATAGTATCAGCAGGCCAATACCTGCGATAAAACCACCGCTGCTCGAGCTGAGAAAATTCTCAGTAGTTCTAAGTATCCAGTTCATTACTTCATCATGCCCTGCCAGGGCATGACGGATCTCCACCTCAAGCCTTTGCTTAAACCCGAAGCTCTGAGCAATACCAAAAGCAATAGCAGCCACAGGTATTATTGACAGCAGGGTATTAAAAGTAAGTGCTGAAGCCCTTAGCTGGACCTTATCTTCCCGGAAACCCTTGAAGGCAAGCACAAGGATTCGTATTTCCCTGACCAGGAAACTCTGCCGCTTGGGTAAGTCGCCCAGAGGTACCCGCCAGATATCCTCTGTTAAGTATTTGATCTTGTTTTTTATCCACCTGGTAATTTTTTTCATCATCCGGCACTATGTTTATGTTAGTTATGCTGATTATAAGAGTTGTTATGATAAAAATAGTTATTTTCGGGTAAAAGCACTAAAATATGAATTTTTCACAGCCCGCAGCACCCCACCTCTTAATTGATAAAGAGAGGTGTATGCTGAATATTGAGAGAATGTCAGGTAAGGCCTTAGCCTGTTCAGTGAGCTTCAGGCCCCATTTTAAAACTCACCAGTCCATTGAGGTAGGCAATTGGTTCCGCGAATACGGGGTAAAGAAAATTACCGTTTCATCACTCCAGATGGCGTATTATTTTGCAGCGCAGGGGTGGCAGGATATCCTGGTGGGAATTGCCTACAACCCCGGAGAGCAAAAGCTTTATGAGCAACTGGCACAAAATTGCAGCCTTTCACTCACCATTGCCTCGGCACAGGCTGCTGAGATCCTGGCCTCAGGCTGCACTACCCCTCTTGATGTAATGATAAAACTTGACACCGGCTATAACCGCAGTGGTATTATCTGGGATGATGAGAAGGAGCTGCTAAAAGCGATAAAAAGCCTTAAGAGTAATAAACGACTAAATATCAAGGGATTGATGACTCACGAAGGGACCACCTATACACTTGATAGTAAGCATGACATAATTAACAACTACCGGCAAAGTGTTGAAAGACTAAGAGCTGCCAGGCAGCTTACAGGTATTGATGATCTCATATTATCATCCGGGGACACACCATCGGCATCCCTGGTAAATGATTTTATGGGGATTGACGAGATAAGACCCGGCAATTTTGTTTTCTACGACCTTATGCAATACAGCATAGGTTCATGTGAATTCAGTAATATTGCCCTGGCAATGATATGCCCGGTAATTGATGTAAGACCCGCAAGGGGTAATATAGTTATTCATGGTGGCGCCGTACATTTCTCAAAAGACAGCATTCAAAAAGACACCGGGCCGGTCTACGGACTGATGGCAGAATATAAGGGCAATAGCTGGGAAAAAAGTACTGAGGAAATATATATTACATCACTGTCACAGGAACACGGCATTATTCACTGCCCCGGGAGCAAATTGTTAAACAATGCAAAGTGCGGGCAACAGCTTGCAGTTATACCTGTACATGCTTGTCTTACTGCAGATTGTATGGGAGGTTATTATATCGCCGGTAGAGGCAAGGCGGATCATATGAAAAAATCCTGTCAGCATTAGTTATCCTTACCGTGATAGCGGTAATAACTGAAAAGACCAAGCTTATATATGCTGAATATCCTTAGTGAGCACTTTGTAGACCTGAGCATTATCTCTATCCTGCGCTGACGTTTCTTGTAAACCCAGGCCAGAAGCCTTGTTATACCAAAAATCCTTAACCTGTTATAACTACGCAATAAACCAACAATACTGGAAAAGCTTCTCTTGTCTGTTACCTTATCATAAAGTATGTTAAGATTGCTTATGCTATCCCTGGTCTTTAGGATATATTCACGATTCGATTCCAGCCCGTCGTGAATAATATTATTTTCAATATGGTAAATAGCTATACCTGCTTTCTTTAGCTGGTAAGCAAACAGTGTATCTTCATGTCCGTAGCGCTTCAGCTCCTCATTAAACCTGAATTTGTCAAGCACTTCCTTCTGAACCATGAAATTGAAACCACTGAAAGTGGAATATGGCTTCTTCCTTCTTTTCTTCAGTGAATTCCTTTCCCTGTAATAGCCAAAGTGCCATCTGAGGTATTTATCGGGGTTATCAGGAGGTGTGCTGTGATAACCTGTGCCGCCGCATATAACGGGGGCATTGTTTATATTCTCCAACCAGCCTGAGAGATAATCTTTAGGATTGCCCTGTAAAAGGGCATCAGCATCAATAAAAAGCAGGTAATCGCCCAAGGCTTTATCCGCCAGCCTGTTACGTATCGCAGCCCTTCCTATATTCTTTTCACTGACCAGTAAACTCACCTTTTCCAGCCTTGCAAGTGACTCATAAGTGGCAAGATAATCATCAGAACAGCCATCTGCCCCGATAATTATCTCATCATACTCATCCATGTCCTTTATTGCCAGTTGCAGACCGGTAAGTAAAGATGCTACATCATAGTTGTATACCGGAAGTAATATTGAAATCATACCCCTTTAATTGCATTCCAAATATAAAAAATTATAATGATCATACCAGTAATATTTGGAAAGGTATTTGTATCAATTACTTTTGTTCTGTTATTTTTAGAATTACAACCATGGCAAGAATAATTGTAACTATTTTATTTACAGTCCTGTACACTACAATTGCATCTGGACAGGAAGACAATCAATGCAAAATAAAGCTTGAATTTAAAAACACTGACAGTACTTTTGTCAGCATTGCCTATCATATTGGCAATAAACAATATATAAAAGACACTGTTCATCTGGATGAAAAAGGCAATGCTGTTTACAGCCCGGAAGTAAAACCGGAGCAGGGTCTTTATTTGCTTGTTTTCCCGGACAACCAGCTTTTTGAGTTTATTATGCCTGAAGATCAGCACTTCACCGTCGCCGGCGACAAAAATGATATAATGAACACCCTTGCCTTCAGGGGCAGTAAAGAAAACTCAGCATTTATTGAATACAGGAAAAGATGGGCTGACTTCCAGGAGAAAACCAGGAGATACAGTAAAATGATGAATGATCCTGACCAGAGGGACAAGAATAATGAGTCAGAGAAAAAGATACGTAAAGCACAGGAAGACATTCTTGATTATATTAAAACAAAAGCCGGGGAATATGAAGGCACGCTTCTCTCGGCAATGCTGTATTCAATGCTTCCCGTTGAGGTGCCTGACTTTAATATTCCTGCAGGTGTATCAAACCCGGATTCACTAAAATGGGTAATGGGATATAATTACAATAAGAATCATTTCTGGGACAACCTGGACTTATCAGACCCCAGGCTTATCAGGACTCCCATCCTTCAGAACAAGCTCGAGACATTCTTCAGCAAGGTTCTTATTCCGGATCCTGATACCATAATGAAAGAAATACCACACCTGGTAAGCATGACCGGTGGTAATGAGGAAACATACCGCTATGTAATATCACACATGTTCAACCATTTCAGCAGCAGCCAGGTCATGGGACATGACGAGGTTGTTCTTATGCTGGCGGACAATTATTATTTAAACGGGAAAGCAGACTGGGTAAGCGACAAATTCCTGGAAGATCTTAAAAATGATGCAGCCAGGATAAGACCAAATATTATAGGGAAGGAAGCCGTAAACCTGACCATGCAGACCTATGCCGGCATCCCCAGGGCCCTGCATGATATCAAAGCTGACTACACCATACTGTATTTCTGGGAACCAAATTGCGGTCACTGCAAAAAATCAACCCCGGTATTAAAGGAACTGTATGAGAACAACAGGGACAAGAGCATCGAGGTATTTGCGGTATGTACCCAGGACAATCGTGATGACTGGGAGCAATACATAGCCGAGAACGAACTAAGCTGGATAAATGCATGGGATCCTGACAGAAGCACCCACTTTGATTTTTATTACAATGTTACGGCCACTCCCATGATTTACATACTTAACAGCAAAAAAGAAATTATTGCCAAGAAGATACCGGCAGACAGGATCATAGATTTCATTGATAGCTACAAAAGGATAAAGGGAAGCAACTAATTATCTCCTTTCAGCACAGACTTCATATAATTTACCAGGCTGAAAATATCACCGAATTGCTTTGTTACTACTGAGCTTTCATATTTCCAGGCAGCCACCCCTTCACTTGCTTCAATACTAACAGAAGGAGTAACTGCATCGCTTCTGGCCTTTATACCCAGCCTGTTCAGAGCTCTTTCCGTCCAGTAAAGCAGAAGCCCCTCCCCTTCCAGTTTGATTGTCATACGCGTTCTTACCGGTGACACAAAAACGCCTTCATCCTGCACAAAGCTAAGATCTGACTCTTCAAACAGGCTGTCAAAAGCACCTGACAGAGCCAGGTCTTCAGGACATCCTTCCTGTATACCATTTCCTGTTGCAAGCCATATCCTGTCTGCTTCCCGCAGGGCTATATGTATATCGTGAGTTGAGAAAACAACTGTTTTATTTTTAGTGACAGACAATTCCCTTAGCAGGTAAATCAGCTCATACCTGTTTGGCAGGTCAAGGAAGGCGGTTGGTTCATCAAGCATAATAATTTCAGTATCCTGTGCCAGTGCCCTGGCTATCATTGCTCTCTGTTTTTCACCATCCGACAACTGCCCCACATTATCATACATATGTGGCAGGAGGCCTACACTGGCAACAGCTTCTTCAATGCTGTACCTGTCGTTACGGGTAAGGTGCCCTATCCAGTTTGTATGCGGAAAGCGGCCAAGTGAAACCAGTTCAAAGACCGATATATTTGATACTACCATGCTGCCTGTAAGGACGAAGCTTATCTTCCTGGCCAGTTCATTATTACTGTAAGCGGATACATTTCTGCCTGAGAACCTTACTTCCCCGCCCAATGGCCGTTGCATTCCTGCTATTGTACGCAGAAGAGTACTTTTACCTATCCCGTTTGGCCCTATAAGTGAAACCATTTCTCCCTTAGCTGCTCCCACGGAGATGGCAGGAAGAAGAATTTTTTCCTTTACCGTGCCCGGGTCATAGCCTATCAGCACCTTGTCAACCGATATTATTTCGGGTTCACTCTTCATCAAGACAGCCTGATAAATTTATTTCGTTTAATTATTATCCACACCAGTACCGGTATACCTATAAGTGCAGTAACTGAATTTACGGGTAATACTCTCCCTCCTCCAGGGATCTGGCTGATTATATCGCTGGCTAAAAGTGCTATACTGCCACAGATCATTGTCCCCGGCACCAGGTAGTTGTGTGATGAACTTGCAAATATTAATCTCGTTATATGGGGTACTGCTATACCGATAAATGCAAGGGGACCGCAAAAGGCCGTAACGCTGCCGGCCATTATACTGGTGCTGATAAAGATCAGCAACCTGGCGCTTCTTACTTTCAGGCCGAGGCTTCTTGCATAGTCCTCACCCAGCAGTAAGGCATTAAGCATTTTGATAGTGATAACGCTTATTAACAGTCCTGCCAGGACAGATATTGACAGCACAAACAATTGCTTCCATGAGAGGTTACCCAGGCTCCCCATGGTCCAGATAACAAAAGACTTAAGCAATGATTCATTACTGAAATACTGCATGATGCTTACTATTGCAGACACAGCGCTTGCAAACATTATACCCAGTATAAGGACGGTCATAATATCTCTTACCCTCACTGAGACTATCATTATCAGTACCAGTACCAGTCCGGCCCCCAGCCATGCTGCTATTACCAGAGCCCAGCTGTTCATTATAATGGCAACATTAACTGAAATAAAGGAAGATAAGCCTAATATAAGTATGGCAACCCCGAGGCTGGCACCTGAGCTGATCCCAAGCACATAGGGGCCGGCAAGCGGGTTCCTGAAAACGGTCTGCATCTGCAATCCGCTTACTGAGAGTGCCATTCCTGCAAGCAGAGCAGTCAGTGCACGGGGCAACCTGAAATCCCTTATTACGGTCAGTGTTGCCGTATCACCCTTCCCTGCCAGTGACCTGAGCAGGTCTTTAAAACCAAGGTCCACAGAGCCTGTGAGAATATCTACAATAAACAGGCAGGCAAGCACAATGATCAATAAAATAAAAATTGTTGCCCGCGGTATAACTGTTGATTTAGTACTGCCATTACTGACTTTTTTACCGCTATCCATTATCAATTACTGCTATAATTTTTCAATTTCTTATAATACACTGGTGTATGATCAGGGAAAAGAGTACTGTCAATTACCCGGGCTATATCTTTCAGCAATATATGAGGGTTAACGCTGCCCGACTCCCAGTAATCATTCCCTCCTGCATCATTAATCCGCTTGTTGTTGTTATATATTCTGCCGTTTTTTACGGGTTGCAATGACCCCAGCCTTGAATCAACCGCAAGGATATCATTAACAGAATTTGCTGCTCCCGGGTTCAGCCATAAGTCGGCTTCGGCACATTTGCTGCTTACTGCTTCGAGGCTCATGGGAATTGAAAAATCTGATCTCTCTGATGACCATATATAATGACCGCCCGCATCCCTGATAAGACTTGCAATATAGGAATTTCCGGGCGACACAAACCATTTGTCCTTGAAAGGTAATCCCATCATGACGGAAGGTTCTTTGACAGCAGATAGCTCAATACTCTTGCGGGTAAGCCTGTAACTTTTATGAATTTCATCATAAATCATATTTGCCCGGGTTTCTTCTCCCATTATTGCCCCGAAAACTTTAAGCCACTCAGCACGTGCCAGCGGATGTTCCTCAAGGTAATCAGCTATATAGACAACGGGAATACCCATTTTCCGGAGTCGTGTAAAAACCGGGACTGACTCGCCCCCCACCCCGTAAACAAATAAAACGTCAGGATCCATCTTGTATATCAGTTCAGCATTATAACCATTCCGGTATCCTATATCCTTTATCTTTTTGCTCCTGATCTTTAAACTGATATGTTTATCATAGACGAAATCAGCACCTGAAACACCGGTGATTTTATCACTCTTACCAAGGGTATCTATCATGGCAATATGAGTTGTTGAAGTGCATATTACTTTATTTACTGGTCTGTGTATTATTTGGTTTTTGCCAATATTGCCGGGGACAGCAGACATATCATCCGTAATATAGTAAGAAAAGCTTCTTCCCTTTGCACCCTGCCAGGGGTTATAAACCTCGAGCCTGGTGTAGCCTTTTTCTTCCTGCAGGCTGAAGAGCTCAGAATAATCATTATTTGTTGTGCTTGCAGTTTTATTGTCCCTGGTGCCCGGACTGCAGGAAGCAAGCAGAATAGAAAAACCAGTCAGGAGTTGTAAGTAATTGAATATCATTGGCTGTTCCTGATAATTTTATAGCTTCGCCTGGCAGATCCTGTTTCAAAGCTAATATAATATATTCCTGTCTTAAGTGACGAAAGGTTGATCTCTGCTTCGCTTCCGGCATTACTTAAATGGATGTATCCATCAAGAACTTTCTGGCCTGACATGTTAAATATTTTGTAGTTGGTTTTTCCGGGTGTATTATTCCTGGCTTTTACCCTGAGTATATCAGACACCGGGTTTGGATAGAGCAAAAAATCATCTCCTGGCAGGATAATATCATCAACACTGTTATACACCGTGTTATCTGAGACTATAACCTGCACACACAGGCTGAGTGGATCAGCACCATAGGGGTGTTCATAAAAAGGGTACCAGTTTGCAATATCCTTAAAATATGCGGTGTTCTGCGACACACTGAGGGCTTCACCGTGCAATAATGCCAGTTGTTGTTGTTCCGAGGCTGCTTCATCCTTATACCACAGGTGCCAGGCAATAAAAAAGTCTTCAGGCACTGCAACCGGTTCAAGAAAGTCAAAATACAATTTTGTTGAATCAAGTGCATCCCTGATGTAGAGGGTACGCCGGGCAATTACTGATGCCGGTTCAGTTATACCGTCCATTATAAAAACGGTTATGCTGTCATTATTATCAATATACCGGCTGTCGCCAACCCCGAAGATAATTTCGCATATTTCATCACCCGGTGAAGCAAAGAACTTTTCAGCATACATAACAAGGCTATCGCTGTTATACCCGGTAGTATAACCTGTCCCGGGCAAATCATATTCAGTCAGGTACCTCTTGTCTCCGTCACAATTATTAAGAGTATCAAAAGTAGCTGTATTTTCACTGTAGGGATCACGTCCGTCCCAGACCTTATCACCGGACCTGGCAGGATCCAGCCATGGAAGAAGGCTTTGTGTCATTTCATCATACAGATCGTGGGCCAGGTCCATCCTCGTATAATAATCATTTACGCTCCTGCCACAAACTGCTTCTCCGCCCACAAGAAGTCCAATAACCCGGTGGTCCTGGTTAAAAAGCGGTGATCCTGAAGATCCTCCTTCCGTTGTGCCTTCATCCCACTGCACTATTTTCCAAAACCCATTCTGAATAAGTTCCTGGAAGGTATCAACCCCGGGCGGGTCACCATCTGTGCTTATTTTTTTAACATCCCCTGAAGGATGGTGTATACCAGTTGAACTGTCAGGTATAACGAACCTCACATCCCAGCCGGCAAAATATGGTTTATATGTTATAGGAGGAAAATCCTCCAGTCTTACTATTGTAAAATCAAGGTTTTCACTTTTAGCCATCAGTTCCGATCCCGAAAGAGTATACTGTGCAATGCCGTCAGGACCGTCACAATACGGGCTTTCATACCTGAAAAAGAAGATGGAGTTAGTAGCCAGGAATTCTGTTTCAATAACATGGTTGGCGGTAATTACATAAGGGATATTAGCCTGGTTTGTATTATTTAGCATAAAACCACTGCCAAGCTCCACTCCCCCTGCAATTATTCTCACCACGCTGTTCTTCTCTTTTTGCCAGTCAGCTCCTGATTCACAATTAATATCTACGTTACAGGACTGAGAATCACCGTAGAAAACATCTTTCGTGGAATCCTTTCCCACAACACCAATGAAATCATGAGCCAGCCTGCCCAATTCTATACGCTCGCCCTCATTACCCGCCCTCAGATGGTATTCAATAACAATATCATCACCCGGCACGGGTGTTACCGGGAGCATATTCATCTTTGACCTGTTAAGGTAGGTATAAGGTCCCCTGACTGTTTCCAGGTCAATATCATATACAAACAATTTCTCCCCCCCGGCGGGAATAAATTTGTTAAATATTACATTAAGCGACTTTGCATTGACTGAGCGCAGCCTCAGGTACCACACCCTCTCACCCGCTTTATTTTTTACTATGACCCCTGAATTCCCGGGATTGTAATTAATCTGTTCATGGACTGCAAAGGTAGAGGCTCCCGGTACATTATAGAAAGCCTGCTTCATGCTGTCAATAAGACTTTGATCAAAAAAGAACTCTTCCATTATTTTATGGTCATAGATAACTTCTGCAGCATCAGGACTGGAAGTTACATATACCCTTTGTGATAATGAGACATGCGCCGGACCAAAAAATAACATAAGAGCCAGGGAAGGCAGAAGTAACAACCTGGTAAAATAGGTACTATTATTAACTATATGTCTCATATGCAAGAAGTAAAATTTATAGCAGGCCTTCGACAAGCTCAGGCAGGGCCGCGAAAAGTTAATCCTTTTTATTCAAGAGGCAATAATTTTCCTTCGATATTATCAATGCAGAAATATGCCGGTGTGTTCATTCCCCAGTCTCCTGTATCGGAAGAGCTGAGCTCAATAACCAGCCCTTTCACGAAGCCAAAAGCGGAAAGATCGAAGCGTGTCCATTCGTTTATAATATAATCATCCGGGGAATTTCCAGGCCTGAAATCGGCAAGATAAATATCTGAATATGCAATTTCCTGCATCTGTTCATCCAGGGCTGTGAGTGTCAGTTTATACCAGTCGGGATCAGTACCGTCGTCGCCTCCGAATTTTTTCGCAAAATCATTTCCATTAAGCATAACCTTATAGGCATAGGTAGTATTGCACAATGAAACAGAGGTAATTTTCTCTTCTTCGGTGAAGATCAATGTATCAGGTGATCCGGGGTAATAATAAACTGAGTAGTTCGCTGAGAGTTCATCACCGCTACCTGCAACAGAACTGTAAGGATTTGTATAATCACCCGTCTCTGTGTCTGTATGGTTTGAATAGGCAAACCCGGACCATGCTCCCCATTCGCTGTTGTAATGATTTACGAACCATGCATTTCCGGAGCTGAACCCTCCTGATCCATCCGACCCGTTCCAGTATCCCTCCTGGCCGGTATCCAGTTCTTCGAAATCGATAAAGTCAGTTCTCTCTTTTTCTTTAGTACAAGCAAAAGCAGTTGAAATGATAACTGCAAAAATCAATGATCTTTTCATTTAAGATAAGTTTATTGTTAAATACTAAAGCAAGCAGGAAACAAGTGAAAGTCATCAATGCAATCGCTTTTATCCCGAAAGCCGTTAATTATCAGTCAAGGCAGGTCTTCTGACTTATCCCGGTTAAAGGCAACCTTCCCGGGGTATTTGTTATAACCCCAGTGGCCATTCGTGCCTTCAACCATGACTGCAATCAATGCAGACGGGCTTCACAGCAGCGGGTACTGTTGCGGATTCAAACCGCATTCCCTTTTGATCATGTGCCCTGAACAGGCAATGATACCTGACTACTTGCAAATCTAATAAATATTTTGTTAAGCAGGGAATTAACAATTCCCACTATTCAACAATTAATAAACAAATTATTTTTTTTCCTTACTCATTTTGAAGAGCAGGCTGCCCCCCTTCATTATTTCAGAGTATGTAATATAGTTCCGTTCCAGTTCCTTCCCATTCAGCAGGACCCTGTCTACGTAAATATTTTCTTTACTGTTGTTCTCTGCCCTTATGACAAATTCATTATCACCATCCAGGCTGATTACTGCCTCATCAAGCAGGGGGCTACCCAGGACAAACTTCCCGTCGGCGGGATTGAAGGGATAGATACCCATTGCAGAAAGAACGTACCAGGCTGACATCTGGCCACAATCTTCATTACCGCAGAGGCCATCCTTACCTGTATGGTACATCTCTGTCATTATCCTTCTCACAAGTTCTTCAGTCCTGCCGGGCTTACCGGCAACTGTGAACATATAAGCAGTATGATGACCCGGCTCATTGCCGTGGGCATAAGCTCCTATAAGACCGGAAATATCAGAAGATGCGTTTTCTCCCCTTACTCCTTTTTCCTGGAGGAATAACGAATCCAGTTTAAGGAGGAAGGCATCTCTGCCTCCGAACAGGTCAATTAGTCCCTCTACATCATGGGGAACAAACCATGTATACTGCCAGGCATTACCTTCTGTATATTCATCCTGCCTGTGGCTTGAAAACAGTGGATCAAAGTCCTCCTTCCATTCACCATTCTCCAGTTTACCCCTCATAAAGCCACTTTCCGGGTCAAAAAGATTCCGGTAATAAGAAGCTCTCTCCATGTAGTAATTATAATCATCTTCTTTACCCAGTATGTCTGCCATCATAGCTATACACCAGTCGTCATAGCAATACTCAAGTGTTTTTGAGACGGATTCATTTTCCAGGTCAGCGGGTATGTATTTATAATCCCTGTAATGATCCAGTCCTTCTTCATCCAGCATTGATGAGTGCAATGCTGCCTGGTAGGCTTTTTCATAATCAAAACCTTTAATATTCTTTACCATGGCGTCTGCTATGACCGGGACAGCATGATAACCTATCATGGTATTTGTTTCATTAGCCATCAGTGACCATACGGGCAATTTGCCCTGCTGTTCATATATCTTCAGCATGGCATTTACCATATCTGTTACCCTGCCGGGCTCTGTAAGGGTAAACAGTGGATGAGCCGATCTGAATGTGTCCCACAGGGAAAAAACTGTATAATTAACAAAGTCATCTGATTGGTGAATATTACCATCTGCTCCACGGTAGCGGCCATCTGTATCAGAGTAAATACAGGGAGCTAACATACTATGGTATAAGGCCGTATAGAATACTGTAAGAATATCCGGATCATGTGAATTAGCAGAAATAGCTGAAAGTTGATCGTTCCAGGTCTCAAGTGCCTGCTTGCGGGTTGTTTCAAAATTCCAGTGGATGATCTCCCGGTCAAGATTTGCCAGGGCTCCTTTTGAATCAACGGCAGATAAGCCTGTTTTTACGAGTATCTCATCACCATCATTTACATTAAATGTCAAAACCATGGCAATATTGGTGCCTTCTGCGCTCTCGCCGTCATGCGGCATACCATTGACAAAATATCTTATTTCATCGGGTTCAGCTGAAAACCTGCTTGCAAAATACTGGTACTGCCTTTTAGCCCATCCTGACGATATACGCTTTCCATGTAACACACCATCCCGGTAATCAAGTGAGCAATCAACAGGTTTATCCCAGTTAATGGCAAACCCCAGGTCAATAAGCACATTCATGCTTCCATTATTTTGGGCAATATATTTTTGCATTCCTGCCCTTTCTGTAGCTGTCAGCTCCACCTTAACACCATTGTCCAGTTCAACGGAATAATAACCGGGTTCAGCTTCTTCGTTTGCATGATCAAAAACAGAACGATTGTTTTTGGCCATAGATGCAGTTTCATCATCATTAACCCCGTTAAACTCTTTCATTGACGGAAGAAAAACGATATCCGCCAGGTCACCTATACCGGTACCCGAGAGATGTGTATGACCGAAACCGGCAATTACACTGTCTGAGTAATGATATCCTGAACACCAGTCCCAGCCACTGGTCCCGTTATCAGGACTGAGCTGAACCATGCCGAAAGGCAGGGCGGCTCCCGGAAATACATGTCCGTGATAATCGGTACCGATAAACGGATCCACATAATCAGCAGGAGTTTTTTCCTTATTATCACGGCAGGAAGTAAACAGTAATGACAGGATAATGAGCAATAAGCAGGATCTCTTCATTGTATTATTTTTTTGGAATATTATTCAGCAGTTGTTCAGCGGTTCCGATATGATACCCTTCCGAATAATAATATACCTCACCGTCTTCTTCAGCATAAATAACAAGGGGCAGGTTAACTTCACCGGGATTTTTGCCCGAGACTTCAGAGAGTATTTTTAAATCAACATCAAAACCCTTTATCGATTTTGACGGCAATTCGCCTTTCTCATCAATTATTTCAGGAACTATATCACTTACCGGGTCAGCCAGGAATAAAAATTTACAGCCTATTCTTTTAAACTCGTCTTTCAGGGATGGAAAATCCCTTAACAGGTGCCTGCCGGGTTCTTTATTCTCGTCTACCCAGATCATTACAATTCCCTTTGAGGCTTTCTCTTCAAGAGTATGCCGGGCTTCATTATGCTCATAGGTCATTTTCATATTGATCTTCTGCAGCGGAACCAGGGGCTGCATATTCTCCCTTACGTCAACTTTTATCGTATTTTTTTTGCCTGCTTCAAGCTCTGTAAAGTGAAGGCCGGAAAGCACTTTTGTTTTTGTCCTGTTGCCTGTAACCAATAAGTACCGGCCTTCCGGCAGGGTAAGGTCCTTCCTGAATGAGCTCAGAGGCTTGTTGTACTCATAACTGAGGGTCCTGAATTCTTCACCATTGAATCTTGCCAGTGTAAATGTTTTATAATATTCAGGCTCTTTTGATGCAGGCCCTGTACTTTCCAGGTCCAGGTATGCATTTTTTAAATTTGCTGTCTCTTCTGTAAGGACGGCACGATGCCATTTATCATCTTCCAGGTACTCGGCATACCCTGTACCCGGCTCCAGCCTTGAAGGTATTCCCAGTGTACGGCATACAGCAACGAACAAAATTCTCAAAGACAGATTATCTGAATGCCCTGTCTTCAATACACCTTCAGGACTTACCGGGACCTTATAATAGTTAAGTTCCCCAGATATTATTATACTGTCAGCTAAGTAGTCTGCAATGGTTTGCGGATTATCTGAGAAAGCCTTTTTTTGATCATCAGTGAAATATTCTCCAATAAATTCCCGCCAGGGTCTTATTAATTCGTTAGCTATGCGCGGATTAAGCACATAAGAGTTAAATACCTCATCATCATATCCATAGTCCGGGAATGATTCAACAGTGTTAAGAAGATGCCCTTTTAATACCTCTGCCCTGGTATCGCGCAAATCTTTATCAGAAATGACATTGAGAAGGTCAAGCAGTTTGTCATGGTATACAGGAGGTGTATCAATGAACAGCTTTTTCATTTCGGCGTAGTTCCCCATGCTCCTCTCAAATATGTCAGAAATAGCATCTACATCAAGATCCTTTGACCGGGCGAATTCACGTACTTCAGCCTTACTTATCCATGAGTCAATATATGAATTACGTATGCTATCCTCTTTTTCCAGGAGCTTTGCATTGAGTTGTTTTATTTCCGGGGGTATTGTATCCTTGTAAGGCTGACGTTTATGAGGTGGCTGCAGAGCAAACTCATAATAATTTTCTGAATGTCCTTGGGCACCTAGTTTTACAGTGACTTCATCACTGACGGCAGGGTTAATCTTTTCAAATCCGAATGAGCCATCATGGTAAGCAAAAACGAGAAGATCTCCCAGGCCTGTTTTGAACAGGCAGGTTCCATTTTGTTTTGTCCTGAGTTCAGCCAGGGGATAGAACTCTGCATAGTTATAAAGGGAGGGTTTAACAATGGCATCTTCAACTGTATTGTTACCGGCATCAAGCACTATTATTTTGATAACCCTTGTTAGGGCATACCTGTCGAGGGTATTCACTACAGCATAATCATTTTCCTCTCTCACAAGGTCTTCCGACCCCCTGTAATGGCCAAAGGCTTTAGTATGAGTAAGCATGGCTCTGCGGGCCGGTTCTGTAAACCAGCCCCTGTCCAGGACCGGTTCAGGTTCACATGCTCCCAGGTATTTCCAGTCGCCATCTATCCACACTTCTACCCAGGCATGATTATCATCACTATGGGCCCACCTGGGTGTATATATTTGTCTGGCCGGTATACCTGCAGCACGCATAGCTGCAACTGTAAAGGTTGATTCTTCACCGCAGCGTCCCCTGGCGGATAAGATTGTGGCCATTGGTCCTGATGTCCTGATGTCTGCTGCCCTGTAGGTTACTTTTTCATGGCACCAGTGATTTATCTCAAGGGCAGCTTCCTCTATTGTTTCATATCCCCTGAGTCGATCCTTTAATTCATCGTAATACACCATCCTGAAGCGATCCATGTTCTCGTTGTTAACCCTGGGAGGCAGTACATAATGAAGGAATACATCCCCGGGTATTTGCCTGCCCCATGGATAATCATTACGTGTCTTTAATGCATGCCTGGCATTTTCAAGAAAGAATTCATCACTGTAGTCGGCTATATCGCTAAGAGGCATATAGGCATACAGGAAAGCCATTGCCTCATATTCGACTGCAGCCAGGTCCTGTTCACTTATATCAAATAATTCATATCCTGATTCACTGAACAGTTCCGTTTTATTTTCCAGGTCACTGAATACTTTCTGCCTGTAGGATTTATCTGTAATCAGGTTTTCGCTTGTGCATGAAACAAGCAACAAAGGCACTAAGGCCACTAACAAGTATTTATCCGGTTTAGTCATACCAGCTTTTTTAATGAACCGAACCGCATGATTTTTCCACCACCAGTTCGGAATTAATATTCACCAGGCGTTTATATTTTCCCCTGCCCCGGTTTTTTATCTCGGTCCACAGGATCTGGGACGTTTTCAATGCCATGGGATAACAGCTTCTTCTCAGCCTTGTTATGGGAGGGTCCAGCAAGCTGAAGCCAATACCCTCTTCAAGTGACATTATTGCTATATCCGAGGGTATACGCAATCTGTTCTGCCTTAAAAGAGATACAAGCGGATATACCATCGCGGCATCTTTAATAATAAACAACTGAACAGCACCGGGAGGTTTCAGCAAGGCCATTATGGCGGTTTTCAGGCTGTCATCATTCATCAGCTTACCGTGAGCTCTCAGCCATTTTATATCGATTTCTCCATGCTCTTCCCGTATAGCATTCTCAAGTATATCTTTCTTTATTATACAATTTGAGCCTTCACTAAGTTCAATAACAGCTATTTTCTTATAGGCAAGGCTGCTTAAATGAGAGGCCACAAGACCAGCTGATTCTTTTTCATCTGTTTTAACAAGGTTTACCCTGTGTTTAAGATCTGCATTCTCTAGTACTACAAATGGATAGTCAGATGATTTCATATCCCTGATAATCTGATCATCAGCACTCGATGAATACAGGATCATTCCGGTGTAGAACTGCATAAGCTTAAGGAACTCCCTGTGAAAGATACCCGGGCTATCACCTGAGGGTATCACGCTTAAATGGAGGCCTATACTGGAGAAAGCTTCTTTGAGCAGGGGACTGATACGAAAGAGAAAATGGTCATTAACAGCAGGAACGATCATGGCCACATGGCTCATGTTCCTGGATATGTTTTTTGCATTATCTAAAGGCAGATCATCAAAATACCCCATCTGCCTGGCCACGAAAAGAACCTTTTCCTGTGTGTCAGGCCTGATACCGTGCAAAGAGGCCTTATCATTCAGTACAAGTGAAACAAGGGTGTTTGAAAGACCACACCTGGTAGCAATGTCCTTTATCTTAACCCTTGATTTCATCACAATAATAATTTTTACGTTTAAACAAACGCAACGCAGTCAGCCCAACTATTTCTTCTTCGGGGCATTATAACCCCGCTGCTTGGCTGCATCTTCAAGCTTCTGCTGGAACTTAGACTTTTTAGCTGGCTTTTTCTTATTCTCCTCAAGTTTCTTAAGTACAGCTTGCTCATCAATAAATCGTTTGGAAAGCATATTCTGCCCGAAAGTAATGATGTTTGCAAGGAAATAATAATATGTAAGTCCCGATGAAAAGTTATTAAGAATAAACATAAACATAACGGGCATAATATAGGTCATCATCTTCATTCCCGGCATTTGTTCCTGCCCGGTTGATGAAGGATTATTTAGGCGCATTGTGAGTATCGTTGACAGTGTCATTAACAGTGTAAACAGACTTACATGGTCTCCGTACAGTGGTATATTGAATGGCAGGTCCAGAATGCTGTCATAGGTTGACAGGTCGGTAGCCCACAGGAACGACTCCTGTCTTAACTCAATGGAGGTCGGGAAGAACCTGAACATGGCAAACAAAATCGGCATCTGCAACAGCATAGGAAGGCAACCGCCCATTGGGCTCACCCCTGCCTTTTTATACAGAGCCATCGTTGCCTGCTGCTTTTTCATGGCATCATCCTTCTTTGGAAATTTCTTCGACAACTCATCCACCTTGGGCTTCAGTACTTTCATTTTGGCCTGAGACTGGTAAGACTTAAAGGTTAATGGGAAAAGGACTATTTTAATGATTAATGTAAGAATAAGTATAATTATACCATAGTTCCCTATGGAATTATCAAGCCAGCTAAAGATCTGTAGAATTACATATTTGTTAATAAATTTGATAATATTTTTACCCAGCATTACCAGTTCTTCAAGCTCAAGGTCATATTTTTTAAGGGTCTTATAATGGTTTGGCCCAAAATACATATTCATATCATAACTTTCATCACCGCCTGCGTCGAAAGGCAAACTGAGTTCAGAAGTACAATATCGCAGATACTTGCTGTCTTCGGGCATTTTTGTATAAGACACATAACCATTTGAGAAATGATCACCTGCTATAAGCACTGAGGAAAAAAACTGATCTTTAAAAGCCACCCATTTCAACTGGGTTGGTATTTCAGCCTCTTCAAAATCCTTTTGTGATCGTGTTCGGAAACCATCAACATTGTCCTGGTAGTGCTTATATTTTATATTACTCCAGTTATTTTCATTCTGTCTTCCTTTCTCCTGCTGGGGTATATATGATTCCCAGGCAAAAGCAAGAGAATTGACGTTGGAGGCTATTACATTATCAAGACCAACAAAGTTAACATCAAAATCAAGCATGTACTTACCAGGCTCAAGGCTGTAGACATACTCTATATATTCGTTTTCTGAGGCCTCCAGCCTGAAAACAGCTTTTTTGGCACTGTTGCTGGCATCAATCACCTTCTGGTTATCTACTGACTTGAAGTACAGATTGTTTGTTGCGATACGCTTATTATTGCGTGTAAAGAACTGAAAACCGAAAACGGTTGAATCGCCATCAAATAGTACCAGGGGTTTATAGTCATGGGTATAATATTCTTTCAGCAGGGCAGAATATATTCTCCCGCCCTTTGTTGCAATGGTGAGTTCTACCTTATCATTTTTAATGACATAAAACTCCTGTTCCCCGGAATAGGCATCGGCAAAAGCCCCGGTTGGTGCAACCTCAGTACTCCTATCAGGCTCCTGTTTCTCAACCACCTGCTGTCGTTCTTCAGTTTCTTCACCGGCTATTGGTTTTGAAACAGCTGTGCTATCCTGTACGGGGGGCTGGATTATACTATTAATCTCATTTACCCTGTTTATGGCTTCTTCTGTTCCCGGCTTAAACTCAAGGGCTTTGAGATATTCAAGCTTTGCAGCCTCGTAATCACCTTCTTTATACAGGGAATCTGCTACCTCTACCCTGCTGTCATATGATTTTTGCAGCTTATTGCTGTTATAAAGGCTGAAGCCTATAAACACTCCAAAAATCAGGACCAGTCCTATTATTGTATTTCTATCCATCGATTCTAAAAATTACCCGTTTTTTACTTATAATATATTTTCCCGTGTACAGCATGCCTCTATAAAATTCACAAAAAGAGGATGAGGATTTACAACTGTACTGCTGTATTCAGGATGAAACTGCACTCCCACAAACCATTTATGATCTTTCAATTCCATTATTTCCACAAGGTCAGACTCAGGATTAATTCCTGTGGCATACATTCCTGCCTTATCAAAATCGTCAAGGTACTTGTTATTAAATTCGTACCTGTGCCTGTGCCGTTCAATAATTTCAGTCCGCTTATATGTTTCAAAAGCCTTGCTGTTTTTCCTGATATTACATTCATATCCTCCCAGCCTCATCGTTCCACCCTTATATGTAATACTTTTCTGTTCTTCCATCAGGTCTATTACAGGGTAGGGAGTTTTGGGATCCATTTCGGTTGAATCAGCTTTTTCAAATTCCAGCACGTTTCGTGCAAATTCTATTACGGCACACTGCATGCCAAGGCATATGCCAAAGAAAGGAATATTATTCTCCCGTGCATATTTAACTGCCGTAATTTTACCCTCTATTCCTCTGGCTCCAAAGCCGGGGGCTACAGTAATACCGTCCAGGTGTTCAAGCTGAGATTTAACATTCTCGGGATTAATTTCCTCCGAATGTATAAGTTGAAGATCAACCTGGCACTCGTTTGCCGCACCGCCGTGAGCAAACGATTCCGCTATTGACTTATAGGCATCTGGCAGTTCCACATATTTTCCGACAAGACCTATTGTTACTTTCGATTTTGGATGTGCCTGTTTTTCAAGAAAATCACGCCATGCAAGCAGCGGGGGATCATCCTTCAGGTCAAGTTGTAACCTGTTCAGAACTGTACTATCCAGGCCTTCCTCCAGCATTTTTACTGGCACTTCGTATATTGATGACACATCAACCGACTGAACAACTGCACCTTTATCCACATTACAAAAAAGTGCTACTTTCTCTTTCACGTCCTGTGTCAGTTCCATCTCTGTTCTCAGGACAAGCACATCAGGCTGTATACCTGCTTCCAGCAAGGTCTTTACGGAATGCTGTGTTGGCTTTGTTTTATGTTCACCTGATGCACTGAGAAATGGTACAAGGGTAAGGTGAATAACCATGCAGTTTTTCAGGCCCTCATCCCATTTCATCTGCCGTACTGCTTCAATGTATGGAAGTGATTCTATATCACCAACGGTACCTCCAATTTCAGTAATTACAATATCATATTCTCCTGTTTTGCCAACCAGCTTAATACTTCTTTTTATTTCATCAGTAATATGAGGAATAACCTGTACTGTTTTTCCGAGGTAATCGCCCCTTCTCTCCTTTTCTATCACCGTCTTGTAGATTCGGCCTGTTGTAACATTATTGGCCTGCGTGGTGTGCACATTAAGAAAACGCTCATAATGTCCCAGGTCCAGGTCTGTTTCAGCACCATCAATTGTCACATAACATTCTCCGTGTTCATAAGGGTTAAGTGTTCCGGGATCTACGTTTATATAAGGATCCAGTTTCTGGATAGTGACATTGTAGCCCCTTGACTGCAATAATTTTGCGAGTGACGATGAAATTATGCCCTTTCCCAGCGATGAAGCAACTCCACCGGTCACAAATACATATTTTACCTCTGCCAAAACTGTTCTTTTATATTAAAAATGCGAATTTATTAATTATCATCGATACCTGTCTGATCAATGAGATTTATTTTTTCCTCCAGTATTTCTATTGTCTTCCTGGCATTGTCTATTTTATCCTGTACCTCCGCAATAAGTGCTTCTGCATTGCTTGATTTTGAAAAGAAACCGATATTATTTTCCCAGACAACTATATCATTTTCAAGTTGTTTGATCTTATTAATAAATTTCTCCCTGTCACCCTTCAGCTTCCTGTCGCCTCTTGGTTTCTCTTTAATATTATCAAGTTTGGTCTGGTATTTAAGAATAGCCTTATCCTCTTCATCCATTTTAAGCTTATCAAACTGCTTATTAAGGGCATTTCTGTAACTATTCAGTATTCTGTCCTTGTCCTTATAAGGCACAAAACCTATTGCAGACCACCTTTCCTGGATATCTTTTAACTTCTGTGCAGCTTCTTCAATATCTTCACCCGGGTCAAACTCTTCCAGTTCACTTATAAGCGCTTCTTTCTCCCTGAGGTTATCATCATAAGAACTGCTAAGTTCTGCAAAATGATCAGATTTGCGATTAAAGAAATGGTCACAGGCCTTACGGAATCTTTTCCATACCTTATCTGAATATTTACGTGGCACCGACCCTATTTCTTTCCAGTCTTTTTGCAGCTGGATAAGGGCACTTGTTGCTTCTTTCCAGTCTGTGCTATCCTGCAATTCTTCAGCCTGCTCACACAGTTCGGTCTTTTTTTGAAGGTTTTCCATCTGAAGCTCTTTGTTCTCAGCAAAGAATCTTCTCTTTGCCTGGAAAAATTCATCACATGCTTTACGGAACCTCTGGTATATACTGTTATTATGTTTCTTAGGGGCAAACCCTATGGTTCTCCATTCCTTCTGAATCCCTATAACCTCCTTGCCCTTATTTTCCCACTCCTTAAATGAATTTATATCAAGCTGGTTGATCTGCTCCACTTTCTCACAAAGCAGTGTTTTATCAGCAAGATTCTTTTTCTGGTCTTCTTTAAGGTTTTCGAAATATTCGTGATGACGCTTATTAATTTTCGAGGTTGCAGTTTTGAACCTCTCCCACATTTCCGACCTTATCTCCCTGGGTACCGGACCTGTTTCGCGCCATTGCTGATGATATTCCTGAAGTATACGAAAAGCATTTACCGGGCTGGGATCATCTATTAAACCCTCTGCTTTTTCACACAGCCTTGTTTTCTTCTCTATATTCTTTTTGAAGTCAAGATCTCTCAGCTCTTTATTAATCTTGATATAGTCATAGAATATTTCAACATTAAGATTATATGTTTCCCACATGTTTCTGAGGGCAGATTGAGGCACCAGGCCAATAGAATGAAACTTTGACTGCAGGTCACGAAAATCCTGAAATGTCTTGTTTATTGATTCCTCCCTGTTAACGAGGTCCTTTATCTTATCAATAATCTCATATTTTCGCTTCAGGTTTTCCTGTTTCTCTACTTCAAGCTGCTTGTTAAATTCTGTTCTCTTACCCCTGTAACGGGCCAGCAGGTTTTTCATTTTGATCTCCAGGGGATCTTTCCCCGGATCAAAATCCTCTTTCCGGCCACCTTCATCAATAAAAGCCTTCTTCTTTTCTTCTGTTTCTGCTTTATACTTCTTGTAGAATACAGTCTTAATCTTATTTACATCATCTGAAATTTCCCTCAATGGCCTGTTCTCAATCAGCAATTCCAGTGTTTCAATCAGTTCTTCTTTAGACCTCCCTGAATAATCAACCTCTGCAAGTTCTTCAGGTTCTCCTTTTACTTCGTACTTGCCGGGATCATCTTCACTTTTCTCATCATCACCGGTGGCTTCTTTTTCTTCTGTATCCGGCTTTTCTTCTGTATCCTGTTCTTCCCCTGTGGCTTCTTTTTCTTCAGTATCCTCTTTTACTTCTGTATCCGGGTCTTTTTCTGTGGCTTCTTTTTCTTCAGTATCTTCTTTTACTTCAGTATCCTGTTCTTTCTCTGTGGCTTCTTTTTCTTCTGTATCCTCTTTTAATTCGGTATCCGGATCTTTCTCTGTGGCTTCTTTTTCTTCTGTATCAGGTTTTTCACCGGGAGCATTTTTATCTTCATCCTTAACCTGGTCATCCTGGGGCAGGGGCTCTCTGCCGGAAGAGTCATTCCTCACGGCACCTGCATCTTCGGTCCGTTTTTCATCCGCTGTATTTTCATCAGGGATCTTACTTTCTGTACTTTCCGTATTTTCGGGGTTTTCCCCGTTTTCGTTTTCCAAACCTTTTTCCCTTTTAGTTTCGGCAGACTTATTCTCTGCATCGAATTGTTCTTTGCGAACAGAATCATCCGGATTTAAAACAGTCATAATTAATCCTTTTATTTGAGAGCATTAGCAGATTTATCAATATGTTAAACCTGTGTATATCAAGGTTACGAAAATATTGAAATATTTATAAAAACTCAAAGATATAGCCTTTTAATAATTCAGCCCTGTTTTACAAGGGTTTAACATATTTCTTCAATATAATAATTCTGGCAGGAACTAAAAAATCTAAAGCGGCATCAGTTCCACAGTTATATGGCTTATATCAGTTCCTGTTTTTTTCAAAAAGAAACTTAAATGGATATATTATTCTTTCTACCAGCCTTATATCTTCCGTGATTATCTCAGCCTGTCCTGTCATATTCTGGTTAAACTCAAGCGTTTTATCATAGAAGGTAGAAAGTCCCATAGGCAGAAAGACATCCATTACATACATATTTTTTTTCGGGACAAGTGATTTTGATCTGATAAAACCTTTCACCATGCCATATTCGAGATAAGGATATCCCTCCAGTTGAATATTTACCCGCTGCCCGGTTTCAACCTTTCCTGATCCTTTCATGGGCACCATTAAACGTGCAATTATCTCATTTTCACCCGTCGGCACTACTGTCATTACCGTTTCACCTTCTTTTACTGCCTGGTTCTCAGACCAGAATTCTGTAAAGGTAACCTTTCCCAAAAGAGGCGAAGTAAGAACGTGGGTCTGCATCCACCAATCTATCCTTGCTCTGAGTCTTGTCAGCTTATCACTAAGAACAGACAGGTATTCCTCCCTCTCCTCTATTCTGCTTGCTTCAAGATCATTTAAAAGTTGTTTCCGCGATGAGAGCTCAATACGCCTGGAAGCAATTTCAAGTGCCACCTGCACAAGTTCTATTTTAAGTGAATAATATTTCTGTTTGGACACTTCCAGTCCTGCATCGGGTAATATTTCCCGGGCATTCAGCAATGAATCTCTCAGGTATTTCTTCTTTTCAAGCTCAAGCCTGGATGCTGTAATAGTTTCTTTGCTTTTCAGCTTATTAATATAATCCTCTATACTGCTAATCTCCTCCCTTACAGCTTCTGATTTTTTTCCATAGGGATCAATAACTACATGGTTATAATAATCATAATAACTCTTCCTGAAGGCTGAATACTGGTCCTGTATCTCGCCCAGGCCAGGGCTGGAAGGCAACTCCCTGTCAATTCCTCTTTCTTTGTCAGCCTGCAGGGGTATATTCAGGGAATCTATCATTTTCAACAGGCTCATAACCTTTTCATGCGAGGTGGTAGTTTCCATAATACCAAGGATCTGCCCCCTGCTTACCTCTTCGCCGTCTTTAACAAACAGCTTTTCTATCTTGCCGCTGACCCTTGCCACGATAGCAGCGGGGGGATTGGTTGTTGTAATCACAGCTTCAGCCCTTATCACATATGGATACTTTATCAACCATGACAGTATCAGGAGCAGCAAAATAACAAGCCCGACGATGGTGGTACCCCATCTGACAGCTGATTTCGGAGGAGTATTTATGATATCCTCTACAGCTACTGAATGCCTTATTTCATGTTTACTCTTTTTCATCATTAACTCCCCAGTTCCAGCTGATCACGTACCAGGTTGAAGTAAGCACCTTTTTTCCTTATAAGCTCATTATGCGAGCCTGTTTCAATAATTTTTCCTTTATCCAGAACAACTATATTATCAGCATTCCGAACAGTACTAAGCCTGTGCGCAATAATCATTACTGTTTTGCCGGAGAAAAACTCATCCAGGCTGTTTACAATTCTTTTTTCATTAGCTGCATCAAGCGAGTTGGTTGCTTCATCAAAGAAAAGGTATTCCGGGTTTTTATAGATTGCCCTTGCTATTAAGATTCTCTGTCTTTGTCCCTGGCTAATCCCCTGCCCGTTATGCCCGATTTTTGTATTCAGACCCAGGGGCAGCGAATCAACAAAGTCACTTATATTGGCAATTTCCACAGCCTTTAGCAGCCTGTCGCGATCAATAACTTCAAGTCCCGGGGCTATGTTATTAGCTATAGTATCCGGGAAAATGTAGCCATCTTGCATTACCACACCAACACTGTTGCGCCATGTTCTTAAGCTGAGATTCCTGAGATTTGTATCGCCCACCATAATATCTCCCTCCACGGGGTCATAAAAACCAAGAATAAGCTTAAGCAATGTGGTTTTACCGCTTCCGCTTGTACCTACTATTGCAGTAATCTTGTTTTCGGGTATGATAATATCGATGTCCTTAAGTACATAAGGAGAACGAGGACCTTCATACTGGAATGAGAGATCATTAATATAAATACTCCTGTTATCCGGAAGGTTTTTTACCCTCATTTGGCTTTCGTCCTCTTCCGATACACCACTTTGCACTTCAGACAACCTGTCAAGACTCATCCTGGCATCCTGGGCTGTTCTGAAGAAGACTACCATCTGGTTAACGGGTATATTGAGCTGACCGATTATAAACTGCACCGCCAGCATCATACCCAGTGTCATGCTTCCTGACAGGACAGCTGAGGCAGCAACTATGGTTATAAGCACATTGGTTGCTTCGTTAATCAACCTGCCTCCTGCAAGCTGATACTGTGACAGGCTCATTGCTTTAACCCTGGTCTTGAACAGCGATGCCTGTATGTTCTCCCAGTTCCATCTTTTACTGGTCTCGCTCTGGGTTAATTTTATTTCCTGCATCCCGCTGATAATATCAATGAGCGTAGCATTATTGTCTGACAGCTGCTTGAAGCGTGTGTGGTCAAGCCTGGCCCTGGGTTTCATAAAAATTGCAACCCATGTTATGTATAGTGCCGTTCCTGCTATAAATATCAATAGTATATTAATATCATATATAGCCAGAACAATCCCGAATATCACAAGGTTTACAAAAGAAAAGAGCACACTCAATGAGGTATTGCTTAAGAAGGATTCGATTCTCTGGTTATCCTCAATCCTTTGCAAAATGTCTCCGCTGAGCTTTTTATCAAAATAAGCCATGGGCAGCGACATCATTTTAAACAGGAACCCGGATACGATGGCAACGTTAACCCTTGTACTGATATGAAGCAGCAACCAACCCCTGATAAACTCAACAGACATCCTGCCGACTACAAGAGCCAGCTGGGCAAAAAGGATAAGGTAGATAAAGCCCAGGTCATTTGTGTTTATACCGATATCTATTACTGACTGGGTAAGGAAAGGAAATAACAATTGTATTATACTGCCAATTATGAGTCCCAGGATAATCTGGAAGAAATATTTCCTGTAAAGCCGCACATAGCGCATCATGAATGCAAAACCTGATCCCGTTTTCTTTTGTGCATCCTCCTGCTCATAAAATTCAGGATTTGGCTGCAGGATCAAAACAAGGCCTACTTTCTCACCGTTGGCCTCAGACATAGCCCATTTATTCTCGAACTCCCTCCTGGTGTAAGTAACTTTACCCTTTGCCGGGTCTGCCACGTAAACAGTATCTTTCTTCACCTTGTAAACGACTACAAAATGCTTTTGCTCCCAGTGAACAATGCATGGCAGAGGCGTTTCTTCAAATAGTTTGTTGGCAGGTATGCGGACTCCCAGGGTTCTGAAACCCAAGGACTCAGCAGCTTCAGATATCCCAAGGAAAGATACTCCCTCACGGGTAATATAGCTTCTTTCTCTCAGGTCAGAGAGGCTGAATCTGCGACCATGGAAACGGGCAACCATGCATAAACATGCAGGTCCGCAATCCATAGCATCTGCTTGCCTTTCAAAAGGGAATGACATACCGGGTTCTTGTTAAAGTGTGTAAATATATCTAATATTTGATTTTATTCAAACAATGAACCGGAGGGTCTTATTGAACCTCAATCATTGAATATATTATAAAGTATATGCTATATTTGCCACAAACAAAGCTTCAGTGTGTTAAAGAAACACTCAGATAGGAAATTAATAGAGGGGATTAAAAAGGGGGACGACAAATCTGTTAATTACCTCTATGACTCGTCTTTCGATACCATAAAAAACTATATCCTGAAAAATACGGGTACGGAGGATGATGCCTATGATATATTCCAGGATGCCATGATGGTACTCTTCAAAAAAGTACAATTAAACAACCTGGGAAAAGATACTGATGTTAAAGGCTTCCTTTTCGGTGTTTCACGCAACCTGTGGCATGAACACCTCAGAAAAAACAAAATCAGTATAGATATACAGGGAGAAGAACCCGTTGATGATTTTGATCACACTACCCTGCTTGATACACCGATCGAACAGATAGTCCAGCGGGCCTTTCTGAAGCTAAAACCGGAATGTCGTAAAGTCCTTGAAATGGCATCAGAGGGAAAAGATTACTCCGCAATTGCAAAAAAGATGAAATACAGTTCAGTGGATTACGCCAGGCGAAAAAAATACCTTTGCAAAGAAGCTCTTATAAAAATAATTAAAGCAGATCCGGAATTTAAGGATTATGACAACCTGGACCTGTAGAGATACCTGGTAATAAAGAATAAAAGCCCAAGCCCAAGCAATAAATACACTATTCTTAATGGAGGAAAATAAACAGGGTTGTCCCTGCCCATTATAACAAGAGTACTCCAGAAATAGGGATGAGAACGTACCTGGTCAGCATTTTCCAGATATTCTTTTCTTGCCGCTTTCAGCGACCGGCTCTTGGAATATCCCTTTTTGAGGTTGTTGTAAAAACCTTTTACAATCTCGTTACCGGACTCATCATCAACTTCCCACAGTGACATTACAACACTGGGACTGCCTGAATAGAAAAATCCCCTGGCAAGACTCATAACACCCTCCCCTGCCTGGAGGTAACCGCTTCCGGTATTGCATGAACTCAGAAAAACAAGACTGGCATTTACAGGGGTATTATAAACTTCGTAAGTATTCAGCATCCCGTCTTCCAGCGTGTCGGCATCAATACTGAAAACCATTTTTGAGTACATGGGATCCCTGTCGTTTAACAGGGTGTGCATTGCCAGGTGTACAATATCTCCATCCGCTGCATTCTTCTTAAAAGCACTTTCAGTGGCTGATTCATCAACAAAAAGCTTCCCTCCCAGCAATTTATTAATGTAAACGGCTTCTTTTTTTGCTCCAGGAATATTTGCAAGGCTGTCGCGGAAAATCTGCCTACTGAGCATAAGTTCCTCTATATCAACCATCCTGCTGTAATCAGGTGCAAAACATAGAACATCATTCCTTATGCGCCGGGTCGATGAAGTTGTTTCTGTCATAAGGGTAGCGGAATACTCGTAGATTATTTCGTATTCCTTCATAAGGTAGGACAGGTCCCTGTAATTAACATTATCATACCCGGGCTCTTTGTCTATTAATGTTTCGAAAGGGATATAGGCAATAATATCATCAGCTGAAATAATAAGTTTATTGGAAACAAGCTTACCTGTAAGGGGCTGCAGTAATATACTGTATAACTCACCCGACAGGCGGGTAAACTCCCTGTATTGCTTAACGGCCCCGCTGTTTATTGAAGGATTAAGCAGTATCGACCTGTACTTAATTATCTTCTCCTTTAGTTCATCACCGGCGAATACCTCCTCTGCAAAAATGCCATCCCTGTTTACAAGGAATATATACAGAAGGCTGTCGGACAAATAGTATTCAATAAAATTTCCTTTCCGGCCTACAGCTTTTTTTATTTCATCAATGCTGCTGACATTTGAATTGTGTTTTAAATTGAAATACCTGGGATAATCCTCCTCAAATACATCAACAAGTGAATCATGTCTTGCACTGGCACTGAAAACCTGTTCCTGGTAATAAGCGACCAGGTCATCATCCGGGTTCTCCTTTTCATTTTCCTTGTAAATTGCTTCCCCGTAGTCCCTGATATCTGCAAGCAGATCTTTTTCAAGCCTCGACAGTTCAGGCGGCAAATGATAGTCAATGGCCCTGTTGCTTCTTGTTTCCATCAGCAAACCTGCAGCTTTTGCCTTTTCTGATACTTCAAGACATTCTTCAAGATATTTCCGTTCGCCTGATTCCCTGAAAAGCATCCAGGCAGATGACAGTGCAAGGTCATATGCTTCGTTATATTTTCCTGAAAGCTTATTCCTGCTCTCATCCCCGGTAATTTTCAGCCTGGACTCTTCAATCAGCTTCAGCAATTCTTCAGATGTTTCATGTGATCCCCGCAATACGTCCAGATCGTTATCCCTGCCGTACAGCTTCAGTAAAACCTTGACACTGGTAATATAGGACTCAATCATAATCCCGGGCCTGATACCCTCAGGATCATCCAGGTTCATGTTAATATTTTTAAGGGCACGGTCTAAATTACCCTTCTTTAACATAAGCTTTGAATAAAAAAGGTTTTTCTCCGAAAAAACCCTCCTGTCATGTGGATTTCTTTCAATATATGACCCGGCATCACCCAGTAAGACTTCTGCCCTGTCAAATTCCTCAAGGTAATCTGTCAAGAAATAAGCAAGTGTAATTTTGTAGATCACATGATTCCTGCTGTTCTTACCAAAAACTTTTTCTGCACCCTTTACAGCCTTTTCCTGTAAAATATAGGCCTTTTCATTGTCAATCTCATTATCAGCCAGGAAAAACGCATAGTTCTCATAAACCGCAAGCACAAACAAATCCAGAAAATTCTCAGATTCAAGAATATTTATGGCTTTTGAATAATAAGCAGATGCTTCATTTGTATTATCCAGTTCATCATTAACCCTTGCAAGTATATTATAAAACTTAATGAGTGTTTCATTATCAGAATAATCAGCTATATTTAAGCGTGCCAGGGCAATCTCCGCATTTCTTTTTGCACTGTTGTAATCCATTAATTGCAAGTACGAAGCGCTTGAATTATGATAAAGGTTAACAAGCCTTTCCAACGGTATTTCCCCTGGATCTTCTTCTTCAAGTTTGATACCCCTGAGAGATTCTTCAAGAGCTTTATCCAGCATGCCCATTTCTATGTAAACTGCAGAGAGGTTTAAATACGTCTGCGCCAGTAAGGGCGATCGGGACCCAAATAATTCCTTTTTTACATCGAGTGAGGATTGAAGATGTTTCCGGGCATCTTCATTTTTCCCGGTGTACATATAAGAAAGGCCCAGGTTAGCCTGAGCTTTTGCATAATTATCATCATTTATTCCCTGTGCCTGCCGTATACTGACAGCTTTATGGAGATGATTAATCGCAACAGTGTAGTTTTTTAATATATATTTATGTGTGCCCAGGTAATAGTAGCAATCAGAAAGCAGGATAGAATCTGAAATGCTGTTATTATCCAGGTATTCATAAATAAGCTTATAGTATTCTTCAGCACGAGGATCACTTTTGATAAGCATAGACTTAAACACCGAAAGTGTTTCCCTGATTTCGTTATATGTACTGTCGGTTTGCACTGCACTGCACCCGGCACTGACAGTTAGCCTGGTAAACAAAACAAGTGATAGCGTTAACAAAAAGCGGGATTTGATCCTCATCCGTTGATTAATTTCGAAATAAAGTATCAAATATCATTATAAGAACTGAAAATCCCAAAAAAAATACCAGTGCTTACGTGTTGACTATCAGTAATATAAAATTTTTCTTTAAAAAAAGTCGTTTTTTTTGTGTCACAAAATGGCCAAAACTGACATGTATATATGTAAGACAAAACCCGATTAATAAATTAAGTGTAACCAAAAAAAATTAAAACAATGAAAACTCTGAATCAGGAAACATTTGAGAATTTCAGTGAATTTTTACTTACAGACGAAGAAATGACATTTGTACGCGGTGGTGACGGTGGAGCAGGTGAAAAAGTACCTCCTGTTACTGAGCCTGAAATATAGAAATAAGACGTGCATGATATATGCGGCACTATGCCGCAAAACAGCCGGCAGGCGGGAAGAGTTATCCTGTTACCGGTGGCATACGGGGGAACCGGGATTGCAGGCCGGTGAAGTGTGCCAAAAAGGAAGAAGCTGCATTGCTTACAGGCACTGTATTTAACAAAGAGATCTGCAACGGTAAGTTTATATTATTGTTACGGCGTCAGACGGACTGCATACCCGGCATGCTATACCAATAATCAAAACACAAGCGGGAAAGATTGCTGAGTCAGCAAAGATTGCAGGCAGAAGTGGGCATATTAAACAAATGCCTTAATTATTAGCAGCAAGTCATGGATAAATTGTATCCTGGCTATGATGAAAAGAAATTAGTACGCATGAAATATATATGGATATGAAAAAAATTGAGTTCACACGCTTTATCGAGAGATATCTCGAAGGCAAAATGCAAAGTGCCGAGAAGCGCTGGTTCGAAGCAGAACTGGAGGGCAACAGTGCCTTGCAGAAAGAACTTGAACTGCGCAGAAAGGTTAACAGGCATGTTGACAACCAGGATGCTATTGCCTTCAGGCAAACACTTATGAATGCTGAAGCAGCTCACAGGAAACGTGCTGCGGGCAAGAAGAAGGCCACAAGGCAGATTGTCAATTATGCCGCAATATTTGCAGGGCTGATGTTGCTGGGGAGTTTAACCTTATACCTCACAGGCAGTAGCAACAATACGCAAATTGCAAGCAAATATGCACCTGATTTCAATCCTGTTACCGACTCCAGGTCTGTTGAATCTGCAATGGATGAAATCTACAGTAATGCTACCGACCTTTACAGGGAAGGTAATTATGCTGAAGCTATTGTATTATTTAATAAAATAGTTGCACGTGATATGCAGGCAGAATATATGAAAGGTGCATCTCATATGCATATAGAACAATATAAAGAGGCTATAGGGTCTTTTAATGAAGTTGTTAAAGACCGGGACAATCTCTTTATAGAAGATGCCAGCTTCTACCTTGCTGTATGTTATATACAGACTGAACAGGAGAATAAAGCCCTGCCTATACTTGAAGCTATTACAGGCACGGGAAACAGGCACAGCAAAGAAGCAAAAAAGATCTTAAAAAAGATTAAGTAAAAGAATACCGAAGTTAATTTCAAAGGACATGTTTATGACTCCAGGCAAGAATACAGGGAAGGAAGCAGGTAAAACCGGCGCAGAAAGGTCAGAATACATTGATCCTGTCAAAGATGGTAAAATGCTCGAATCTCCCTCAATATTAACAGGACTTTCTCACGAGGTCAGGACATATATGAACTCAATTGTTGCCTTCACATTCCTGAGCAATAACGAGAAGTGTACTGATGAAGAGAGAGAAGAGTATAACAGCCATATAATGAATTCATGCGACCAGCTTATAACACTATTTGATAATTTTCTTGATTCAGCTCTTATAGATTCAGACGGACCTAAATCGACTGTTACTAACTGTAACCTCAGGTCCCTGTTCCAGGATATGCTGAATGAACTGAATAATTCTATCAGGAAGTTTGACAAAGAAAAGCTTACACTAATAATTGATGAAAGGCAAAGTGATGATTCAATGTTCATTGATAAGGAGAAGATTAATCGGGTTTTAAAAAATCTCTTCTTTAATGCACTTGAAACAACAGAATCGGGTTACATAAAAATTGGTTACACTAAACGTAAAGACAGGGTTGAGTTTTACGTTATTGATTCCGGGAACGGTTACACCAGGAATCTCAAACTTCTTGAAGCGGATGCCCCGGGGGAAGATGCATTTACTCCCAGGAATACATTCAGCACTATTTCCTTCATTCTTTCTTCCAAATTGATTGAAAGCATGGGTGGAAAATTATGGATCAGGCCTAATGGGGTTAATGGTACCGCTATGTATTTTTCAATACCTGCAAATAACAACAAGAAGAATTATTCAGAAGCTATTTCTTCGAGAATCGCAATCTGATAATCAACGCTTATCCTTTTACCTATTTTATATATGTCTGCCAATAAATGGGTAACCAGGAGCACCCTCCCAGGGTGCTCTTTTTCTATTTGCTGCCGGTTTCTAATATCCTGACTCCTGTCCGCCTGTTTTTGCGTTTACCTTCCTCTGTAGCGTTGTCGAAGAGGGGTTCATTTTCTCCATACCCTTTATACTTCAACCTTTCAGCGCTTATGCCATTTTTAATAAGGTAGTTTCTTACAGATTTCGCTCGTTGCCCGGAAAGTAAAAGGTTGTGTTGCTCACTCCCCGTGGAATCGGTATGTCCCCCTATCTCTATAACCAATCCCGGGTTACTCTTCAGCAGTGATACCAGTTTCTTCAATTCAGGTATTGATTCATCTCTTAGTTTCCACGAATCAAGGGCAAAGAACACGTTATGCAGTGATGTCTGCTGACCGGCTTTTATGGGGCTCAGGTACACCGTTTTTTCAAATGGTTCAAGTGAACTGTGTTCGCCCTGAAGCATAAAGTTTCCTGAATAAAATAGGTACCCGTCCGAACTTACATTCAGCCCGTAGTTATTGCCGGCAGGCAGGCAGACAAGAAAATCTCCACTCCTGTTTGTTGAAGAAATCATTACTGTCTCACTGTTATCTAAATTAATCAACTCATATTTTGATTCTAATTTCCTGCCGCTTAATTTATCTCTGACTGTTCCTTTGAAATAGGATACAGGATCAGGCCGGATAGACTCGGGCATATCAAAGTAATACAGATCCCTTCCCTTTTCAGGATTTACCCTTGAAGAAAAATAAGCTGTGCTGCCCGATGCATTAACTATCATTCCAATTTCATCAGCCTGTGTATTGATAGGATAACCCAGGTTTTTGGGAGTTGACCACGTACTGTCATTTATCATTCTCGATATGTAAATATCAAATCCTCCCATACAGGGACGACCATTGGATGAGAAATAAAGCGTCTTACCGTCAAAATGAATAAAAGGAGACATTTCATCACCCGGGGTATTTATACTGTCGCCAAGGTTAACCGGTTCTGACCACCGGCCGTTATCTCCGAAATAGCTAACCCATATATCCATGCCTCCATATCCTCCTGGCCTGTTACTGACAAAAAACAGTCTTGATTTATCTGCTGAAAGAGAGGGCTGTGACTCCCAGTGCCTGGTGTTTACCGGTGCATTTATATTTATTCCCTTTTTCCATCCCCTGTCTGATCGCGCCGAATAATAGATATCGCACCCTCCCTTGCCATCTTCCCTGTTACATGCCGTAAAATACATGTAGCTGCCGGCTGCCTCTAGTGTTTGTGCTCCTTCGTTATAGGTTGTATTAAGGGGTGCTCCAGCATTTACGGCAGTGCTCCATACCCCGTTATTCCTGTAACTGTAGTAGAAATCTTCCTGCAGTGCCTGCCTCTGAAGGCTGCCACGCCTGACTATTTGCTGCCTTGTAAAAAACAACATTTTATCATCAGCTGTAATGGCAGGCCAGTACTCATCCGCAGTAGTATTTATTGCTTCACCCATGTTTACAGGGTCAAATTCTACAGGGCGTTTTACAGCATTGATGGCAAAATCACAGTCTTCGATATATTTTAATGCCTTTTCACGATTAGAATCATCTTTACCGGTTTTTTCCAGGTAATAAGAAAAACTGCTTCTGGCTTCAATGTAATTTCCAAGGACAAACTGAACCCTGCCATATCCATACCATGCAGGAATAAAAAACACAGAATCGAGAGCCATCACCTGTCGGTATGCTTCTTCAGCCTGCCTGAAGTTACGAATATCCCTTGAAAGCTCAGCCAGGAGAAGTTGAGCTTCAATAAAACCCGGGTCTTTATCAACAGCCTTTTTTAATAATTGCTCTGCCTTGCCATAATTTACATAATTATATGCACTCTTGCCTTCATTGTAATAACGCAGGGCCATATTTGATTTTGTATGCAACTCCTGTGAACTTACTGCCTGATAAGCTATAAGCAAGAGAACAGGTAATAATATATATTTTATCCTGGTAATCATGGTATTCTCATATACTTGTGACTTTGTAAGGATATTGACCATTCAGTATTGTGTTTCACATATTCAATAATGCAGGGCATTATTTTGTCCTTTGAACTCCATTCCGGCTGGAGAAAAAGTTCACACGATTTGCCTACCCTGCTCCGGTATTCCTCGGCCCACTGAAAATCCTCCTCATTTTCAATAATTACCTTCAATTCCCCTGCCAGGCTGCAAATATTTCCTACCGGTGGATGGTTCTTTTTTGGCGAGAGACAAATCCAGTCCCACTCACCGCTTAGTTCATGAGCCCCTGAAGTTTCAAGGTAGGTTTTAATATTCCTGCTTTTGAGTGCCGCGCACAACGGACCCATTTCATACAATAAAGGTTCACCTCCTGTAACAACAACTGAATCAGCTCCTGCTTCTTCTATACTTTCCAGTATATCATTAATGTGGGTCATTGAATGAATTGACGAATCCCAGGCAAATTTTGTATCACACCAGCGGCAACCTACATCACAGCCTCCCACCCTGATAAAGAAGGCAGCTTTACCTGTGTGGAATCCTTCGCCCTGTATCGAATAAAACTGTTCTACCAGGGGAAGATATATACCTGTATCCTTATCTGTATTATTCATAATAATCAAGGCTTGAGACCGGTATCCTGTAGATAGCCTGCGCCTTCAGCGTCCTTTCTGATGCAAGATAAATATAATCATTCAAAACAAGCACGGATTCAACCTGGGTATTTTCCAGATCCGGGATTTTATACCTGGTATATACCGGTGAAAACCCCGCCTCTTCAGTATTCATAAAATGAATAAGGTAGGTCTCGTGGTCATAATAACCACAAAGGAATAACGAGTTGTCCTTCTCATCAAAAAAAGCACCTGTTACAAGGAAACCAACATCAAAAGAGTCCACCGCTTCCATCCTGTTATTCTTACCCCTCTCAGCAATATACATCTTTGTTTGCCTGTTTTTCCAGTCCTTAGAAAAACAATAAATTTTTTCATTGCGAACGGTCATGGCCTCACAATCCCATTCATGATCATGTCTTGACTTATTAAATGCTTTCTGCTCACTGTAACTTATTGAAGTTATGGAAACCGGGGGTTCTTTGAAAGATAAGCTGTCTTTATGAATTGTATAAATAACCAGGTCTTCCCTGTTGCCCCTGTTATTGCCAAAATCGCCGATATAAACATGATCGCCTGAAACAGTTATCTCCTCCCAGTCCTTGTTACGTATATTATCTATCCTGTATCGTTCAATTGTTTCCCCGCTCACAGGGTTAATAACAAAGACATAGGGTCCATTCCCCCCATCATTTATTGCATATATCCGGTCCCCGTCATATGCCATTCCTGATATTTCACTGAGTAAAATACTTATATTTATTTCAGAATCAACACTCAGAGTACCTGTGCTCTGTCCTCTCGTGTAATCCACAGCAAAAACCATGGATACAAGCAAAAAGACTAAGAGCAAACGACCGGTCACTGCACTTTTCATAAGCGGGGAATATTTTATTCTTTCCTTAGTTTTAACACCTCAGCCATACGATCGAAAAGGCCTGTATTATCATATACTCCCGTAAATTTTTCAGCGCCGGCTCCGAATGCGAAAACAGGAACCATTACCCCGGTATGGCCTATTGAGGTAAATTCCGGGCTTACAGACCTGTCTTCAAGGTTACCGTCCGGTATGGACATACCTCCCGTTTCATGGTCAGCCGTAACAATAACGAGTGTTTCCTTATCCCTTTCCGCATACTGCAAAGCGATACCAACAGCCACGTCAAAATCCCATACTTCGCCAAGCACATACTCCGCATTATTTGCATGACCACCCCAGTCTATCTGCGAGCCTTCAACCATCAGGAAAAAACCATTCCTGTTTGAGCTAAGCAATTCAACAGCCTGCTTAGTTGCATCCGCCAGGGCATAGTTCCTTCCTTCTGCAAACGGTGGCATATGGAAATCTGCAAGCAAACCGGCTACTTTTTTGCCCTCGGTCAATTTAAGGTCTTCTATATTAAAAGCAACCTGGTAACCTTTTCGTTCAAGCACACGCACAAGGTTTCTCCTGTCTGACCTATTCATAAAATGCAATTTTCCTCCACCAATAAAAACATCAGGTTCCTTACGCACAAAATCCAGCGCAATGCCCTCATAATCAGATCGACAAACATTATGAGCAACAAAAGATGCCGGGGTAGCATGAGTAATGGCACTGGTACTTACAACACCGTATGACATTTTCTTCTGCTCCCTTAACATTTCTGTGATTAGTTTAACCTCCGTGCTGTCAGGAGCCATTCCTATCATACCGTTCCTGGTTTTGTTTCCTGAGGCCATGGCTGTTCCACTTGCAGCAGAATCTGTCGTATAATTATCATATGAATGGGTTTTCATAAACCCGATATGATTTGTTTTTGTCATATTCAAATTATCCCCGCTGATAGTTATTGCAGCTGAAACCTGTGATACACCCATTCCGTCGCCTATCAGCAGAATAATATTCCTGACCTTTCTACTCTCCTGATCAACCGGCTCATCACCGGCAGAAGAGTAAGATGATAAGCTTACTTCTGCAAGCAGCAGACCCAGTATCAGGATAATTACTGTAAAAGTTTTATTTCGTACTAAATGTTTTTTATTCATTGTTAAAGAGTTTTTTGTATTTCCTGCCATCAGTTAATGTACTGATATACACCTTGTCACCGTCAGGCTTACTCACGTCAACCACGTAATTAATACCTTCCGCGGAATCAAAATTATAGGTCCTGTTTTTAAACCTGTACATGTTACCGGAGTATTCCGTTTCAAATAAATCTCCGTCCGGTCGGTTCATGGTAGCAATCCAATTACCCTGGAGGTTGTCGCCATTGTCCAGCAAAATATATTCATCCCGGCTGAAACCTTTGAGGTAAGTTTCCAGCCTTGCCATCGAGGTTTGGCTTGTATTACCGGTATAGGGATCTTTGTCGAAAACGTAACCATGAACGTCTGTTGTGGCAAAAATGTGGAGCGTTCTTTCTTCCTTCTTGCTAACACATGAAGAAAGCAATAAAACAATTAGTGCTGAAAAAATAGATATTTTAGTCAGGGTTCTCATATTATTAAATTTTAAACACATCAATAATTGATATGTGGACAAAATATACTTATTTTACCGGCTTTGATACCCGCATTAATAATAACGTTGAAGTAATATATAATGTTTAGTGCGGCTATTTATCAAGATAAGGCCTAAAATTTTATGACTAACTGACAAAGATAATAATAATAAGCTCTATGGTCCATACTGCACTTGATAGTTTCGATAAAAGAGTACTGCCCTTCCTTGATGGAAAGAACACCTCTGTTGTGTGTCACTCATCAAGTATTGACAGCCACTACAGTCATATAATTGACATATTACACCACCACCCCTCTGTTAATCTGAAATCTGTTTTTGGACCGCAGCACGGATTGTTCGGGCAGACCCAGGATAACATGATAGAATGGGAAGGTTATACACATTCTGAATACAGGGTGCCTGTTTACAGCCTGTACGGTAAACACCGCCGCCCCACAAGCGATATGCTGGAAGACACAGGTGTATTGATCATCGATCTCCAGGATGTGGGCTGCAGGCCTTATACTTACGCCTGGACAATGAAGAATTGCATGGCAGCCTGTGCCGACCTTAATATCAGCGTTTTAGTCATTGACAGGCCTAATCCGCTGGGAGGCATTAAAAGAGACGGTAATGTGCTAAAAAAGCCCTACTACACTTTTGTAGGTGGTGCTGAAATACCCCTGTGCCATGGTATGACAATAGGTGAGATTGCGGAATGGATAAATGACAGGGAGGAAATAAATTGTGATCTGGAAGTACTCAGGATGGATGGGTGGCAGAGAACTATGACATGGAATGATACCGGACTGCCATGGGTATTGCCCTCTCCGAATATGCCCTCCGTATCAACTGCATTTGTATACCCCGGAATGGTCATGGTTGAAGCGCTTAATATTTCCGAAGGAAGGGGAACAACGCTTCCTTTTGAATTATGCGGGGCTCCCTCTCTGAAGACAGATGACATTATTAAAGAACTGGAAAAACTTGATATGCCGGGCTGCGCATTCAGGAAACATAATTTCATTCCTACATTTCACAAGTTTTCAGGAGAATATTGTGAAGGGATGCAAATACATGTAACTGATTTCAAAAAATTCGAACCTGTATTTACTGCAGCCTCAGTTTTCAATATCATCTACCGGATGGGTGACCTGTCATTTAACGACCCACCTTATGAATACGAGGAAAATCTGCTTCCTTTTGATATCCTGTCAGGCGACAGCAGGCTAAGTGAAGCTATTAAGAGCGGTCACGGTATTTCTGAGGTCAAAGAGATATGGCAATCAGAAATATTAAGCTTTGAGAAGGAGTTTGAGGCTTATAAGCTATACTGATTTCACTGCATCAAGCTCTATTTCAAAAAGCAGGTTATCTCTGCATACCACTCCTGATACAACCAGTACGGCTGATCTGTCAAGGTTATTCTTCTTACAATAATCGTCAAAGTACTTCCTGTTACTTAAATCCGGGAAATAAACAATTGCCCTGACCACATTATCCCATGAATAATCTTTATGATCCAAAATGGCATTTACAACTCTCATGGTATGGCCTACCTGTTTGCCTGCACTGACCTGGTAAAGGGTGTCTCCCTGCTCATCAATAGATGCCGTTCCGCTGATAATCAATCTCTTTGATCCCTTAAGATCAATCTCAACAGACCTGCTAAACGAGCTTTTATAATCTACTGCCGAACACTGCATAGGTGATTCTACGGGACTAACATACTGACAGGCATCTTCTCCTGTAACAGCCAGGGCGCTCAAAGAAATACAGCTGCCAAGTTCATTTGAAACACCTATGCCTGTACTTGCAGGAATAAGTATGCTGAAAATATCCTCCTTTTCATAAAAATCCGTACGGGCCCTGTTTAATTCATCATACCAGTCCAGTATACTGTCCAGGTATAACCATGTCCTGGCAAGAGAAGTATAAGAAATATGTTTTCTTTTCAATAAATTACCCAGCATGAAAAAAGATCTGTACGCCTGGTCATAACAATCATTTGTTTTGTCAGGAATAATATTGTAAAAGTAATGAAGTCTGCGTTTATTGTGCTCAACTGAATTGCAATAAATATTATTCTCTGAACTTTCAGACACCACATCCTTATCATCCGTACAAATCAATTGCAGGTCAAAGGAGTTTTGTTGCCCGTAAGAAAAAAGCATCACCGGAAGGATTTCTTTTAAAGGCTTGCCCGGACCTGGTTTATTAAAGCCAAATCCCAGCCCGAAAAGTATTGTGCACTCACTCTTTTCCAGGAAATCTCTGATTCTGCTGAAAGCATCACAAAGATCATTTACGGGGGTCTATAGTTATATTGAAATATAAAAATGAATGCTCCCGGTATTCTTCCTTTGTAAGGAAATATTCTATTCCCTGTCCTATTACATCCTTTTTCTTACTTATTATCATTTTCCCCAAGCTGTTTTATCCTTCCTGATAAAACCTGTTTCTGTTCATTATTAAAATATTCTTTCTCCATGGCATCTTTAAGCAAAGAGATAGCCTTAGCCGCCTGCCCCTGGTCCTGCAATATACCGGCCAGTAATAAATAGCTGTCAAAAAAATCCGGATTTGCACTGATTGTTTTTGCAAGAATTCTTTTTGCATTTTCCCGGTCCCCAGCACTATTGACATAAAATGCGTGGGTATATGCGTATTTGGGATTATCCGGAGAGTTCTGCATAGCCATCCTGCTTAGCGCCACTGCCTCGTCAATGTCTATTGAAGAAACGAGGATTGCCAGGTTATAAGCAGCAAGAGAGTTACCGGGATCAACATCAAGCAGCCTTCTGAAATAGTCAATTGCTTTACCTGCCTGTCCTGTTTCACCGTAAAGCAAAGCAATATTTAGCAAAGCAGCCTCATGGCCGGGTTCAACGGAAAGGGCTCTGAGAAACAATTCTTCCGCTTCTTTATATTTCCGCTGCAGTGAATAAACATACCCTGCATTTACCATTGGCATTAGTGCCTCAGGATAGATACTTATTGATTTTTCATAGGCATCCAGCGCCTTTTCAGGCGCATTAAGGTTAGTGTAATAATTACCCAGGTTATAGTAAGCTGACCAGCTATCCGGCCTTACAACCAATGACTTCTCATATTCCTTTAGAGCACCGGAAATCTTTTCCCTGTTAGAATCATTTATAAAACGGGGTGGAAATGAACTTAGTGAGTAGGCAGCATTCAGCCTGACCACCCTTAGCTCATCATCCAGTAATTCCATTAAACGGTCAAAAGACTTTCGTGAATTACTCATATACAGGCTGTGTGCTGCAGCACCCCGGACCAGGGGAGACTTGTGCATGGTCATTTCAATTAACACCGGCCATTTACTAGCATCATTACAATTCTCGAGGAGGCGTATAAATGAGGTAGCAAAGACCTCATCAAACATCCCTGATGAAAGTCCCTCCAGTATCTCATCCAGCTCTGACCAATCGGCTTCGCGTGCTTTTCGTAAGAGCAATCCGTTTTGAATTGTTTCCTGCTGGTACTCCCTCCTGTGGGTTTCTGAAATCTTTTTTGCAGCCCATTCAGGAGATTTATCATCATGACAGATATTGCATGCATTCGGAGATCCAAACGCAATTGTTGCTTCAGGCATAGGGGGTTTGAATGAATGATCACTCCTGTCCATTCTTGCAAAAACTGTCTCTGGCATATGACATGACACGCATTTGCTGCCTTCTGAATCTTCTTCGTGGAAAGAATGAGCACTAACATTATTAACCTTATCGGAGTGACAGGGCATGCAGGCTTCATTTGCTTTTTCTCCTGCAAACCGGTTCCTGCCACTCGAGGTATGACATGTTGCACAATGCAGATCGCTTTTGTCAACACATTTATTCATTTCCCAGGTGGTCATGGTGTAATTTTCTCCCAGGTCCCTCCCATCAGCATAAAAGTCAGGATTTTCCAGTGTTACAAGATCAAAATGATCATAGAATTTTGCACCCGGACTAAATGATTCAGCTATAACACTTGCTTTTGCGTGGCAACTGGCGCAGGCAGCATTATGCTGCTCAGGTGTATACTCACTTGTCTGTACTATTTTAAGATCATCAGGAATATTTCCTTCTCCTGCCTTTACACATACTTCTATATGCTCCCTGCTGGGACCGTGACAGGTTTCACAATTAATACCCGGTTCTCTCCATGTAGTATTATAAGTATTATTTTCCAGATTATAATTTGTTTTTAACTGGCTGACATGACAATTATAGCATGTAGTATTAAAGGTGTAAAGGTGGTTTCTCCAGTCAAGCGGAGCATCTTCAATATTTTCAAAATGTCTTACCCCGCTTTGAGGATTATTATACCAGCTGTCAGTATCACAGTCATATGCAAGGGGAAGCACCTGCAGCCTGCCACCGGACAATGGTGTAAGAAAATAATATATATACTTGCCTCCCATTACATGCACAGCGGGATATTTCTCATTCTCTCCTGAAGGCAGAATTGCATTAAAGAACAGTGTATCGTTGCTGAAAGAAACCTCAAAAAACTCATTGCCTATTTTTAATCTTTCATTGAAGGAATGTATATTATCTTCAACGAAACCGGCTGTTACAGGCTGCATAGCGAGGCCATGACGGGAATCGGCCCAGAGGTCATAAAAACGTTCGTGGCAGGGTTTACAGCTTTCACTCCCCGTGTACATAGCCATTCTGTCATTTATTTCATTTTGCCTTAGATGCCTGAAAAGCAGGAAAACTCCCCCGACCATGACAATGACAATAAATAAGACAAATAATTTTTTTTGTCCTGATTTCATGGGACTAAGATCTCCTTTTCATCCAATAATACATTCATCGCCTCATTTTTTCGAAATATTCAGACAAATTTATATATAATTTTCTGATAAGGTATTTTTTCAGAATCTTTGTAAAAAATTTACAGTGGAGATACATTTTGTCCTTGTTGAACCCGGGGTTCCTGAAAACATAGGTGCTGCAGCCCGTGCAATAAAAACCATGGGCTTTAATAAACTGATCCTGGTAAAGCCATGTGATCACCTGTCTGCCGGTGCCAGGAAGCTGGCCCATGGCTCAGTCAACATCCTGGAAAATGCAATTGTGCACGACAATATAGCAGATGCACTTGTACAAATGGATCTTGTTATTGCAAGCACTGCCCGGTACAGGGTAGCTAAAGAAGATTATATGGATGCCGGAGGATTAAAATCATTCCTGGAAATGAGGTACAATACTTACAGAAATGTTGCCATGGTATTTGGAAGAGAGGAATCAGGTCTCAGCAATGCAGAGCTTTCCCGTTGTGATATTACAAGTACTGTTCCAATGGCTTCATCCTATCCTTCTCTAAACCTGGCCCAGGCGGTGATGATATATGCCTATATACTGGCTGATGCTGTATCAGCCATTAGCATCCCGGGGAAGGATGTTTCTCCTCTGAACATGGGAAGTCTCAGGTCTAAGATAGATTCACTGTTATCAGGAACTAAAATAGAAAAAAATGAGACCCTGCGCGGCAGGATCATGGAGAGATTAGCCCTGGCCTCCGATAAGGACCTGAGACTAATACACTCTGTTTGCAATTCATTAACAGCTAAATACGAAAAGAATAAACAATGATATATTTACTGCTCTGTGTTATGTCTACTGCCGGTATAATGGTAGTTTTCAAAATTGCCGGCCGGCAGAACCTTGATACCTTCAGGATAATAGTAATTAACTACTTTGTAGCGGCTGCCCTGGGCTTCAGTATTGATAAATTTCCTGGCAGGGGAGATATCAGTGCTGAATGGTTACCCATGGCAATAATTATAGGGATATTGTTTATAGTAATGTTTTTTGTAATTGCTTTGTCCACACAGAAAGCAGGAATAGCAGTGACCTCTGTAGCTTCAAAGATGTCTGTTGTAATACCAATTGTATTTTCCATCTTTTATTTCAATGAGCCCACGGGCATATTAAAAATTACCGGTATCATCATGGCTATGATTGCCGTTTTCATGACCAGCTATAACAGGGAAAAATCAAAGAAACGGGGTTTGCAGGTTATCTACCTGCCACTCCTGCTGTTTCTCGGTACCGGGATTATTGACTCACTGATAAAATATACCCAGGAAGTAAAGCTTACACGGGAGAGTACAATAATGTTTTCTTCCATCCTGTTCAGTATTTCTGCTGTCACAGGTGTTGTTTTCAGCTTTTTCAGGAGAACAGGACGCAGGAAAAATGAAAACTACCTTAAAGTTCTGATTGCAGGCCTGGTTCTTGGTATTGTTAATTTCGGATCCCTTTACGGAATTATTATGGCACTGGACAGTAACTTTCTGGACAGCTCTATAATTTTTGGAATAAACAACATGGGCGTAGTCGTACTTTCAGTCATTCTTGCACTTGCATTTTTTAATGAAAAACTTAATCTTCTTAATAAAGCAGGCATTGCATTATCGATAATAACTATTATTTTTCTCAGTTACTTATAATTATCTCGAGGATGGATGATCAGTACAGAACAATAAAGGATAGTTCATCAGGACTCTTTAAAGACAGGGGCAGCAAATTCATTGCAATATCACAGCCGGTCAGTAACCCGGAAGAAGCAAAAAAGGCTCTTGAAGAAATAAAGAAGAAATATCATGATGCAAGGCATCATTGTTTTGCCTACCGGACAGGCACAGGTGAATATGAATGGAGGGTGAACGATGACGGCGAACCATCAGGTACCGCCGGGAAGCCAATTATGGGCCAGATACGCTCATTTAATCTTACCAACCTGATCATAGTTGTAGTCCGCTATTTCGGGGGTACGCTGCTGGGCACCGGGGGATTAATAAATGCCTACAGGAGTGCTGCAAAATATTCACTCGAAAATGCAGTAATAGTTTGCAAAACTATTGACTATACCTACAAACTGCACTTTCCTTATGCTGCGATGAACGATGTTATGAGTATGATAAAAGAAGAAAACCTGGAACAAAGCGACCAGATTTTTGAACTTGACTGTACATTGACAATACATTTCAGAGCATCACTCGAAGAAAAAATAATAAAGAGACTCAGGTTAATAGATAAACTCAGCTATGAACGGGTGGATCATTAATCAAATTGTTGTTATTTATTAATAAATTATTAACAAATAATTTAAATTATATCATAGTTTATAACTTTGCTTAATTAAACAGCAGTAATCACTCAAATTAATTATTAATGAATAACAAAAGCCTTGTTTCGATTGATGACATCAGCACTGAAGAGATGGTCTCCATCCTTGACCTGGCAAAGGAATTCGAAAAGGATCCCGGTCAGAACCTGCTTGGTAATAAGGTAATTGCCACGCTTTTTTTTGAACCATCCACCCGCACACGATTAAGCTTTGAGAGTGCAATATCCCGGCTCGGAGGAAAGATAGTCGGTTTTACCGATGCTTCTTCCTCCAGTGTGACTAAAGGCGAAAGTCTTTACGATACGATACGCACGGTTAATAACTATTCTGATCTGATAGTTATGAGGCACCCAATTGAAGGCAGTGCAAGACTGGCCAGCGAAATATCTGATGTACCAATTGTCAATGCAGGCGACGGTGCCAACCAGCATCCCACACAGACTATGCTGGATCTTTATTCAATAAGAAAAACACAGGGAAGCCTTGATAACCTGAATATTTTCCTTGTGGGTGACCTCAAATACGGAAGAACAGTGCATTCATTGCTTATGGCTATGTCGCGCTGGAATACTACTTTTAACTTTATATCACCGGAAGAACTGAAAATGCCGGTTGAATATAAGTTATACCTTGATAAGCTGGGACTTAAATACTATGAGCATTCAGATTTCTCTGACATAATTAATGAAGCCGACATCATTTATATGACAAGAGTTCAAAAAGAACGCTTCAGTGATCCCATGGAATATGAAAAAGTAAAGAATGTTTATGTGCTAAGAAACAGCATGTTATCCAATACAAAGGAAAATATGAGAGTATTGCATCCACTACCGAGGGTAAATGAAATTCATACCGATGTTGATGCAAATAAAAAATCATATTATTTCGAGCAGGCACTGAACGGAGTATTCACAAGGCAGGCTATTTTAACCCGCTTACTGGGCCTCAAATAAAACATATATATCATGAAAGAAACCAAGAAACAACTGAGTGTAAGCGCAATTGAAAACGGCACGGTAATAGACCATATACCAGCATCAAATCTTTTTAACGTAATACAAATACTGGGACTCGATAAAATTGATAACCTTATCACCTTCGGAACAAATCTTGAAAGCAAGAAACTTGGCAGAAAAGCTATCATTAAACTTGCCGGTATATATTTTGAAGATGATGATATAAACAGGATAGCACTGGTTGCCCCGGAGGCGAAACTAAATATTATCAAGGATTACGAAGTGGTTGAAAAAAGTATTGTAAAAGTTCCCGACAACATTGCAGGAATAGCCAAATGTGTTAATCCAAAATGCATTACTAATTTTGAAGACGTTAAGACAAAGTTTAAGGTTGTCTCAAAGAAGAATGTTGCTCTGAAATGCCATTATTGTGAGAAGATAACTGACCAGGAACACCTTGTTATAGTGTAGATTCTACCTTATCCTGTCATAGGACTTTATGAGTAACTCATCTTTCAGGATATTTCTGAAAGCAAGATAGCCCAGTATTGCAGAGACAACAGGGAATACCAGTTTAATATTAAATACCATATCGGCCTCCAGCTTCTTTCCTGTGTAAAATATATAATATAGCATCAGCAGGAATGATCCTATACTAAGAAGTGTTGCAAAAACCGTAACCCTGATCTGGAGTTTTCGCCTCTTAAATAGGAATATTGCGAGTATGAACAGTACCGGAACGGCATAAATAATAATGGTAAGGGGAAGACTTTTTTCAACCACACCTGCTGTTATGTCTCCCTTAAGAAAAAAGATACCTTCCGGGTTGAGCTCATAAACCTGCCCTGCCTTATCAATAAGCTTTATTATAGGGCCTCTAATCAGGAAAACGGCCAGTGCTGCCGCTGCAGCCAGGTATAATGTCTGTATTCTCTGTATCATCTATAGATAAATTTAAAATACTATACAAAATTAGCTTCTTTTTTGGAAATACATCCAATCAAGATAGTATAATATTTTTAAGGAAATACTGTTGCCCATGCCAGCAGAGAACATATCATTTATATTATCCAGGAAGTCATAATAGATCTGTTCAGAACCTGAATAGATTGAGTTTTTCCAGACCAGTGACATCTCACTGCCCGGAGCAAAACGCCATGTGTATTTAAGGTCAATATTCCATGCGTTATAATTATAATCAAAATTGTCATCCAGGTCGGTATCCGTTAATGACCCGTCTGCATCAAGAGTAAAATACCTGTCAAGATAATCTGCCCTTGACCAGTAATGACGCAACCTTAGTGATATATATGAGTCCGAATTGAATATATAAGCTGTACTTACCTTGTTTTCAAATGTTGTATTTTCTCTCAGGCCAAAATAAATATCACCTGTCACATCATCATCACTTACATATCCTATATCATTTATCAGCTTCCGTATTTCTATTTCATAATTTACAGACAGACGATCATTTATCTTCAGATCAGGTCCGAAGGAAAGTGAATATGCATGCTGATCATAAGATGACCAGGTCCTTGTATAACCCATCCTCATATTAGCAGATAATTTCTTACTCCGGTCAGAACTGAGCCATGCGAAGGTCATAAACTGTTTTCCACGGTGATAGAAACGATTTTCATCCTCTGCACGCGGCTCGTAATAGTCGTCCTCTCCCCAGGGTTTGAATTCAGCCCTCAGGAATGCTGTTAGGTGGTTAATAAAGGTAACATTAGCGGACAAACCGATTTCCGAGCCTGTAAAAACCATAGGCTTATAAAGCATACTGTGTCGATATGACAATGATGTCCTGGCATTCAATATTTTCCAAAATGGCTGGTAAGTATTATAAGATAAACTAAAGTTGTTTTCAAACTCATTATTCCTCCTCATGTAACCCATGTCATTATGATCATAGGTTGGGGAAGAAGCTTCAAGCCTGTATTCAGCCCTGAATGCACCTCCTGTCTTACCTCCTCTCAGTTCAAATGAATGCCCGTAATCGTTAGCCCGTTCATTGTAATACTTTTGTGAGACAACAGCCTTTCCCGATACTGAATACTGCCTGCTTTTATCCCTTAGCATAAATTCAGTGCCTGTTACATTGGCATTGTAAAAATTTTCATCGTTAGGAGCATTACGCGTAACATTAGTATTCAGCAGGCTGACATATGAATTATTTCTGAGGCTCTGATCAAGCACCACCATGTTGTAATTGGTAAAAGGATCTGTCATTACCCTCCTTGATTCTCCTGTTTCAATGTCCTCAATTGTTGCATACATGGCATTGGTCATAGCATTAAAAACACCTATACCAAGCCCTGACCTTGTACGACCTGATATTTTGGTGGCATTGATCAATGATGATTCGGAAGGGTTATAAACAACATCTTCTGTAGAACCGGCTTCATCATATACATCATAATATGCCTGTGGTGTCGATCCTATCCTCCTTGAATAAAAAACGCCTGCCTTGTTGAACAGCTCTGTCCCCTCCATGAAGAATGGTCTTTTCTCATTATACCTGACTTCATACGGACTTAAGTTCAACACCTTATCATCAGATTGCACCTGTCCGAAGTCAGGAACGAGAGTAGCATCAAGAGTAAAGGACTCATTTATTCCATACTTGAGATCAAGTCCTCCGTTGTATGAGAAATCAGTTCCTGCCTGTCCTGATTCATGGTTAATATATCCCGAAAGATATGGTGTCAGTGACAGGCGAAGAGGAGGTTCAATATTTCTTATCTGCTTTATTTCACCAAGGTGATTAAAGCTTGCACCAATTTCACGATCGACATAATTCCAGGACGACTGTTCCCGGTTACGCCTGACCTCGCGCCAGAAGTTAATTCCCCATGTCTGCAGATCATCTTTGGGAAAACGGAGAGCCGAGTAAGGAATCTTAATTTCTGCTATCCAGCCCTTCTCAACAATTGCTGTACTGCTTTCCCATACCGCATCCCATGTATCATCGAAGTGCCGCATATCACTGCTGATTCTGGGTGGTTTGTCAGATTGCACTCCTGAAGCTGACACTTTGAAAGTAGCCCCGTTAACACCATCATTATAAGGACTTATATCAATAGTAAATTGATCTGCGTTCAGTGAATAATCTGAATCTCTCTCTCCCAGTTCACGATAAATACTGTCCGGGCTGGGATCGTACATCATTGCACTAACGTATATTGCTTTGTTATCATAAAGCACCCTTACCTCTGTCCTGTACTTGCTTGGCCTACCATTGTAAGGAGAGTACTGCACGAAATCCGAAGCAACATCGGCACTTCGCCAGACCTCATCATTCAATGAACCGTCAATCACTGGTGCCTCCTGAATTTTAACTGCAACAATACTTTTCTGCAATAGAAGTGGATTTGTTGGGTCTTTTTTTGGCGCAGCACTAACACTCCCTGCCAGGAGCGCTGAAAGGACTGCACTGTATAATATTGATCTGTACCTCTTTATCTTCCGCATTAATACATGTTTATTAACCTAACAATCAATCTACCCAATAGTTTAGGATGTGCAAAAGTAACTTAAACAAGCTGTATACGCATAAAACGAATGGTTTATTAACTTTTTTTAACAAGCAAAAAGGGTATCCCTTCAAGAGATACCCTTAAATACAGGATTTAATTATTTTTACTGGTTCCCTAAAATCAGGGGCAGACCATTATCACCGGAACCAACAATCACGATTTTTGAATTTGGTGATTCTGAAAGTTTCAGTGTTGCATCAATACCTTTCTGGGTAAGGATGCGGTCTGTGAGACTGGCACTTATGGTACGGTTGTAGTTAGCAATACCTTCGGCTTCAATAAGTTTCCTTTCAGCTTCCAGTTTTTCCCTTTCATTAACATACTTCATTGCCAGGGCTTCCTGCTCCCGTGTGAGTTTGCTTTCAATAGCTTTCTTGATATCCGGAGGCAGTCCGATGGAACGAATAAGCAATGCCCGCATATCAATATTATTCTTTCTGAGGATTATAGCCGTTTCTTCAATAATGGATGCTTCAACCTCGCTTCTCTTCGTAGAATATATTTCTTCGGCAGTGTAACGCCCGGTTACCTGCCTTACCGTTGATCTCACCTCGGGTACTACAAGACGGCTTACGTAATTCACTCCGAATGTCTCATGCAGGTAACCAATCCTGTCATAGATCGGGTTAAACCTTACCGTTACGTCTACATTTACACTAAGACCGTTCTTATCGAGAACATCCATAGTCTCTTCACTCTTCTGTTCTTTTACATCATACTTATAGAGTGAATTCCAGGGTGCTATTGCTTTGAGACCGGTTCCTGCTATATTATCCTTATCCAGAACTCCTGTTATGGTCTTAAAGATGACTGCTCTTTCACCGGGCCGTATAATATAAAACATCCTGCTGCCAAAAATAAGCAACAGGATAACTATAACTGCTACTGTAACTACTAGTGTTTGTCGCTTTTTCATTATCTTTTAATTTTAATTATGTTTCTTTAATTTACAAAAATAGGCTAAAATTGTTTTTTTAATCATTTTAGCTCCGGTTTTTTCTGAATTGCATGGCAGGGGAAACCATAAACTATGAATACAAAACATGAAACAAACAGAACTAATTACAAATCAGGATGGCAGTATTTTTCACCTGAAGCTTAAACCCGGAGAGCTCTCGGATAAGATTATAATTGTAGGGGACCCCGGAAGAGTGGAAATGATAGGTGGCAATCTTGATAAGATAAGTATGCGAAGAAGCAACAGGGAATTTCATAGTATTACAGGGTCTTACAATAGCAAAAGAGTCAGCATTATTTCAAGTGGCATTGGAACGGATAATATTGATATATTGATAAATGAAGTGGATGCTCTTTTTAATTACGACCTTTCCACTAAGAAGAGACTGGACAGTACACGGTCTATCGATTTTATCAGGGTTGGTACATCAGGCGCACTTCAGTCATATCTGCAACCGGGAGAAATAATAGTTAGCAAAAAAGCTGTTGGCTTTGATGGTGTAATGAATTTTTATTCAGGCATTGAGGAGATCACCGATCCCGAATTTGAGAAAGCTTTCATGGAACATATGGCCTGGCCCAAAAGGTGGAGTGCTCCGTACATTATTGATGCTGATAAAAACCTGTATGATAAATTCATAAAGGCCGGATATACCGGTGGAATAACCATTTCCACACCGGGTTTTTATGCACCCCAGGGCAGGACGCTTCACCTGGAACCTTATCATAAGGATATTAACGACAGGTTTTTATCATTCAGTTACAAGGGAGAACGCATATTAAATTACGAAATGGAGAGCTCTGCCATCTATGGTTTATCATCACTTCTCGGACACAGAGCCATTACCCTGTGTTCTGCTATAGGTAACAGGGTTAGCGGTAAATTTATAAATGATTACAAGCCGATAATGAATGAATTGTCAAAAAAGGTCCTGGATATTATTTAGCATAACTTACTGCTCTGGTTTCCCTTATTACTGTGATTTTAACCTGTCCCGGGTATGTCATCTCATCCTGTATCTTTCGTGCAATATTGTTTGACATGGATTCAGCCTCCTTATCAGTTACGTTTTCTGCTCCTACTATAACCCGCAGTTCACGCCCTGCCTGTATTGCATATGTCTTAAGCACTCCCGGGTATTCAAGAGCAACTGCTTCCAACTCCTTTAGTCGTTTTATATATAATTCAACAACCTCTCTCCTGGCACCGGGACGGGCGCCTGAAATAGCATCACAAACCTGGACTACAGGTGCAATCAGTGAGCTCATTTCTACTTCATCATGATGTGATCCGATAGCATTATAAACTTCCGGTTTTTCCTTGTACTTCTCCGCCAGCTTCATACCAAATACTGCATGTGGTAATTCCGGCTCATCATCCGGCACTTTTCCAAGGTCATGCAACAATCCTGCACGCTTAGCAAGCTTGGCATTGAGTCCCAGCTCCGAAGCCATAATAGCACACAGGTTTGCTACCTCGCGACTGTGCTGCAGAAGGTTCTGACCATATGATGACCTGTATTTCATCTTTCCTATAAGCCTGATTAATTCAGGATGTAATCCGTGAATACCAAGATCTATGGCAGTACGCTTCCCTACCTCTACAATTTCTTCTTCAATTTGTTTGCGCGTCTTATCCACTATCTCTTCTATACGCGCAGGGTGTATACGACCGTCGCTTACGAGCTGATGGAGCGATAGCCTGGCAATCTCACGACGAACGGGATCAAAGGCAGATAAGACTATTGCCTCAGGTGTATCATCAACTATTATTTCAACGCCGGTTGCAGCCTCCAGTGCACGAATATTTCGCCCCTCGCGGCCTATAATGCGTCCTTTTATCTCGTCTGACTCAATGTGAAATACTGTAACTGCATTTTCAATTGCAACCTCAGTGGCAACCCTCTGGACAGTCATCATTACAATCCTTTTGGCCTCCTTGTTGGCTGTCATCCTGGCCTCATCCATAATCTCGTTGACGTAAGACATTGCCTCTGTCTTGGACTCTTCTTTAAGTGACTCAATAAGCTGGCTCTTGGCCTCGTCGGCTGACAGACTTGAAATAGCTTCGAGCTGCTCAACCTGTTGGTTGTGCATTTTACTCAGCTCTTCATTCTTCTTTTCAACGAGCTCAAGCTGGTTACCAAGGTTTTCACGAATAGCATCCAGCTCATTTTTCTTTCTCTGTGCTTCTTCAAGCTTTTGAGAAACAGCAGATTCTTTCTGCTTTATCCTGTTTTCAGCCTGGGATATTTTGCTGTTTTTCTCACCAATAAATTTTTCATGCTCCGACTTCAGCTGAAAAAATTTTTCCTTGGCCTGTAATATTTTTTCTTTTTTCATTACCTCAGCCTCGTTCTCAGCTTCAGCAATGATCTTATTACTTCTTCTTTTCAGTGTCAATTGCCATATAAAGAAAGATAACACAGCACCGGCAATAAAGACACCCCCACACACAAGCAAATTTGTTGTTCCCAGTGTTATACTTGCAATCATTAATCCTACCATATCTAATTTGTTTAAAATGAAAACCCGCAAAGTTTCCTCAGCTTTAAAAAAACCCCATTATAGTCATGGATGGAGTTGCTAACATGGATCGGACTTCCACTGTCCCGAATTAACGGAATTCACGGCGAACCGTGAATGAGGCCTGCCCTTACCACATTAAGCTTCACTCCAATTTTTAAAGTGTTGAGTTTCAAAAATGAATGAAGAAACAATGCGGGCAAATATCTTATTTTATTTAAAAGAACGCTTTTTACTCTTTTTCCATCAGCACTTCATCAATCCTGTCTGCTATTTCCCTGATGCTTTTTGATACATCCTGATCATCAACCTTCCTGTTAATATCCAGGAGCTGTATCACATACTGGAGAGCTGCCATTGCAAGAAAGTCCTGAATATCTTTGTCTACATACTTCTTTTTATACTGCAGAACCTTCTCATTTATTAAACGGGCCGCCTTCCTTATCCTCTCTTCCTCGTCCCTGTCAATTTTCAATGGATAATACCTGTCCGCTACATTTACCCTTATGGAAAGTTTATCATCCATTGCTATATATTATTTAAAAGAGCAATACAATTATCAATTTCCCGCACTAACTTATTTATCCTTTTACGTGCAACCCTGGTACTCTCTTCATCACCTTTTATTGCACCGGATAATTGCAATTTACTATATTTTTTTTCAAGTTTATTATAATCCTTTTCTTTTTCATTCAGAAGTCCTTCAACTTCTTTCCTTTTTGACCTCTCCTCCTCCAGCTGCTTCAGTATACCCGCATAATTACCAAGCAATTTTTCGACTTTACCCTTAAGCAGTATAAGCTCTTCAACTTCGCGTTCGGTCATAGCTTGTTATTTAATACAAAATTAACATTGTTCTCTGTAATTACAAAAAAAATAAATGCATTACTTTGGCATAAGGATTGAGTGTAATAGATTTGCAGGAATTACTGAATAATTGATTTTTTTACGATGCTGATAAGACTATTTTTCGCGGTTTTTTTAATATTTTCTCCCGAAGGCCCTGATAAAACAGATATGCTGAGCCCACCACTGGATATACCTCTCATACCTTCGGCAAACTTCGGTGAGCCCAGGTCAGGGCATTTTCATTCAGGTGTTGATTTTAAAACCGGCGGTGAAACAGGTGCGAATGTATATTCGGTTGCTGATGGGCATATTTACAGGATTATGGTAAGTCCTTCAGGCTTTGGTAAAGCATTGTATGTCAGGCACAACAACGGGTATTCAACTGTTTACGCACACTTAAGCAGATTCAGCCCTTCCGTTGCTGAATATGTAAAGAAAAAACAATATGAGAAAGAGAGCTTTTCGCTTAACCTCTTCCCTCCGGCTGAAATGTTTTGTATTAAAAAAGGCGAGGTGATTGCCTGTACCGGTAACAGCGGAAGCTCCATGGGGCCTCACCTGCATTTTGAAGTCCGTAATTCAGCAAATGAAAAACCCCTTGATCCTGTACAGTTTTATGATATTGAAGACAGTACCAAACCTGTTATTAAATCCGTAGCCATTTATCCTGCAAGCAGTTCATCCACAGTAAACGGCACAGACAACAAATTCATCACTGCTGCCACTGGAAGCAACGGTACTTACGGGATCCGTTATAATAAGGCTGTACGGGTTTCAGGCCCCGTAGGTTTTGGAATAAATACTTATGACGTATTCGATAAAAGCTGGAACAAATGTGGTGTGCGTATAATAAATCTCAGGATCAACGACAGACTTATTTACAGTCACTCGATAGATGAATTCCTGTTTTCAGAAACAAGGTACATAAACAGTCATATAGATTATGAGGAGAAGATTAAAAATAATTCCTACATACAAAAGACATTCATTGATCCTAATAATAAACTGAACATATATAATCATGTTATCAATAACGGAATAGTTAACATGGATGATGGTGGAAAGCACAATATTGAAATTGGCGTTTCTGATTTCAACGGTAATTATTCATCAGTTAAATTCAGTATTCTTGCCGATACTGCTTTACGCAATGAAAGCGCAGAAAAAAAAGGTCAAATGCTGCCTTTTGCATCAAAGAATGAGATAAGCAGGCACGATATAGATATATCATTCCCTGCAGGCTGTTTTTATGATACCTTATATTTTAAGTACAGGAAAGCTCCCGCAAATGATAAAAGGCTGTTATCTGACCGCCATTATATCCACGATAAGTATACTCCCGTACACAGAAATTTTGAGCTTTCAATAAAACCTGAAAGCGGAATAAAAAAAGAACTGAAAAACAAACTTTGCCTTGTTTACCTGGACGATGAACATGATACAAAATATTATGCAGGAGGAGAATATGACAAAGGACGGGTAACAGGCAGTGTCAGGAACCTTGGAACATATGCTGTAGGTATTGACACAATTAAACCGGAAATAAGACCACTGGGCATACATGATACATCATCAGGTAAAAGCAACAGTAAGCTCAGGTTCAGGATTAAAGACGACTTCAGCGGGATATCCTCATACACCGGAATTATTAACGGAGAGTGGGCTCTTTTCGAATATGACGCCAAAAGCTCTAGCCTTCTTTATATACCGGATAAAGAGTTTCTCAGCAGGAACAGTGTACATGACCTGATGCTAACAGTTTCTGATAATTGTGGTAATGAAACAGTTAAAAGACTTGAATTCTACTGGTAATTATTTCTACCAGAGTTTTTCCGGGTAGACACCTTTGTCAACCATATCCTGAAGACTCCTGACAACAAATGGCCTGTCCTCGCGGTATGTAACACCAAACCATTTTGACTCTGTCATAAGAACCCTGATGTTTATCTCACCCTTTTTTACATAAACGTCCATCGAGGTAGGAATATCAAGTTCTGCCTTCGGGTCGCCAACACTTCTCTCTATAAAGTTTACAAATTCCTTTTCCAGGTATTCAAAGCATGATGGCTTAAAACCCCATAAGTTCATAGAAACTACTTCATCAGCTGAATATTCCACCTCTCTGCCTTTTTCACCCGGAGCAAATATGCCATCGGGTCGCTTCTCAATTTTTCTTGTTTCAACAATATGTGAAAGATTACCTTTTTCATCAACCTTACAGACTCCCCTGTTTACATGGCCATGATCTGAAAGTGTATTGCCCATGGGGTAACCAACAATACAATAAGTATTATCATCCTTGTCGTTTACAAGAAAATCGTGAAGTATCTGGAAAGATTCAACACCGTAATAATCATCTGAATTTATAACACCAAAAGGTTCATTTATCTTTTTACGTGCAACCATAATGGCATGACTTGTTCCCCATGGCTTTACTCTTTCAGGAGATGGTTTATAGCCTCCTGGCAGATCATCAAGATCCTGGAATACATAGTCAATATCTACCTTGCCTTCAAGCGGCTTCATAAAGGAGCTTTTAAACTGCTCCTCTATATCCCTGCGGATAACAAAAACTATCTTTCCAAAACCTGCCCTCACCGCATCATAAATAGAATAATCAATTATGGTCTGACCTGCCGGTCCTACTTTATCAAGTTGTTTGTCTCCTCCGTAACGGCTGCCCATTCCGGCTGCCAGAACTAATAAACTGGGTTTCATTTAAATTCTCCTTTTGGTTTAAGCTGCAAAATTAAGAAAAAAAAATCACTACCTTAGCCCAATTTACTGATTATACACAAAATCCTAACAAATAAATAAATTACTCAATATCTGATATTTACAAACACAAATAATAACTTTAAATCAAATCATTCAACTATGAAAAAGACAGGTTTAATAGTACTTACAACTTTACTTGTTGCAGGACTGGCACTTCCCATAGCCACTGCCTGTACTAATTTTCTTGTTACAAAAGGAGCAAGCAAGGATGGCTCTACTATGATTACTTACTCCGCCGATTCACACGTTTTGTTCGGTGCATTGTATTACTGGCCGGAAAGAGACTGGGAGCCCGGAACAATGCTTGATGTTTATGAATGGGATACAGGAAAATACCTGGGAGAAATACCGCAGGTTGATCATACCTATAATGTTGTCGGGAATATGAATAACCACCAGCTTGCTATTGGTGAAACAACCTATGGAGGACGATCTGAGCTCAGAAACCCTGAAGGAATTATGGATTATGGAAGCCTGATATATATTACTCTGCAAAGAGCTAAAAACGCCCGTGAGGCAATCAAAACGATGTCTGAACTGGTTGACAATTACGGATACTACAGTTCAGGTGAGTCGTTCTCCATTGCCGATCCCGAGGAAGTATGGATAATGGAACTTATAGGTAAGGGACCCGGTGCCAGGGGAGCTGTATGGGTAGCAAGAAGGATCCCTGACGGATACATATCAGGGCATGCCAACCAGGCAAGAATTACAACATTCCCCCTGGCTGACGGTGAAACATCAATAACGTCAAAGGAAATGGATAAGATATTTGACCCGCAAATTGAAACGGTATATGCATATGATGTAATTGACCTGGCCAGGGAAAAAGGATGGTATAGCGGCCGCGATAAAAAGTTCAGTTTCAGTGATACATATGCACCCGTGGATTTTGGCGGAGCACGTTTCTGTGAAGCCAGGGTTTGGGCCGGTTTTAACAAGGTGAATGATGCAATGGATAAGTATGTTGAGTATGCCATGGGAGAAGATCTTTCTGAGAGAATGCCTCTCTGGGTAAAACCCGATGAGAAGCTTAGTGCTCATGAGGTAATGGAACTGATGAGGGATTACTACCAGGATACGCCTATGGATATGACAGAAGATATTGGTGCAGGTCCTTATGCAAGCACAGTAAGATGGAGACCTATGACATGGGAAGTTGATGGTGAGTCATATTTCAATGAAAGAGCCATATCAACGCAGCAAACCGGTTTTTCTTTTGTTGCCCAGTGCCGTAACTGGCTTCCTGACCCTGTAGGTGGGATACTATGGTTTGGTGTTGATGACACCTACTACACCGTATACTCACCTATGTACTGCGGTATGCAGGAAATACCTCATTCGTTTGCAAAAGGTAATGGCGATATTATGACTTTCAGTGATGATGCTGCCTTCTGGGTATTCAACCAGGTCTCAAACTTTGCTTACAGTCGCAGACTCCCCATGGAAGAAGACATTAAGAATAAGCAGAAAGAACTTGAGCTTGGCTTTGTCAATGAAACTGCTACAATTGATAAGATAGCTGCAGAATTATACAAAGAAGACCCCTGCCTGGCAGTAAAATATATTACTGACTACTCTGTTGATGCCGGTAACGAGACAGTTTCCGAGTGGAAAGACTTTTATGCCTTCCTTTTCACCAAGTACATGGATGGCAATGTAAAAGAAAAGCGGGAAGTCCCTGAAGGATATAAGTATGTCAATCCCAAACTATCGCAGCCCGGCTACAGCAAAGCATGGTACAAAGCCATCATTGAATCAACCGGGGATAAGTTTAAGATGAAGTAGGCTTAAGTCTAAATATTTTTTTGAGATTCTTCATTATTAAAAAAAGAAACCTTATATTTGCGACCTCAAAATACGAAGGATTATGAACTTGATGAATGTTGTTGAAAAAGAGTATGCTGTAACTAATAATTTCCCCGAATTCAAAGCGGGTGATACTATTACAGTACATTATAAGATTACTGAGGGAAATAAGACAAGGATACAGCAGTTCAAAGGTACCGTACTGCAAATAAAGGGATCCAATCATACCCAGACTTTTACGGTACGTAAGATGTCCGGAAGCATAGGTGTTGAAAGAATATTTCCTATTGCCTCGCCGTTTATTGAAAAGATTGATGTAAACAAAAGAGGCAGGGTCCGCAGGGCAAGAATATTCTACTTCCGCGAACGTACAGGTAAGAGTGCAAGGATCAAAGAAAGAAAATACTAAAGTTTTAAGGGTATTAAATAAAACTAAAAAAGGTTGTCATCGCGACAACCTTTTTTTTATATCATCGGCCTTTTCACGTGCCTTTGCCATTATCTTATCTGCTTCCTCAGCGGCTTCTTCCTCAAGTTGGGCCGCTTTCTTAGCAGCTTCTTTCCTGAGGGCTTCGGCGGCTCTTTCTGCAGCAATCTTCGCAAGTGCTCCTTTGCTCTCTGCATTGTCAATAAGCTTCTGAGCATTGCGGTCGCCTTCCTCCCTGATCTTTTCTGCTGCTTTTGCTGCTTCAGCCTTGATCCTGTCGGCTTGTTGCTGAGCCTCCGCCAGTATCCTGTCGGACTGTTCCCTGGCCTCCCCGGATACCTTTTCTTTCGTTTCTTCTACTTTTTCCTTAACAACCTTTTCGACAGTTTCTTTTGCTGCCTCCTTAACAGTCTCTCCTGCACCTGTACCTCCGAGTGAGGGTCTGATAACAGGTTCGGTGACCGTTCCCCCGACAGAAACATTCATTTTAATAATCTCAGGCTGGTAATACTCAATTCCCAGCAGGGCAGCTTTTGCAGCCAGTCCAGTAAGAACCGAGCTCATGCTGCCGGGAAGATCCTCTGAAGGAACCTCTATCTTAAGTAAATAATTAATTGTCTGATCAATACCGTGATCGCCACTCACATTAACATTCATTGCTCCCATCTCAGTATCGAAAGGCTTAATGCTTACCCTGCCGTCACGGACTTCAAAATATACATCCACATCCCTGAACTCATTGGTGAAATCTTCACCAAACTGTAACAAGGAACTCATCTTTTCATAAACGGGGGAACTGACAAACTGTATTGATTCCGACTGCAACCTTCCGCTGCCGTTTATTGTATTGATTACAGGCGTCATATCCTTTGCCAGCAGTGATCTGAAATCAAAATCAGTACTGACAGAGCCATCCATTCCTTTTGCAACAGGGGCAATCTTCCTTACCGTATTAAAAGTTTCAAATGTCTCCTTTATGCCAATATCCTTTACATTAAGAGAAGCAAGCAATTCAGGTTTAAGAGTATCTGAAGTATTGAATTCAGCATTTACTGTAACACTGCCGCCAAGGGTCTTCAGGCCTGTATTCTCTATAAGCAGCACCCGGTCTTTAAGGGCAATCTGTCCTTTCACCTCGTGAGCTTCCAGCGGAGAATAATAAAACACGTCTACCAATGAAGTAAATTCAAAATCAATATTAGCCGGCAAGAGAGGTGTTGAAAGATTAAGGCTGTCTCCCTCCTGCTCTGACTGCGTGGTATCAGCCGGCATATAGTGAAAAATTGTATCCATGTTGATTTTTGCTGAATAAAGGTTTAGTTTTCCTATGACTGTACCATCCGCCAGGATATAATCAAGGTAGTTTTCAAGCCTGCCATCTATCTCAATATCATTCCCTGCCACTTTCAGTTTCAATTCATTAAGTGATGCATGATCAGGAGCAAAAGTAAAATCGGCTATCTTAATGCCTACAGGCGGTAATCCCTTCTTTATGAAATTAAACTCACTTAAGGCAAGGCTGCCATTTGCTTCAACATTATCATAGTCCATGTTATCTATCATCGATTTTCTTGCATCCACATTCAGGGCAAGATCAAGCACTCCTGCCAGGTCATCAATCTCAATGGGAACAGCTCCTGCAAGTGCAGCAAGATCGAGACTGCCATTAAACGATGCTTTCACCGCGGGATCACTCAATAGAGTTCTTATTCCAGCGGTCATATCAAAGGGACTGCCCTTGAGCTCAAAATGAAATTTTTCAAGGTCCAGGGTCGTATTATCCGGGTTTGTACCATCAACATCAACCTTTGTTGATATGTTTATGTTGCTTATTCTTTCAGGAAGATCAGGATACGAGATCATGCCATTACTAACCGTAAAACCAATCTTAATATCCGGCAGAAGGCTGTCAGCAGCACTGTACCTGCCTTTTACTCTTCCGTCGATATCAAAGCTTCCTTCTGTCTCCAGTCCTTCGAAACCCTTCATATATACAGCAGGCACCATAGACAAAACTGATTTAAATTCTGTATCGCCCGTATTAATTTGAATATCCGTTATTATATCTTCATCCTCCATCTTCAGTGAACCTGAGAATAACAATTTCATGGCATTAATCATTATATAATTATCTCCCAGGGTGAATTCATTATTTTCAAGGTCAGCCTCTATATCAAACTCCGTTTCTATTTCAGCTCCGTTAACAAGCTTAAGGCCATCAAGTATAAAATCGACTTCCTGAATATCAATCTCAAGAATCAGATTAGTGATATTTTCAGCCATATCGCCACTCAATAACAAATCCAGGCCATTGATTGCGGCATCCATACCCGAAGTCATATCCGTGTAGCTCAGAGTTGCATTATTTATACTGAACCTGTTCAGCCTGAATGCGATATCCTTTCCTGCCTCCTCCTGTTCTTCTCCTGTCTCCTCTTCTGGTTCTCCTGTTGCCTGTTCTTCACCTGCAGGCATTATATCATAGTTAGCTGTACCATTATCCATTATTATCGCACTTGCTACAGGCCTGTCAATATCTATTGCCCTGACCCTGTAGCCCGATTCAGAAAACACCGATGTAATATCAAAGACAAGGTTAAACGACTGAAATCCGGCTAAGGTATCCCCTTCAAAATTATCAATACCGGTAACGCTTACCTCTTTCAGACGAAAAGTAAGGTTTGGAAAATTACGCAGGACAGTAAGACTGAAATCGCCTATAGCTATTTCAGCATTAACTTTTTCATTTGCCGTTTTAACAACTTTTTCTTTAATCTGATCTTTAAATACAGCAGGAATAATGATTGCTGCCAGCAGTATAACAACCACGACAATTGCAACAATCCTCAATATAATTCTCAGAGCTTTTTTCATTTCCGGTTTCAATTATGTTTACTGCAATTTACAAATAATAATTTTCAGTATGAATATTAAGCTCCATTAGCTTGTTTAAGTTTTTAGTAAAGTTTAAATTTTTGTATATTTGCAGCTGCAAAAGGATGGACCCGTAGCATAACTGGATAGTGCACCTGACTACGGATCAGGAGGTTGGGGATTCGAATTCCTCCGGGTTCACGAGCAAATAAAAGCCGATAAACCAAGACAAAGCGAGCTCCAAAAAGGAAAGCTCGCTTTTCTTTTTGTGGTGAGCTTTGGATTGAGGATGGCGCCAGCCATCCCGGCTTTTATTTGCAGCTCTGATAAGGAGGACTGGCCGAGCGTAGCGAGGCAATTCCCTACTCTACCTGCTGTACCTGTTGGAATAATTTCGCCCCCGGGTCTTTTTGCGTGACGAAAAGAATTCCTGTTTCCTCTGCTGCTTCTCTTTCTCAAACTGCTTTTTTTCCTGCTCATTCATGGGTTTATCAGTCTGGGGAAATAACTTATGCTGCACAGTCTCAATTTTCCTGTTAATCAGTTTTTCAATATCCCTGATAAAAGCATTCTCTTCTGGTTCGCATATGGATATGGCAGTGCCGGCCTCCCCGGCCCTTCCTGTCCGACCAATCCTGTGAACATATGTTTCAGCAACATTGGGTATATCATAATTGATAACATACTTCAGGTTGTCAATATCAATACCCCGGGCAGCGATATCCGTAGCCACAAGCACACGTATCTCTCCATCCTTAAACTGACGAAGGGTTCTCTGCCTGTTGTTCTGGGCCTTATCGCCATGGATGGCTGCTGATTTTATCTTCTTCTTTTTCAGGTTCCTGGCTATCTTATCAGCCCCGTGCTTGGTCCTGGCAAACAGCAGCACCTGGTCAATCCTTCGGTCGCCAAGTATATGTACCAACAGGTCCTTCTTATCCGGCTTATTTGTATAATAGAGGTATTGCCGCACAGTGTCGGCCGCAGAGGATACCGGGCTGACATCAACCTTTTCAGGCCTGTTGAGTATCGTAGCAGACAGTTTTACAATATTATCCGGCATTGTGGCAGAGAAGAACAGTGATTGCCTCTTTGCCGGTAATTTAGCAATGATCTTACGTATATCATGTATAAATCCCATATCAAGCATACGATCAGCTTCATCAAGAACAAAATATTCTATGTCCTGTAAATTCACATACCCCTGGTCCATAAGGTCCAGCAGCCTGCCGGGTGTTGCAACCAGTATATCCACTCCTTTACGAAGGGCAGTTACCTGCGATCCCTGTGTTACTCCACCGAAAATAACAGTATTTTTAATCCCGGTATACCTTCCGTAAGTCGTAAAACTCTCCCCTATCTGTATGGCCAGTTCACGGGTGGGGGTTATTATCAGCGACCTTAGCTTTTTAGCTCCCCTGTCATGACCGTTGCGTACATGCAGGTGTTGTAATATGGGTACGGCAAAAGCAGCTGTCTTGCCGGTGCCAGTCTGGGCACTGCCAAGTATATCCTTCCTGTTAAGGATAAGAGGGATGGCTCTTGATTGTATTGGTGTGGGTTCAGTATAGTTCTCTTCTTTCAGAGCCTTTAAGACAGGCTCAATAATATTCAGTTTATCAAATTGCATTATTCAGTTCTTGTGTAAATATAAAATTATGATGTCACCCTTAGACGTTCTTTATAAAAAGGGCATAAAGGCAGGTAAATTAAAATTGCTGCAAAGATACGTTAATATCCACACTTTACGTGCATTATGTAAATAATTATGATAATATTAGCCATTCGTGACTTCTGGATTACCAAAAAAAAAATCAAGCTATTTTAGCCAGTTCCATGCACGCCGGTAAATTAATAATAATATCTCAGTGATATTTTTATTTATAGAAATCTTTAATAGCCCTGGCAAAGCCGCTGAAAGAGCTGTAGTCACTGGCAATAATATCAACTTCAAGTCCCATATCTTCGGCATTGGCGGCTGTATAAGGACCAAAACAGGCCAAGACCTGCTTACCAGGCCAGGTCTTTCCTCCGGTTAATAGCAGGAAAGCCTCTATCTCTGCCGTACTCGTAAACGCTATTACGTCATATTCACCTTTTCGTATCATTGTCCGCAGGCTATCAGCCGATGGGTATTGTACTGCTGATGTGACATAGGCATTTACCCTGCTTACCTCCATCCCTGTATTTTCCAGCCCTTTTATAAATGAAGGTACCACACCGGGTTCTGTTATTCCTCTAACTTCCGGGACAAGCACGGCAATTTTGGTGTCCGCTGATACACCCAAAGCCTTCAGGGTATCAACTATCCCTGCAGGACTTGGTTCAGCCGGTACAATGACCGTGTTATTGAAATCCCTTTCCCCAAGTTTTTCAGAGTCTTTGCCAATGGCACAAAAAACCACATTGCCATATTTCTCCACTTCCAGGCTGTCAGAAGCAATAAAAAAAGCTTCAATTGCCTTCCTGCTTGAAAAAGCGATATAATCATATTCTTCAATATTAAGTAGCAGGCTTTCAATCTCTTTATTTTCTGCCGGAATTACTGTTTTAACGGCAGGCAAAGACACCGGTTCAAGTCCCTGCTCCGTAAGTGCATCAGATAGCCTTTCTGCATAGCCCTCCGGTGTAGTAAACAATACTTTTCCTGTTTCTTTTTCTGCTGAGGAACAGGCTGTAAATACGGTAATAATAAATAATATCACAGGAACATAAGCTCTCATAAAACAAAATATTAAGAAAGAATAAGTGATAAATAAATTAAGTTTTGCAAGATAGTAATTGTTCTTTTAGTAAATACATTTACAATGACTTAAGATTTTTTTAAACAAACAGGTATGTTTCCTTGTCTTATTTTTGTAGGTTTATAGACAACTAATACAAATCCTTCAATATGAATATTGGCGTATTAAAAGAAAAAGAACCGGAAAAAAGAGTTGCACTTCTTCCTTCCCAGGTTAGTCATTTTACCTCACTGAAACTGGATATTATGATAGAAGAAGGCGCCGGGAAAGGATCCTATGCCGGAGACAAGGAATATTCCGAAGCCGGTGCCGGGATTGTTAAAAGAGATGATATTCTCAAAAAAGCGGATATTATACTATCAGTAAGCGCGCCCGACAGTTCAACGCTCAAAAAGATCAGCAAGGGTAAGATCCTTATAGGCACCCTGAATGCACTATCGGACAAGAGCATGGTAACAACATTACGTGACAGTGGTGTTACAGCGTTCAGCCTTGAACTGATACCGCGTATTTCACGTGCCCAGTCGATGGATGTACTGTCCAACATGGCAACTGTTGCAGGATATAAGGCAGTTCTGAGGGCTGCATCCGAACTGCCAAGGTTTTTTCCGATGTTTATGACTGCAGCCGGTACAATAAAGCCTGCTAAAGTACTGATACTTGGGGCAGGAGTTGCGGGTCTACAGGCTATAGCCACTTCAAGAAAGCTGGGCGCTGTTGTAGAGGTATTTGATGTACGTTCTGATGTAAAAGAACAGGTACAGAGCCTTGGAGGTAAGTTTATAGAGGTGGAAGGTGCCACTGAAGATAAATCAGCAGGTGGTTATGCTGTTGAGCAAACCGAGGAATACAAAAAAAGGCAATCTGAGATGATTCAGAAACATGCCTCAAACGCTGATGTAGTCATTTGCACAGCCCAGATACCAGGGAAAAAAGCCCCCGTGCTGGTAAAAAAAGAAACTGTTTCAGCCATGAAACCGGGCTCGGTCATAATAGACCTGGCTGCATCAACAGGCGGTAATTGCGAACTTACGGAAAATGGTAAAACTGTTGAAAAGGATGGGGTCAGGATAGTAGGTGAATCAAATTTCCCTTCACTGATGCCCTCTGATGCCAGTAAGATGTATGGAACAAACCTTATAAATTTCAGTTCTCTTTTGTTCGACAAGGAAGGTACTTTCAAGCTCGATATGGAAGATGAGATAGTAAGCGGAACTTGTCTTACAAAAGATGGAGAAGTAATCAACGAAAGAATAAAATCAGTCTTAAATCTGTAATATCATGGATGATATATTAATTTTTTTCTATTCCAATAAAGAAGCGATATTCATCATTGCCCTGTCAATATTCCTGGGCTTTGAGGTAATATCGAATGTACCCTCAGTTCTGCACACACCACTTATGTCAGGAGCCAACGCAATCAGTGGTGTAATCATAATTGGCGGAATAATACTACTGGGGCACAGCGACCTTAAATTCTCAGCCGATCTCGTCCTGGGTGTTCTTGCCGTATTAATGGGTACTCTTAATGTAGCGGGTGGATTTGTTGTTACCGACCGCATGCTGGAAATGTTTAAAAAGAAAAACAAGAACTAGATTATGGAAAATATATTAACTACCACCGACGGTATAAATTTCACCACAGGGGAAGCCCTCCTTGAGTTCAGTTACCTTGTTGCAGCCATACTATTTGTTATGGGTCTCAAACTGCTCAGTCGTCCCGAAACTGCAAGAAAAGGAAATATCTGGGCAGCAGCAGGCATGGTACTGGCTATGGTAACAACTTTATTGTTGCACAAGGATCCTGAAGGTAATCCAATCTCCCTTTCAAATGCACTCTTTATACTTATTGCAATAGCCTTTGCAGGCACACTGGGCTGGATAATTGCGCGGCGCATAAAGATGACAGCCATGCCGCAGCTGGTATCTTTCTTCAATGCCACAGGGGGAGCAGCATCGGCCCTTGTAGCTTTTCTTGAATTCCCTAATGTAAGCGGCACTGGTGTAATAATTGTTACCCTTGCAGGCCTGACAATAGGCAGTATCTCTTTTAGCGGTAGTTTAATTGCCTACGGGAAACTTGATGGCAAGGTAGGTGATATAAGAGCTTCATTCATGAGATATGTAAACATTTTGCTTCTCATTGTAGTGGTAGTCATTATAGTCCTGATATCGTCTGGTAACACAGGAGCCCTTCAGCCACAGGCTGCAGCACTCATTTTGCTTACGGTAGCTGTAATATATGGTGTTATGTTCGTAATGCCCATAGGCGGGGCAGACATGCCAGTGGTCATTTCACTGCTCAACTCATTTACAGGAATTGCTGCTGCAATGGCCGGCTTTATTTACAATAACCAGGCAATGATTCTTGGTGGTATACTTGTAGGATCAGCAGGGACTATACTGACCATACTTATGTGCAAGGCCATGAACAGGTCGTTGCTTAATGTTATTATCGGGGCCTTTGGAGGAGGAGCAGCAGCAGCAACTGGCGAACAGGGATCAATTAAAGAGATCACCGTCAGTGATGCCAGCATACTGCTCGCCTATTCACAAAAAGTAGTTATTGTACCGGGTTACGGACTTGCCGTTGCCCAGGCACAGCATATTGCAAGCGAAATGGATGAACTGCTCACGGAAAAAGGTGTAGAGGTAAAATATGCCATTCACCCAGTAGCAGGAAGGATGCCCGGTCATATGAATGTACTTCTTGCAGAAGCAGATGTTCCCTATGATAAGCTGGTTGAGATGGATGATATTAATCCCAACCTGCCCAATACAGATGTTGTAATGGTTATAGGAGCCAATGATGTTGTAAACCCGGCATCGGAAGATGATCCGTCGAGCCCTATCTACGGTATGCCAATCATCAAAGCACATACAGCAAAAAATGTAATTGTAATGAAGAGAGGTATGGGTAAGGGATATGCCGGAATTGAAAACGCCCTGTTCTTCAATGACAAAACACGAATGCTTTTTGGCAATGCCAAGGATTCAATACAAAAACTGGTAACTGAAATCAAGTCACTGTAGACGAAGAATTTAAATACTGTTAATCATGAATAAAATCAACCTGGGTTTAATTTTTATGTTCCTTGCACTATCCGGCTTCAGATCAGATAAGCCTGCTTACATTGTATACGACAAAGAAGGAAATGAGGCAAGCTATTCTGAAATTATTGATAAGGCGATCGAAGCCGACATAGTATTCTTCGGTGAGTTGCATAATGATCCCATTGCCCACTGGCTGGAACTGGAGATATCACGTGATCTTTATGAGAAAGGTGAGAAAGAACTCATAATGGGTGCAGAAATGTTCGAAAGGGATGATCAGCTTATAATTGACGAATATCTTGATGGGATGTACTCTTCCTCCAAATTTGAAAAAGAAGTAAAACTCTGGAAAAATTACGGCACTGATTACAAGCCACTTATGGAGTTTGCCAGGGAAAACGATTTACCCTTTATTGCAACAAACATACCCAGGCGCTATGCATCCATGGTAAGCCGTTCAGGTTTTGAGGTACTGGACAGCATAAGCAATGAAGCAAAAAAATATATTGCTCCCCTCCCACCTTTATATGATGAAAACCTCAAGGGTTACAAAGATATGCTGACGATGGGAGGAGGTAAAATGCACGGGAACAAAAATCTTCCTAAAGCACAGGCTATTAAGGATGCTACCATGGCATATTCAATACTTGAACACTGGAATACGGGGCAATTATTCATCCATTTTAACGGCTCATATCACTCCAGGAATTTCGAGGGTATAATATGGTACTTGCTGGAGGCCAATCCTGATCTTGATATTGTAAGCATTGAAACTGTCAGGCAGGATGATACAACAAAACTAAAGGAAGCTAACACGGGGATAGCTTCCTTTGTAATATCCATACCTGAAGATATGACCAGTACCTATATTTCCAACTGACCGGATCCGTCGGCCTTTAGAATATTCCTTGTCCTTGTTGAGCCACCACCATTAAGTGTGGTATCAACGGGTTTGTTTGTTTCCCATTTACCCCTTGTAAAGTCAGGCACCTCTATTGAATTGGATTTGTTTGCAATTGACCATTCACTGAGGGCTGTTATAGAACTCCATGCTGCTGCATCGTAAACATCCATATCCATGGGCAGTCCATTCCTGAGGCAGTCTATTAAACGCCAGTCCATTATAAAATCCATTCCTCCGTGACCACCTACTTTTTTAGCCATTTTTCCAACGTGGCGCACTATTTCCGGTGTATATTTTTCTTCCAGCTCCTTCATCTTCTCTTCATCAGCCACATCATGACCAAAGGCAATATGTGTACGTGGCCATTTCTGGGCAAAGGCTTTTGTACCGCTCAGCATATGTATACGGGAATAGGGTCTTGGTGAATGAACATCATGCTGCACCATTATGGTACGGCCTTTTACTGTACGGATAAGAGAAATATCCATATTTCCTCGCATATCCCAGTCCAGGAATTTCTCAAAGTAAGGATCTTCCTTTGCTTTCTCCTTAATCCTGTCCTTTAGGGTAAAATCGTCAGACATCATTGCAGTCAGGTAATCCATCCTGTCGCCGCGATTAATATTCATAGCCTGGCAAACAGGACCCAGTCCGTGCGTGGGATATACATTTGCTTTTCTTCTGTTTTCATACATCCTCCACATATCCGTATAGGCACCATCTGTCATCTGATCATCCTTGGGTTTATTGAACAACCAGTAATCGAGATTGTGAATATAAGCACCCTCGCCATGTATCAACTCGCCGAAGAGTCCCTGTCTGACCATATTAAGAGTCAGCAGCTCAAAAAAGTCATAGCAGCAGTTCTCGAGTATCACGCAGTGCTTGCGTGTACGCTCAGATGTTTCAACAATCTGCCAGCATTCTTCCAGTGTCTTTGCCAGTGATACTTCCACTGCGGTGTGTTTGTCGCCTTCCATTGCAGCAACTGCTACCGGCACGTGCCATTCCCATGGGGTGGCAACATAAACAAGGTCTACGTCATTACTGTTACATAGTTCCCTGAAGCCTTCATCTCCGCTTACAAATTCCTTAGCTTTTGGAAGACCGGCATCGTTCAGCATTTTCTGGGCGCCATCAACGGCAGCCTGCCTGGTATCGCAAAGAGCAGTTACTTCAACACCTTCTATATGGGTCATCCTCTTAACTGCACCTGAACCGCGGTCACCTATCCCAACAAATCCAATCCTGACCGTATCCAGTTTAGGTGCGGCATACCCAGACATATTAAACTTCATATCAGGATTCCTGCCTGCCTGTTCCTTTATATGGCCAAGTTTACCATCACCCTTGTCAGACGAGCATGCAAACTGTGGTACACCTGCTGCTACAAGGCCGGATCCCAGGGTAACATTACGTATAAATGATCTTCTGTTGGTTTTCATATTAAATACTTTTTAAAAAATAACGGGCTGTAACAAAAGTAATAAATTAAAAGATTCAAATCCTGCTTTAAGTACTTTTGATACAACCCGAATATTGATTTCCAAAAACTAATTTACGGGATTCTGCTCCAGGTTGGGCTGGGCCAGTATTTCTGATTCAGGTATAAACTCAACCACACGTGGATGATCAGGTGGTATGACCAGTATGGGATCATTACCCAGGGTATGTGTTCCGGGGTATCTCCTGTCCATTGTCAGACCATTCCTGAATACATCAAATTTCCTGTGACCTTCCCATGCAAGTTCAAGCTGTCTTTCTTCCATTACCAGGTCAAACACAGTCTTACCGGCAGGTATATTTGTCAATGTATACAGGGCATCACCTGACAGACCGGCCCTGCTCCTGATTATGTTTATGTCGTCAAGCGCCAGTTGATCGTAATTTTCTTTGGCATTTGCCTCGGCACGAATCAGGTACATTTCAGCAAGCCTGGAAATAACAGGCGACCATAATTGTGCCTGTCCTTCCTGTCCTGAACATTTTGTTATATACCATTTCGGATATCCTCTCCTGTCATACATACGGGGCATAATTTCCACGTAAGTTTTTGTTCCGTCTACGTCTACTGAATAGAGTGTTTCCCCACCGGGTCCTGTTTCCTCATCAACATACACGGTAGTCCCATCTTCATCATAAGACCACTGTGAAGCAGTATCATCCCACTCTATATCGATCATAACATACTGGTAGGCATCATCAACATAAGTAGCCCAGTATTCTTTTTCACCTTCACTGTTCAGATTGTATTGTGGTGAAATAAACTCACTACGCACATCTTCAGGATGCCGGTTTACCAGGTCGAGGTAAGGTTTGGAGGCATACATTTCTCCCCATCCTGTACCTTCAACATGGGCATACATTGCACCAACCGAATACCAGCCATGGGTATAATCCTTGTCCTTTAATGATTTCAGGGCAAAAATTGTTTCAGAGTTATTCTCAGGTGCAAAAGTAGGATACTTTGGAAAATCCTGGGTTGAAAGTAACTGGTAAGGGCCATCTGTGATAACATCGGTGGCAAATTCAATTGCATCAATATTATTGCCCATATAAAGGTTTACACGAGCCAGCATTGCCAGGGCGGCCCCTTTTGAAGCATATACATTACCTTTTGACGACTCCCAGGTCATGAGTGTTGATGCTTTATCAAGGTCATCAAGAACCTGTTCGTAAACCTCACCTACAGTATTCCTTGCAGGAAGGTTTTCCTTATCACTGTCAAGCTTAATAGGAACACCCAGGTTCCCTGTACCCTGATCATAAGGTCTTCCAAAAAGGTTAACCAGCTGGAAGTAAAGCAATCCTCTCAGGTAATAGTTTTCACCTATAAGCTGATCCATCTCCGGAGTAACACCTTCTTCTGCATTTTCAATAATCTTATTACAGGAAACAATAACCTTGTAGGAAGCCCTCCAGGTTTCCCTGACCCTGTAACTTGTTTCACTGTTTTTATAATTATATGTATAAAAGAGCGGGTCTGTTGTTGTACCACTGAGCGAAACATTGTCGCCGGGATATTCACAGAGCCTGTGCCAGTTATTATACCATGAGTAGTTATCATCCACACCCTGTCCTTTGAGGTATGCATAGTTACCATAGGTAGCTGTTTGCAGACCGGACTCTGATGTGAACACTTCATCTTCCTCAATTGCATCATATGGCACGTAATCCAGTTCACATGCTGCCATCATGAATGCAACTGATAAGAGGGTGATAAATAGTTTTCTATATTTCTTCATTATAAATAGTTTTTTTGATTTCACTTATTCCGGTATTTACTAAAATGTAACATTCAGACCGAACATAAATTTCTTTGCTACAGGATAGAAACCTGTACCTATATAACCACCTGTTCCAACCTCGGGGTCAGCGCCTGAAAATCCTGAGAAAGTAGCAAGGTTATCACCTGAGAAAAAGATACTTGCTTCTTTCATATTAAGAGCTTTCAGTAAGTTAACAGGTAATGAATATGCAAACCTCAGGTTTTTGAGCCTTAGATAGCTACCGTCTTCCAGGTACCTTGATGAAGGCTTATGTGAATTATTGTTACCACCGTAATATGCAAGCGGATGAGTGGCATCATCACCGGGCTGCTCCCAGCGTGACCAGTCATCAGCAAGTACCATCTGGTTAAAGGTAGGATAACTGCCGTCGCTGTCGAACAACTCTCTTGCAGCATGATAGATCTGCAGTCCGCTAACAAAGTTAAAGTTAAGATCGAGGGTGAATCCCCTGTAAGACATATTACTGAATATTCCTCCGAAGAAATCAGGCGTTGAAGTACCAACCTTCTGACGTGTAGCAGAATTGTAATCTGATGTAAGGGTAACCTCACCTGTTGTTTCATCAACTACCTCCCACTGGGGATCACCATTGTCGGGATTAACACCGGCCCATTTGCGCAGATACCATGTATCAATATCTTCGCCAACCTCGATAATCTTACTACCGGATACGATTGCCTGGTCTTCATTAAGAGCAGTTACCTCGTTCCTGTTAAGACCAATATTTACAGCAAAATTCCAGTTAAACTCAGAATTTTTAAATATATCGGCTCCCAGTGTAGCTTCAACACCTTTATTATTGATTGAACCAATATTGGCCCAGTATCCTGTATATCCTGTAAGGGTGGATTGCGGAACGAATGAGAGAAGGTCGTCAGTATTCTTATTATATGCCTGCAGTTCAACATCAAAACGGTCATAAAGCCTGAGTTCAACAGCTATATTTGATTCAAAAGCCTTTTCCCAGGTCATATCAGGGTTAGGCATCTGGCTTGGAAACGCAGACGGGCTGCCATTATACTGGTTATTAAGAGCATAAAGGCTAAGGTGGCCGTAGAGATTATTAGGAGTATTTCCTATTGATCCATAGCTACCTGTAAGCTTGAATATATCAATTGCAGCTACATCAAAAAACGATTCATTGTGGATATTCCATCCACCACTGAAGGTAAAGAAATTACCATACCTGTTGTTCTCACCAAATCTTGTTGATCCGTCCCTTCTGAAAGAGAACTGGGCTATATACCTGTCTGTGTAGGTATAGCTTGTATTAAAGAGAAATGACTGGAATGCATATGCATTCTTTGTTCCTCCAACAGATTTTGCTTCAGATGTAACATCAAGGATTTCACGTCCCGGGGCAATACCTTTACCTGCAGCATATGTACTTTCATAAGTATAATCATTGTACTCATAGGCAGCAAGTGCATTTATTGAATGATCACCGAAATTTCTTGAGTACCTGAGCAGTTGGTTTGTGAAGCGTGTAATACGTTTTGCAGTAGAATTTGAAATACTTCCATCATCCTGCAACCCCGAATTGGATCTGGGATCAGTATATCCCATTCCCCTGTAATAGTAGAAATTCATATTGTTAGTGGACTCAAATGTAATATCACGTGAGATACGTACCTGGAAGTCCATGTTACCATTCAGGCTGAATGTATTTCCCTTTGAGTAGTTCCACTGCGCATCATAGAGATAATTATTCTGATCACGTCCATACCATGTAACGTTTGGATCTTTTGCATTTACCGGTTCTCCGTTTTCATCATAAGGATCGTCCCATGGAAGCTGTGTATTTAAGGTATAACCTGCAGCCTCATTGCTGTAGGTTTTACTGTAGTAACCTGAGAATTTAGGTTGTATCTTAAGCCAGCTCGCAGGCTGGTAGTCCAGGTTAAGCCTTGCATTATACCTTTCAAAATCATAGGTCTTGATTGCTCCTGACTCATTATAATATCCAACCATTAAATATGATTTCATATTTTCTGTACTGCTGGTTAGTGCCAGGTTATAGTCATGAGCAACAGCAGTCTGTGAGCCAACATCCCACCAGTCAGTATCTACATCTGTAAGTGAAGGATCATAGAATGAAGGCAGGCTGGACTGGTTTGCAAAGCTTCCCCAGTAGTCATAGAGCTGCTGAGAATCCATCAGATCAAAATTACCATTGTTCAATTGTGTAAGACCTGTACGCGCATTAAAGCTTATGTTGTTTACACCGGTTTTAGCCTTTTTGGTTGAAACCAGTACAACACCGTTTGCTCCTCTGGATCCGTACAGAGCAGTGGCTGAGGCATCTTTAAGTATTGAGATATTTTCAATCTCGTTTGGATTAAGGGTGGGCACACCGTGCATAATAACACCGTCAACAACCCATAGCGGAGAAGATGATGAATTAATGGATCCTCTTCCCCTGATACTGATCTGTGCTCCGGCACCCGGTCGTCCGCTGTTAGATGCAACAAATACACCTGCAGCCTGTCCCTGCAGCAAACCTTCAACATTGGCAGCCGTGACTTTCTGCAGATCATCTGCTTCCACCTTGGAAATTGAACCGGTAACGTTAGTCTTCCTTTTTACCGCATATCCTGTCACAACTACTTCTTCAATAGAAAGCAGATCAGGATCAAGAGCAACATCAATTGTTGCCTGCGAACCTACCTCTATTTCAGTTGACAGCATACCTACAGAGCTGAATACCAGGACATCACCCCTTTCAGCCTGTATTTCATAGTTGCCTTCGATTCCCGTGGCAACTCCCCTGCTGGTTCCTTTAACAACGACAGTTACTCCCGGAAGGGTTGAGCCGTCTTCAGAGGAAGTGACTGTTCCCTTTACGGTTAAAGACTGTCCCATAGCCATATAGCAGCTAAAGGAAAGCATAAAGAATAAAAAAATAATTTTTTTCATAGAAAATTTGGTTTAGAATTTATACATAATGATAAACTTTGAGTACTTTGGTTCTTTTATTACTGAACTTGTAGAACTTGGTACCATAAACATAGTAATTTTTTCTAATCATATATAGGCTATTAGACTTTAATGGTATCTGGCAATTCATCAAAGCACATATACGTCTAGTATTTAATTATTTACATAATTGTTAAATTTTTGCTGAATAACTAATTTAGAATGTCTCCAGATAAAACCCATTGGAAATTTTCGTAATACTCAGACTTAAAAGTTTTTTTAATTAAGTTTGTAAGCAGGATTTCATCAAATAATTAGTAAAAAATGTATAAGTCAGGAATATCATCTGCGTTAATCCTTGTTTTAGTTCTTTTGGTTTTGAACGTGTCATGTACAGATAAAAGGAAAAATGAGCAGTCCGGAATTAATATAGTTTATCCTCTTAACGGTTCAGTTTTCCCTCCTGAAATATCCTCTCCTGTATTCAGGTGGGATGCAGAGGGTGGTAAACAACAGGAATTTGATATAAATTTCATCAAAGGTGATTCCATAGTATTTTCATCCGGGGTTAGCCAGGGAATAAAATTCTGGCAACCTGACAGTCTTACATGGGAGCAAATTAAAAAGCTGTCGGGTGATTCTGAGACTACAGTTGAGATAAGAGGAGACAATAAAGCTGCAAGCAGGATTAAATTCAGGATAGCAACTACAGGTGTTGAAGCTCCAATTTTTTACAGGGGTGTTCCCCTTCCTTTTAAATATGCCCGGGAAAACCTTGATGAAGTAAGCTGGCACATGGGTCATACTGCATCATATGGTAAAGCTGTTACCGTGCTTGACAATATTCCCGTATGCGGAAACTGTCACTCCGTCAGTGCTGACGGACAACGATTTGCAATGGATGTGGATGCAAGGGACGAAAAAGGCGCTTACACCATTACTGATCTTCAGGAAAAAACTGTTATTTCCGAGGACAATATGATAAACTGGAGTGATCATGTAAACGGTGAATTCACCTATGGTCTTCTTTCGCAGATTTCACCTGATGGCAGGTATGTTGTAAGTACACTGAAGGATTGCGAAATATTTGTTGACAGGAACAATATGGAATATTCTCAGCTTTTCTTCCCGTTCAAAGGAATTCTAGCGGTATATGACACAAAAGAAAAGAAATACTTTGAACTTGAAGGTGCAAATGATACGATGTTTGTCCAGAGCAATCCTGTCTGGAGTCCGGATGGGAAATACATTTATTTTGCAAGATCAGAGGCAGTCCATTTTGAAGAATCAGGAATATACAGGGGCTCTACAGCCACAAATCATTCTGCCTATAATGATTTCCTGAATGGGTTTCTTTCAGGAGAAAGAAAGTTCAAATTCGATATTTACAGAATTCCTTTCAACAATGGTAAGGGTGGTAAAGCAGAACCTGTTGAAGGTGCCTCAGAAAACGGTATGAGTAATTATTTTCCCCGTTTTACTCCTGATGGTAAGTGGATAATATTCTGCAAAGCTGAGAGTTTTATGCTCCTTATGCCTGACAGCAAGCTTCACATAATACCGGCAGAGGGAGGCCAGCCAAGGCTGATGAACTGTAACCTGGGCAACATGAATTCATGGCATTCCATTTCGCCAAATGGTAAATGGATGGTGTTTTCATCGAAAGAAAAGGGAGCATATACCCAGTTATACCTGACTCATATTGACAGTAATGGTTACAGCTCGCCTCCCGTACATCTTAATATGCTTTCTGTTCCCGGGAAAGCGGCAAATATCCCTGAGTTTATTAATACAGATCCTGAAAGGCAGATTGAGCTTGTTCCTGAATTTCTAAACGATGAATTATTTGCTCACAGGATGGGAGAAATAAATTCCAGGAAAGGAAATTACGACAAAGCCCTGGAGTATTTTAATACCGCCCTTAAGCATAATCCTGAAAATCATAGTGCATGGCACGGTAAAGGACATGTTTTAATGATGAAAAAGATGCCTGGTGAGGCCTTCAGGTATTTCAACAGGGCTATAGATCTCAGTCCCGCGACATCAAAATATTATGTTACAAGAGGAAATGCTTATCTGACGCTGCATGAACATGAGAAGGCCATGTCAGATTTTAACAGGGCGATCGAACTTAACCCTTACAGCTTTATTACATATAGCAACAGGGGGATGCTTTACAGGGAAAAAGGCGAATATGAAAAAGCCGAAAAAGATTTTAATAAAGCAATTGAATTAAACAGTGAAGCAACACTTACATGGGTTAACCTTGGAGCACTGAAGGCACAGACCGGACAAATTGGTGAAGCCATAAATTTATTCACCAGGGCTGTGGAAATAAACAGTGATGATCCCCAGGCATATCTTGCCAGGGCCATGGCACATGAACAAACTGGTGATAATCTTAAAGCTGTATCTGATCTGAGTGCTGCAATTAAACTTGATAGTAAAAACCCTGAGGCCTATTACAGGAGAGCAAAGGTATATCTTGAAATGGATGACCTGGCCGCCTGCATTAATGATATGAAGATAGCCTCTGACCTGGGGCATAAGGAAGCATCCGGATTTCTTAGCGAAAGAGGTTGGTAATAAAAAAAGGTGATTCGCCTGAATCACCTTTTTTTATATCTCAAGTAGTTATGTCGCTTTATTTGGCCCACCACAGTTTTGTATCCTGGACATCAGGACCCTGTTCTGCAACTGCAGCGTCATAATTAGCACCATTATTATTAGAAGCATCATTACCATAACGCATTCGCTGGGGATATTTTCCATTGATATCGCCTGAACCGAATATATCGAAATCGCTGACACCGTCCGCCAGGTCTGCAGGATATCCCATATCGCGCACAATGGCAAATCCCTCGAAACCATCTGTATATGAGGCTATCCACCTTTGGGTTGCAATTTTTTCAAGATTTTCCTCCAGTGTAGCTCCGTTAAGCAGTGCCATATCTTCATTGGCGATAAATGTATCTGCCTCATCAGAGCTTACACCCCAGAGCAACATAGCCTGGCGTATACCTTCCTGGTAATGATTCTGGGCATTACCGGATCCCAGTCCGCGCAGGGCTGCTTCAGCTCTCAGGAAGTGTGCCTCTGCAGATGACATTATAAGCTCAGCCCTTATATCATCTCCTGAATTTTTCTTGCCTACTATACTGGGCTCAGGGAATGAGAAGAATTCACGCTTTGCATAATAATAAGCATCAATGTTGAATCTTGTTGGCTGGCCAACATAATACATATTTTCAGGCATCTCGATAATGGTACTGTCCGGGTAATCGGTTCTTGTAAATGACACACCTGCATCAGTAAGTGTGGTAGCCATAAAATCAACCAGTTTATCATGTGTTGCCTGGTCATCACTTTCTGACTTGGTTAGCTTAAGGGTACCTCCCTCTGCAGGCACAGCATAGAATGGAAGACGCGGATCATTATTATCTCGAAGGGCATCTATCATTGGTTTTCCAACGGTCCACTTGGAACCATATCCGCCGAAATTATGCCATACATCTCCATAGCAGGCACTACCCCACTGGGATATTTCTGCATCTTTTTCCATAAGGACATTGTCTGCTTCTGTCACAAGCAGATCTTCTTGCAGGGCCCCAGTTATAGCGGCCTGTGCAAAATTTGCACCATCAGCTCCATAAGCCCTCATAGCCATTCTCAGCTTAAGCGTATTGGCAAGTTTCTTCCATTTCTGCAGGTCGCCGCCGCAATAGATATCATTATCTCCAACATCATCTACTGTAGCTCCTGTTCTTGTGGCATCACCAATAGTAGCCATTGCCGCATCCAGTTCATTTATAACACCTTGATAAATAGTGGCCTGTGAGTCAAACACAGGTAAGGTTATATCAGGATCAGTTGCTTCAGTATAGGGTATCATTCCAAAAACGTCTGTATACATCTGGAAATAAAGACCTTTCATGATCTGACCTATTGCATACATATACTCATTTTCAAATTCACCACCCACGTCAGTCATCTTCATAAAGTTGTCCAGGTTACCGATATAACCGGCCATCCATCCCCAGGCGGCGTCTGTATAACCACCACTATATGAGTAGCCGAGCTCATCGCTCCACCAGCAACCATAAAAACCGAAGTTGAAATAGCCTGCATACCTGTCCATATGGATCAGGTGAGCTCTCCAGTATGGATACCGGTTAGGAGCATACAGGTTGTACTGTGGTGAAGTAAGAAAATATTTCGCACTTACCTCGTCCTGAGTAAATGAATCAGGCTTGGTATTTATTTCATTGAATTTCTCGGTACATGCACCTGCAATGAGCATCATACCAAGTACAATGAATATTTTATATAAATTTTTCATTTTACTTCAATTTAAAATTTAACATTAATATTAAACCCCAGACTCCTTGCGGTTGGAAGGTTATAAGAAATAATTCCCTGTCCGCTATTACCTGTACCAAGGCTTGATTCAGGATCTACGTTCTCCATATCTTTATATAAAAAGAAAAGGTTTCGTCCGACAAATCCTATTGAAACTCCCTGTATAGGAAGATTGTTTACTATAGAGGCCGGCAGGTTATATGACAATACAGCTTCTCTGAGCCTGATATTCGTCTGCTCATACACATAGTTAGAAGCAATCCCTGAATAAGCACCCCAGTATTCCTGGGCAGTTATTGAATTGGTGTTTGGTGCATAGCTGTCGTCAGGCTGCAGCACAACACCGTCAACAATTATACCTTCTTCACGGTATTCCAGGCTTTCCTGTGAAACGCCTGATCCGGTCAGAGCGGCATTTGTCTGGGAGTATACTTCACCACCGATCCTTGCATCAATTAGGAAACTCAAAGAAATATCCCTGAACCTGATACTGTTTTGAAGTCCGCCAATAAAATCAGGCTGGGCATTACCGAGGTATACTTTTTCGGTACTTGCCTGGGGACGACCCTGTGCATCGACAACAATATCGCCGGCATCATTGGTCCGCCATGTAGTACCGTAAATATCTCCGTATCCACCTCCAACAGTTGCCTGTATCCTGAGATTACCTGAGTTAGTGGTATTCAGTACATGACTATCAAGGTCTTCAGTCAACTCAACCAGCTCATTGATGTTTCTGGAGAAGTTAGCTGATATCTCCCATGAGAAATCACTGGTCCTGACCGGTGAACCACCTATAAGTACCTCAATACCTTTATTGGTCATCTCACCTATATTTTCTCTGAATGTGCTGTAGCCGGTAGCTGCAGGAACAGGAACATCATAGATCTGGTCTGTTGTTGTAATTTGATAAAGACCTATATCAAAGAATACCCTGTCCATGAACATTCTTCCTTCGATACCAAATTCGAGTGAAGCAATGTTCTCAGGCCTCAGATCGGGATTGAATTTTACGCTCGGCCTTGAAAGCTGAGTGAGTCCGAGGTAACCATCAGAGGCAACATTATAATAAGGATAAAGCTGGTAAGGGCCTGTATCATTACCTACATTAGCCCAGCTACCACGTACTTTAAGAAGGTTGAATGTTTCCCCTGCGGGGTCTATCAGTTCATTAACAAGAACTGAACCGGTAACTGAAGGATAGAAATAAGACCTGTTACCTTCACCAAGAGTTGATGACCAGTCATTACGACCTGTTACATCAAGGTATAAAAAGTCATTGTAGGCAAAAGATAACTGCCCGTAAACTGAGTTAACTATATGCTCACTCATGGGACCGTAACTTGGTCTCTGTATAACACAGTTAGCAATTGTAGCCCTTGTAGGGATCTTAAAGTCTTCGCCGTAAACTGACTGTGACTGCCCGGTACGGTAAGAGTGGTTCGCCCCTGCAATTGCACTGATATTCAGATCCTGCATTATGTCTTTTGTTGCAGTGATAAGGAAATCAGCATTTGTCTCTGTAGATCGTGAGTTACTGAAGTTAAGTCGGCCTGAAGTAAAGAAATGGTGACCGGCCTGGTTAACAGATTCGCGCTGTATGTTTGTGATATCAGTACCTACCCGTCCAAAAGCAGACAACCAGTCAGTGAACTGATAAGTTACCTTTACAAAACCTATCATTCTCTGCCTTGCCTCTTCATTCCTGTCTTCCATAAGTATCCAGTAAGGGTTAGCGCCAAGTGTACTGTATGAAACAGAATTCAGTGATTCTTCAGGAATCTGGTAAGTTTCAAGGTCTTTGATATCAACGTTTCTTGGCATGTCATATACATAAGCCAACACACCTTCACTACCCTGTGAAGCCCTGTTATTGATGTCCTGTGTAAAGTATGTTGCCTTTGCATCTACTTGCAGCTTGTCCGTAAGATCAACATTCATCCTCAGGTTAAGGTTATGGCTGTTAAGATCTGAATTAGGCAGCATTGATTCGGTCATATTATTTGTATAACTGAAACGTGCTGAATAATCTTCACCGCCTCCATCAAGTGAAACAGTATTGACATATTTGCCTCCTGTCCTGAAGAAGTTTTTAACATTATCAGGCTGTGCCACATAAGGTCTGGTTTCACCAGTGTAATACAACTGGTTTGAACCATCCAACTGCGGTCCCCATGATGATGAAGCATTTTTAAGACCCGCAACATCGCCGGGGATATTACCCTGTGTTCCCTGTCCGTACTGATTCTGATAGTCAGGCAGTACCATTGGAGAGTCAAATGTAATATTTGAATTTACGCTCACTCCCAGTCCCCTGCCTTTTGAACCTTTTTTGGTGGTAATCAGGAGCACACCATTACCTGCTCTGGATCCATATAGTGCTGCAGCATTAGGACCTTTAAGTACAGAAATAGACTCAATATCATCCGGGTTGATATCGGTTATACCTCCACCTGTTACCGTACTGCTGTAAACACTTCCACCGCTGTTTGAACCACTTGTATTTATGGGGATACCATCAACCACGATAAGAGGCTGGTTATTACCGGTTATGGAGTTATTACCACGGATAATGATCCTTGATCCTCCACCGGGGCCTCCTGTACCCTGTGTAATGACAACACCTGCTACCTTACCCGCCAGGGAGTTGGCAGGGTTGTGGTCTTTAACAAGCGAAATGTTTTCAGAGCTTACTTCTGTAACAGCATAACCAAGGGATTTCTTTTCTTTTGAAATACCAAGGGCAGTTACCACAACTTCATCCATAGCAAGCACCTGGGTGTTGAGTGTAACATCGATCTGGTTACGCCCGTTAACTGCAATTTCCTGTGTTTGCATTCCAAGGAATGAAAACACCAGTGTTGCATCTGAAGAGGACACCGTAATGGAATAATCACCGTCCGTACCTGTGGTGGTACCATTTTGTGTACCCCTTTCAAGAACGGTAGCTCCCGGTATAGGCATTCCGTCTTCTGATGAAGTTACATTTCCTGTAACAGTAAGCTCCTGGGCATAGACTATACCTGCGATCATAAACATCGCAAGCATAGAAACCAGAAGCTTACTGAATTTTCTAATTCTCTTTTTCATAAAATTAGTTTTTGGATTGATTAACAATAGTTTAATTTGGGATAATTATTTACTCTTTCATATAAATTATCTGGTGATAAAAAAGCATTTCGATTTAAACTGATAATATCGGGTATGTTTCCCTTTTCCGTTAGTGTTTATCTCTTGCAATATAAAAAATATATATAAAATCCAATAACATAATGGTTCTATAATTTGAGAACATAATAAACCATATATGTTTAAAATACATATTTCCGAACCCGGGGTATTACAGAACATAGAATAATTGGCAGGCTAAGGCTGAGGAATGTATATGCACGGTAGGTTATTAGATGCATATTAATTTAAGCGAAGGTTCGTTATAGAAGGGATTACCTTAACACCCCCTACCTTGACACCCCCGGACGGGGGTGAATAGAAATAGCCCCGGTACCACCCGGGGATCAGGCCAGTGGGCGGGGGTACCACCTTGCATCTCCCAATATGCAGATAATCATACCCCTGCAAAACCCACTTGTATCTTCCGTACTTGTATCTTGTATCTTGTATCTTGTATCTTCTCCCTGCTTTGTCCGCCTCAGGCTTGCCGGAGGCTGGCTCCCTGCTACTAAGTCTCTTTTATATATGTTTACCATCAAGCCTTGTAAGGGCAAAGATCCCTGCGCCCTGCAATGAAGCATGAAAACCCAGTTTTGCGCGGATAATCTTAACATTCTTCCGGCAGAAGCCCAGCGAATTTGAATATGCACTTTCGCGTATCATATCCAGGTACACATCTTTAGCCATTGCCATTCCCCCACCAAGTATTATTATATCAGGTGCAAAAATACTTATCAGGTTTGCCAGGCCTGCGCCCACATAATTTGCATTATCAGCTACTGCTTTACTTGCCGGTTTATCTCCCCGGTAACTTAATTCAAAAACATCTCTTGCCCTTAACTTGTCGTTAGACTTATCTCCCTTTTCATTAATTTGTCCGCTCAGGGCCAGGTAATTACGAATCAATGCAACTGAAGAGGCAAAATACTCAAATGATCCCCTGATGCCTTTATCACTGAACTGACCCAATACATCAAGGCTCATCTGTCCAATTTCACCACCTGCATTATCATATCCCCTGTATAATTTACCGTCAATTATAATAGCGCCACCTATACCGCTTCGCAGGGTGACAAAAACAACATTATCATAGCTTTTTGCCGCACCGTTATGATGCTCTGCAATGGCCATTAATTTGGCATCATTATCTATAAATGCCGGCAGTCCTGTTTCGGTACTTACAATTTTCGAGAGTCTGATATTTTCCCAGCCCTTCACCCCCTGGTCCGGACCAAGGATAATTCCTTTTTTGTAATCCACGAATCCCCGGGCAGCAATACCAACACACAGGGGATTGACCTTTAAGCGGTAAGCCTCCTGCCTGGTTTTCGATACCGCACTGATGATATGTGATATCAGTTCATCACTGTCTTTAACAGGATCATGCCTCAGAGTAAGATCCGTAAGCACCTCCCCTCCATACCTGATAACAGCCGACCTGATCATTGTCTGACCAACATCGACCCCTATTGATGTTGCATATTTATACATAACTATCCTATTTCAGTAATGCAGATAACATCATTATATTTTATAAACCGCATAACGGAAATCATATTTATTGATACTGGTTATCTTCTCCCCTGGATTTCATTCCCAGGTAACCTCCATGATGTCTTTTGGCATATTCTTCCCTGGTAAAACCAATTTTTTCCTGCAGCAAAACTACAAGTGCATCCCCTATCACTGTCATAACTGTAGTTGATGTAGTCGGAGTCAGTCCGAGTGTGCAAACCTCTTCCGGGTTACCGGTCAGCAGTAAGTAATCTGCTTTTTCAGCGAGTTCACTTTCCTTGTTACTTGTCATTACAATAACAGGAATATTCTTATAAAGATTATCTGTAAGCAATAAAAGCTCAAGTATTTCCCTGGTTTTACCGGAATTTGATATTAGCAGAAGAATATCATTTTCCTGGATCACCCCAAGGTCTCCGTGCTGAGCTTCACTGGGATGAAGGAATACAGACGGTGTGCCTGTTGAGCTGAGCGTTGTGGAAATATTCATGGCAATCTGGCCTGCCTTGCCCATGCCACTTGTTATTACCTTACCATTGTCTGTATGCACTTTCCGGTAAATAGCATTAACCGCATCTTCATAAAAGCCGTTAACAGGTATCCTGCTTATTGCTTCAGCTTCGGAGCTGAATATGTCCTTTACTCTTTTCATATTATTCTCTTAAGTGCTGTAAAGTTAATTAAAAAGGAGACAGATAATCCTCACAACAGATTTACAGGACAATGTCACCCACTCCATCAAGTATGTAATGAGGCTTATACGGAAATTCATCTACTGTATTTTTACCGGAAATACCACTCATTACCAGGCATGTATCTATTTCTGATTCAATCCCTGCAATAATATCAGTATCCATCCTGTCGCCTATAATAATAGATTCTTCCCTGCTTATGCCCAGCCTTTTCAGTGCTATCCTCATCATTAAAGGATTTGGTTTACCTACAAAATATGCGCTTTTTCCCGTAGCAAGCTCAATAGGAGCTATCAATGCTTTGGTTGCAGGAACAATCCCGTTCTCACCGGGTCCTGTCATATCCGGGTTTGCTCCTATCAGCTTGGCTCCTTTCAGGACCAGGTTAATAGCTTTCTCAATCTTCTCATAGCTGTATGATCCTGTTTCACCAACAACAACATAATCCGGATCCACGTTATTCATAGTATACCCTACATTGTACATAGCATTAATTAAACCTGCCTCTCCAATAATAAACGCTGTTCCTTTGGGCTTCTGCGCATTCAGAAACTGGGCAGTTGCCAGTGCACTTGTATAAAACACAGTCTTTGGAACGTCAATCCCTAACCGGTTCAGCTTTTCTTTCAGTTCAGTTGGTGTTCGCTCGCTTGAATTGGTGAGAAAAAGAAATTGCTTATTCTCTTGCTTTAACCACTCTACAAATTCATGTACGCCCGGCAGGAGCTTATTGCCATGGTAAATAACTCCGTCCATATCAGATATTATAGCCTTCTTTCTACGTATTTTCTCAGCGATAGTTTTTTTATTCATTAATTATTTGTTTTGAATTATAGCAGTTTGCAAAAATAGACTAAAGATCCCGGCAGGAAGTTAAGTAATTATTAATTTTAAAACCGCTGTAAGACAGTTCTGTCAAACTTTTTTAATCTCTTCCACAGTATCGTTAATTAATTCCTCAAATACATTTGCACCCTGTATCCATTGCAGAATTTTTTCGCTTACTTCAGGATATTCTGAAGAGCGCATAGACACGGTTTTGTAGCACATTTCTTTGAGATCCTGAATATTTTCAAGAAGCTGCCTGAAATAAATCCTGAAAAATGAATCTGTCAGGAAAAAGTATTTCTTTCTTTCAGTTGCATAAGTCCTGTAATCTATCAGTTTTACTGACAGCAGATAATTCAGTGAAGTGCTAATGGAACTTTTACTGGCGCTGAAAAAATCGACCAGCTCAGAAAAAGTTGCTTCAGGCCTTGCGGCGTTTGCAAAATATGCCATTATTCTCCCCTGCATAGGTGTTAATCCGAATTTCTCAAATATTTTTCCGGTTTCTTCAATATGTTCCCTTAATCCCTTTTCATACATGGTTTTAATAAATTTAAGCTCAATATAGACAAAAATATAAATAATTAATTAGGTTCCTTAATTTTTGAACTAAAAAAACAATAATTTTAATTTTGCTGGTACAAATAAAAAAAAAGTTTTAGATTTGGTTTCTCGAAAACAACGATTGTATAACTAATACCTTAAGACATTGCTAAATACTATAGACTGGATTATTGTAGCCGCCTTTTTCCTGATAGTAATGGGAATAGGATGGGTAGCATCAAAAACTGCAGGTAAGGACACGACAGAATTTTTCCTTGGAGGCAGGGGAATGCCATGGTGGCTCCTGGGAATTTCTATGGTTGCCTGTACTTTTTCTGCGGACACACCTAACCTGGTAACAGGTATGGTCCGCGAGGACGGCGTAGCTAAAAACTGGGCCTGGTGGGCATTTCTGATCACCGGCATGGTAACGGTTTTTATATATTCAAAACTATGGAGGCGGTCAAATATAATGACCGACCTTGAATATTACGAATTGAGATACAGCGGAAAAGCAGCTTCATTCCTAAGAGGTTTCAGATCATTGTACCTGGGTGTTTTTTTCAACACTCTTATAATGGGAACTGTTACCCTGGCGGCAATTAAAATAGGTGGCGTAATGCTGGGCATAAAGCCATGGCAGGCGGTTGTTGGTGGATCACTGGCAGTTATGATATATGCATCTCTGGGAGGACTTAAGGGTGTTATATGGGCCGACTTCTTCCAGTACAGCATTGCAATGTTCGGGGCAGTGCTTGCAGCTGTTGTTGCAGTAAGGCAGCCTGAAGTGAACGGGCTTGATAATCTTCTGGCAAACCCTGCTCTGCAGGATAAGTTAAAAGTCTTTCCTGATTTTAATAATCCCTCTATATGGGTCTCTCTGCTGCTAATACCTATCGCCGTACAATGGTGGGCAGTGTGGTACCCCGGAGCTGAACCCGGAGGAGGAGGATATATTGCTCAGAGAATGCTATCTGCTAAAAATGAAAAGAATGCAATTGGAGCAACCCTTCTATTTAATTTTGCTCATTATGCCCTCAGACCATGGCCCTGGATAATAGTTGCCCTGGCATCTGTTATAATCTACCCCGATCTTGATTCAATACGTGAACAATTTCCGCATATTTCTGAAACATATCTTAAGGATGATATTGCTTATCCAGTGATGCTGTCAAAACTCAATCCAGGATGGCTGGGGCTGGTAACAGCATCAATAATTGCGGCATATATGTCAACAATTGGCACACACCTTAACTGGGGATCCTCATATGTTGTAAATGATTTTTACCGTCGCTTTGTAAAGCCGGACGCACCCGAAAAAGAATTGGTTGCAGTTGGCAGGATAACAACAGTTACACTGATGGTCATAGCCGGATTATTATCACTTTTCTTCCTGAACAATGCCACACAGGCATTTGACGTCCTTCTGCTTTCAGGCGCCGGCACAGGCGCAATATATCTCCTGAGATGGTTCTGGTGGAGAATAAATGCATGGACTGAAATTGCAGCAATGATTGCAGCAACGGTTTCTGCAATAGTCCTTGTCTTCTTCATACCCGATGATGTAGTACAATTCTGGGTACTTGATGTATTTACTTCAAAGCTTCTTATTGCAGTTGTTATTACCACAATTGTATGGATCCTTACAACCTACCTCACCAACCCGGAAAGCAAGGAAACCCTGAGAACATTTTACAAGCGGACACGACCGGGAGGACCGGGATGGAAGAAGGTGGTGGATGAAGCAACAAGGGATGGTGTAACGATAATTGATGACAAAGACCTTGGAAGAAAATGGGAAATGCCTTTGCAGATACTTTCAGTCTTCATTGGCATAGTTGCTATTTACAGCTCTCTTTTCTCCATAGGCAGTTTTATTTATGGGAAACCTGCCCTGGGTATATTGCTTGGTCTGGTAGCTGCATTAGGCACCGTTTTCCTGTTTAAGAATTTTGACAAACTAAATGCAGACAAATAAAATTTACTGACAGTTTATGATTTCCCAACCAAACCTGAAAAAAGTATTTGAGAAGTTTATTACACAGGGTTCTTTTGTAAAAGCTGAACCCTACGGAGACGGACATATTCATGATACTTTTAAAGTAAGCACAAAAAATGATACTTATGATTACATATTGCAAAGGCTGAATACTTACGTTTTCCGAGACATTGAAGCCCTGCAGCAGAATATCAGCCGTGTAACCCGTCACCTCAGGAAAAAACTTGAAGAGGCCGGAGAAAGTGAAATAGACCGTAAGTGTCTGACGCTTATCAACACAGTTGATGATAATGTTTATACAAGGGATGACGAAGGAAGCTACTGGAGGATGTATATTTTCATCAGTAATCACAGGAGCTACCAGGTTGTTCAGGATACCTTACAAGCATTCCAGGGAGGGAAAGCAATAGGCCGTTTCCAGGCTTTATTAGCTGATATGCCCTCTCCTCCTCTTAACGAAACAATACCTTACTTTCATAACATTGAAAACCGGCTGCTTTTATTTCACAATGCCCTTGAAAAGGACATTTACGGGAGGGCGGTAAATATGAAGGAGGAGATAAAATTTGTTGAATCCAGGCAGGAGGAAATGAAAACCATACTCAGGCTTGGCAAAGAAGGTAAGATTCCCCTTAGAATAACACACAACGATACGAAATTCAACAATATCCTGCTCGATCAAAATGACAAAGCTCTTTGTGTTATTGACCTGGATACTGTAATGCCGGGCTATGTACATTATGATTTTGGTGATGCTATCAGGACGGCAGCAAACAGCGCAGCCGAAGATGAAAAGGATCTGGATAAAATATTTATGAATATTGAGTTATATGAAGCTTACGCCCGGGGCTACCTTGAGGAACTTAAGGAAGTTCTCAATCCGGTTGAGAAAGAATATCTTCCTTATGCTCCTGCTCTAATTACTTATACAATTGGCCTCAGATTTCTTACAGACCACCTGGACGGAGATAAATATTTTAAAACCCATCGTAAAAATCATAACCTGGACAGGGCCAGAACCCAGTTCAGACTAGTCAGGAGCAATGAAGAACAGATTGAGAATATGAAAAAAATAATTGCCGATATTTGCTCCGGAACAAACTAAGCATTGATAATTGATGATTGATAATTGATGATTGGTTGTTGGTGTAGATCTCTGATCTACGCCATTCTATGTTGGTGTAGATCTCTGATCTACGCCATTGACAATTGTCAATAATACCCAGATACAATACTACATCTATCTCCCACTTGTATCTTTATCCTTGTATCTTGTATCTTGTATCTTGTATCTTTATGTATCATATTATTATTATTTTTAGATTTGTTTCATAATAAAAAACTCATTTATAAAAACAATGGCCAAAACACAGAGAATTGGAATACTTACTGCCGGGGGTGATTGTCCCGGGTTAAATGCCGCCATAAGAGGAGTGGCCAAGACGGCCATAATGAAATACGGAATGGAAGTTTATGGTATCTCTGACGGGTTCCTGGGACTGATAAACAAGGAATACATTGAGCTAACTGAAAAAAGGGTTTCAGGTATCCTTACATTAGGAGGAACCATACTGGGAACTTCAAGGGTAAAGCCTTTTAAAAAGAAATCAAATGGAGATAGCGCTATCAGCAAACCAGAACTGATTAAAGAGCATTATGAACAAATGGGCCTGGACTGCCTGGTCTGTATAGGCGGTAATGGTACCCAAAAAACTGCTAACCGCCTATCTCAGGAAGGTCTCAATGTTGTTGGAATTCCAAAGACCATTGACAATGATGTTTACGGCACAGAGGTATCTTTCGGCTTTGACTCTGCTGTTTACATTGCAACAGAGGCAATAGACAGGCTTCATTCAACTGCAAACAGTCACAAGAGGATTATTGTGATTGAAGTAATGGGTCATAATGCAGGATGGATAGCCTTATATGCAGGCGTTGCAGGAGGAGGTGATGTTATTCTGATCCCTGAACTGGATATTAACATAGACAATGTTGCCAAATACCTTGAAGAAAGAGCATATAAAAACAAAGACTACTCTATTGTTGTTGTAGCTGAAGGTGTTGCTCCTGAGAGAAAAAAGAAATCGGCCGCTCAGTATATTGCCAAGATGATAAGTTCACGTACAGGTCTTGATACAAGGCAAACGGTGCTGGGTTACACTCAGAGAGGTGGCACACCATCGCCGATGGACCGCATACTTGCAACCAGGTATGGATCTGCAACGGTTGATCTCATAGCTAACAACGACTATGGAAAAATGGTCACCCTGAGAAACGATACCATTGTACCGGTACCACTGGATGAAATTGCAGGAAAGCTCAAGATAGTGACCGAAGATCATCCACTTGTTAAAAAGGCAAAGGCAATGGGAACATGTTTTGGATGTAATGGTATGCCTGAAGACAAAAAAGACTCGTGAAAATGATAGAAGAGAAGAAATTCGCATTTATACCCAAGGAGATAAGCTGGTTGTCATTCAATCACAGGGTACTGCAGGAAGCAGACAACCCTGAAGTACCTCTTATTGAAAGAATAAAATTCCTGGGTATATACTCGAATAACCTGGATGAGTTTTTCAGGGTCAGGGTAGCTACGCTCAGGCGGATTTCGAAGATCAAAAATAACTCCTTTGATATCCTTGGATACGATGCCGAGCAAACTCTCAAAGAAGTGAACAGAATAGTAATGCAGCAGAGGGTGGAATATGAAAATATTTATGACAGGCTGAAAAGCGATCTGGCAAAGCGCAAAATCTACATAAAGAATGAGAATGAGCTGAATGACGAACAGTTTAATTTCGTTAACAGGTATTTTAACAAGAATCTTGCCCAGATCATAATGCCTTTCATGGTAAAAAAGAAAAACCAGTTGTATGCCCTGAAGGATGATGCTGTTTACCTGGCCATTACAATCAGACACCTCAAAAAGGAAAAAGTACGTTATGCACTTATTGAATTGCCTACCAATACCTTACCCCGGTTTATTGCACTACCCGGACCTGAGGATGAGTATAATTACATATTCCTGGATGATATAATCAGGGTTGGATTGAAAGATATCTTTTATGTCTTCAAGAACAGCAGTTTTTCAGCACATACAATTAAGTTAAATAAGGATGCGGAACTCGATATTGTTGATGATATATCCGAATCATATATTGATAATGTAAATCGTAGTCTGAGCCAGAGAAAGGTTGCTACTCCCGTAAGATTTGTTTACGACAGGGAAATACCTGAAGATACTCTCAGTGTCCTCACAGAGCAACTGGAATTCAGCACGGAAGACACTATAATACCAGGAGGAAGGTACCACAACCTGAAGGATCTTATTGACTTTCCCAACCCGGGTAAAAAAGAAAGTTTCAGGCACAAGAAACTAGCACCCATTAAGCATAAGGATATTATCCCCGGTAAAACCATAATGTCACGCATAAGAAAAAACGATCTATTACTATATTTTCCATATCACTCTTTCGATGTTTTCATCAACCTGCTAAGGGAAGCATCCCTTGACCCATCTGTAACAGACATAAAAATTACTCTTTACCGTGTTGCCAATAGCAGTAATGTTATTAACGCACTCACAAATGCCGTACGTAATGGTAAGACTGTCACAGCAATAGTTGAATTACAGGCACGATTTGATGAAGAGGCAAATATTTTCTGGAGCAACAGGTTAAGGGAAGAAGGAGTGAAAGTAATACACGGCGTACCGGGTCTTAAGGTACATGCCAAGCTTTGTCTGATTACCAGGGAAAAAAATAATAATGTAAGCAGAATAGCCTGTGTGGGAAGCGGCAATTTTAACGAGGATACTGCTAAAGTTTATACAGACCACCTGCTGATGACATCAGATACAAAGATTACAAATGAAGTTAAAAAGACCTTTGCCTTCCTTGAAAAGAATTATAAAAAAGAAAATTACTATCATCTTATAGCTTCACCTTTCTACACGCGTACACGTATTTCGAAACTTATTAAAAATGAGATTGAAAATGCCAGGAACGGGGAGAAGGCATATATATATTTAAAGTTGAATAACCTGGCCGACAAAGAAATTATGGATTTGCTCTACCTTGCCAGCCGTGAGGGCGTGGATGTCAGGCTCAACATTAGGGCAATGTTTTCACTTGTTGCCGGTGTTCCGGGACTAAGCAACAATATAAAAGCTATAGGAATAGTAGATCGTTTCCTGGAGCATACGCGTATAATGATCTTCGGTAACAAGGGCAATGAAAAAGTATATCTTACCTCAGGTGATTTAATGACCAGGAATATTGAGAGAAGGGTCGAAATTGCCTGCCCTATACTAAATCAGGAATTAAAAAATGAATTACGTGATATATTTGATATCCAATGGCGGGATAATGTTAAAGCCCGTATTCTTGACAGTGAACTGGATAATAGATTTGTCAGCAACGATGAAGAAAGCCACAGGTCGCAGGAAGAAATATATGACTACCTTAAAGCGAAGCATGAGGAATCAGAGAACAGTTAAAAATCAGCACTTCACATCTTAAAACTAAAAAATCTTATACTATGGACATTGACGGTAAATACTACAGGGCCTTCAAAGAAAGACTTGAAAAACTCGATGCCCAGAGTTCAAAAGAAAAAATCCGTAAACAACACGCCAAGGGAAAACTGACGGCAAGAGAAAGGCTTGACATACTACTGGATGAAGGATCATTTGAAGAGATTGATGCATTTGTAGTACCTGATACAGAAGGTATAGAGTTCGGTAAGGTTGAGAAAAACTACGGTGATGGTGTAATTACCGGCCATGGAAAAATAAATAACCGCCTCGTTTTTATTTATGCACAGGACTTCACTGTTATGGGTGGTTCTCTTGGTATTGTACATGCCAGGAAAATAGTCAAGACCCAGGAAATGGCTTTGAAAATGGGAGCACCCATAATAGCTCTTATAGATTCAGGGGGAGCGCGTATCCAGGAAGGAATAGCATCTCTCAGTGGTTATGCAAGTATCTTCCATAATATCATTCGTTCATCCGGTATTATACCTCAAATAGCTGTTATTATGGGACCGGCTGCAGGAGGAGCTGTATATTCACCGGCCCTGATGGATTTTGTTTTCATGACCAGCTACACAAGTTACATGTTTGTAACAGGCCCCAATGTGGTAAAGGAAGTTCTAAATGAAGATGTAAGTTTTGAAGAACTGGGAGGTGCTGAAATTCATGCAAAGAAAAGTGGTGTTGCTAATTTTATTTATGACGACGAGGAGAATACGATACTGGGCCTGAAGAAATTTTTTTCATATATACCTTCAAATAATGTAGAAAATCCTCCCAGGATTGAAGAGGAGAATAAAACACCTGGTGAAAACAAAAAACTTCTCGAAATTGTACCGGATGATCCAAACAAAGCGTATGATGTAAAAGAAGTAATTCTGAATATAGTCGATAAAAACAGCTTCTATGAAGCTTCAGAGTTATTCGCTCCCAATATCATAACGGCATTCGCCAGGCTTGATGGAAAGACAATTGGTATTATTGCCAACCAGCCAAAAGTATTGGCAGGTGTCCTGGATATTAATTCATCAGTTAAGGGAGCCAGATTTATTCGGTTCTGCGATAATTACAATATCCCTCTGCTTACTTTTGAAGATGTTCCCGGCTTTCTCCCCGGTATTGACCAGGAACACTCCGGTATTATCAGGCACGGGGCAAAACTGCTTTACGCATACAGTGAAGCAAGTGTGCCAAAAATTACTGTAATACTCAGAAAATCATACGGAGGTGCGTACATTGTGATGAACAGCAAAAATCTCGGCGGCGACTTCAATTATGCCTGGCCTACTGCAGAAATTGCAGTAATGGGGCCTGAAGGTGCTGTTGCTATTCTTTACCGAAAGGAGCTGGCAGAAACAGAAGACCCAAAAAAGCTCAAAGCAAAACTGGTAAAAAAATACAGGGACAGAATTGCCAATCCTTTCGTTGCAGATGAAAAAGGTTTTATTGATGAAGTCATTGATCCTGCAACCACACGCACTAAACTTATTACAGCTTTTGAAGCCCTGGCCAATAAATGGGTGGAAGTGCCTTCCAGGAAACATGGAAATATTCCTCTTTGACAAAGAACATTCTTTTCCTAAATAAACTTTGAAAATCATTCTCAGATGAAAATAAAAAATATTCTTATTGCCAACAGGGGTGAAATTGCGGTACGAATAATGAAAACAGCCGGTAAAATGGGTATAAGCAATACCGTTATCAAAACGGCTGCAGAACCATCCGCAATGTACCTTTCACTTGCTGATAATGTGTTTGATGATACAGAAAGTGTATCTGAAATCCCTGTCTTCCTGGATATAGACAGACTGATACATATTGCCAATGAAACAGGTGCAGATGCCATCCACCCCGGTTACGGTTTTCTTGCAGAGAATCCATACTTCGCTCAAAAGTGCCTGGATAATAAGATAATCTTTATAGGCCCTTCTCCCGATTCCATTTATAAAATGGGTAATAAAACCATAGCAAGAAAAATTGCACTTGCTAATAATATCCCGATGGCAAGTGGCAGTAAAGGTCAGATACCCACTGAGAAAGATGCCATTATTGTTGCCAGGAGCATTGGATACCCTGTTATAATTAAAGCCTCTTCAGGAGGTGGTGGCAGAGGAATGAGAATAGTAAGGAAGGAAGAAGATATGCCAAAGATGTTCAGACTTGCTTCAAATGAGGCAGATAAGGCGTTTTCCGATCCCTCGGTTTTTATTGAAAAATATATAGAAAATCCCAAGCATATTGAGTTCCAGATACTGGGCGACAAATTCGGTAATATTATTCACCTGGGAGAAAGAGAATGCTCGGTACAAAGAAAACACCAGAAATTACTTGAAGAGGCTCCATCTTCTGCTCTTGATAGTAAGCTGCGGGATGAAATGGGTAAAATTGCAATTAAGATATCCTCGGCAGTAGGATATTATTCCGCAGGTACTGTTGAATTCCTGCTTGACAGCAAGGGCTCTTTCTACTTTATGGAAATGAATACAAGAATACAGGTTGAACATCCTGTAACTGAACTTATTACCGGCACAGATCTCATTGAACAGCAAATATCGATAGCAGAGGGAAAGAAACTAAAACTAGTGCAGGAAGATATTAAACTCGCGGGCTGGGCTATTGAATGCCGGATTAACGCTGAAGACGTGCAAGCAGGTTTTAGTCCCGCCCCGGGAAAAATTGAACAGATTATTATGCCTGAAGGTGATAATATTCGTGTTGATTCAGGAGTCAAAACAGGATCAGTAATAGCTGCAAATTTTGATTCAATGATAGCAAAGCTCATTGTTAAAGGTAAGGACAGGAAGGAAGCACTTAAAAACTGTAAGCATGCCCTGGATAAAGTATGGATAAAGGGCACAAAAACCACCCTGCCATTTTTCAGGATGCTTATAAGAAATGAAAGATTCCTGAATGGTACCATAACCACATCATTCATTGAGAATGAGCTTGATAATTACCATGTTAACAGCGAATATGAAGAATTGCTTGCTGCCTGGATGGCAACATGGTTATTCGTTGATGAGAACCTTGATGAGAGTAATCTGAAAATAGATGCCGAAGAAGCCAAAAATTTAAGTCCGTGGCTACTGAATAAACGTATCAGCAGGCATTAAACAAATAATAATATCTATTGCTATGGCCCAAAAGAAAAAATTATATGCCCTCACGGGGAAAAAGAAGTACAGCTTCAACCTGCCTCTTACCGAAACAATCAAAATAGGTAAACGGCATTATAAAATAATGATAAAGGAAGATGAGAAACATGGTACTTATATACTGTGGAAAAACAGGAGATACCCTGTTGAAATTATCCAGAGTCGTCAGAACAAATTCGAAATACTCTTTAATTATGTGAGCTATTCCTTCACTATAGAAACCCCTTTCTCACTCAAAAGGAAAAGGTATCTTGATAACGCCAGGGGTAAAATTGAAACTGAAAAGATACAGGCTCCCATGCCCGGGAAAATAATAGAAGTGCTGGTGCGTGAGGGCACTGAAATCAGCCGGGGTGAACCTCTTTTGATACTGGAGGCCATGAAGATGCAAAATGAAATTAATTGTCCTCACAGTGGAGTTGTAACATCAGTAAATGTAAAAAACGAGATGAACGTGATGAAAGATGACGTAATGATAGAGATAAAGATTGCAAAATAATTCATTTATGAAAAAAATTCCCGTTCTTCTACTGGCCGTATTTTTCTTAATAAGCTCTTCGTGTTCACGAACCGGTAATAACAGGTATGTCAGTGAATGGAAGAAATCACCGGACGGTGTATGGATAGGACCGGAACTATGGGCTAACAGGCTACAGGACTGGAAAGTACAGGATGGTAAACTTGTGTGTGTAAGCACAAAACCTATGCGTACAGCTCATCTTACGACCCGACGGGCACTAGAGAGGGAAGGAAACATCAACAGCACTGTATATGTTTCAATGGATAATGAAGACGGTTATTCAGGAATACCTTCGGCAGGCTTTCTTATCGGAGCCGGCAGGGACCTTGATTACAGGGCAGCATCATTGATACATCACTCATACGGTGAACAGGCAGGTTTGTATATCGGGCTCGATGTAAGCGGAAACCTTTTTATAAGGGATTTTGAAAAAGAGGATGAATATCTTCAGTACAATGACAATAATAATGAAATATGGGACGAAGTTTATCTTATTTTATCTGTTAAGCCACAAAGCGATGACCATTATTTAATAAAGGTAAGTGCAATAGATCCTGTTACAAATCTTGTTATAGACAAACTCGAAACAGCTAATATCTCTGCAGAACGTACTGAAGGCAATATTGCCCTGGTCGCTCATTCCGGTAGTGGAAATAGTAAAAAAACATACTTTGCATTCAGCAACTGGCAGGTATCGGGGAGTAAGCTGAATTATGAACCTCAGCACACCATGGGTCCAATTATGGGAATACAATATATGCTGAGCAGATCATCACTTAAAATAAAAGTACAGTTGATGCCCCTGGCAATTAAGGATGAACATACCTTGAGCCTGGATATTAAGGTAGATGATACCTGGAAGAATATTTCGCGGGCAACAATAGATACTGTTTCCTGCACTGCTCTTTTTGATATTGAAGAATGGGATTATAAAAATGATATTCCTTTCAGGGTTCATTATAACCTGAAAAGAAAAACAAATCATAAGTACACAGAGACAGGTACCATAAAACATGACCCGCATGACAAGGACAGTATTACAGTACTTTCCCTATCATGTATTGAACAGATTATAAAGCCGGACAAAAACAGATGGCTGGGGATTGATGCAGGATACTTCCCATGGGCCACAAACATGTTATACCCTCACAATCAACTTATTGAGAACCTCAAGCAATTTGATGCAGACTTATTGTTTTTTGCCGGAGACCAGGTTTACGAAGGGGCCTCCCCCACTGCAGCCGATACCGGGCCTAATGCCAGGCTGGACTACCTTTACAAGTGGTACCTGTGGTGTACAAGCTACAATGAGCTTACTGCCGTAATACCATCTGTTTCAATACCGGATGATCACGATGTTTATCATGGCAATCTATGGGGAGCCTGGCAGAGCCACCCCGGAAGGACTAAGGGGGGCTGCGGCACAGGATGAAGGAGGTTATAAGATGAGCCCTTCCTTTGTAAATATGGTTCAGGCCACGCAGACCTTGCACCTGCCTGATCCTTATGATCCTGAACCGGTTGAGCAGGGCATTGGAGTTTACTATACAGAATGTAATATAGGGGGCGTAAGTTTTGCTATTATTGAAGACAGAAAATTTAAATCGACTCCAGGGAAATTTCTTCCGGAGGCAGACATATTTAATGGCTGGCCCCGTAATAAAAACTGGAATGCCAGGCGTTCATCCGTGACCAGCGCCACCCTGCTGGGTAAAAGACAGCTTGATTTTCTTGAAGACTGGGCAGGAGACTGGAGTGGTGCCAGCTGGATGAAAGCAGTTCTTTCACAAACTCTTTTCACCAATCTTGCTACAATACCCGATACTGCGATGAACGACAATGTAATACAGGCAGCTCCCGTACCTGATTCGGGTATTGTTCTCACGACTGATAAATTTGCAAATGATTTTGACTCAAACGGCTGGCCGCAAAAGGGCAGGAACAATGCCTTGAAGATTTTCAGAAAAGCTTTTGCCACTCATGTTGCAGGCGATCAACATCTTGGCAGCACCGTACAATACGGAATTGATAGTTATAATGATGCAGGGTATGCAATCGTTTCACCTGCAACAGGGTGCATCTGGTCAAGGAGATGGCATCCTCCTGTTAATGGGCGTAACAGGCAGCAGGACTGGCCGTCTAACCTGGGTGAATTTGAGGATGGACTGGGGAATAAAATTACTGTACACGCAGTTGCAAACCCTCATAAGTCAAAAGTTGAGCCCCTAAGGCATAATGAGTTGAGCACAGGATACAGCAGTATAATTTTTGATAAAAATAATAGAACTATAGAACTTGCAAACTGGCCATATTATTCAGGTCCGGAAAATGGGAACCCCTTTCCTTTCTGGCCGGTGAGGTTTAAGCAGATCGATAACTATGGCCGGAAAGCCATAGCCTGGTTGCCTGAATTACAGGTTGAAGGAATGAAAAATCCTGTAGTCAAAATTTACAGGGAACGCACAGGTGAGTTGGTTTACTCGCTGAGATTGCCCGGGAATACATTCCAGCCAAAAGTTTTCTTTTTCGGTAATTATACTGTTGAGATTGGTGATCCTGACGCAAACAGATGGCAGACAATAGAAGCGATAAATGCAACTTCCTTTAAACAGCGTAAAGCCATTGAGGTAAAATTATGATCTTAGTATAATGAAAAAAAACCCCGGGCGAACCCGGGGACGTAATTGAGGTTGATAATTCCCTGTTATTTTTCAGGTATGGCTTCCAGTGTGCCTACCAGGAATTTCCAGAATTTTTCAACTGTTTCAATATTTACTTTCTCGTCCGGAGAGTGTGGATAACGTATAGTCGGTCCGAAAGAAATCATATCAAGATGTGGATAAGCTCCGGCGATAATACCACATTCTAGCCCGGCATGTATAGCCTTGATTTCAGGGATCTTCCCAAAGATAGTATCATAAACACCCTGCATAGTCTTAAGTATGGGTGAATTCATATTAGGTTTCCAGCCAGGGTAGTCACCACTCATGTTAACATCGGCGCCCATTATCTGGAAAACGCCGGCAATCTTCCATGCAGTAGCATCTTTAGCTGAATCAACAGAACTACGTGTCAGGCTCAATGCTTCAAATTTTCCGCCACCAACTTTAACCACTGCAAGGTTATTTGAGGTCTCTACCAGACCCTCCATTGACATACTCATCCTGAGAACGCCGTTCGGGCAGGCATATACTGCACGTATGATACCATATTGTTCATCACCGGGAACCAGACCTGAGGGCATATCAGTTGAAGTGCAGCTAAAAGACATTTCAGGGTCTGTATCTTCAAATTCATTTTTATAGATTGAATCGTATTCCTTTACAAGGTCCTCAAATCCCCCGGAGTTTTCCTCAGGAACAACAACAACAGCATAAGACTCCCTTGGAATAGCATTCCTCAGGTCTCCGCCTGTGGATTCAGACAGCCTTATATCAAAATCTGCTTCAGCCTGCATAAGGAAACGGAATAATACCTGGTTTGCATTAGCCCTTTCCAGTGGAATATCTATACCGGAGTGACCTCCTTTCATTCCCTTGGCATCGATCCGGTATGCTTTCATACCTTCCGGAACAGGCTCCTCATTATATTCTTTTGAAGCAGCGATATCAACACCACCTGCACAACCTACATATAACTCACCTTCATCTTCAGAATCCATATTTATTAATATCTCTGCATCAAGGTATCCCGGCTTAAGATTATTGGCTCCGGTCATACCTGTTTCCTCGTCAATTGTAAAAAGAGCCTCGACAGGTCCGTGCTTCAGGTCCTTAGCAGATAACACCGCCATGGCCGCAGCAATACCCATACCGTTATCAGCACCCAGTGTGGTACCGTTAGCTGTCACCCATTCTCCATCTACATATGCTTCTATGGGATCTTTCTCAAAATCATGGTCCTTATCATTATTCTTTTGAGGTACCATGTCGAGGTGTGCCTGCAAAACAACAGTCTTTCGGTTTTCCATACCTTCTGTTGCCTTCTTTTTTATAATGACATTACCCGTTTCATCAACAGTTGTTTCCAATCCAAGACCCTCGCCAAAGGACTTAACATACTCAACCATCTTCTGCTCCTTTTTTGAAGGATGAGGAATCTGGCAAATCTCTGCAAAATAGCCCCACAAGTCTTTGGGGTTTAAGTTTTTAATATCACTCATGTTATTGATAATTTATTATTGATAATTTATTATTTAAGCTTATTTCAATCATTAAAATGTTTTTTCAGGTCATTCACCCAGTTTTTAATCCTGGATTCTGTCAGTTCAGCCTCAAAATCTTCATCAACGGGCAATCCAATAAACAAACCGTCAACCAGTGCTTCTGATTCATCAAAGGTGTAATCTTCAGGGTTTACTTTGCCTACCGTATCATGGCCCTTTTCCTTTATCAGCCGGTATAACTCTCCCATTGAGTCCACAAAGTGCAGAGGCCATCTTACATGGTCTCCCAGCCCGTATATTGCAATTTTCTTATTATCAAGATTTTCGCCTTCAAGCACAGGCATATATTCAAACCATCCTGTCTTAACAGGCTCAGCATCCCATGTTTCATTACCTATAGTTGCTATACCCAAAACCAGGTTGTCATATTGTTCAATATCTCCCTTTCCGGCTTTGCTTACAGGAATCAAATCTGGTTTTTCTTCCGCCAGTAACTTTGCTATTTGTTTAGCCACACTTTCCGTACGCCCGCCTTCAGGACCATAGAAAATTGCTGTTTTTTTCATATCTGGTCTTTTTTTTATTGAGGCTTAAAAGTAATAAATATTATTGCAAGCATCTAAATTTATTAACACCAATTGTTTGAAAAAGGTTTAATTAAGACAAAGGACGAAAGACGAAAGACGAAAGGCGGAGAAGGCGGAGGCGAAGGCAAAGGCTAAAGGTCAATATATAAGGTATTACCTTAACACCCCCGGACGGGGGTGAATAGAAATAGCCCCGGTACCACCCGGGGATCAGGCCAGTGGGCGGGTGTACCACCCGGGGATCAGGCCAGTGGGCGGGTGTACCACCCGGGGATCAGGCCAGTGGGCGGGGGAACCACAAAAAGAGGCTGCCATATGCGGCAGCCTCTTAAGTAGTATCTATTTTATTTTCTTACATCTAAGAAGGCAACTCAAGGCCGTAATTCTGCCTGCGGTCTGCCTGCTTAAGTTTAAATGCAAGGAACATTGCAACCAGTCCACTTGCAACAAGGACCAGGATAGGAATCTTATAGTCGTATGACATTTCTCCTGCCCTGATAGCTTCCAGGTTACCCTTATTCACCAGGTCGAGTAATGCTCCTATTCCCCAGAAGAAAAGACCGAGGCCCCAGTTTTGTACTGTGAACATACTTGCATAAGCAGTACCAAGCCTGTTATCAGCGACAATCTTGGCAACAGAAGGCCACATAGCAGCAGGCACCAGTGAAAATGCTATACCAAGGCTTATCAGTCCTGCATAGGCCATTATCTTGATACCTGTAAGTGCCAGGGCCAGGTGTGCAAAAATAAGTAATGCAGACCCAAGTATCATTAAGGAGGCTGCTTTGCCCTTTTTATCAACATAATTACCAAAGATGGGTGTAAACAGGATTGTTCCCAGGGGTATGAGAGAAGCCGTTTTAGGACCGTTATTAAGCCACTGTCCAAGCGTGTCCCTGAGTACATATATAAAGACCATAAAAAGCAAAAAGACTACTATCATGGTTACACGCTGCTGCATTTTTGTTTTCAGGTTTGCCGGAACTGCAGAAAACAGTATTCCAAAGAGGAAAAAGGCAATATATATACTTGCGTTACCAAGGGCACGGCTCCCGAAAAGGGTTATATCCCCGCTGCCATCCGCAGGCAGGTTATAAGAGAAACCGAAAGTGTTAACAAGCATATCCGGTGCATATTGTATAAATGGAAAAACAGCGGCATAGAAGGTCACACAGAGCAGTGCGATATATACAAATGAAGGGTTAGTAGCCAGTTTAACAAGATCTCTCCAACTGAAATCTTCATCTGGTGTACCTTCTCCTGAGGCAGCTGCCTTGGTTTGACGATCTATCTTAATATCAAAGAAACTGTAAATAATAAAAATAATAAGAGCCAGTCCCATCAATGTAGCTGCAAAAGTAACAGCCGGCGCCACATGACCGCTTGCTATATCAGGTGAGATAGCAAGACCCAGGGCAGAGCCCAGTCGTCCAAACCCTACATTAATTGCCATTGCTAGTGCCAGCTCGTAGCCTCTGAACCATTTCACAATGGTCCTGGTTGCAACAACACAGGTTACCTCCAATCCCGATCCAAAAAGGATACGTCCAATAATCATCATGGTTAGCTGGGTGTTGTGGTCGCTACCAAATACACCGGCAGTTGCCATTGCATTTATTGCTCCACCCAGTGCAGCCAGGCCACCAAAAACAATTCCGGCAAGTCTCAGACCCCATTTATCAAGTATGATACCTCCAATTATTATCATACCAAACATGTTAGCAATGGTTGTCAGGCCGATAACCCTGCCAAATTCCTCGCTGGTAAAACCAAGTTCACTTTCCATAAGGCCTTTCAGGCTTCCATAGAAATCCTGGAACCAGTAGGTTGCAAACATCAGGGCACTGAGTAACAACAGCATTAACCATCGCATGGCTGCTGAATCACGCAAAGTCTTTTTAACAGTTTCCATATAAAAAAAATTTAGATTTTATGAATTGAGCGTAAATGTAATAAAAAATTGCTTTCTGATTTGAAACTTCAGTATTACTATCTAATAATATAATTAGCAGGCAGGGCTACTTTTTCTCCGAACTGGTATATTAACTGCCTCTTTCCACCCAGGTTTCTTTTACCGTCGGTAATCCGGATATCAACTATCTCAGGTACCCTGTAAATAATCCTGTCGTAATTTCCACTACTGATAGAATCACCTGAAATATTAATCCCGTTCATTTTTCGTTCACTCATCATCTCTGCCACAACAGGCCGTCCACTCAGATCGTTCCTGTCAAGCACTCCTTTATCAGGTGAAAAGCGAAATACTACGACAGGTTTGTTTTTCATATTCTCTTCGGGTACAAAAGAAAAATCAAATTCAATCTCCCTTGAATAAGACTTCCCTGCAAACAAGCTGATATACTGGTCTTCCAGCCTTTTTATTTCATCTACGGCTGCCTTGTCCTGTGGAAAAACAGTGGCCTCCCCGGTCAGGATTAAATGCCTGCCTTCCCGAAGTTCCAGCAGTATACGGGCTGTATTTTCAGCTTGCTCGGCCAGGCTGAGCTGACGTCTCTTTTCGAGGACATAAGGAATACGTACAAAAGCAGTATCAACATTAACAACCTTGTAGGCGGTATCCTGTTCCACATCATAATATACATCTGATCCCATATCCCTGTACACAAGCTGGTCATCATCACCGGAGTAATTCCTGTTATCAAAATTACGCTTATTGTAAACTGCAGGGTTGACATCCATAATGAGCCCTGCATTCGTCATTTTCAATGCGTTGGTTTCAATCAGGCCATCACTTTTCATAAGGTAAAATTCATCCGGGTCAAGCTCATTAACTGAATTTATCTCAACACTTTTCAGTTTCCATACAACCTGATCATTTTCTATTACATCCCGTAAACCAAGTAATGCAGAAGCGTACTGATGATATGGGCCGGCCTTCCTGACAGTTTTTTCAGCAATTACTTTAAAATCGAGTACTGTCTGGGGCAAAGCATACACAAGGCTGCCGTCATATAAACGGGTTAAATCTCCCAGAGGAAGAACCTGTGTTTTCACCTTTACAGGAACTTCTTTTACCGTTGTGCAACCAAAAGTAAGCATTGACACAAGTACCAGGAACCGGCTTGTTATCTTTACTATCTTTTCCATTCTTATATCTTTTTCTGTTATTGTCTTATTCTCTGAAACGAATTCCCAATATTATAAATAATATCCGAGGCAATCAATGACTCATATCCTTTCTTTTCAGCAGCTATGTCTCCTGCAAGTCCGTGTAAGTAAACCGCTGCAATAGCAGCTTCACCGGGAGGATAACCCTGCGCCATGAAAGAAAGTATCATACCAGTAAGTACATCTCCGCTGCCTGCAGTTGCCATGCCGGGATTACCTGTAGTATTGAACCACACTCTTCCATCCGGTAAACTAATTGAACTACAGGCTCCTTTAAGGACAATGACACATTTGTATTTTTTTGAAATATCAACCTGTTCTCTTAGCTTTTCATATCCGGAGGCATCTGACCCGGACAAACGACTGAACTCACCGGGATGAGGAGTAAGTACTGAATTCTCCGGCAACAGGTCCATCAAATCCTTTTCCAGCGAAATAATATTAATAGCATCGGCGTCCAGGACAAGCGGTCCCTCATATTTTCCCAGGATATCACGCAGTCCTTTTTTTGTATTTGGTTTTGTACCCAGTCCGGGACCTATTCCAATTGCATCATATAAACCAGGATTTCTTACTTCTGTAACCATTATTTCGGACTGATCACATTCTGTCATGGCTTCAGGCAGGGATGAATTGATTATGTCAGCCACAGGTCGTGGGACATGTGCTGTAAGCAGTCCTATACCTGATCGCAGTGCTGCGTGAGATGATAGTATTGCTGCACCAGCCTTACCACATGATCCTGCTACCATCAGGCCATGTCCGAAGTTTCCCTTGTGATCAAATTTACTCCTCTCCTTCAGGATATCCAAAACCAGTTCTGCATCAATAGTACTGTAGTCACTGGGTGTCATCCTGATCTTTTCCGGGTGCAGTCCGATGGGCATAACAAAGTATCTGCCAACATTGCAGTAGTTTTCAGCAAAGAAGAAAGATAATTTCGGGAACTGAATGGTTAGGGTGTAATCTGCCCGGATTATATTATCCGGGATATTATCTGTGTTACTCTCACCAAATAATCCTGAGGGAACATCTACAGAGACAACCTCTGCTTCAGCATTGTTAATTTCCTTTATTATCTCTGCCGGAAAACCTTCCACGGGCCTGGAAAGACCGGAGCCAAAAATTGCATCAATAATAATATCATCATGCCCGGTCTCAGGAAATTCATCCGTGCTGCTTATTTCACTGTACGTACATTTACCCTGGTCAAGCAATCGCTTCTTATTAATTGAGAAATCTTTACTTGTTGAAGTTGAAAAAACAGGAAAAACCACGGTAACATCATAATCTGAATCAGCCAGCATTCTGGCCATCGCGAGTCCGTCACCACCATTGTTGCCGGGGCCGGCCACAATGTATATTTTCACTTTCCGGTCATAATTATTAATGACCCAGGCATACAATTCTGTAGCGGCTCGTTCCATCAGGTCAATTGATTTAATTGGTTCGTTTTTAATCGTATAATCATCAATCTCCCTTGTTTGCGCAGAACTAAAAATTTTCATCCCGTTTTTTTTTTAGGGTTTAATACAAAGGTATGACCTAATTATCTCTAATTGAAATAAACATAGCAGTAATTCAGGGCTATCAGAAGTAAATTGAACTTTCTGAAACAGGCAATAACCCTTCTTCATATTCAGCACCAATTATTCGTCGTGCTCCCAGCAATGAATTAAGCCGGTACCTGCTGAAATTATTTCGTGTTGAGTCGAGGCTGTTTATTTTCACCATCCCTGATGCATGAATATACTCATTGTCACCAATGTACATTCCTACATGTGTTGGTTTGTCCTGGTTGCGACCAAAAAACAAGAGATCTCCTGTCTTAAGGGAATCAGGACAGTTATCCCTGCTTATCTTTATGCCATGTTGATATTGTTGTGACGCATCTCTTTCCAAAAGGATGGCACTAAAAAAGTACAGAGATTTTGTGAAGCCACTACAATCAAAAGCTTTTGCGGATGTGCCTCCCCAGAGGTATGGAACACCTACGAATTCTTCAGACATTTTTCTTAATTCTTCTTCACCAGGCCTTGTTGAAAATGCCCATTGCCGGAGTTCTTCAACTTCATCAGCAAATAAGAAACCTGACCTTTTCCCGGGCAAACGTACCGCAGCATAATCACCAAAATAGCCTTCAGAATTCACAATACAACCCTTTACAATATCACTTAACTGGATTCCGGATAAAGTATCTGCCAGTATTTTACCGTTAACACCTGTGTATATCAACCTTTCACTTTCTTTCCACTTTTTAAAATCCTGTTTATTCATTTCCTTTACTGCAGATTTTTCCACCCATCCCCTGTATCCATCAGGAGTAATCAAATAAAACCATCCTGATTCATCTTTGACTATTTCAACCGGAGTGCCCATAAGGGCCTGAGAAACAAGTTCCGATCTGTGCGACGGTTCTATACGCATATTGCAAACACTAATATCTACGAGTCCGAATGTACTATCAGGGATTTTCTTTTCAACTTCTTCAGTGCATGATGAGAGTATCGTAATAATAACTAACAAGAGAATCAGCAAGCTGTTTTTAACTGACATTTTTAATCTCATTTTATGTAATCAATTTGCATATTAGAATCCTACTTATCAAAATAAAGGTTTCCCCCCATTCCATTCAAGCTCACCCATTTGAAAATCGGTTTATTCTCATAAAATCTAATTTGGTAATAAAAATAAATAAGCTGCTTGTATTTTCAAACAATTAAGTCAATAAGCTCTATCAAAAGTCTATTGATTTACACACAAATAGTGTCTCCACATGCCTGCAATCGCTAATGCAAATGCAGCTCAGGCATAATTATTATATTACCTTATTCCATATAAAAAAAACTCCTATATTTGTTCAATCTCAATTATTGAACCTAAATTATTCGAAACACACTAAAAACTTTAAATTATGCTAAAAAATCACCCAAAAGGTTTACTCGTTGCCTTCTTTACCAATATGGGCGAACGTTTCGGGTTTTACACAATGATGGCGATACTGGTCTTGTTCCTGCAGGCCAAGTATGGATTAAGTGAGGATAAAGCAGGTGATATTTACAGCTGGTTCTATTTTGCCATTTACGGCCTGGCAATGGTAGGAGGTATTCTTGCCGATGCAACACGCAGGTATAAGACTGTTATACTCCTTGGACAGGTTATAATGTTTGCCGGGTATATTGTTATGACGGTGCCTGACATGCCGCTGACAATTACCATTGTTGGTCTGTTTACCATTGCTTTCGGTAACGGGTTATTTAAAGGTAACCTCCAGGCTGTGGTCGGACAGATGTATGATAACCCTAAATACGATAAGGTACGGGATAATGCCTTTTTGATTTTTTACATGGGTATTAATATTGGTGCCTTCTTTGCACCATTTGCAGCAACAGGAATACGTAACTGGTGGCTCAAGACCAATGGTTTTCTTCATGACGGAAGCTTACCCGCCCTCTGTCATCAGTTCCAGGACGGAACCCTTGCAGAGGTGGATCAGTTCCAGACACTCGCCAACCAGGTTAGTCTGACAGGTCCGGTTGAAAATCTTTCAACCTTTGCTCAATCATACCTTGATACATTTTCAGTTGGTTACAACTATGCTTTCGGAATAGCGGCAGGTGCCATGATCATTTCACTGCTGGCTTATCTCATTTTCAACAAGCATATACCAAAGAAACAGTATGTAGAAGGTGAAAAAACTATCTCAATAACAGAAAAGCCCCTTGCTATTCCGGTAGCTATTATTGGCGGTGGAATAACAGCATTCCTTATCAGCCTGGTGAAAGATTTTGCCACAGGTATGGCCATAGGATTGTTTATCGGTTTTGTTATCTGGATAGTGATGATCTCCAAGAAAGAAGAATTACAAAAAGTCAAAGCCCTTCTACTAGTGTTCTTTGTTGTGATCTTTTTCTGGATGTCGTTTCACCAGAACGGGTTAACCCTAACATTCTTTGCAAGAGACTACACGTTAAAAGAAGTTGGGCCCGCAACCTTTATGTTCTTCACTCTTGAAAACATACTATCTGTCATAGCCTTTATTGCAGGCTTCGTGCTATTGATAGGCAAGAACAAAAAACTGAATACCAGGCTTATAGGCGCCGCACTAATTGTTGCCGGCGGAACAGCTATTGCAATTTTCTTTAAGAAGGCAGATGCTGAGAACCCAATTGCACCCGAAGTATTCCAGTCATTTAATCCCTTGTTCATTGTTACATTAACATTTGTTGTAGCAAGTTTCTTCCAGTGGCTAAGAGCACGCGGCAAAGAACCTTCAACACCAAAAAAGATTGCCTTTGGTATGGTTATAGCAGCCGTGGCTTTCATTGTTATACTAATAGGGTCATTAAATCTTGTTTCACCCCATGAACTGAAGTTTGTAGACGAGGCAGGTAACATCAAATTCAAGCCTGTACCGGATTCCTCGAGGGTAATGCCCTACTGGCTGATGTCGTCTTACCTTATTCTTACTATTGCTGAATTATTCCTGAGCCCCATGGGACTCTCCTTTGTTTCAAAGGTTGCACCGGGAAGATTCCAGGGTATTATGCAGGGCGGCTGGTTACTTGCAACAGCAGTTGGAAACAAGCTCCTCTTTGTAGGAAGTTTCTTCTGGGGCAAGCTTGACCTGTGGCAACTGTGGCTTATCTTCATAGTCTGCAGTCTGCTGGCAGCAACATTTATCTTCTCCATATTGAAATTCCTGGAAAGGGTAAGCTCGCAGAAATAAATATTAAGATTAAATATATATTAAAAGGGTTTCCGTTGCCGGAAGCCCTTTTTTTTTATGACATTTACATCTTTTTCAACATAGATATCCTGATTATTCATAATATTGCCTTACAGAACCAACATTTAACAAAACAATGAGAAGTTTATTAACAATATTTATTTCAATGATCATTATTACATCAGCCGGTGCCCAGGACGGGGGAAGCACACTTACTGAGATAGGCCAGGTAGCTCCCGCCTTTCAATGCACAACAGTTAACGGAGATGTGATCAATTCTGAGGACCTTAAGGGTAAGGTTATCTGGGTGAACTTTTTTGCCACATGGTGCCCTCCCTGCAAAAAAGAATTACCGGTACTTCAAAAAAATGTAATGCAAAAGTATCAGGATAATGATGATTTTGTTCTTGTTGTTCTGGGCAGGGAACACAATATGGATGAGATGAAAGCCTACAGGGCAAAAACTGGCCTTAATCTCCCCTTCGCTCCGGATGAGGAAAGAAAAATATTCAGTAAATATGCAAGCCTGTCCATTCCGCGTAATGTAATAATCGGCAAGGATGGTAAAATTGCCGTTCAATCCATTGGCTTCAGTGAACCCGAATTTGCCAAACTGGAAAAAGAGCTGGCTGCACTTCTTGCAGAATAGCATAAAACAGACTAGCCCAGCAGTCTCTTCATTTCATTATTTTCGTATCTTTAGGTGATATTAACCTAAAACCTGAAGTATGAGATTTTTATTTACTTTTTCCCTTTGTTTTATCATTATTATCCAGTCAACAGCCCAGGTAAATGAAAAAGAGAGTATTATAAATGCCATGCATTCAATATCAAGCCATGATATTATGGCTTATGTTGAAACGATCTGTGACGATAAATACGAGGGAAGGCTAACAGGTACCGGTGAATATATTGAATGTGCCGAATGGCTGGCCTCTTTTTTAAATAAATCCGGACTTGAGCCGGCGGGAGACGATGGAACATGGTTCCAGGAATTCACATTACCATATACACTAGTCTACCCTGACTGCGGGGTGTCACTGGAATTACCGGCAGGCCACAAAAGTATCATCAACAAACATTATGATTATATCACTGAATTTATGCCGGGATCAACATCAGGTAACGGGACGGTAAATGCAGAAGTTATCTATGCAGGTTATGGAATCAGCGCGCCTGAACTGGGCTATGATGATTATGATGGCATAGATGTGGAAGGTAAAATTATTCTAATAGAAAGAGAAGCCCCAGTGTCTCCTTCTGCGGGACCGGAAAAATTCAATCCATGGAGGGAATACTCCTTTCACCAGTATAAACTTAAGAATGCCGTTGAGCATGGTGCAGCAGGCATGATCTATAACTACGGACCAATAGCAAACCCAAACAATGCATACAATAAGGACTTTATCTACGTTCATATAGGCGACTCAGCGGTAAAGGATGTTTTCAGCGGAACCGGTAAAGATCACAGGGAGGTTGTTCAAATAATAAAGAAGAAGCTCAAGCCTAATTCATTTAACACCGGGAAAAGAGCAACAATTAAGATGAGTACCGGGCATTTTGAAAATGGCAGAGGCGTAAATGTAATAGGACTTAGAAAAGGTGACGATCCCAAACTTGCTGAAGAGACTATTATTATCGGAGCCCATCTTGATCATCTTGGCAAATGCTATGAAATTATACCCGGCGCTAATGACAATGCATCCGCCGTAGCTGTTATGATGGCCGTGGCAAAAGCTATTAACGATTACGATATTTCACTTAAACGCTCTGTATTGTTTCTTGGCTTCGGTGCTGAAGAACAGGCCCTGGCAGGATCGCGTAAATATGTTGAAGACCCGGTAAATAATATTAAAAAATCTGTTTTACTAAATATGGATGGAGTTGGAACAGGTCACAGCATAAATGCAACTGCCGGGAAGAATTTTCCCGTTTTACTGAAATACTTTGAAGACAATGCAGAAAGATACATCCACCGTCCGCTCAGGTCAAATTCTTTTTCGAACCTGGGCAGGCCCAGGCTGGATGCATCAATTTTTCTATCTGCCGGTGTGCCTTCATTAAGTTTCTCAACCTATGGTTCCAGGTCTTATTATCATATACCATGGGATAGTATTGACATGCTAAACCCTGAAATAATGGAGGATATGGCCAGGCTCCTTCTATTGTCTCTTATTGATATGGCAAATTCCGATGATGATATATTGCAAAAATAAGCCCTTATGAATCCCGGAGACAGGTTTATACATTTTTTATTAGAGCTACTCGTACCTGTAATTGTACTTGCATTTATCATTCCGGCATGTTCCAGGGACAAGGAAAACATTGAATATTCCACGGGTGTATGGGATGAAGATTCTCTGGGTTATCACCGCGCAGTCATCAGAACTAATGTTGAGGCAGGGGCTGTATATGTTGAAGTGCCATGGCGACGAAGGGATAAACACCCTGAAAAAAAAGGAATAATACTTACAACGGACAAACCTGCACAGCGGATAAATAATGTTATCTGTCTTTCTTCAGATAATAAAAAAGGTTCTTTTGTGTTTGAACCGGTCAACGGACCCGGGAATTATTTCCTTTACTACCTGCCGGGACAAATGGAAGGCAGAAGCAACTACCCCGTTGTGAACTATCCCCCACCCAGCAGGACAGCGGACAATGCATGGATTACAATGCACAAACTTAATGACTCTGCTTCGGTCAAATCCCTTCCAGTGGCAAATGTCATTTCATTTCAGTCGCGTAACAGCTTCAATTCTTTTTACCCGATGGAGATTATTGCTACGCGGGATGAGATTAAAAAACTGGAAGAGGACTACCCCGGCAAAAAATACCTGCTTTTTCCCGAAGACAGGTTTCATTCAATAAGGATGACTGATTATATTCCTTTGCGATGGATAAAAAACGGACCGGGCAATACGGTAAAGGGCACAGCCTGCAAAGGAGAATATTTCACCTTCCAGATTGGCCTTTATTGTATCAATGAAAAAATTAACGACCTGGAAATTGAATTTACTGACCTCATGTCAGGAAGGAATGATGTGGTTGTAAAAAACGAGGATATCAGTTCATTCAATACAGGAGGAATAAACTGGAACGGGCAGAAGTTTAAAAAAGAAGTAAATGTGAACCCAGGCAAGGTTCAGCCATTATGGTTTGGCTTCATGATCCCCGAAAACACTGATGCAGATAAAATTAATGGTGTAATGGTTGTTAAACCCGAAAACCGTGAACCGGAAACGCTCAGGGTTAAAATAACAATCAGGGATGAAGTCATAGAAAACCATGGAGACAATAAGCCTGAGGACATGACCCGACTAAGATGGCTGAATTCACAGATAGCTGTCAATGATGATATTACAAAACCCTTTATCAGAATAGAAAGAGAAAACAAGACACTCAATATACTGGGAAGAAGTTTGAACATCGGGTCCGCAGGATTATTCTCAGGTTATACTACTTTTTTCAACGAATCAAATACTGAAATCGGGAACCAGGGTCAGAACATACTGGCCTCACCAATGAGTTTTGATATTTACAGGTCAAACGGTACCAAAATTTTCTTTGTAAAGGAACCAACCAAATTTACTGTCGAAAAACCCGGGAAGTACGAATGGAAGAATATATGCTCCAGTGCAGGCATTGAAATGACAACCGCAGGCACACTTGAGTTTGACGGTTATGCTTCTGTTAAGGTAACTCTCAAAGCCAAACAGGATATAGCCCTTTCAGATATCAGGTTCAGGATGCATTTAAGAAAGAAGTTTGCCGGGTACTTTATGGGACTTGGCCTAAAAGGAGGAAACCGCCCGTATTATATCAGCTGGAAATGGGACAGGATGAAGCACCAGGAAGGAGCATGGATAGGAAATGTAAATGGCGGTTTACAGTTTTCTTTACGCGATGATAAGTATGAGCGTCCTCTGAATACCAACTTTTACAGGGAAAAACCACTTGTCATGCCTGAAAGCTGGTATAATGAAGGAAGGGGAGGCATCAATATCAGTTCAGGAAACTATACTGCTGATGTAAACTGTTACACCGGCAGGAGAAATTTAAAAGAAGGTGATGAACTGGTATTCAGGATAAACTTCCTTTTTACACCATTTAAGACTGTAAACACCAACAAACACTGGCACACCAGGTACTACCACCGCTATGAAAAAGTTGACAGTATTATCGATTACGGGGCAAATGTTGTAAATGTTCATCACGCCACTGAGATCAACCCATGGATTAATTATCCCTTCCTTGAGCAGGATAAGATGAAGGCCTACATTGATGAAGCTCATTCGAAAGGTTTAAGGGTAAAAATATATAATACTATCAGAGAATTATCTAACAGGGCCCCTGAATTATTTGCAATCAAAAGCCTGGGGCATGAAATTTTCAGTCCCGGTGAAGGAGGAGGATTTAACTGGCTGCAGGAACACCTTGTTGATGATTATATAGCGGCATGGTTTGTTCCCCGTTACAGGGATGCAGCAATAATTAATTCCGGCATGTCACGCTGGCACAACTACTATATCGAAGGGATTAACTGGCTTACAAAAGAAATGGGTATCGATGGATTATATCTTGACGATGTTGCTTTTGACCGGACTACCATGAAACGGCTCAGGAAGGTGCTCGACAACAATAACGACAGTGCCTTAATTGATCTGCATTCTGCCAACCAATATAACATAAGAGATGGTTTTACCAATAGCGCCAACCTGTATATGGAACACTTTCCTTATATAAACAGGCTGTGGTTTGGTGAGTACTTTGATCCATCACTGCCACCTGATTACTGGCTGGTTGAAATGTCCGGACTACCCTTCGGGCTAATGGGCGAAATGTTGCAGGACGGGGGTAATCAGTACAGGGGTCTTTTGTATGGAATGACCAGCCGGGCGCCATGGTCAGGCGATCCACGAAATATATGGACTCTTTTTGATGAATTCGGGATGCAAAACTGCCGCTTCATTGGTTACTGGTCAGAGAGCTGCCCGGTAACAACAGGGTATAGAAATGCCCCCGCCAGCGTTTACCAGAAGAACGACAGGGTTATGGTTGCCCTTGCCAGCTGGTATGATGTGAATAAAGAGCTTTGGCTTAATGTAGACTGGGAAAAACTTGGCATGAAACGGGATGAGGTAATATACCATGCTCCTTACGTGGAAAATTTCCAGGAAGAAAAAACTTTCAGTCCCTGGGAAAGAATACATCTTGATGCAGGAAAAGGCATGGTGCTGTTTATAGAGAAAAAATAGGGTGGCCCCGCCTTAGCGGAGCGCACCCCTGTTCATGATAACACCAGAACCTGACATGAACATTTTCTATTATTAACTTTAAAACTCTTTTCACAACAAAGACTACCCTTAAGCGTATACGCTGCATTAAAGGGTACAATGAATTGTTAATAAGCATTGACATAATTCACCTCACAGGAGAAAACATTGTGTACAGGTCTAATTAAATGATAGTTATCAGACAAATAGGCGTGCTATCCTTTTATTGAAAATTATTAACACAATCAGCACAAGGCTCCACTGGAAGATACATGACATAAACGAAAAAGTTGCAAAAGGATTATACCACTCACCGGGGACAAATGACTGTGACAGCCACCATATAAGAAGCACAACCGCAGCAATAGGTATAAAGTAGGTGATCACATAAACCCACCACTTGCCTATTTTCCTGTCACGGGCCGTTTCATTTATTTCAATCCTGACCTTTTGCGTACCCTGTCTTATAACGAGAAAAGATATGAGTGCCCCTGATATCATAAGTGCTACACCCCACACGAAATCCTGGTTGCTAAGAAGGTTGAGGTTCCTTGCCGATGGAATCCCGAAAAGGAAAACCAGGATGACTATTACCACAATTGCCCTGTTACGTTTTAACCCGGTATCAACAAGCACGCGTGTTGGCAGTTCCAGCTGTGCTATCAAAGATGAAAAACCTGCGAAAGTAAGACCCAGGAAGAAGAATATTGAAAGTAATCCTCCACCAAACATTTTATCAAACAATTGCGGCATCCAGATAAATGTAAGACCCGTGGATGCAGGTCCGCTGGTTTTCATTATATCAAGTACTTCAGGACTGGTCATACCCATTTCATGTTTCAGGACTGCGAACACAGTGCCAAATATCATTATCCCGGACAGTATTGAAACAGTATTGTTTCCAATGCCCGTCATAAAAGCATTGCCAACAGCACCGTGTTCTTTCTTCATATAGGCAGCATAAGTAAGAAACAAACCCCAGCCCGCACCGGTATCCCAGGCATTTTGTGTAAGTGCATCAAGCCATATCCGTGGTTCGCCAAGCTGGCTCCATTCAGGCTTAAACAGGTAAGCAAGTCCCTCACCAGCGCCGGGAAGTGTAACAGCTCTTATAACGCTGAGAATTACAATTACCAGAAGTGATGGAATTAACACCTTGTTAACTTTTTCAATTGAGGTTATACCCTTCCATATTGCCAGTGCACCAAAGAGAACAGCAATCAGGTGTGTCAGCATTGGCCATACACTGCCCTGGTATGATTCCCATATGTGCATAGCCGACTCAAAATTGGAGGGAAGGGGATTAAAGAGCATATAGACAAAGTAATATATACACCAACCCACAACAACAGTATAAAAGAAAGTAATTGCCAGTGGTACAATTGCCACAAAAGAACCCATCCAGGCAAATTTCTTTCCCAGTCCTTTTATAAAGACACCCACTACCCCGGATCTGTACTTGCGTCCGGAAGCATACTCAGCAATTATAAGAGGTATACTCCATAAAAACAGAAAACACAACCATGCAATAAGGAAAGCTCCTGCTCCTTCGTCTCCGCCACTTTGCGCTGCTATCCTGGGGAATCGCCATATATTTCCTGTCCCCACGGCAACTCCCATCGCACTTAATATCAATCCCCATCTACTGGTAAACCGCTGGCTGGTTGACCTGTCCAGTACTTTTGCCATTATCTTTCAGATATATCGTTTATATAATCATTTGCTTGTTCATAACTGTCTTTATCAAGGCCTGATATTAGGATTACGAGACCGGGCTCCCAGGCAAGGTATACATATCCATTGTATCCGTCTTCAAAACTGAATTTTTTTCCAGGTCCGCTGCCCGGATCCAGGTCGTATTTAGAAAGATATTCCGTCAGCATGTTATGGTTTTCGTCACGATCATTACCTGAAAAAAGATATATCGAAAAACGGTTGTCATCAATCATGTAATCAGCCCTGAAAGCATTATTAAGAAATTCATGTCCCATAACACTTTCAGAAATATACATCTCTGAATTCTGTACTTTTCCTTTTGCCGGAAACACCTGCAGCTCAGGGGGAAATTCAGCACTGCCTTCCAGCATGCTTTCAATATTATAAGCAAGCTTTTCCAGGGCCTTGAGTATTTTCTTCTTGTCTGAATGGCTTGTGACCTTAACATAATATTCACCCTTCAGGAAATGTACAAGGCCCTCTTCATGGTAAGCCTGTACTCCCAGGTCAAAGAAATCATATGAAGGAGCCCTTTCAAGGGCATAAATACCAAAAGCCTGTTCCGCTGTGGCATGATGATAAATCTCTGCCTTTATACTGTGCTTACCCTTGTTATATTCGGCTATATGCAAATCCTGAAAACCCAGGGCATTATAACTGTCGGCTCCACCATTGATATAATCCCATAAATTATCTGGTGTATAAACGGGATAATTCATTTCAAGATCGAACTTTTTAAGTTGTGGAAATTCTATATCCTGGGAATCCAGCGTAATGGGATAAATCAACAAGAGTGTAAACGCAAGTATTGTCCTGCGGTAATAATTAGTGTTTTTCATACTATGCTATAAAAATTAAGAAATAAATTCACGCGGCACATTTACCAGTCGGCTAATATCAGTAATTTTTGACCTGATATCAAAAGCTTTGGTACAATTATCAATTGTACATTCGTTACAGTCTGCGCACGGGTCTGACCCTGTTTCCAGTTCTGCTAAAAGATCATATGCCTTTTCCTGCTCTGAATAGCCGTAAGCATACATATAAGCCCTCATCAGGTCAGGCACAGGTAACGACCGTGAACATTTATCCAGACAATTTTCGCATGTTGTACAAAACAAACCCGGCTCATTTGCTGATATAAGTATATCCTTTTTTTCCTCTTCGCTCATACTGATATCAGACATCACATCCAGGTCTTCGTCAAGCATGTCAAAAGAAGTCATCCCCGGAATTGTTGTATGTATATTTTCATTTTGCAATGACCATTTCAGAGCAGCTTTAGTATTTACAGGTTTCTTTTTTTCTTTATCTAAATATCCTCCTGCCATTGTTTTCATAGCAACAACCCCTATTCCTGCCTTTGCAGCCCTGCTGATAGATGCTTCAAGTTTATCAAGGTAGTTAAGACTGAAATTGTAACGTGTAAGCACAACATCCCAGAATCCTGCCTCCACCATTGCATCAATTACTTCAGGCTCATTGCTGTGAGTTGATATACCAATAAACCTGACTCTTCCTTCCTCCTTCAGTTTCTTCATCACGCCGGTTATTTCTTTATGATTAGCCATTTCAACTGAAGACACAGCATGAAGATACAATATATCAACATATTCGAGTCGCAGACGTTCCATACTTTCTTCGAATTTAGCCATAAAATCTTTGGCTGTCGTCTCTGTACCGGGTAAGCCCGTGCGCCTGTCAACTCCCGCCGTATGAACTTTAGTGGCAACAGTAAATGATTCCCTGGGATAATTTGCAAATATTTCACCAAGCATAAGCTCATTTCGGCCTCCCTGGTATCCGTTCGCCGTATCAAAATGCTCAATACCATTCTGATAAGCTGCCTTTACAAGGCTGGGATTATCGGCCCTCATCACACCCATACTTACAACAGGTATCTTAATTCCTGTTTTGCCAAGAGTACGGTAAAGAACCGACCTGTCATTTCTTCTGGTGTTAAGCATCCTGTAAGGAGCTTTCCCGGCAGTAAAGACCGTTGCTGCTCCTGCGGCGCCTGTTAACAGGAAACTTCTTCTGTTAAATTTCTTCATATATTCTGATTTTTAGTTTATTGCAACTTTCGTATCCGGACTTCTATATCAGTTTCATCGAGTAAACCAGCCAGTTCACTAATTTCGGTGGCCCCGTAATGATATGGATACAGGATCTCAGGTTTAATCATTTTTGCTGCATCAGCAGCCATTTGAAGAGACATGGTATAAGGCAGGTTTACAGGCAGAAAGGCTATATCAACTTCACCAAGATCTGCCATCTCCGGTATATTCTCTGTGTCTCCTGCAACATACACTTCTTTGTCCCTGATTGTGAGCAGGTAGCCATTACCGTTGCCTTTTGGGTGAAATGGTTTACCGGAAGAACGCTTATGGACAATATTATATGCGGGTACTGCTTTCACGGAAATATTCCTGACCCGCCGGCTATCACCGTTCTCCATAACAATGCATCCTTCAAGCCCTTCAGATGATGATTCGTTACAAATAATAACCGTGTTCACTTTCCTTATCTGCCTGATAGCAGAATGATCAAGGTGATCACCATGTTCATGGGTTATCAGTATAATATCCGCATCAGGCATTGTGGAATAATCTGCCTCGCGGCTCACCGGATCAACATGAATAACGAGGTCATTGCAGGAAAACATTAGTGTGCCATGCCCGATGAATGTCATCTCAAGCTTCCCCCCACCAGTAGTAAATATGTCTTTTTCAAACTCTTCCTGTGCTGATATAACAGATGGTAAGCCTATTAATGCACAAAAAAACAATAGCAATACCTTTCTTTTCATAAGTCTTAATTTATTTGTGTCCAAAATATAAGAAAAATTTTCATTTTTAATGCTCAGTCCGCACATCGCATTCGCCATTTAACAAAATTTAAGGTAATTTCGCAGCAGAAAATGAGAGTTAAGTGAGTGAACTGGACAGGTTAATAAAGCAGGGAGAAAGTCAGGTACTCGACTTCAAGTATTGCATTTCCGACTCAAGGAAAATAGCAAAAACACTTGCGGCATTTGCCAATACTGACGGAGGAAGACTATTGATAGGAGTCAGGGACAATGGTTCTGTTGCTGGAGTGAGAAGTGAAGAGGAATTTTACATGATCGATGCTGCTGCGAGTCTTTTCTGCAAACCGGCGGTTAAATACAGTGTCAAACAGCACATGAGCAATGGCAAGGTGGTCCTGGATGTGGAAATAGCAAAATCTGAAAAACGACCGGTATACTCAAAAGATGAAACAGGCAGGTGGATAGCTTATGAAAGACGTAAGGACCATAACCTTGCAGTAAACAGTGTAATACTTAAAGTCTGGAAAAAACAGAACAGACAGGACGGCCTTAAAATTAAAGTACGGAAACCTGAAAATATCCTTTTCCGGTATCTCAAAGAAAACGAATCCATTACACTTTCAAAATTCAGGAAGCTGGCACGCCTGCCATACTTTAAAGCAGAAAACATTATTTCAGATCTTATAACATGCGGCATTTTAAATTATAATCTCACCGAAAAAGGTTGCGAATATTACCCCGAAGAAAAACTTGATCACTCACAGCCTGATAGCTACCTGAGCTACTGAAAACAGATCTAACCCGGACTTATACTCCTTTGATTTTTAGTATTTTTTTGTTATCTTTGTGTCGCGATATTAATTTTGTTATTTAATTGATACACAAGCCTTTAAGAACCCAATTAACTCGTATATATTATGAATTTACTAGATAAAATACAGAAGATCAGCATAGCTCCAAGATCAGTAGCCTTATTAGAACAATTAATGAAGGAGAATCCGGTTCTGGAACAGGTAATAAAAGGTGCATCTTTACCTGAAAAAGCCAATAAGGCTGTTTATGAATGGGTTTATGGCTGGCTTGGCAATGGGCACGACAATGCAGTGGATTATTTCAATTATAAGGCCCGTGGCAGAAAATCTTTTGAGGCATTAAGCTGGCAGGAAATAGGGGCTATAAGGCTGCTTGATTATGTAAACAATGCAGGCAGGGAGTTTGAAAACCTTAATAAGAAGATCAAGAAGTCAGTATCAGATCCCATCAGGCTGATATGGCTTGCTTATCACCAGGGCAAAGGTGGTGGTAAACCTGAATTCTTCCTTGACATGATACACTTATTCAGGCAATTCAGCGGGTCCGAGAACAGGATAATACCTGACCGGAAAAAAGTTATTGACTGGATGTCAAAGCACTATACAGGTCTGGACCCTGAGATCATAAAGATAAGGGAAGAGAACAAGGAGCGCATACTCAGAATTATAATAAGTAAGCTTGAAGAAGGAGAAATAAGCAGTCAGCGCTACAGCTTCCCAGGTGGCATGTCAGATGATGAAAAATATAATCTCGCACTTGAGTGGTGGAATGATTACAGGTTCCATTTGAAGTTTGCCATAAGGACCCCGGAACTGCTTAATGAAATGCTTGACTATTCACTTGACACAGATACAATGTTTCTCCTTGAGGAGGCCAAAGAAGCAGGAATACCCTTCTTCGTTAATCCTTATTATTTATCCCTGCTAAATGTCAACGCTCCCGAGTTTGCACGTAATGCTGACCTTGGTATCAGGGATTATGTATTATACAGCAAGGAGTTGATAAGTGAATTTGGCGGCATTGTGGCATGGGAAAAAGAGGACAAGGTTGAGCCGGGAAAACCGAATGCCGCGGGTTGGTTATTACCCAACGATAATAACATACACCGCAGGTATCCTGAAGTTGCAATCCTCATACCTGATACTGTTGGCAGGGCGTGCGGCGGCTTATGTGTATCATGCCAGAGGATGTACGACTTCCAGGCAGGAAGGCTGAACTTCAATCTTAAGAAGCTAAAGCCCAACGAAACATGGGAGGAAAAACTTGACTGGCTTATGAAGTATTTTGAATCTGACAGTCAGTTAAGGGATATCCTTATTACAGGAGGCGATGCCTTCATGAGTAATGATAAGTCCATGAAAAATATACTTGATGCCGTTTATGAAATGGCATTAAGAAAAAAAGAAAGCAACAATAACAGGCCTGAAGGTGAAAAGTATGCAGAAATGATCAGGGTGAGGCTGGGTACACGGCTCCCGGTATACATACCTTTCCGGGTCAACGATGACCTTATCAAGGTGCTTGTGGATTTCAAGAAAAAGGCTTCTGCAATAGGGATCAAACAATTTGTTATACAGACGCATTTTGTTTCTTCCATGGAGATCACTCCTGCCGTAAGGGATGCCATTCGCAAGATTAATTCCGCCGGCTGGATTGTGGTTAACCAGATGGTTTATACCGCAGCTTCATCAAGAAGAGGTTTCGCAGCAAAATTACGCCAGACCCTCAATAAGGTCGGTATAATTCCATATTATACATTTTCTGTTAAAGGCTTCATGGAGAATTACCATAATTTTGCAACTAATGAAAGGGCTATACAGGAACAGATTGAGGAAAAAGTGTTTGGCACAGTACCTGTTGAAGCCCAATCAGAGATTAAAAAGATACCAGGCCATGCGGAAGATTCTGCTAAGTCACTTGAAGAAATAATGCTTAAGCATGACCTGCCCTTCCTCAGTACTGACAGAAATGTGCTTAACCTGCCCGGGGTAGGAAAGAGTCTAACGTTCAGGACAATTGGAATAACCAGGCGTGGAAGAAGAATCCTTGAATTTGACCATGATTCAAACAGGACTCACAGTCCCATCATAGACAAAATGGGCAAGGTGAACATTATTGAATCTAAACCTATACTGCATTATATCAGGCAAATGGAAGAAATGGGTGAAGATCCTGAAGAGTACAATGATGTCTGGGGATATTCCATAGGTGAAACTGAAGCAAGGTCTCCGATTTTCATATACCCTGATTATGAGTTTACAACAACTAAAGAAGTTACAAACCTGGAAATCTAAGGTGTTAACAACTTAAGGGGGGCTGGTAAATTCACATTTTCAGGATGATATTCGTATACCCATGACAAGGATATCATCCACCTGCTCTGCCTCTCCCATCCAGCCTAACAGTCTTTTATCCAGCAGATCCTTTTGTTGTTTTACGGGAACGTCCTGTATCTCAAGTATAAGTTTCTTCAGGTTCTTTTTAAGAAACTTCCTGCCGTAATCACCACCAAACTGATCGCTGTATCCATCGGAGAACAGGTAATAAGTAGCACCTTTTTCAAGTTTTTGTTTATGCATGGTAAATGACTGTCCCATCCTGCTGGATATACCAATTGGCATCCGGTCAGCATCCAGTGTTTCCAGGACATATTCACCGTTGCTTAATTCCCCTCTCTTCAGTTCAAGTTTATCATCAAGGTATTTTTCTTTCTCACCTGCTGTCAGTTTACGCACTTTCCAGCATGGATTGTAGGCACCTGAAAACTCAATACTTTCATCATTATTATTTATTACCAGCAATCCCATATCCATACCGTCCTTTGTTTCCTCTTCATCCTCTCCCATCTGTTTAAGGGATTCAGTAACATGCGTCCTCAGGGCATTAAGGATATCATCTGTATCTGTGTATCCCGATTTATTAATAATCTCATCGAGGAAAGAAATACCCAGTATGCTCATAAATGCTCCGGGTACTCCATGGCCTGTACAATCAGCTGCCACAACGAACAGCCTGGGTCCTCTTTCTGAAACCCAGTAAAAATCGCCACTGACTATATCACGGGGTTTAAACAGTATAAAGTAGTCATCTACCTTTCCTTGCAGTGACCCTTCGGTCGGTAATATTGCTCTCTGTATCCTGCTGGCATAATGTATACTGGCTTCCAGCTCTTCTTTCTGGCGCACCACCTCCTTTGTTCTCTCTGCAACAATACCTTCGAGACGAATATTTTCATTTATCAACCTGCGGGTATATAGCTTTATGATCACATAAACCAACAGGACTGCAATCAGAAGGTAGGCAAGCAGGGCAACATAGGTCAGATACCAGGGTCTCAGTATTTCAAATTCAAATTCGGCAAGGTTACCCTCCTCACCAATAATATTTTTTGATCTGACTTTGAACTTATACCTGCCATGAGGAATATTTGTATAATCCCTGTAATTAACATAATCCCATCTTGACCATTCAGAGTCGAATCCTTCAAGCTTATAACTGAACCTTACACTATCTTCTTCCAGGTAATATGGCGAGGAGAAGAAAAAGGACAGGTCGTTGTTATTATAATCAATATCAGGAATATTACCAGGGGTCTGAAAAGTAGACGAAACCAGCCTGCTATCATCTTTCTCAGTGTAGAACGCCCCGTTAAATATTGTTGAATCGCCACTGATGATCACCCTTCGAACCAGTGTATTAAAGGATGTATAATCATGATAAAGATCCTCTTTATTAAGTATATACAATTCTTTGGATTTCATTAACCACACATGGCCCCTGAAATACCCCATGTCATAGGTGATGGTATTCGGCATTAAATAGAAAGGTTTGTAAACCACGTCTTTCCCGCTGTCAATCCCCTGGATAAAATAAAGTAGATTCCTGGGCTCCAGGGCATTAACCCAGGTTCCTCCTTCAGGATCTTTATAAATATTCAGTACTTTAATACCTGTGGGTAATGATTCATCAAAATAACTGCTATCAGTAACAAACCTGTCACTTTCATAGTCATACTTTTTCACCTCATTAGTTGTCGAAATCAGTAAATCATCATCAATCTCCTTTAACATAACAGGCGAATCATCAAGACCGTGTTCAGTACCTATTTCAGTAACTACTGTATCTTCCCTGTTAAAATCTACGCGATAAAGATTCTCCGGATCATCAGTTTTAAACCACAGTCTTCCCTTTTTATCCTCAATAATATCACTTACCTGGGCATTTACAGACACCTGCTTTTCTTCATCAACATATGAAATATCTTTATCCAGAAATCTGAATCTGCCATTTTTGTATTCGATAAACCTTAAACCTCCTTTATTTAATCCTACAACAACAATACCCGGTTCAGATTTTAACTGGCAAAGAGACCTTACATTCCTGGGTTGTCCGTCCTGTTCAATCATCGACACATAAGAACCATTGTAACTATATGTTCCGCTTATAGTACCAATCAGAAGGAAATCCGCAGTACCATAACTGAAATTCAGCAGTGGGAATGTCTGATCAGTAAAACCTTTTAACTTTTCAAATCCCAGGCCCTCTTCTGTTTCATAGCTTTTTATTACCCCGGCATCATTGGAAAGATAGAGATCGCCTTTGTAGACAGTAAGCTCATTTAATGCATTATTGAACCATTCCTCAATATTGAGAACCTTGTATGGAAGTCCCAGGTAAACCTTGCTCAGGTAGCCCCAGTTTGATATCCAGAGTACAGGAAACCCATTATTTTCATCATAGTAAACAGAGGTAACAGCATTATCTTTAAGATCTGATGTACTGGTGTTTATCTGCTCAATCAGGTTGCCATCCATATCAAAAATGTATACACCGTAAGCAGTTGTACTGACAGCAAATGTTTTTTCAGATATGCGTACACCTTTGTATAGTTTGTATTCTTTCAGTTCATCATTAATCTCAGGATCGACAAAGTTAGTGCTGACTTCTCCGGTGTTATAGTTGTATACAAGCATTCCTTTGTTATATGTCCCTATGATCAGATCTCCTTCCTCTTTCCCCGGGATAAGGCTACGGACATAAGTATAGGCAAACTTTTCACCTCCTTCTATTGCAACAAGCTCATCATCACGGAGTTCCAAAAGCCCCACAGCATTGTCAGCAACAATAATTTTACCATTTACATTCCAGATTAAATTAACATTCCTCTGAAGCTCGGAATGATCAAGAATCTTAAGACTGTCCTGTTCAGGATAATATAAATAAAAACGTTTAGGGGTGGAGTAAATAACCCTGTTATTGTCTACCAGTATCTTAAAAACAACACCCATCTGGTTCCTTTCAGCGGAATCAAGTTTAGGCAATAATGATTTATAAACCATGTTGCCATCATGGCGGGGTGATATATAACCAAAATCTGATGCAGCACCTACGTATACATATCCCCTGTAATCAGTAGCGAGTGACTGTACGGGTGTATTATTCCGAATATCTATTTTTCTCCACGAATGACCGTCATAAGTTATAACACCTTTGTCCTGGCTGCCAAAATACATAATTCCCCTCTTATCCCTTACAATGGACCAGTTTTGTTCACTGCCGGGAGTATTCATTGTGCTGTAATTACGTACAATTCGTTTTCCAGTAGTAAAATCCTGGGCACTAACAGTTACACAAACTGCCAGGAATAGCAGAACCGATAGAATCCTCGCGATGTTTATTTTCAACATGTCCTAAAAAATATCTTAAACATATGAAGTATAAAGATACAAATCTCAAATAATTATCATAATCACCTTTTGTTTTAAATATAAAACTAATTTGGTATATTGTCTTCGGAATTCAGGTTAAAAAAATATTTGCATTTTTGGACTTACGCAGGTTTATCATAATATATGTTGCTACCGCTGCAGGACTTATATTTAATTGCCAGGCATATTCACAGCAACAGCAGTCCGGGGTAGAAAATTATCCATCACCTTTAGATATAAGGCAGGATAATGACGATTTATTGACTGTAAATTACCTATCCACCATACCGGGCATCAAAAAGATAAAAGATCATGAAAACAGGTTTGTAAGCCTGAGTATTCCCGGGCATATTCACAGTTCTGAAACGGGAAAACCTCAATTACCGGTTCTGACCAGACTCATCGACTTTGATCGTGCAGAAGGAGCATCAATAAGGATAAGCAAAGTATCAACCAGACGTATTTACCTTGGGGATAATGGAAAATTTGCCAGGATATTTCCTGCCCAGCCGGGTCAGACAAAAAGCACTTTGCAGCAGGATCAGCCCCTTGTCCTTGATAAGGATGTTTATTCATCAAAACAAGCCTATTACAGAGATACTGTAAAAATATCCGGTGTTGGTATAATGAGAGGTAAAAAAATAGGAAGACTTGAGATCAGTCCTGTAATCTATTATCCTTCTGAAAATTATATCGATGTTATTGTTTCGATGAAAATTGATATTTCTTACAACCCTGCCCGGTTTAAATCAGCCAGCACCAATAAGGCTGATTCATATATATTTGAGGACCTTTTTTCCAAAAGCCTGCTGAACTATGACAGTGATGATGTAATCCCGGGCTTTTCACTTAAGCCTGCAGGCATGGTGATCGTGTCCGATACTTCAATGAAGAGCTTTATCAAAGACCTTTCTGCATGGAAGACAAGGAAGGGATACAAGGTAACTGAATTATATATTGGTGAAAACGGGCTTGAAAGGGACTATCAGGATATCAAAGACAGCCTTACCTATATTTATAATAATCCAAGTGCAGAGTCACCCGCTCCAACATATTTATTACTCGCAGGAGACCTGAATTACATTCCTGCATCTGAAGGAACCGGGTATTTAAGCGATATGTATTATGCTGAGTTTGACGGTAACGATGACTTTATTCCTGAAATGCTTACAGGCCGGTTGCCCGCAAAAGACACCACCCAGATGAAATCTATCATAAATAAGATACTGGAATACGAGAAATTCCTCTTCGGTGACAGCATAAAACATTTTGAGAAAGCGGTTTCTGCAGCGGGACTGGATGACGGGCACATAGACTATATGGACGGCCAGGTTAACTATGCATCCTGGTATTATAATAATAATCCATATGACACAGATCCTTACATATTTAATCACGAAAATAATGACTCAATAAGGAATGTACGTTATGATTCATTAAAAGTACTAATGAAGGAAGGAGTTGGCTTTATCAATTATACCGGGCATGGTTCTTCAACTGAATGGCTCAACACCGGTATTAACTATTCTTTCCCCGATGAAATGGAAAACAACTCTCGCTACCCTGTAATTATCAGTAACGCATGCCTTACAGCTAACTACAGTAACGATAATTGCCTGGGTTCTAGCCTTGTAAGGGCAGACAAAAGTGGCGCCCTGGCTTTTATAGGATGTTCAAATGATTCATACTGGACTGAAGATTTTTACTGGGCCGTGGGTGCAGGCACCGTAGTGAGCGATCCGGTTTATGAAGAAACCGAGCTTGGTTTTTTTGACAGGCTCTTTCATCTTAACGGTGAAAGTCCGTCCGATTGGTATACAAATATGGGGCAGGTATTATTTGCAGGGAATATGGCTGTTTCTGCTTCCGGAAGTTCCAGGGCCAGGTATTACTGGGAAACCTACACCCTGCTGGGTGATCCTTCATTGTCTCCCTACATTGGTGCCCCGGAACAACTCAATGCAAGCATAAAAGATTCAATACCTCCTTCATTAAAGACCATCAATACCGGCAGTGCCCCTTTTGCCTATGCCGGACTTTCTGACTTTGACACGCTGTGGGATGCCGGCCACACAAGTCCCTCCGGTGCTATTGAACTTGATCTGCCGGATATAGAAAAAGATTCTGCACTGCTTATTATTACAAAGCAAAATGGCATTCCATTTAAAAAAACCATATATTTTGTCGAATCAGATACGGCCTGGATGAGCCTGAACAGTGTTAATATTACTGATGCAAACGGTAATAACAACGATAGGGCCGATTACGGAGAAAACATAGGCCTGGTACTTGATTTTCAGAATGCAGGGAACGAAGATGCCAGCAATGTATATGCTAAAATAGCCTCTAACTCCGAATACCTTGACATACAAAATGATTCTGTATTTATAGGTACTGTTTCAGGTAATACCGAAAGTACTTTCAATGGTTTTTCGGTACTCGTAAATGATAGTATACCTGATATGGAATTAGCAACAATCAATATTGATCTGTATTACAATGGAAATGAAATAAACCAGGTTGCTGATTTCAGTCTTCATGCACCTGAACCCCTTATTATTAACTGCACTCCCAGTGATGAGATTACAGGTAACGGTAATGGCCTTATCGAACCCGGAGAAAGAGTAAGTCTTACTTTCAGGATAACAAATACAGGCAGTGCTTCATGTAAGGGAACATTATTGCTTGGCAATATTTCACCTATGATCGATTTCGATCAGACATCCCTGACTACCGGCACCCTGTATCCGGGAATAACTGCCGAAATAGAAGTATATGCAGACATTAGCCCGGAGACGCCTGATCCTTCTGATCTGAATTTTGATGCTGAACTTGTTTGTACACCTTATGAAACTGCTAAAACACTTGGCATCCTGGTAGGTAAAACTGCTGAAGATTTTGAATTACAAAAGTTCACCACCTTCCCGTGGATTAATAATTCTGATAAGCCATGGACGATCACAGACATGGATGCCTCCAGCAATGTGTACTCAGCCAGGTCAGGTGAAATAAGTGATAACCAGGAATCTGTTCTTACTATGTTAATCAGCATTCCGGAAGAAGACACCCTGAGCTTCTGGTACAGGGTCTCTTCTGAAAACTCATGGGATTTCTTTAACTTTCAAAAAGACAGTATTAACCTGATTCATAAATCAGGAGAAGTGGACTGGAATTACACTGAAGTTGTGCTGGAAAAAGGCGCTCATCTCCTACAGTGGATATACAAGAAAGACGGATCTGTTTATGCGGGATCTGACTGTGCATTCCTGGATTATGTCAAATTCCCTGTAAACACCACCTTTATACGAAGCGCAGTTTCCTTCCTGCAAATAAGCTCACCCGAATCAGGGAAAAATTACAGTGATGAAACCCTTACAGTAAAAATGACAAACCTGGGTAGGGATACAATACCTGAGATTTCAATGGCATATAAGATAAACGATAGTGAACCGGTGGAAGAAAGCTTTATACTTGATTTTAATCCTGGTGATACAACAGAGGTCTCCTTTGGCCAGACTATTGATATGAGTAGCGAAGGAACATACGATATTACAGTTTATTTTACACCTTCAGATTATTATTACATTAATGATACAACTTATTTATCACTGGTAAGCACGGGCATTGGTGATACAGACCCCCAGGGAAAAGCCTTTACCCTTGCCCCTAACCCGGTAAGGAATAATATCAGGTTATTAAGCAGTATTAATTCTGATCAGAATACTTTTCTCCTGTACAACTCATCAGGCACAAATATTTTCAGGAAGGAAATACCTTATATCTCTTCGGGCGAACAAATATTCCTTTATCCAGGCAAACTTGCAAAGGGAACCTATATACTTGTTGTTATTACCCCCGGCAAGAAATACCATTACAAACTAATAAAGATGTAACCCCCGCCCACTGGCCTGATCCCCGGGTGGTACACCCGCCCACTGGCCTGATCCCCGGGTGGTACCGGGGCTATTTCTATTCACCCCCTATCTTTGTGCCATATGGCACAAAGATAGATTTTAAATATATTTGTTCATTGACGTATTGTTTTATATTGTTAGTGTCGCTTCTCTCCAACGGGAGCCTCTTTGAATGTAGGTG